>NZ_CP021354.1:6007846-6611769 GCF_003130705.1 Rhodococcus oxybenzonivorans | reverse complement strand
GTGGTTCCTCCCCAGTTTGTCGAGATGTCGGTGCCGTCGCCGAGGTGGAATTGGGCGTTCCCCGACCTGAGGATGGACCCCGTACGGACCTACGAATATGCCATCTGAACTGTGTTTCCACACAATTATCCACAGATGTGGACAAAGCTTGGAGGACTGGTGTGAAGACGTCGTTACGAGGTGAAACTTCCAGATTTACCGCCCTGAACTGCGGTTTTGCGCAGGACGTCTGGATGAAGGGGGTGGACCGACCCGGGATGTGACGTGCGTCAGCAACCCTCGGGGTGACCGAAGGCGGGACACCGTCTGTGCCCTGTGGATGAATTCTGGTGAATGTGCAGATGAGAACGGTGAAGTCGAGAGCTGGGCACTCGATCAGGGTTCATCGGCGAGACCATGCTTCAACGCTAGCAACAGTGTCGGCAACCTCACAGCGGTTTGGCACATCGGAAGTTGGGGTGCAAGCATTTATCGAACCTCGGCGTGTCGGTCATCCCGTTCGCAGAGGAAGTGCAGGTGAGCGAGTTTGACCTGACCGGGAGTCATCAGTACTCTCGAACAGTCACCCTGTGGTGAGGTGGCGGTATCGTGCTGGATTCAGTCCAGCGGCGATGTCGTGTGTCACTGCTGGTTGACCACCTGAGTTTTCGACCATGTTAGATCCAGGACGCCGGGAGGCGTCGATGAATTTCGAGGAGTGTTGACCGTGGCCAAGGGCAAGCGGACGTTCCAGCCGAACAACCGACGCCGCGCGCGCGTTCACGGCTTCCGTCTTCGTATGCGGACCCGTGCGGGTCGTGCAATCGTTTCGGCGCGTCGCCGTAAGGGCCGCGAATCCCTCACCGCCTGATCCCGATACTGGGTTCAGGAGCTCGGGGTGTTGCCTGAGCCGTACCGATTGCGTCGTCATTCAGACTTTTCGTTGACTGTACGACGCGGTCGCCGGATGGGAAGACGCGATCTGGTTGTCCACGCATTCGACCGTGGACAGACAGATGAGCTGGTGAGTAGCGGCGGTCCACGATTTGGACTGGTTGTGAGTAAGGCTGTCGGGCCGGCGGTGATTCGACATCGAGTCGCACGCCGGCTTCGTCATATCTGCATCGACCTGGTGGGTGCTGTTCCAGCCACCACCGATGTGGTGATTCGGGCTCTTCCGGGAGCCGCGACTGCAAGTAGCCGGGATCTGGACAAGCAACTTCGTGCAGGTCTCTCCCGATTGGATCTTCTTGCGCATGAGTAACTTCGCATGAAAAGCGCACTCGACGAGTCGCGAGCCGCGGTGGCGGGTGCCGATACCCCGACGACGTCCACGTGGGCGACCATCCGTGCCCTGCCGGCGCGAATCCTTATCTTTCTGATCGAGTTGTACCGGACATATGTGTCGCCCCTGAGGTTGCCGACCTGCCGGTTCACACCCACCTGTAGCGAGTACGCAGTCGAATCCCTGCGCACCCACGGGGTTCTCAAAGGTCTTGTCTTGACGGTGGTCCGGCTGGCGAAATGTGCGCCCTGGCACCCTGGTGGGTGGGATCCCGTGCCCGGTGGGCCGGATTCGGTCCCTCACCAACATGCGGGTAGCCGTCATCCGGGTAGCCGTCACCACTGTCCGGTGAACGTGGACGAACAGAGGAGTACATAGAGCCGTGCTCGACTTCATTTACTATCCGGTGTCCGGGATCCTGTGGGTCTGGCACAAGGTTTTCGGGGCGATTCCCTTCCTGGGACCGGACAGTGGCTTCACGTGGGCCCTCTCCGTGGTATTCCTCGTCTTCACCTTGCGCGCCATCCTGTACAAGCCTTTCGTCAAGCAGGTGCGTACCACGCGCCAGATGCAGGAACTGCAACCGCAGATCAAGGCACTGCAGAAGAAGTATGCAGGTGACCGCCAGCGGCAGGCCGTCGAGATGCAGAAGCTCCAAAAAGAGCACGGATTCAACCCGATCATGGGCTGTCTACCCGTGCTTGCTCAGGCGCCTGTGTTCATCGGTCTGTTCCACGTTCTTCGGTCGTTCAACCGCACCGGTACCGGTTTCGGACAGCTCGGCATGTCGGTCGAGGACAACGCGAATACGCCGAACTACTTCTTCAGCGTCGAGGACGTCCAGTCCTTCCTGAGTGCCCGACTTTTCGGTGCACCGATTTCGGCTGCGATCACCACCCCGTCGGATCAGCTCGAGGCGTTCGCGATCTACGGTCCGGTCCCGACCATGCTGAACATTGCAGCGGTTGCTATCCCGCTCATGGTCATCGCGAGCGTTGCGACGCACTTCAACTCCCGCGCCTCCGTCGCTCGACAGAGCCCTGAGGCCGCCGCGAACCCGCAGTCCGCGATCATGAACAAGCTTGCGCTGTGGATTTTCCCACTGGGCGTCCTTGTCGGTGGCCCCTTCCTCCCCATCGCAATCCTTCTCTACTGGGTGAGTAACAACATCTGGACCTACGCGCAGCAGCACATCGTCTTCCGGAAGATCGATGCGGAAGAGGAAGAGAAGAAGCAGGCAGCGCTGGCTCGTCGAGCGGAGAACGCCCCGAAGCCAGGTGCGCGCCCCAATCTTTCGAAGAAGAAGAAGGCTGCGGTAGACGGAGCCCCGGGCGAACCAGAGGTCGTCGACGGAGTGGTGGAAGACGACGCCTCCGAACAGTCGACGGGAACTGTGAGCGGTGACGGTTCACCGACGGGCACGTCGAAGCCGAAACCCGGTGCCCGGCCTCAGACGAACCGCGGAAAGTCCCCTAAGCGCAAGCGGCGCTGATTCAGAAAAGAGAACGAGTATGGCTACTGAGCCTGACATCGCAGTGGACGGAGATGAGACAGACGTGACGGCTCCGACGCAGAACCCGGACACCGAGGTTGACTCCGATTCTGACGACTACCTCATCGAGGAAGGCGAGATCGCCGGCGACTACCTCGAGCAACTCCTCGACGTGCTCGATTTCGATGGCGATATCGATCTGGACGTCGAAGGCGATCGAGCAGTCGTCAGTATCGACGGGGGTGACGATCTCACCAAGTTGGTCGGCCGCAAAGGTGAGGTACTCGACGCACTCCAGGAGCTCACACGCCTTGCTGTGCAACAGGCAACGGGTGAACGCAGCCGACTGATGCTGGACATCGCTGGTTGGCGTGCCGGGCGTCGCGCGGAACTCACCGAGTTGGGTGCGTCCGCAGCACGCCGCGTGCTCGAGACCGGCGAACGGGAGGAGCTCACTCCGATGACCCCGTTCGAGCGGAAGATCGTGCACGACGCTGTTGCCAAGGTCGCTGGGGTCTCCAGCGAGAGCGAGGGCGCCGAGCCGTCGCGTCGCGTAGTCGTGATCAAGGACTGACTCAGCACACCACATTCGGAAGGCGGGCCCAGGGTATCCCTGGGCCCGCTTTCTTTCGTTCCGGCAACGCCAATCGGTGTCTCTCGTTTCACGTGAAACACACCAGACCCTCCCCTCCCCCACCTGAGTCGTCGGCCGGACGGCACGTGCACCGTCACTCACTGCAAGACATGGTGACGATCCACGGCCCTCGTGCGTGCAACTGCTGACGTGAAGCGCAGGACGGCCGTCCCGGACGGGCTGGGTAGGAGGAGACATCCGCAACTGCCGATTTTGCGAACTCGTCCTGGACCGGAACCGGTGAGTCGAGTCGACGTGCGTGGTCGTGACTCGACGAAGGACTGGTGCCACGCGCGTTAGGGCCTGGGGCCGGAGGGGCGTCGGTTGGCGGCACCGGCGAAAGGAAGGGGTTCTGGTCGATTGAGTTCCGCTGCAGCGAACCCGGGCGCCCGGGCCACCTTGCCCCGCGTCATACATCCACCGAGGGTGCCGACTGCCTACGACCCCGTGATCGTGATGCTCGTTTCGATCGAAGCGCGCGAAGGTGTGTGCCCGGAGCGTCGAAGCAGGCTGGTCTCGGTGTTGGCATGTGCGCCCCGCGGCAGGCGGTCGATGGTCCGGGATTCCTCTGGTTCAGGTGAGCCGGGCCGTGCCAGTACGAAAAATTGCCGAAACATTGAGTCGGTTTCCGGCCATCCAACCACCCATCGGAGTTTCGTCACTGTGATGATTCCGATTCGCCCTCGTCGACGCGCCGCAATGGGCGCGTCTCGGGATTCGTCAGGCAATCGGAGATACAGCGTTCGTGGCGGCAGCAGCGGCAGGATCGGAGGGCGACGATGTGACTTCTGGTGTCGACGGTCTCGTCAGCCGAGCGGGTTCGAATCGTATGCTCCCGCCCCGGGGGCGATGTTTCACGTGGAACCACCAATGGTGGCCGATGATGTTTCTCGGACTGACGCCGCCCGAGAAACTTGCCGAACGGCCGTTCGGAGTAGAGACCTCGCACCTCCACACGCCGGCCGCGCTGTGGTGATGCCTGAACTCGGGGGCACCTGCCGCCGGCACAGCGGCAGCCTAGCTTCTTCGCGTTCAATTTAGTGTTCGGTAGCTTCTAGGCCGCCGAACGGAAACATCGGTTCCCGGCAGCGCGCTCATCACGTCCCGGCAGGGCGCCCAGCGTCGCCGGTACCGCATGCCGCCGTCCTACCCACTGATTGTCGACGCCGGGCGCGCGGGTTCACCGACGCCGAGCTGAAGTTGAGGATGCGCCCAAATTGGGTGAAACCCTCGCAGTTTGGAACGCGAGGTCCGCCACAGCTAGTCAATGTTTCACGTGGAACCGGCGTCATTGCGGTACATCTGTGTCGAGGGTTGAAATCCGACGAAGAGATGCGCTTCAAGTCCTAATCGACTTCGCTAGGCCGGGCCGGGCCATGCGTATCCGCAGTGAAGTCGGAGACGATGCCGCGAAGCGTGTCAGCATGTTCCACGTGAAACACAGGCCGGATGCGACCCCTATTGGCCCCCACGGAACAGACGTCGCGGCGTGTGTCCGAGGGCCGCGCACACACGGCACCGCTTCCAATCGGGCACGGAAGCGGATGCCTCAAAGATCTAAAGCCCTCGACTGTGAGCAAGGCGGTAGCACAGCTTTCATCGTGCGCCGCTGATCGCCTGCTGTCCGTTCGGCGCCGGGTTTTCACCTACACCCCCTCCCCTCCCCCACCGCGGGTGTGGCGGTCTAGACACTCTTCGGCGTTGCGAGTGGGTGTTAGGGGACGCAGTCGGGAATCAGGGCGGATAATGGAGAGGCTGAGTTTGTAGAAGATGAGCTCTTCGCGGGAGGATGTTTCACGTGGAACCGAATGGTGAGAAGCCGGCCGACTGGGACGAACAAGCGGCGGCTCGCCAGGTGTTCGGTGAACGATTCGACATCGCGGAGCGGTACTACAAGTCTCTCGCAAGTGACGGTGTAGAGCGTGGCCTGATCGGGCCACGAGAGGTTCCTCGCCTGTGGGAACGGCACCTTCTCAACTGTGCAGTGATCGGTGAGTTGATCGCTGAGGGCGAGTCCGTGGTGGATGTCGGCAGCGGAGCGGGACTGCCCGGTATTCCGTTGGCGATTGCCCGTCCCGACTTGCGGATCACCTTGGTCGAGCCCCTGCTGCGACGATCTGTATATCTTGCGGAGTTCGTCGAGTCGAACGGTTTGGATGTGTTGGTTGTTCGTGGTCGCGCGGAAGAGTCTGGCGTGGTGAAAGAAGCCGGTGGCGCGGACGTTGTCACATCGCGGGCAGTGGCACCGTTGGAGAAGTTGGCCAAGTGGTCGCTGCCGTTGATCCACGAGCATGGGAGAATGCTTGCACTGAAGGGTTCGAGCGCGGCCGACGAGATCGCCCGCGACCGTGCCGCTTTGACTCGGCTGGGTGCTGGCAAGCTGGACATCGTGGAATGTGGAGTGGGTCTTCTTCCGGTTCCTACCGTGGTGGTTCGGGCAGAGCGTGTACCGAAACGCCGTCAGCGCCGATGAGACACTCGGGCGACGGATGCGGAGTGAGTATGTCGAGTAACGAGCGATTCCCAATCGAAGGAGTAATCAATGTCGGGTGGGCCTGAATCCGCCGTTTCACGTGAAACAGTTTCACGTGAAACCGAACATCGATCCGACCACGCGACGAGCTCGGGAAACGGAGACGACGGATTCACGGCTCCGTATAACGGCATCTCCGTCGAGGAGACTCCGATTGGCGCGGCCGCGCATAGAGCCAGCCAGGTACTCCACCCCCACTCCGTGACGCTACCCAAACCGCCGGAGCGCCGGATTCTCACAATCGCCAATCAGAAGGGCGGGGTCGGCAAGACCACAAGTGCGGTCAACCTCGCCTCCGCTCTCGCAGTGCAGGGTCTGACGGTCCTCGTGATCGACCTCGACCCCCAGGGCAATGCCAGTACCGCCCTCGGAGTGGCCCACCATTCGGGTATCCCGTCGAGCTACGAACTGCTCCTGGGTGAGGTAACCGCCGCCGAGGCGATCCAAACGAGCCCACACAACGAGCGACTCTTCTGCATCCCGGCGACCATCGACCTCGCCGGCGCCGAGATCGAGCTGGTGTCGATGGTGGCCCGCGAGGGCCGGCTGAAGGGGGCGCTGTCAGAAAAGGCGCTCCGAGATATCGACGCCGACTTCATCCTCATCGACTGTCCTCCATCGCTCGGCTTGCTCACGGTGAACGCGATGGTCGCGGCCAAGGAAGTTCTGATTCCGATCCAGTGCGAGTACTACGCGCTCGAAGGCGTCGGTCAATTGCTGCGGAACATCGAGTTGGTACAAGCCCACCTCAATCCGGACCTGCATGTCTCGACCGTGCTACTGACGATGTATGACGGACGCACGAAGCTCGCAGACCAGGTGGCAGCGGAAGTCCGGTCCCACTTCGGAGACGCCGTCCTCCGCGCGGTCATCCCCCGAAGTGTGAAGGTCTCCGAAGCGCCCGGATACGGGATGACGGTGTTGGACTACGACCCCGGTTCACGTGGCGCGATGAGCTACCTCGACGCGGGACGTGAACTCGCAGCGCGTACAGCACAGATCACGAAGCAGGAGCAGAGATGAGTCAGACGCGTAAGGGTGGACTCGGCCGCGGATTGGCCGCGCTGATTCCGACCGGTCCCACGACGGCACCGGGGCTGGGCACCGCCGCCGCCGATGTAGTGATCGGCACCGACAAGCGCCACATCCCCGCCCCGCCCACCCCGAACTCGTCGACCTCACCTTCCGACAGCGACCGAGCTTCTGCATCCACGGGAAACAACGGCGATGGGAAGGTTACGAATGGGGCTGAGCCCGTCCCCTCCCCCACCGGTGCGGTGTACCGGGAAATCGCCCCGAACCTGATCGTGCGCAATCCGAAGCAGCCGCGACAGGTCTTCGATGACGAGGCGCTGGCGGAACTGGTGCACTCCATCCGCGAATTCGGTTTGATGCAGCCGATCGTGGTGCGCCCGGTCGAAGACGGCAAGTTTCAACTGGTCATGGGTGAGCGCCGCTGGCGGGCCGGCCAGGAGGCCGGACTCGACACGATCCCGGCCATCGTCCGTGAGACGGGTGACGACGCGATGCTCCGCGACGCCCTTCTCGAAAACATTCATCGGGTGCAGCTCAACCCGCTCGAGGAGGCGGCCGCCTACCAGCAGCTGCTCGAAGAGTTCGAGGTGACTCACGAGGAACTGGCTGCGAAGATCGGCCGGTCCCGCCCCGTGGTGACCAACATGATCCGCCTCCTCAAGCTTCCGATTCCCGTCCAGCGCCGCGTTGCCGCGGGAGTACTGTCCGCAGGACATGCCCGTGCACTGCTGTCACTCGAGGCCGGCGCCGACGCACAAGAGGTGATGGCCGCTCGAATCGTGGCGGAGGGAATGTCCGTCCGCGCCACGGAGGAGGCGGTCACCCTGGCGAACCGCAATGACGATCAGATTGCTCCTCCGCAACGCAGGAAGCCGATCCAGATGCCCGGACTACAGGATGTTGCCGAACGGTTGTCGGACTCCTTCGACACCAGGGTGACCGTCAGCCTCGGTAAGCGCAAAGGCAAGATCGTCGTCGAGTTCGGTTCGGTCGACGATCTGCAGCGAATTGTCGGAATGATGGAGGCGCAACGAGCCGATTCATGACTGTCTGGGCGAGGTAGAAGCACCCGCGGGTAATCCGTCACTGTGACAGCACCGGTGACAGCATCTCGGGGGCAGATCAGCGAGGACAACGAGCAGTGAAGATCAGAGGACAACACATGACTTGTAGTAGTGACATTTGGAGGCTGATCTAGCCAGTGTCGACTCACGTCACGTCGCTCACCCTCGACGGCCTGGACAAGCTCTCCGCTCACGCTCGTCGTTGCGTCTTCTGGGAGATGGATCCCGCGGCCATCCATAGTTCGCGCGGATTCTGTGACCAGGAATTCGAGAAGGAAGCATGGCTGTCGATGGTCATGCTCGAGTGGGGTTCCTGCGGTCAGGTCGCCGTCATGGATGGCAAGCCGGTCGGCAGCGCGCTATACGCTCCCCCACGCACGGTGCCTCGGGCACAGCTTCTGCCGACCGCTCCGGTGGGTGCCGATGCCGTCCTTCTCACCAGCTTGCGACTAGAGCCTGCCGGCGAAGAACAAAATCTGGGTGCCACCCTCATTCAGGCGGTGGTCGCTGATCTGGTGAGGCGCGGTGTCCGCGCCCTGGAGGCCTTCGGTATTCGAGACGGTGGGTCGAGCGATACCGACCACTCCGGCATCGCATCGGCGACCGCTGCCATGGAATGCTCCCCCGAGGAATGCATGATCCCCGCGGAGTTCCTCGAAGACAATGGCTTCGAGATCGTCGCTCCACACTACCGGTTCCCTCGGCTGAGGCTCGAGTTGAATCGTGACCACGGGTGGAAGGAAGACGTGGAGGCTGCTCTGGAACGCCTGTTGCATACGGCATCGGTGAGCATGGTCGACATCGGTGAGCGCACCCCGGTCGGAGTGCGCTGACGGTCAGGACCGTTCTGAAGAGGACAGTTCCTCGGCGAGCAACTCAGCGAAGGTGAACGTACCGGTGGGCTGATCGTCCTGCCCGAGCAGGTACAGACGCTTCACCGAAATGAGGATGGCCTCCGCGATCGCGTCACGTGCCCGCGGGTTGGACAGGACGGCAGCATCGGACCGGTTGGTGAGATAGCCGAGATCGATCTGCACGGTCGGCATCTTGGTCAGGCGGAGCAGATCCCAGGTGCGTCCGTGCGTCCGGCAGTCTTGCAATGGGGTGCGGGCCACAATCTCCCGCTGGATGAAGCCGGTGAGAACCTGGCCGATCATCGACGTCGAACCGTGCGAGTTGCCGAAGTGGAAGCTTGCAACGCCGTTGGCAGCGGGGCTGGAGTTGCTGTCACATCGTAGGGAGATCATGAGGTCGGCGTCGAAGGCATTCGACGTGGACGCGCGTTGGATGTCCGAAGGGTTCGCGTGGTGCGGCCGGGACAGGAAGGTTTCCATCCCTGTCGCCGCCATCCGGCCTTCGAGCCGGCTGGCGAGATCCCAAAGGATGTCCGACTCCGAGATGGTGCCATACGGAGAATGGACAATCGTGCCGTAGGTGTCCCCACCGAGACCGGGGTCGATGACGATGCGCTTGCCGCTGAGCTGTGGACCCGAGCTGCGGACCATTTCTTCTTCGCTCATCGCGTGGGGCGAACCACCGGTGACCCGGGTACCGAGCAACTCGAGCGAACGGAGGGTGGCAGGGCCGCAGATTCCGTCGGCTGCGATCCCGATCTCCCGCTGGAACGACGACAGCGATTCGTGTGTCTGCGGTCCGAAGAATCCGTCGACCCGGCCGACGTAGAACCCGAGGTCCTGCAGCCGTGTCTGCAACGTAGCGACGTCGTCCCCGTACAGGGGTGCAGACAGTTGGTAGATCAGCGTGCGTGCGCCCAGGCGGTAGGACGCCTCTTTCATGGACCGATAGGTGGCCGGACCCACGACTCCGTCCACGAGGAGCCCACGTTGCTGCTGGAAGGCCCGCACGGCGCTGTCGAGGTGGTGGTCGAAGACGGCGTCGGGCGCAATCCAGTGCGAACCATTATTGGTGTCGCGGCGAGTGTCGGCGACACCGTCGTGGAGGAACCCGAGACCGGCGAGAGTGCCCCGAATCTCAGCGACGGCCGGACCATGGTCGCCGTGACGGAGTCGGTGCATGTTCGGGCCTCTCAGTCTGATTCCACGGCCGTGTGTATCACTACAGCACAGCTCTCTACAAACGAGTCGATCGACGTGTCCCGTTCGCGGATGCGACAGGAGCACATCGATCGATTGTCTCAGAGATTCCCACAAAATCGGGAATCGGGCAGGCTGTTCAGGTGTCGATCAGAGAACGTCGGCCAGCTCTTTCAGCAGCGCAGCCTTGCCCTTCGTACCGACGATGGTGTTGATCGGCTTGCCGTCCTTGAACAGGATCAGCGTGGGGATCGACATCACCTGGAAGTCGCGGGCGGCACCCGGGTTCGCGTCGATGTCGAGCTTGGCGATCGTCAGCTTGTCGCTGTGCTCGCCGGCGATTTCCTCCAGCACCGGAGCGATCATCTTGCACGGGCCGCACCAGGTAGCCCAGAAATCGACGAGCACAGGCTTGTCGCTGCCCAGCACATCCTGTTGGAACGAATCATCGGTGATGGTAACGGTGTTCGACACGGGAAATCCCCTTACTCGACGGATAAAACTTGGACGATCGTGGACAACTCAGGCGTCGACCGGTGCACCGGCGGCCGCGATGGTGTTCGCGGTGATGTCGCCGCGCTCGGCGAGCCAACGCTCGGCGTCGATGGCCGCGGAACATCCGGTGCCGGCTGCGGTGATCGCCTGACGGTAGGTGTGGTCTACCAGATCACCGGCAGCGAAGACGCCGTCCAGCGAGGTGGCGGTGGTCGGCGTCTGCACCCGTACGTAACCGGCCTCGTCGACCTCGACCTGTCCCTTGACGAGTTCGCTGCGCGGGTCGTGACCGATGGCCACGAACATTCCGGTGACGGGAAGCGTGGACTGCTCACCGGTGACGGTGTCGCGCACGACCAGACCGGTGACGCTGTTCTCGCCGAGCACCTCGATCGGTTCTGCGTTGGTGACGAACCGGATCTTCTCGTTCGACTTGGCGCGCTCGAGCATGATGCGGGACGCCCGGAACTCCTCACGGCGGTGGACCACCGTGACACTGCGGGCGAACCTCGTGAGGAAGGTCGCTTCTTCCATTGCGGAGTCGCCGCCACCGACGACCACGATGTCTTGGTCCTTGAAGAAGAAGCCATCACAGGTGGCGCAGGCGCTGACGCCGCGGCCCAGGAGCTTCTCCTCGCCGGGGATGCCGAGGTATCGGGCAGCCGCGCCCATCGCGAGTACGACCGCGTGTGCCTGATAGGTCTCGCCACCGACGACGACCTTCTTGATCGGCCCGGTCAGATCGAGTTCCTCGACGTCCTCGGTACGGATGTCGGCGCCGAAGCGCTTGGCCTGCTCGCGCATCTCGTCCATCAGGTCGGGGCCCATGATTCCTTGCCGGAATCCGGGGAAGTTCTCGACCTCGGTCGTCGTCATCAGAGCACCGCCGAACTGGGTGCCCTCGAAGAGCAGCGGTTCGAGTTCCGCCCGCGCCGCGTAGACGGCTGCGGTATATCCGGCAGGTCCCGAACCAACGATGATGAGTTCATGAACCGTCGATGGAGTGGTCATGCGGGCCTTCCGATAGGGAGCGTGCACAGTCGAATTGATCAACACCAGACTAAAGGGTGTTGTTCCCGGACTGTAGGTGATACCGATCGCTCCCCCACGGGCCTCTGATCAGCGAAGAGTCTCTCGGATGACACAGCGGGTGCCGGTGTAGATGGTGGGCATGCATTTGTTGCAGTGAATGCACAGGCCTTCCGCTACGTGCTGGTCGCGGAACTTGTTGACGAGGTCCGGGTCGCGGAGCAGTGCGCGGGCCATCGCTACGAACTCGAACCCTTCACCCAGTGCGGTGTCGATGGTGTCGAGTCTGTTGACGCCCCCGAGAAGAATCAAAGGCATGGACAGCGCTTCGCGGAACTGGCGAGCCATCGGCAGGAAGAACGCTTCTTCGAACGGGTAGGTCGGGAAGATACGGGGTCCGTAGAGCTTCAGGCCGTACCCGACCAGTTTCGGTTGTGATGCAACGAATTCGGCCATCGGCACCTCTCCGCGGAAGAAGTACATTCCGTTGAGGAGGGAACTGCCGCCGGTGAGTTGCAGCGCGTCGAGATGCCCGTCCCGTTCGAGGAGTCGAGCGATGCGGAGGCTCTCGTCGAGCCACAATCCCTTGGGAACACCGTCGGTCATGTTGAACTTCGCGGTGACGGCGATCGTGTCGCCGACGACGCGGCGAATACCCTCGACCACACGGCGTGGGAAGGCTGCCCGCTTCTCCAGGCTGCCCCCGTATTCGTCGGTTCGCTTGTTCAGGTTGGGGCTCATGAAGGAACTGAGCAGGTAATTGTGGCCGAGATGAACCTCGATGGCGTCGAAGCCGGCATCGACGGCCGCCCGCGCAGCGTTCTCGAAGTCCGCGACGACCTGATCCAATTCGGTGTGGGTGGCACCACGCACCAGTCCCATGGCGGGCGGACTCAGGCGCGTGGACGGGGCCAGCGTCTTCGTGCGATTCGAGAGCGTGTTCGCGACCAGTCCGGCGTGCCCGATCTGCGCCGACGCCAACGCTCCTTCGGCATGGACGGCATCGGTGAGCCGCCGAAGTCCGGGAACACTGGCCTTGTCGAGGACCAGGGTATTGGCGTGGACCCGTCCGCCGGGTGAGACGGCGCAGTAGGCAACGGTGGTGAGCGCGGCGCCGCCACGGGCCACTTCGGCGTGGAATTCGACGAGCTTGTCGGTGACCTGCCCGCGAGGCATGACTCCTTCGAAGGTGGCGGCTTTCATGATGCGGTTGCGCAGGGTCAGAGGGCCGAGACGGGCGGGTTCCCAGATCGTGCGCCGGTCGGTCGGAGTGGTCATTGTGTCTGCCTTCGGGCGAGGAGGTGAGTGCTGCGATCAGGCGAACGTCGACGCGAGGGCGTCTCGGGGCGGACGCCACTTCAGACCCAGTTCGTCGCGCGTGCGGAAGTCGTCGGTGGCAGTGGCCGAAGTGAGCAGCCAGGCGGCTTCGTAACTGAAGCCTGCGCTGACCGCGGTGTATTTGCCGACGGCATCGGCGAGCCGTCCCAGGAACCGCACAACTCCCCCGGGCAGCGAGATCCGGCGCAGTCGTCGTCCCGAAGAATGTTCGAGGATGTCGATGAGGTGATTGAACTCGATCAGCTCGCCGCCGCAGACGTAACGCCGAGGTCCGCGGCCGGGCTGCATCACGGCGGCGTGGACAGCGGCAACATCGCGCACGTCGATCATCTGCATGCCGCCGCGGAACCGCGGAGCTACCCCGCTGCCCAGTAGGACGGCCCAACCCTGTTCGGTGACACCTTTGGTGCCTTCGAGGCCGGGACCGACCACACTGGTGGGATAGGTGATGACGACCGGTGCTCCGGCGTCCTGCAGAGCACGGGCGACACGATCGGCGGCCGCCTTCGTCCGCCCGTACGCGCTGCGTCCCGCCGCGGTGGGACTGTCGGGCCCGATCACGGGATCCGGGGATGGAAACAGCGCGCTGAAACTCGCGACATGGACGATCGGGTCGAGACCGAGGAAGGCGGCTCGGACGAGAATGGCGGCGGTGGCCTGAGCGTTGACCTCCCACATCAGCTGCTCACGCCGGTCGTCCGTGCCCACGACCCCTGCACCGTGCAGAAGTGCGTCACACCCGTCGAGCAGCTGCTCGATGGACGTTCGGTCGCGGATGTCCCCCACTACGACTTCGATCCGAGCCGAGGCGTCCCCCGCCGACGCCACCACAACGTCGATCGACTCGTGTGGAAGGACGAGCAGGCGGACGGTGTGGCCGTCGGCGAGCAGCGCCAGGGTCGTGTGAGCGCCCACGTACCCGGTGCCGCCCGTAACCGCAATCTTCATGTGCCCGTCCTGTCGAATTACGATGCCAGTGGTCTCGTATTAGGTACGATATAGCGAGGACGGCGCTTTTGTCCCACAATTCGAGCTGATGAATGCCACCGGAACAGGACGACCCCGTGACCCGCGCATCGACACCGACGTGCTGGCCGTGACCCGCGCGATGCTCGTCGAGTCCGGCTGGGAGCAACTGAGCATGCGGGCAATCGCCACCCGTTCCGGGGTGAGCAGGGCGTCGATTACCAGGCGGTGGCCGTCCAAAGCGCATCTTGTGCTCGACGCGATTCTCGGTGCCACCCCCGACCTGACGCCGTTCGAGGGCACCGATCGGGAAGGCTGGATTCGGTGGGTCGTGACCGGCAGTGCCGAGCTGTTCGCACGGCCTGAGGTTCGCGCGGCAACTCCCGGCCTCCTCGCCGCGATCCGGGATCACGCCGATCTGCGTAATGCCTTGTGGCAGGGGTTCAGCGGGCCCAGCACCCGCCTGTTCGACGATGATCAGGGTGAGGCGAGTACCGCGAAGGCTCTTCTCGTCCTCGCTGCTGGTGCCGCGATGTTCGCGAGTCTGATCGCCGTGGAGGACGACACTCCCGAGTTGCGTGCCAAAATTCTCGAGCTACTCGTTCCGTCTGCGCACAGCACGACATGATGCGTTGTCGCTCAACCGATATCGGTGACCGACATGGTGGCCGGATTCGTGGCACTGCAGCTGTTTCCCACAACCAGCGCGGTGATCTGCGGTGGCTGAGGCCCGGCAAGAAGGAGGAGTACTCCGGGGGCGCCGTCGAGCCGCACTTCCCCCGACCCCAGGAGCGTACGAGACGGCTCGATTCCGTTCGCGCGCAAGCACTCTGCGAGGACTTCCGGGTTCTCGAGCGCGCCCAGTTGACGGGATCCGATCACGGTGAGGAGGCGCGCGGCGTCGAGATCGGCGTCCAGCTCGAGAACCGCTGGACCGGAGGAAGTTTCGGAGGTGCTCGGAGAAGCAATCGGCGGATCGGTGGGATTGCTGGTCGGCGTGACGACAGCGATCGCCACCACGACCGCAGCGGCCGCGGCCACTGCGCCGCCTGCCACAGCCGCCCACCTTCTGCGCCGCGCGAGGGGCACCACCCGAGAGACCGAGGACTCCCTTTCCTCCGCGAGTGCGCGAGCGATGCGGTCGGCAACGTCGTCGGGAATTGGTGACGCGACGGAATGGTCGCGGCCCAGTGCCCCGAGCTGCTCGGTGACCCTGTCGAGCGCGGAAATGACCTCCATAGCTTCTGGATCGTTCCGCACCAGGGGCCAGAGGCGCTCACTCACGGACTCGGGCAGCACTCCGGCGTGAAGATCGGACAGCAGATCGGCGGAGTACGGCGGAGCCGGCAGCTCTCCATCCGAAGAGCCGACATCATCAGTGGCCATGACACCTCCTCACCGATTCCGCTCGGTCCTGACCGGCCTGACAGTCCTGCGCTCCTATAAGAGTTTGACGCCACAGGATCATGATCGGTTCCCCTCGTCCCGGAAATATTCGAGAGAAGCGGCCAACTTCTTGCGGCCACGCGCGCATCGACTCTTCACCGTGCCCTCCGGAACACCGAGCAGCCTGGCGGCTTCACTGGTCGAGTGACCTTCGAGGTCTACCGCCACGATCGCGGTCCGCTGGTCGGGCGGCAGCTGCGCCAAGGCGCGATCGACCACCAGGCTCATCTCGAGCTCGGCGACACGATCGCGGGCGTCCCGGGGCTCGTCGTCCTCGTCGGCCGACAGAGACACCGCAGGGCGGGCTTTGTTCCGGCGGATGCGGTCGAGGCAGGCATTGACGACGATCGTGTGCAACCAGCTCCGGACCGCGGCATCGCGTCGGAAGGAGCCGGCATTGCGGTGTGCCGACAGTAATGCCTCCTGCAGTGCGTCCGCGGCATCCTCGCGCGTGTAGCTGGTGCGCGTCGCGACGTGCCACAGGTGGTCGTAATGGCGACCGAGCAACGTCGCAAAGGCGTGCGGATCACCGGCGACATGCGCAGCGAGCAACTCGACATCCGAGGGTCCGCCCTCGGCGACCCCCCGGAAGATGCGCACCGGCGGATGTTAGCTCAGAACGCCGGGCCATGAATACCGGGAGCCGATTACGTCGTGGCGTTGAATCCCACGTCTGCGATGGAGGATTGGTTCTTGCCCCCGGAAGTGCTGAGGCCGGTGATCCAGACCAGGACGTTGGTGGTGGGCGCCTCCGATGTCACGGGGATTTCGGTGACGCCGCTACCGAGCACCTGCGAACCGATGACCTGGGTCTGGTCGAGGGTGGGCTCCTCCGAGGGGGCGCTCCGAATTTCTACCTTGGTGCCGGGTGTCGGCGAGTTGATCCACACGCTCGACAAGTTGGCCGGCTCGTCCAAGGTGATCATCAGGCCGACACCGTTCTTCAGTGCCGGGAACGGCTGGAAGTAGGAGTCGGTACTCCACACTGTGGCGGTGTTGCCGTCGATGGCGAGCCGGGCATTGGCAGCGGAGTCGGGTGTGCCCTGCGGCGAGAATACGGTGGCCGACGCGGGGGTGACCGGTGCGACGTTCGCCGGCGGTGCCGGTGCGGCGGGAGCGGCGGCGCCCGGAGGCGGCTCCGCGGAGGTGGTGAGGCCGAAGTCCTGCTCGGTGAGCGGAGCGTCCGAACTGCTTCCGGTCAAGAACGTGGCCAGCCAGAAACCGAGCAGAGCCAACACGATGATGGTCACGACCCCGAGACCGACGAGAGCGGCGAGCATCCTGTTGGACTTCTTCTTCTCCGCCTCGATGGCTTCGGGGTCGGCGAGCTCATGCCCGGATATGCCGGGCGTGCGCTGTCCGAGCCGCAGGGCGGGGATCAGTTCGGTTTTCTCGTTGATGACCGACGCCTGGTCGAGAATGTGCTGAACCGTGGCGGCTGTGCGGATGCCCCCGTTCGGCTCCAGCGAGCGCAGCGCGACCGCCGAGATTTCGAAGGGGACTTCCGGGCGAATGACCCGGGGGCCGATGGGTTGGCCGTTGGAGTCGCGGTCGGCCAGCCGCATGCCACCGACACTTCCCGGCCGATGGGTGGGGTCGCCTGCCGGTGCGGAGGGATCGCCGAGCGGCCAGCGGGCGGTGATGAGCGCGTAGAGCATGGCGCCCAGACCGCGTACGTCGGAACTGGAGTCGGAATCGGCGAGGGTGGCCGGGAAGGCCAGGACGGCGTCGCCGTTGATGCTGATCCGGATGCGGTCGGGGTGATCGATGGACAGTGCCCCACCGGCCCGGTGCGCCGTCTCCGCTGCTGCGGCGAGTGCCCGGATGGCTTTGGCGGCACCGATCGGAGAGGGCTTGGTGTCGGCCATCTCCCGCAACGAACGTCCGGGCGTCCACTCGGCGACGACGATGCCGCCCGAGCTGCCACGGACCACGTCGAGAACCCGGGCGAGACCGGGCGAGTTGATGCGACCCAGGCGCAGCGTGCGGGACAGGATCGCTTGCGGTCCTTCGGGTCCGGCCGAGGTGGAACGCTGTTCGGCGTCGACGAAGGTGAGAGCGACCTCACGGTCGAGCTTGACGTCGAGGGCCTGCCAGAACTGCAGGCCCCGGGACCCACCGTGCGGTGTGAGCAGACGGTAACGACCACCGGCGACGGAGGCGCCCGGAATCAGCTTGGGGCCGCGGGGAATAGGACGCGGGCCGGCGCCTCGATCACGACCGGGTCCGGGAGTGATCGGAATCACGCCGGTGTCGAAACTGGTGTCGTGGCCCGCTGCTGAACCCGTCGGCCGGGGGTCCTTGCGCGCGGGACCGCCTGCATCGAAGGAGGCAGTCTCGGCCGGAACGGCAGTCTTATCCGGAACGGCAGTGTCGGCCGACACAGCAGAGCCGGCGACGTTCGGCCCAGCCGTGCCGTTCGCCGGTGGCGTCGTGGAGCCGGCGTCGGCGGTGGTCGCCTGGTCCGACTTGGTCTTCGGGGTGCCGGAAGTTGCGGGCTCCGATTCGATTCGCGTGGTGGGGGCGTCGACGCCATTCGACGAAGCAGCCGAATTCCGTTCGGACGCTTGCACCGTAGAACCTCCGGCTCGCTTGCTGCCGGCTACGTCGTCGTCGCTCACCCTCACTCCTTCATTTTCGAATGCCCAACTCCGACCCGTACCGGGCGGCGATCCGACCCGCTCGTGTCCAGGGTACGGGAGACCACCGGGTCGTTCGATACCACGCGGGCGACCACCGAAGTCGCGCGGTGTGGCGCGGACCACGGGAATCAGTTCTGTTTGGGCGTCGGCGAGCGGGTCGGGCTCGGGTTCCGGTTCCCCGCCGCGACCGCGCAGTGCCCGGATCTTGCGCGCGACGGCGACAGTGATCGACATGATTTCGGGGACCTTCGCGAACCACAGAATGACGAAGGTGACACCGAGCATCAAGATCCCGCTGATCGCGACTCGGGCCATCGAACCCGGGCCGCCGAACAAAGTGGTGAGGCGGTCCAATTGCAGGAGGCGTTCGGCCCCGAGCATCGCGAGCGCGCCGGCGAGGGAGGCGAGCACCACCACCCACACGGTTTTCCCGACGTTGGCCATTTGGAGGTTTCCGAGGCTGCGGTGCAGGAGGTACCCACCGATGAGTGCACCGGTGATGTACCCGATGCCGTTCGCGGCGCCCAGCAGGATCACCACCTGGTCGTCGCTCGAGGCGATGAGGGGGGTGAGTGCGGAGAGTGCGATCTTCACCGCAGTGATGCCGAGGACGATCCAGGTGGGAGTCCAGGCGCGTTCACGGGCGTAGAAGACACGGAGCTGGATGAGGACGAGGGAATACGGGATGAGTGTGAAGGCGGACCAACTGACGGCCTGGCCGAGACGCCCCGCGTCACCCGTACCGAAGTTGCCGTACCCGTACAGGGCCTGCCCCACCTCGGGTCCCGCGAAGGTGAGGAAGGTGATGATCGGAACCAGCGAGATCATCGTCAGACGCGTCGCCACCGAGAGGTCGTCGACGACGGCGGGGGTGTCGTCGGCGGCGGCATTGCGGCTGAGCCGCGGCATGATCGCCGTGAGCACGGTGACACCGAGCACGCCGTACGGCAGCTGCAGCAGGAGCCACGCGTTGTTGTAGATCGCGGGACCCGACGCGTCCGCGTGGGACGAAATGCGGGTGGCGACGATCATGCCCGCCTGGCTGATCAGCACGTACAGGATGATGGCGACGGCCATCCCACCGAACTGCTTGAGCCGGTCGTCGAGGCCCCACAGCGGTTTCAACGAGATGCCTTCGCGCCGGATCGCAGGCACGAGGCTGGCGGCCTGCACCACGACACCGAGGGTGACGCCTACGCCGAGGACCAGCAGTTTCGGGTCGCTCATCCGCACCGGGTCGAGGGTGATTTCGCCCGGCATCGCGTAGTAGATCACCAGCACGGTGAGCATCACGACGTTGTTGAGCACCGGGGCCCAGGCCCCGGGTTTGAACACCTGCCTGGTGTTGAGAATCGCCGTGAGCAGGGCGGAGAGCCCGTAGAACAGAATCGCCGGCAGGAGGAGAAACGACAGAGCTGTGGTGAGGGACGTGTTGACCTTGCCGTCGTCGGACAGGAACACGTGGGTGGTGAGCACCGGCGCGGCCGCGGTGGCGAGTAACGCTGCCGTTCCGAGGAGCACACAGGTGGCCGTGAACAGGCGGCGCACGAAGGCGGCACCGTTGTCCGGGTCCTCACGTTCCGCGCGGACCAGCACGGGCACGACGATGGCGGTCAGCACCGCGCCGAGCACCAGCTCGGAAATCATGTTCGGAATCTGGCTGGCGACGGTGAACGAGCTGGCCACCGAGCCGCCGAGCAACGTCAGGACCAGAAGTTGCTTGGCGAATCCGGTGATGCGGCTGACGAGTGTCGCCACCGCGATCGACCCGGTGGACGCGAGGAGGCGGGAGTTGCTCTGTTTCTGCGGTGCCGTCGACGGTCCCGAGTCCCGGACCGGCGGCGGCGGGGGGTCGACCCGGATGGCCGCGAACTGCACCGTCGGTGCCTCGTCCGGTCGAATCTCCCGTGCCCAGTGGTCCCGTTCCCACGGTGCGACCCGGGGATGCGAGCGATCGGGAAGCCTCTGGCCCCGGTCGGGCAAGTTCCCGGTCATGAACGTTCGTACCCTTCGTCAGCTGGATCCGGCTGGCCGCGGAATCGGTGCCACAGCCGGCGGCCGGCGAGGAACAGCAGCAGAGTGCCCGCACACGCTGTCAGGATCGCCAAGGCCTGCCCGTACGCGTTGGACCGTACCGTCACGCTGGTCGGCTCACCGAGTTGCTGCCCATCGGCCGTGGTCAGCGAGAATGTGACGACGAGCTTGCGGGAGTCGTTGGCCTCGGTGGGCACGGTCAGCGTCCGGCTGCCCCGCGGCGGCAGTGGCGTCGGCCCGATGTCGGTAATGGTCATCCCCGACGGCGCGGCTACCTGCAGCTGGACAGTGATGCCCACGGGCAGGTCGTTCCGGGCGACGAGCAAAAGGGGGCTCTGTTCCGACGCCAGGGTGTAGACACCGCCAGGGGACACGACGGTGACGGCTCCGAACAGGTCGTTCATAGTGTCGGCCACCTGCTCGGTGCGCAGGTCGGATGCCTCGCTCGCCGAGTCGTGCTTTTCGTCACGGCGATGGGCGAGACTCATCGAACGCAGCAAGTCTTCGCGCAGCGGTGCGGTAAATCGCTCCGGGGTCAGCGTGGCCTGCGGGTCGTCGATCAGCGCCGTGTCCAGTGTCTCGATGCGGGGTATCTGATCGGCGACGGCGTCGCGGTGGTGGGCGGGAACCCCGTCCTCGGTGGCCTGGTCCGGGTAATCCAGTGACGACAGCTCCGGTGATCCGGGCTGGCGACCCAGCAGTGCGGGAAGTGGCCGGGGGGTGGCGAGACCGGTCCGGATCATCGACGACACCGTCGACAGAATCGTCTCGGCGTCGTCCTCGCCGGCGGTCCACAGTTGGGGCGGGACCACCATGAGGGAGCGCGGTGTCCCGGCGCTGCGGGCGACGGCCGGTTCGAGTGCAGACCAGGACACGGCACCGAGGGCGTCCTGCAAACGGGCTGCCTGCGAGTCGTCGGTGAGGTCGAACCGGGCCCGCGCGGGGGTGTACGAGGGAGTCTGCGGCGTGGTGCCGGTCGCGGCCAGGGCAGCGCCCACCGCAGGATCGAACAGCAGCGCATCGAGGCTGCCGGTGGGCGCGGACGTCCCGGTGGCCGCGGGGGTGGTCTCACCGTTCCCGGGTAACGGCGACTGCGCCGGACTGGCCTCGATGACGTGGGCGCTGTCCCTCGGTGCGTCGGTGTCGATGGCGTTGGCGGCGAGCAGGGTGGTGGTGGGCTGGTCCCGGCGTAACAGCTGTGCAGTGTCGTCGTCGAGGACTCCGGCGTCGCTCCACACGAAGTTTCGCAGCGAGGTGACCCCGAGGATGTTGTCGACGATGTCGGCGGGAGCCTCGAGAGCGGCGGCGGTGAGCTCGGTGTTCCCCACGGCACTGATCGCGGACAGATCGGCCTGGGCGAACGGCACCGACGTGGTGCACATCGATGCGGCGAGCGACCGGGCTCGCTCGAGCCAGTCCGCGGCGGCCTCCCGGCCGGTACCCGCGTGCGCAGGCCCGGTGGGGTCGGACGGATCGTCCACCACTAGATAATCGCGGGTCATGTTCTCGACCGTGATCAGCAGGTCGGGGTCGACGGCCAGACACATGCTGTCGCGAAGTGCATGATCGCGATCCACCGCTTCACCGGTGGCGAACTCCGCGGACGCCAGCAACTCGTGAAGGCGTCCGCCGTCGGCAAGGGAGGTCGCGAGCTCGTCGTCGACGAGACGAACCGGGTCGGTGACCGAGCCCGGCACTCCGGCGGCGAGTCGCGGCCGGTCGGCGAGCGGCCACAACATGGTGACGGCGACGGGGCTGGAAATGTCGGGTGGAATCGCCGGCGTACCGGGCACCCCGAATACAGGGAGTAGGAAGCGGGCATCGTCCAGGCGCGCGGCGCCACCGTACTCGGGGGTCCCGTTGACGTTGACCAGCATGGGGTAGACGCCGGGTTCGGTGATGTCGAGTGCGGGATCGGTGTCCGACCGCAGTGGCAGGGACAACGTGAACTGCTTGCTCTGGCCTTCGTCGAGGCTCTCGGCGACCGTGTCGAACATGCCGACCGTGTCGAACCGTGACTGATCGAGTGTGAGGGAGGTCCGAAGGGCATCGCTGCTCGCGACGGCGGGGGCCCGCTGCAGACGCACGCTGACGTCGCTGACCGTGCGGTCGCCGATGTTCTTCACCGATCCCGACACCGTGACGAAGGGATCGCTGGTGGTGGTGACCGTGTTGGGGGTGACCTTGTCGATGTGCAGCTCGAGAAACTCCGGATCCTCGTCGACGGTCTGGCTCCCGGCGCTCACCGGCGGAACGGGATCCTGGGCAACAGCCACTCCGGTGCCGATGGGAGCGAGAGCAACCACGAGTGCGGTCGATGCCGCTGCCCCGATCCGGCGAAAAGCCATCCTCATCCGGCGTCGTGCCCCTTCTGAAGCTTCAGATCGGGGTCGGGCAGAGTGGTTGTCATCTTGGAGATCAATTCACCGGCGATTTCTGCGAGTTTCCGTTCGTCTGCGTAGGCCAGGCGTGACCCCAGCTCGGCGAGCGGCACCCACGCTACCTCGGTGACTTCCACGTCTTCGTCGGACAGTTCCCCGCCGAGGAAACGGAGCAGATAATGATGCACCGTCTTGTGGACACGCCTGCCCTCCGTGACGAACCAGTAGTCGATGCTGCCCAGTGAAGCCAGGACCGTGCCCTGTATGCCCGTCTCCTCTTCGACCTCACGCATGGCGGTCTGCTCGGCCGTCTCCCCTTGCTCGATGTGCCCCTTGGGCAGCGACCACAGCAGACGGCCGCGCCGATCGGTCCGCCCGATGAGCGCCGCGCACAGGTTCTCCCTGGGTCCACCGAGACCGTTGACCACCAGACCACCCGCCGAGGTTTCCCGAACCGTCCTCATGTGGGGTTTCGCGGGTTTGCCGACGGCGCCGCGCCGCCGCGAGTTGCGGCGACTCCTATTCGCACGTTCGGCAGCAGACACCCCATCGATAGTAGTTGCCTTCCTGGCCTCTCCTTGATTGCCGCACCCAACCGAGACGCTTCGTGACGGTCCTGTGGTGATCGAAACTTCGAGGTGACGCCCTCGCATGCATATCCCGCTATTTGCGCACCTCGGTAAGCTTCCTGGACGTGACTGTCCCTTCTCTCGACGACGAGCGCCGTACGCGACTGCTTGCCGGCGCCGCGGTGACGCTGCGCGAGCTGTCCGAAGTCCTGACGCCGCTCGGAGAGAGGTTCGCTGCGGCGGGCCACGAGCTGTACCTGGTGGGCGGGAGTGTCCGGGACGCGATTCTCGGACGCCTCGGCACCGACCTCGACTTCACCACCGATGCCCGGCCCGAGCAGGTGCAGAAATTGCTGTCGGGCTGGGCCGACAACCAGTGGGACACAGGTATCGACTTCGGGACGATCAGCGCCGCGAAGGCGGGGCAGCAGGTCGAGATCACCACCTACCGTGCCGATGCGTACGACCGGGTGTCGCGCAACCCCGTCGTCTCGTTCGGGTCGAAGCTCGAGGACGACTTGGTGCGGCGTGACTTCACGGTCAATGCGATGGCGGTGAAGATCGGTGCGGACGGTTCGCAGGACTTCGTCGATCCGCTCGGCGGCATGGATGCTCTTCTGGCCGGTGTGCTGGACACCCCGTCGGCTCCCGAGAATTCCTTCGACGACGACCCGCTGCGCATGCTGCGGGCCGCCCGCTTCGTGTCGCAGCTGGGTTTCACCCTCCACGAGCGCGTGCACCGGGCGATCACGGACATGGCACCGCAGATCGAACGCATCACGGCCGAACGGGTGCGCGCCGAACTGGACAAGCTGATTCTGGGCGAGTTCCCCAACGACGGCATCAACGTGATGTGTGAGACCGGGCTGGCCGACCACGTGCTGCCCGAGGTGCCGCAGATGAAGCTCGAGATCGACGAACATCATCAGCACAAGGATGTGTACTGGCATTCGCTGACCGTGCTCGCGCAGGCCATCGACCTCGAGGACGGCGACCCCGACCTCGTGTTGCGGTGGGCTGCGCTGCTGCACGACATCGGTAAGCCGGACACCAAGCGCAACGAGCCGGGCGGCGGCGTGAGCTTCCACCACCACGAGGTGGTGGGGGCCAAGTTGGTGCGTAAGCGGATGCGCGCCCTCAAGTACTCCAAGCAGATGGTGGACGACGTCTCTCAGCTGGTGTTCCTTCATCTGCGTTTTCACGGCTACGGCAAGGGTCAGTGGACGGATTCGGCGGTACGTCGCTATGTCACCGACGCCGGACCGCTGCTGCCGCGGTTGCACAAGCTGGTCCGCGCCGACTGCACCACGCGTAACAAGCGGCGGGCGGCGGCGTTGCAGGCCACCTACGACGACATCGAGGAGCGGATCGCGAGGCTCGCGGAGCAGGAGGATCTCGCCCGGGTGCGCCCCGACCTCGACGGCAACGCGATCATGGAACTGCTGGGCATCCCTGCGGGTCCGGAGGTGGGGAAGGCGTGGCAGTACCTGAAGGAGCTGCGACTCGATCGTGGTCCCCTCACCCGCGACGAAGCGGAGGCCGAACTGCTGTCGTGGTGGGCATCGCAGCAGGGCTGACCCGCGGCGACGGGTGAGAATTGCTTACCCGACCGGCTCACCTGCGGTGACACCCGTCACACGTATTGCTGCCATACCTCCCTCGACTCACCATCCCGGTGCTTCTCGGGTGCGACAGACGTCATCGAACGCTCACGGGGGTTAATCCCGACGAAACACACCAATCGGCACTCTTGATAGGGGCCGAGAACCAGGTGGACATGTCGCGGCCGTGCAGGTGAAGGAGCAGTCGATGCAGCAGCAGAAAGCCGGTACTTCCACAGTGAAGACCGCCTGCTCGTACTGCGGTGTCGGCTGCGGCATGGTCCTCGAAGTCGAAACGAACCCGGAGACGGGTGCGCGCCGCGTTCTGAAGGCGTCCGGCGACAAGGAGCATCCCACCAATTTCGGCCGGTTGTGCACCAAGGGCGCGACGAGCGCCGAGATGCTGGTGGCCGGTGGCCGGATGGAGACCGGCTACCTTCGCGACGAGCGCGGCGAGGCACCGACGGCTGTGCACGTCGACGCCGCAATCAGCGAGACGGCACGCCGCCTGAAGGAGCAGATCGACCGGCACGGTCCGGACGCGGTCGCCTTCTACGTCTCCGGCCAGATGTCCATCGAAGCGCAGTACCTCGTGACCAAGCTGGCCAAGGGGTTCGTCGGCACCAACCAGATCGAGTCCAACTCGCGCCTCTGTATGGCCAGTGCCGCCACCGGGTACAAACAGTCGTTGGGCGCCGACGGCCCCCCCGGGTCGTACCAGGACTTCGACAAGGCCGACGTGTTCTTCGTGATCGGCGCGAACATGGCGGACTGTCACCCCATCCTGTTCCTGCGTCTCCTCGAGCGCGTGAAGGCAGGCGCGAAGCTGATCGTGGTGGACCCGCGGCGCAACGCGACGGCCGACAAGGCGGATCTCTTTCTGCAGATCACGCCCGGCACCGACCTCGCACTCCTGAACGGCCTCCTGCACCTGCTCGTGAAGAACGGGCACACCGACCCCGCGTTCATCGCCGAGTTCACCGAGGGCTGGGAGGTGATGCCGGAGTTCCTCGAGGAGTACACGCCCGACAAGGTCGCGGACATCACCGGCATCCCCGAAACCGACATCCGACAGGCCGCCCAGTGGATCGGCGAGGCCGCCGAGTGGATGACGTGCTGGACGATGGGCCTCAACCAGAGCACCCACGGCACCTGGAACACCAACGCGATCTGCAACCTCCACCTCGCCACCGGCGCGATCTGCCGTCCCGGTAGCGGACCCTTCTCCCTCACCGGTCAGCCCAATGCCATGGGTGGCCGCGAAATGGGATACATGGGCCCGGGCCTGCCCGGTCAGCGGTCGATCCTCGCGGCCGACGACCGCACGTTCGTCGAGGACCTGTGGGACCTGCCCGAGGGCACCATCCGCACCGAGGTCGGCACGGGCACCGTCGACATGTTCGAGCAGATGGTCGCCGGACGAATCAAGGCCTGCTGGATCATTTGCACCAACCCTGTCGCCACCGTGTCGAATCGGCGGACGGTCATCGAGGGACTCGAGGCAGCCGAGCTCGTGATCACTCAGGACGTGTTCCTCGACACCGAGACCAACGGTTACGCCGACATCCTGCTGCCGGGCGCGCTGTGGGCCGAGTCGGACTCGGTGATGATCAATTCCGAGCGCAACCTGACGTTGCTGCAACAGGCCGTCGACCCGGTGGGTCAGGCGTTGCCCGACTGGAAGATCATCGCGCGGGTGGCCTGCGAGATGGGGTATGCGGACGCCTTCACCTACGAGACGTCCGAGGACGTGTTCGAAGAGATCAAGCGCACGTGGAACCCGAAGACGGGTTACGACCTTCGCGGCATCACCTACGAGCGGCTCCGTCATACGCCGGTGCAATGGCCGAGCCCGCCCGGTGACCGCACCGACCGCAACCCCATCCGTTACGTCAATGACGGGGTGAGTCAGAGGCTGCTGTCGGCTCCCGACGGCTCGCTCCCCCGGCTCGCCTTCGCCACCCCGAGCGGAAAGGCGGCATTCTTCCCGCGACCGCACATGCTGCCGGCCGAGCTGCCGGACGACGACTACCCGTTCGTCCTCAATACGGGTCGGCTGCAGCACCAATGGCACACCATGACGAAGACGGGCAAGGTGGCCAAGCTCAACAAGCTGAACTCGGGACCCTTCGTCGAGATCAACCCGGCGGATGCGCAGCGGCTGTCGATATCAGACGGTGACAAGGTCGAGGTGGCGTCGAGGCGTGGCCGCGCGGTGCTTCCCGCGGTCGTCAGTGACCGGGTGCTTCCCGGTGGTTGTTTCGCGCCTTTCCACTGGAACGACTCGTTTGGCGAGTACCTCAGCATCAACGCCGTCACCAACGATGCCGTCGACCCGATGTCGTTCCAGCCGGAGTTCAAGGCCTGCGCGGTGTCACTGACTCGCGTGGCACCGGTGTCGCAACCGGCGGTTCCGGAGACCGGCGGATCCCAGCTGCAGCTCGCGAGCCCAGCCGATGAACTGACCCAGCTTCTCGGACTGGATGATTCGGCTCCCCCGACGTTCGACGAACACGAACGCACATATCTTTCGGGGCTGTTGTCGGGACTGCGGTCCACCGAGGTCCGCGGCGTGCCGGTCCTTCCCCGGGACGCCCCGATCTCGGGTTCCAAGCGGGTGTGGCTCGACGGGATGCTCGCCGGTCTGTTCTCCCGTTCGGGCGACACATCCGGGGTCGGCGCGCAGAATGGCAGCGCCTCAGGTACTGAATCGGTCCAGCATCCTGTCGTGGTGGTGTGGGCCTCGCAGACCGGCAACGCCGAGGAGTTCGCCGCCGAATGTGCCGCGCAACTGCAGGCGGCCGGCCACGGAACACACCTGATCAGCATGGACGACTACGACGTCGGAAGCCTGCGCGGCGTCCGTGACCTCCTCATCATCACCAGCACGTTCGGTGACGGAGACGCGCCCGACAACGGCAGCAGTTTCTGGTCGGCCCTCAGCAGTGACGAGGCACCCACACTGACCGAAACCCGATATGCGGTATTGGCTTTCGGAGACTCCAGCTACGACGACTTCTGCGGCCACGGTAAGCGGCTCGATGCTCGGCTCGAGCAGTTGCAGGCCAAGCGTCTCACCGCCCGCGTCGACTGTGAACCCGACTACGAGGATCAAGCACGCGAGTGGCTGGAGCAGGTGCAGAAGCTGGTTCGCGACCGGGAGGCCGTCGATGGAGCGGCGGTGGTTTCCGTCGCGCCCGCACCCGCCCCGAAGAAGGCAGCGGCCTTCACGCGTAAGTCACCGTTCGTCACCCGCCTCACGAAGAACGTGCGCCTCAGCGCGGCGGGATCGTCGAAGGACGTGCGACAGTTCGGGTTCGAGGTGAGTGATCCGGAGTTCGTCTACGAGGCGGGTGACGCGCTGGGCGTCTGGCCCACCAACAGCGACGCCGTCGTCGACGAGTGGCTGAAGGTGACGGGGCTGAAGCCCGATGTCCCGGTGACCGTGGCCGACCTGCCGGAGATGGCGCTGCACGAGGCGTTGCGGACCAAATTCGAGATCACCAAGGTGACGCCCGAGCTGCTCCGGTTCGTCCAGAGTCGTACGCAGGACACCGAGCTGGCCCGATTGATGCGACCGCAGAACAAGATTGCCCTCCAGCAGTGGTTGTGGGGCCGGCAGTCGATGGACGTGCTCGGGCAGTACGGCGTTCACGCCGAGGTCGAGGAGTGGCTCGGCGTTCTCAAGCGGCTCCAGCCGCGACTGTATTCCATTTCGTCCAGCCCGAAGATCGATCCCGGCGAGGTGCAGCTGACCGTGTCGGCTGTGCGGTACAACCACGAGGGCAAGGACCGGTCCGGCGTCTGCTCCACGTTCCTCGCGGATCACTGCGACGAGGCCGATGTGCCGATCTTCGTGCAGAAGTCGGCGCATTTCCGACCGCCGGCGTCGGCGGATGCGCCCATGATCATGGTGGGTCCCGGCACGGGAATCGCCCCGTTCCGCGGTTTCCTGCACGAGCGGCGGGAACTCGGGCACACCGGCAAGAACTGGATGTTCTTCGGTGAGCAGCACGAAGCGACGGACTTCTACTACCGCGAGGAGATGGAAGCTATGCACCGCGACGGATTTCTCACCCATCTCGATGCAGCATTCTCCCGTGACCAGCGGCAGAAGATTTACGTGCAGGACCGCATCCGCGAACACGGAGCGAAGTTGTGGAACTGGATGCAGGAGGGCGCGTACCTCTACGTGTGCGGGGATGCCAGCCGGATGGCGAAGGACGTGGACGAGACGATCCGCGAAGTGGTCCGCACGCACGGCAGGCTCGACGAAGAGGACACCGAGCTGTACATGAAGCAGTTGTCCACTGACAAACGGTACGTGCGCGACGTGTACTGATCCGCTTCTGCGGGTCTCATCGCTTGATCATTCCGCAAACGCGCGCATACGATCATCTTCATGACGCATCTGCGGAGTAGTGCCTAGATGACGCGCATACGTATCCGGCAGGCGGCCGAACTGCTCGGCGTCAGCGACGACACCGTCCGGCGGTGGATCGACAACGGCAGCCTCCTCGCCCAGAAGGACGACTCCGGGCGCATGGCCGTCGACGGCGCGGCGCTCGCCGAATTCGCCCGCGCCCACGCGGCCGCGTCGCCGGACCTCCTCGGATCGGGTTCCTCGGCGCGGAATCGGTTCACTGGGATCGTGACGGGCATCGTCTCCGACACGGTGATGTCGCAGGTGGAGCTGCAATGCGGGCCGTTCCGGGTGGTGTCCCTGATGAGCAGTGAAGCGGTGCGCGACCTCGGGCTCGAACCCGGGAAGATCGCGGTGGCCGTCGTGAAGTCCACCACGGTCATTGTCGAAACCCCCGTCGAGACCTCATGAAACAGAACTCGGGCCGAGCAGCCGCCGTCATCGCCCTGGCCGTGCTCATCCTCGGGACTCTGTCCGGGTGCGGCTCCGACGACACCGACTCGGGTGAACGGATCACGGTGTTCGCGGCAGCGTCCCTGAAGTCCACCTTCACCGAACTCGCGGAAAGATTCGAGGCGCAGCATCCGGGATCTCGGGTGGAGTTCAGCTTCGCCGGTTCTTCCGATCTGGCAGCCCAGCTGGATCAGGGTGCTCGCGCCGACGTATTCGCGTCCGCGGACCAGCGCAACATGGCCAAGGTGGTCGATGCGGGACTCACTGCGGGCAGTCCTGTCGACTTCGCCACGAACACCCTGACCATCGTCACCGCACCCGGAAACCCTGAAGGGATTACCACATTCGCCGACCTGGCCCGTCCGGGAACATTGGTGGTCACCTGCGCGCCGCAGGTGCCGTGCGGCTCCGCGACGCAGAGGGTCGAGTCGTCGACGGGAGTCGATCTCGCACCGGTCAGTGAAGAGTCGTCGGTGACGGATGTCCTGAACAAGGTGATTGCCGGGCAGGCGGACGCCGGGCTGGTGTACGTCACGGACGCGACCGGAGCCGGTGACGCTGTGACGGCGGTGGCCGTACCCGAGGCCGCACAGGCTGTGAACACCTATCCCATAGTCGCTCTTGCCGATTCGGGCGCGCCGGAGACGGCCCGCGAATTCGTCGCGTTCGTCACCGGACCCGACGGCCGGGCAGTTCTTGCCGATGCAGGATTCGGTGAGCCGTGACCCGTCCGGCGCGTACGGTGGTTCCCTCCGGGCTGCCGCGCTGGCTCTTCGTCCCGGCGGCTGTCGGGGGGTTGTTCGTCGTACTGCCGTTGACGGCGATGCTGGCAAGCGTCGACTGGCCTCGATTCGTCGAGTTGGTCACCTCCGAGTCCTCGCTCGCCGCGCTGGAGCTGAGTCTGCGTACTGCTGCCGCCAGCACGGTGCTGTGCATCCTCCTCGGTGTACCGATGGCGGCAGTGCTGGCGCGCAGTAGCTTTCGGGGTCTTCCCGTGCTGCGGTCGCTGGTGCTGCTGCCGTTGGTGCTCCCGCCCGTCGTGGGCGGAATCGCATTGCTTTACACGTTCGGCCGGAAGGGTCTCATCGGACAGCATCTGGAAGTGGCGGGAATTTCCGTCGCGTTCACCACCACGGCGGTCGTGCTCGCACAGACCTTCGTGGCATTGCCGTTCCTGGTGGTCAGTCTCGAAGGGTCGCTCCGCACTGCAGGCAGGCGGTACGAGTCCGCCGCGGCCACGCTCGGAGCCGGACCCACCACGGTCTTCCGCCGCGTGACCCTTCCACTGGTGCTGCCGGGATTGGTGTCCGGCGCCGTGCTGTCGTTCGCGCGGGCACTCGGTGAATTCGGCGCCACCCTGACGTTCGCCGGCAGTCTCGAGGGGGTCACCCGTACCCTTCCGCTGGAGATCTATCTTCAGCGGGAAACGGATGCCGATGCGGCAGTGGCGTTGTCGCTGGTGCTGGTGATCGTCGCGGTGGTCATCGTGGTGGGGTCGCGCGGCTGGGCGTCGAGAGCGGTGCCGTGAGCGGGCTGAGCCTCGATGCGCGGATACAGGCCCGCGACATCGAGATGGCCGTCGACGTCGCGGAGGGTGAGGTTCTGGCCGTCCTGGGCCCGAACGGAGCCGGCAAGTCGACACTGCTGTCCGTCGCCGCCGGACTGATACGGCCCGACACCGGCCGGGTCGAATTGAACGGCCGGGTACTCACCGACACCGGCGCCGGGATCGCCGTTCCGCCGCATCGCCGGGGAATGGCGCTACTTGCCCAGGAGGCGTTGCTGTTCCCGCATCTCACTGTCGCCGCCAACGTGGCCTTCGCCCCACGCAGCGCCGGGCGAAGTCGCCGGGAAGCGCGGACCATCGCCCGGCATTGGATGGATGCCGTCGACGCCACGCAGTTCGCCGACCGCCGACCACACCAGTTGTCAGGTGGGCAGGCTCAACGTGTCGCGGTCGCACGTGCCCTGGCGGCGGACCCTCAGGCGCTCCTGCTCGACGAACCGATGGCCGCACTGGATGTGGCTGCGGCTCCCGCGTTGCGGGTGCTGCTGCGAAAAGTATTGCGCGAGGAGCATCGGACCGCGGTCGTCGTCACTCACGACGTCCTCGACGCACTGGCGCTGGCCGACCGCGTGATCGTGGTGGACGGCGGAAGAGTCGTCGAGTCGGGGTCCGTGCGCGATGTGCTCTCCCGGCCGCGCAGCTCGTTCGCGGCACGGATCGCAGGACTCAACCTCGTGGCCGTCTTCGCTACCCCGTCCGGGTTCGAGACCGAGAACGGCGTCCGGATGCACGGCCTGCCCGACGACGACGTGGGAGGCACCGCTCCGGCCGTCGCAGTGTTCGCGCCGCATTCAGTGGCGGTCCATCGGCGGTCGCCGGAAGGCAGTCCCCGCAACGTCTTCGGCGTGACCGTGACCGAAATCGAGGTGCGCGGCCCCATCGTGCGGGTGCGGGCGGTGACTCCCCGTGGCCGGCTGGAACTGAGCGCCGACGTGACAGCAGAATCCGTCGCCGAGCTCGATCTGGTGCCCGGACTCGACGTGTTCTTCGTCGTCAAGGCCACCGAGGTGGCAATCCACGCCGTGAGTACTTATTGACATCCCGTGGTTAACAAGTACTCACGGGTGCGTCAGCGCAGGGACGCGTGCATCAGGTACACGTTGTAGCTGTCCCACTCCGACATCGTGAAGTACAGGTCCTTGCCGGTGGACCACGGATGGATGAAGCCGCCGTACGCCTTCGGGTAGTCGGTGGTGTCGACGAGAGTGGCTCCGCCGGACCAAACGCCCTGTGGGGACGAGGATTGGCGGAGGATGATCCGCCCGCCGATGGGCTCGAGGTAGCTCATCAGCCACGTGCCGGTGCCGGTGTCGTAACGAACCGACAGCTCGCTGGCCACCCCACCGACGATCGGGGTCGCGAGATGTTCGGAGACCGGCGTCCATGTTCCGTTCGACCAGTACTGGTACGACGTGGTGTTGAGTACCTGATCGACGGGCACCCGGGCCAGACCGATGGTGCCGATGCGCCCGTTCGGAGTGCCGAACATGTACACGTAGTCGCCGTGGGGGACCATGGCCGACACCTGGAAACGGGCGCCGAAAATGTTGTGCCACTTGGCGTGCTGGTCCTTGGTCCACGTCTGACCGTTGTCGTCGGAGTACGCGATGCCGCCGTAGTTCGTGTACCACATGCCGGGCACCACACTCCACCGTTTCACCGACATGTAGCTCAGGAACTGCCGGTTGCCGATCGTGAACCCCGACGTGGGAATGGTCGTCGTCTCGAAGTTGGGGATGTGCCGGCTGTCGATGATCTCGGCGGCGTGGCAGCGGCTGTCCTGCACCATGCTGTCGATGGTCATGCCGTCGGACAGGTCGGTGTCCGTGCTGTGCCCGAGAACGTTGCTGCGCCAGTCTTCCCCGAAGGCGCCGGGCGGATTCCAGTCCTTACCGAAGGTGTCACCGAAGGCGATGGCCACCTCCCCGGGCTTCGTCTCCCAGATGATGCCGAGGTCCGTGCCGTCCACCTGCCAGCGCTTGTCGGTCCGATTGTCCGAACCGTGGCCCGTCAGCTGCGACACCAGGCGCACGTCACCGACCGCCGGGGTGCCGAGTGCTTCGGTGAGGGAGCCCCGTTCGGCCGGGTTGATCTGCACCGGGGGTGCGGGCTGCGGCGCGGGACCCGGGCCGCCGGGGACGGGGATCGGAATGGTCTCCGGGCGTGGGTCGATTTCGATCTTCGGAATGTGCAGCGCGCTCGACCCGGAAGATCCCGACGAGCCGACCTCCGGCTGGGGTTCCTCGATCTCGTCGGTGAGGTCCGGGCACGGGTCCGCGCAGGGGTCGGCAGGTAGATCTTGTGCCACGCGAGTCTGATCGACGGTGGGTCCGGGGACCGGCACCGGCACGAAGTCTGGGTACGGAATCGGGATGGCGATGGTCGGCGGTATCGGCGGTAGCAGCGGACCACCGGGAGTCGGGGGCTCCTTGGCCGGGTTGAACCCGGTCTCGCCACAGATGTTCACCGGCAACCACGAATTCGTCTCCGCCGCAGCGGGACCTGCCGAAAACCCGATCGTTGCCGCGACGACGGCGGCGACGCACAACGGTGCTCCGGCAACAGACCAGGACTTCTCGACCACGGGACCCCTCCAGATCGGTGGTCGGAGTCAGGATGGACCGACCTGCACGTTCAGGGCAAAAGGTAACACCCGGTGGCAGCGTTCTCGGGTTCAGTGCCCGGCGTGCCCGGTCGCAGTCCGGTTACAGTACGGTTTCACGGTCGCATACGATTTCGCAGATCGAGGCCACCCGGGGTGTGGCGAAGCCCCTGGGTTTTTCCCTTCCAGCGGAACCGGATGCGGTCGCGCTGCGTCGAATCCTTACATGGACCCTCTCGAGTATTCGTTCGGAACCGGCGCAGAAGCCCCCGCGACCTGGATCTCCCCAGCCGACCTCGATCTGGGTCTGCTCGGCGGAATGGACGCGGTGCGGCTCGACTTCGACGGCGACGGGCTTCTCGACGACGCCATGTGGGACGACAACGGGGACGGGGCGGCCGACCACTCGGTGCTCGACTACGACGCCGGGAACGAAGCCCGCTACTTCACCGACCCCAGCGGCAACGGGACGTGGGACCGCGAGGTGCGGGTGGCCGGCGACCACATCGAACCCGCGTACGACCTGCGTCGCCATCTGGATCCAGTGCCCGATCGACGCAATGACGAACCGTCCGACCCGAGCGTGCGCGCGGTGGCTTCCGATCCGATTCCCGGTGCCGTGACGGCCGGCGCACTTTCTCTCTGGCGGTCCGAGGCGGCACTCGGCCACGGCGGCGCCATTGACGTGGCCCCTGAGATCGGGGAGGGTAAGTTGTGATTTCAAACCCAGTGCGGATCGACAAGGAGAATGGACCATGACCGACCTGACCACGTCCGCGGCGAGCGCTTTCGTCGCCGCTGCCGGCCTAGAACTCGACGAGGTATCGGGCACGAAAGTCGTCGGCCACATCGATCTGTCCGCCGAGCACCACACGCCGTGGGGGGTCGTGCACGGTGGCGTCTACACGACGGCAGTCGAGAGCGCCGCGAGTATCGGTGCGAGCACGGCAGTGGCAGACCGCGGCCAGTTCGCGGTCGGTGTGCACAACGGCACCGACTTCATCCGGTCCCGCACCGAAGGTCGCGTCGACGTGGTGGCCCTACCGATTCAGCAGGGCCGTATCCAGCAGTTGTGGTCGGTGGTCATCACCGCTTCCGACACCGGCAAAGAGGTGGCCCGTGGACAGGTTCGTCTGCAGAATGTGCCGCTGCCCGGTTCCGGATAGGAGCGGCGTCCAGGACCGCTCAGGGTCGGCCGCGACGTGCGTTGAGTAGGGCAGCGCCGAGTCCCAGGGCGTAAAGGGCCGAACCGGCCAGTACCAATCCGAGTGATCGGCCGTCGGGGGCGATCACGAGGGCTGCGGCGGCGATCGACGCGATGAACGCCACGTTGAACACCGTGTCCTGGAGCGCGAACACCTGCCCGCGGCGGTCGTCTTTGATGTCGATCTGCATGGCGGCGTCGCCGCTCAGCTTGATCGACTGCCCGGCGAATCCGAGAACCAGTGCACCCCACAGCAGGGAGGCCTGGGTCAGGGTCGCCACGAGCGTCGTCTGCGCCACAAGGGCGAGGACCAACGCGGTGGTGATGGTGCGGGAGCGACCGATTCGCGGAATGGTGAACGGTGTGGAGATCGCGGCGAGCAGCATCCCCGCTGCGGTCGCGCCGACCGCGACACCGAACCCGGCCAGTCCTCCCGGTAGGGAACCGGCCCTGGACGTGTCTCGCAGCACGAGGACCATGATCAGCGTGTTGGCGCCGAACACGATCCGATGCGTGCCGATGCCGATCATGGCGGTGGTGACGCCCGGGGACCGCCACACGGCCACGGCTCCGTTGCGCAGTCCCGACGCGACGGCACGGACCACTCCGTAATCCGCCCGTTCATCCGCGTGTGGGCCGAGAAGCCGACGATGGAATCGGGACGCCGCGAGAGCGGCGACCACGGAACCGACCGCGGCGGCGGCGACGGCGATACCGGACCCGCGGTCGCCTGCGCCCGCGACACCGACGACGGCGACGGATGTTGTGGCTCCGAGAGCGGACACTACCGAACCGGTGGTGGTGAGCACGGAGTTGGTGGCGACCAGCCACGATTTGTGGACCACGCGCGGTAGCGCGGCGGAGACGCCGGCGAGTACGAACCTACTGACACCGATGGCGGCGAGGGCGAGGAGAAGGATCGGGAACTCTCCGGCCCCGGACCCCAGAAGGGCGGCGGTCACCAGAATCAGTACTCCACGTAGGACATTGGCCCACAGCAGCACCGTCCGACGATCCCAGCGGTCGAGGAGTGCCCCCGCGTAGGGTCCGATCACCGAGTAGGGAAGCAGCAATACCGCGAAGCCGGCGGCGATCGCCAGCGGGTCGGTCTCGCGCTCGGGATTGAACAAGATGGCGCCACCCAGCGCTGCCTGAAACATTCCGTCGCCGAACTGGCTGGCAAATCGCACGGTCGCAAGCCGGGCCAGCCCGGGCGACCGGCGCAGGGTGTGCGCGGTACGACGCCACGCCTCCCGTCGTCCTCGCGGGTTGCCGAGCTGTTCCGCCATTCACGGGACCTTATCCGGCCTGTGCGAGGGACCTCTCCCGCCACCACTGGACGGTCTGCTCTGCGGCCTCAGGCAGTGGCGTCGGCTTCAGCCCGAGGCGCTGCTCGCTGGCACTCGAATCCATGACGAACGGGTTCTCGAACTGGTACATCATCTCCGCCAGCTCGCGGGACCCCTCGTGGAGGCGGCCTGCCGTCCGGAGAACCCATCCCGGGAGAGCGCTCACCTTCGGTGCCGGCACCCCCGCTGCGTCGGCGTAAGCCTGGACCATCTGCCGCTGGGTCACCGCGGGGGCCGTCGGCGCGTGCAACACGGAGTTCCACAGGTCGCGGTCGTGTGCTGCGACGATCATCGCCGCCGCGAGGTCGGGGACGAAGGTGAAGGAGTGGGGCGTGTCGGCAGAGCCCAGGACGCGCATCGTCTTGCCGGCGAGCACAACCGGGACCATGCGCTCGCCGGCGTGGGCGCTGAGCACCTGCGGACCGAAGAAGTCGGAGGCGACGACACTGACGGTGGGGGTCGAGGAGGCGGCGCGAGCGTCGAGCAGCCGGGCACGGATTCCGCGCTTTCCCGTCGTGGCGGTGCGCGGCGTGGTTTCGGTCATGGGCTGCTGTTCGGTGTCGTAGGAGTAGAGGCTTTCCGGAAACACGACCACCGCGCCGACCTCTCCCGCCGCCTCCAGAACGGTGTGCTCCGCCGCGGGGAGGGTGCGCTCCCACGCCTCGGCGGTATAGGCGGCGTGAATGCAGTGGTAGACGGCGGCGGCCCCCTCGAAAGCTGCATGCACGGCCGAGGGGTCGGATACGTCGACCGCCCTTCGCTCGATCAGCGGGTGTTCCGGACCGCTTCCGGAGCGGGTGAGCAGGCGGACGCGTCGCCCCTGTTCTGCGAGCTGCTGTGCCACTGTCGCGCCGACGGGTCCCGCGCCGGTGACGATTTCGATGTTCGACATTTCTGCTCCCGATGTGTGTGGTGTCCAGTAGGGAGAGCACTGCTCTCTGTTCGAAGAGTGCGCCCGTATGAGCGCAAAGTCAAGAGCACTGCTCTCGTTTGTTGACACCGCTCTCTCCGATCGGCACCCTGAACCCATGCCGGCAACACCACGGGAACGTGCCCGAGAGCAGACGTTGCAGGACATCACCCGAATAGGCCGCGAACAGCTGGCCGCCGTCGGCGCCGCGGCACTGTCGTTGCGAGCGGTGGCCCGGGACCTCGGAGTGGTCTCGTCCGCCGTGTATCGGTACGTGAAGAGCCGCGACGAACTGCTGACCCTGCTCGTCGTCGACGGATACAACGAGCTCGGGGACGAGGTGGACGCCGCAGTCGCGTCCGCGCAACATCCGCGACAGCAGTTCCTGGCCCTGGGCCGCGCGGTACGGGCGTGGGCTCTGCGTGAGCCGGCGCGCTACGGACTACTGTTCGGCAGCCCGGTTCCCGGTTACGACGCCCCTGGCGAACAGACCACGACGCCCGGAACCCGGGTCATCTACGCGCTGGTCCGCATCTTCGACGGTGCCTACCGCTCGGGCCTTCTCGACGCCGACGCGTCCGCCCCCCTCGACGCCGGTCTTGCCGCCGATCTCGACCGGATTCGCGCGGAGCTCGTCCTTACCACTCCCGATCACCTGCTCGCCCGCGGGGTCCTGGTGTGGTCCAGCCTGTTCGGTGCGGTGAACTTCGAGGTCTTCGGTCAGTACGGGGCGGATACGTTCACCGATCCGGCTGCCCTGTTCGAACACCATCTCGCCGTGCTCGCCGACACTGCCGGGCTCCCGCCCGCCTGAATTCGTGCGAACCGGACGCAGCTCGCGTCCTGGGACACATCACTCTCGCCGCGGTGGGATGATGTTCGGGTGGCGCACGCAGAAGAACCCGAGGATCGAATGGCGTCGACGGAACCGGTGGTCCGCCCGGGGAGCTTGTTGGTCTCGTCCACCGATCTGGTCGAGCCCGCATTCCGTCGCACCGTGATTTATGTGATCGAACACAATGAGGCCGGGAGCCTCGGCGTGGTCATCAACCGCCCCAGCGAGACCGCGGTGCAGGAGGTGCTGCCACAGTGGGCACCGCTCGCCGCCCGCCCCGCCGCACTCTATGTCGGTGGTCCCGTCAAGCGGGACGCCGCGCTGTGCCTGGCCACCCTGCGGACCGGTGCGCTCATCGACGGGGTCGCGGGACTGCGCCGGGTGCACGGCCGCGTCGTGATGGTCGATCTCGACTCCGACCCCGAGGTCATCGCACCCCTGGTGGAAGGTGTCCGCATCTTCGCCGGTTACTCGGGCTGGACGTTCGGGCAGCTCGACTCGGAGCTGCAGCGTGACGACTGGATGGTGGTGTCCGCGCTGCCGTCGGACGTCGTGGCGCCGGCCCGCATCGACGTCTGGGCCCAGGTCCTGCGACGTCAGCCTCTTCCTCTCGCCCTGTTGGCCACTCACCCGATCGACGTCGAGCGCAACTGAGCCGACACACCCTCGAGCACGTCCCGGGGTCTGTCGGAGACGGGTGGTATCAACAGAGCAGGACGAAGTAAGGAGGCAGCAGACGTGAACAGACCATGCGGACGTTGCGAGACGGCACTCGACCACTGCCACGGAACGTTGATCGTGCACAGCCGGCGCGGCATCGAGTGCACCGACGAGTCGTGCGTCGAGCTGTCCGAGGTTCGCCATACCCTGATCATCGACTGCGAGGAACTCGGCGACGGATGCTTCTGCACCGCGGAGTTCACTGCCGAACTGCGTCACGCCTCCTGAGGGATCGGCCCCAGATCCACGCCCACCTCGTGCAGGCGACGGCGTAACCGGGAAAGGTGGCTGCCCGGCCAGTAGAGGTGGCCGCAGTTCCGGCACCGACTGAAGTCGCGCTCCCGTTCCGCCACTCCGGGCGGCACCTCATGGCGTGCCTCGTCCCAGGACACCGTGGTCAAGGTCCCATTGCACCCCGCGCATCGGGTGAACGGCGCGATCCGTGTGTGGAGGTCGAAGCGGTCCAGTACTTCCCGTAGCTGGCGGCGTGGATCGGTCTCGTGCAGGAAGGCGCCGTGAGTCACTGCCGCACGCTTGAGGAGGCCGGTGTCGCGGGTGAGGACGATCCGGTGCTCGGACACCGAAATCTCGACCAGTTCGGTGTCGGCGAAGTCGTTGCGGTACCGGGTGTCGAAGCCGAGTAACCGGAGATAGCCGGCGAGCCGGCCGAGATGCACGTCGAGGACGAACGAGGATTCGCGTAACGGTCGCGGTCGCAGTCGAGTGAGACCCGTGATGTCGACGCGTTCGAACACGGGATACACCGTGACCCGTTCGCCCCCGACGAGGCGGTGCGCGAAGTCGACCGAGATCTGGTCGACGAGCACGAGGTCAACTTCGGTGTGCGGCACGCCCAGCGCTTCGATGCGGTCCTTCACCGAGGGTGTGCCGATGAAGTAATGCGCGAATGTGCGCTTCCGCGACTCCGGCGCGAGGAAGTCGTTCAGCTCCTCGTAGAAGCGGAACTCGCACTGGCGAAGCGGTTCAGGCATCAGCATTCACTTCCTGAGGCCACAGTACTGGGCGACTCCTCGCGATCGCGCGTGTGCCGTCACCCTGCAACCGGTCGATGGCGACTGTCGACCCGGGCGCTCACTCCCGCCGTCGGTCGGCGAATGCGTTGAGGACCCCGGCCATGTCCTCGGCTTCCGCGGTGGTGACGGTCAATCGGTCACCGCACGCGGTGGTGACGATCACCGCGGGCCCGGTGCGGGTGACGACGCCGTAGTTCCGCGGCCCCTTCACTTTCAACCCCCACCCACCGAAGTCGTCGAAGGGCTTGACTACGTCGACGCGCGCACCCTCGATCTCGTCGATGCCGTAGTCGAGGGCGGTCATGCCCATGTTGATCACCCGGATGCCGTCCTCGTCCACGATGACACGGAAGCGCAGGAGGCTGACGATCAACAGCCCGACGGGAACGAACACGGCGAGCGGCCACCAGCCGCCGGAAATGCGGCAGACGACGAGGGCGGGGACGACGCCGAGCAGAAGAAGCAGGATTCCGGACCCCGCTGTCCCGAAACCCACGGATGCGGCCACTGCGGCGGGTGCGGCGGCCCGGGGCAGTGTGACGTCGGGTCGATGTGTGGCCGAGACCCGGCGCCGGTAGTCCCGCAGACACGCCGCGCCGATCATTCCGACACCGGCGCCGAGTACGGTCCCGGCGCCGAGGGACCACAGCGGAAGCTCGGTATCGGCCGGATGGGTGACATCGAGTTGGACGGCGAGTATCACCACGTGCACGGTGCTGACCATCCCGACCACAGACAACCCGACGACGAGCATGGTGCGGCGCATCATGAGCAAGGCCGGCGCGAGGGCGGCAACGGCCGCGCAGCCACCGCCGAAGAGGACCGTCACGAGAGCGAACGTCCAGGCACTGGACATCGGGGTGGAAAAACCGTCCGCCGAGGTGGTGGTCCAATGCGTGGCGATTTCCGCGGGCAGCCGGGGTTCCCACAGCTTCGTCAGGAGCACGCCGGACAACGCGGCTACCACGGGCAGGATCACACCGAAGACGGCTCCAGCGGGGTCGACGATTTTCGAACTGGGCACCGGGTGGGCCGTCTGCCGCCGATCAGGACGGCTGGCAGGCGTCCTTCAGCGAGCAGGCTCCACAGGAGTTGCCACAGGCACCGGTATCGGCGGCGGGCACGGCTGCCGCCGCCCGGGCACCGAGTGATCCGCCCGTACCCGCTGTGAGCGCAGCAGCGACGACGCTGACCAGGAGGGCGCCGATCCCGATGACTCCACCGACCAGAATTCCGGCGACACCACCGATGATCAGCAGCCCGGCCGCGGCGAGAAGCGTGGGGCCCGCGACCTTGTTCGCCAGGGTGAAGGCGTCGTCGTCGCGCAGTGTCTCGGCGGTCCGGACACCCGCCCACCGGTTGCGCGGCAGACGTTCGGTGAGGCCGGCCAGGGCGACGCCGGCAACGGCGACGGCGAGGACGAACAGCACGACGGAGGCAATCAACACGACACCAGGATACGGCGCACCCGGATGCGCAGGTGAGTCCGGGTGGGGTGAGGCTCTACCCTGGTTGACGGTATTCCTCTCCATCCACGAATGTCAGCCAAGTAGATAGCGACCACAGTGACCGAGCACGCGCAGCCCGCCAACCCGTCCGACGCGACCCCGCAGCACCGCTACACCGCGGAACTCGCCGGCCAGATCGAGCAGCGCTGGCAGGATCGATGGAGCGCGGAGGGCACCTTCGACGCGCCCAACCCGGTCGGCCCGCTGGCAGGCCCGGTTCCCGCCGACAAGCTGTTCGTGCAGGACATGTTCCCGTACCCGTCGGGGACGGGTCTGCACGTGGGGCACCCACTCGGCTACATCGCCACCGACGTGTTCGCCCGCTATCACCGGATGCAGGGCCACAACGTGCTGCACACGCTCGGGTACGACGCGTTCGGTCTGCCGGCGGAGCAGTACGCGGTGCAGACGGGAACGCATCCGCGGGCCACCACCGAGGCGAACATCATCAACATGAAGCGCCAGCTCCGGCGTCTCGGCCTCGGGCACGACGAGCGGCGCACGTTCGCGACCACCGACGTCGACTTCTACCACTGGACGCAGTGGATCTTCCTGCAGATCCATGACGCCTGGTTCGACAAGAAGGCTGGGAAGGCCCGGCGCATTTCCGAGCTCGAGGCGGAGTTCGCCTCGGGTGAGCGCACCGTGGAGGACGGGCGGGACTGGCAGTCGTTGTCGGTCTCCGAGAAGGAAGCCGTGCTCGACTCCTACCGGCTGGTGTACCACTCGGATTCGATGGTCAACTGGTGCCCGGGTCTGGGCACTGTCCTGGCCAACGAGGAGGTGACAGCGGACGGCCGCAGCGACCGCGGCAACTTCCCCGTGTTCCGGAAGCACCTGCAGCAGTGGATGATGCGGATCACTGCCTACGCCGACCGCCTTGTCGACGACCTCGAGTACCTGGATTGGCCCGAGAAGGTCAAGGCCATGCAGCGCAACTGGATCGGGCGCTCGCACGGTGCGCAGGTGCGATTCCAGGCCGACAGTCACGAGATCGAGGTGTTCACGACTCGTCCGGACACGCTGTTCGGCGCCACCTATGTGACTTTGGCGCCGGAGCACGACCTCGTCGACGAGCTCGTCGCCGCCGAGTGGCCCGAGGGCGTCGATCCGCGATGGACCGGCGGTGCGGCCAACCCGGCCGAAGCCGTTGCGGCGTACCGGAAGTCGATTGCGGCCAAGTCGGATCTCGAGCGTCAGGAATACAAGGAGAAGACGGGTGTCTTCCTCGGCACCTACGCGGTGAACCCCGTCAACGGGCGCGAGCTGCCGGTGTTCATCGCCGACTACGTCCTCACCGGGTACGGCACGGGCGCCATCATGGCGGTCCCCGGCCATGATCATCGTGACTACGAGTTCGCGACCGAGTTCGGTCTCGACATCGTCGAGGTGATCTCCGGTGGCGATCTCACGAAGGACGCGTACACCGGCGACGGCACCATCGTGAATTCGGACTTCCTGAACGGAATGACCGTCGCCGACGCCAAGAGGGTCATCACCGAGCGTCTCGAGGCGGACGGCACCGGTAAGGGCACCATCCAGTACAAGCTGCGCGACTGGCTGTTCGCTCGTCAGCGGTACTGGGGTGAGCCCTTCCCGATCGTGTACGACGCCGACGGCAATGCGCACGCACTGCCGGATTCCATGTTGCCGGTAGAACTTCCGGAGGTCGAGGACTACGCTCCCGTGTCCTTCGATCCCGACGACGCCTCCTCGGAGCCCTCTCCCCCGCTGGCGAAGGCTGTCGACTGGGTCAATGTCGAACTCGACCTCGGGGACGGACTGCAGACGTACCGCCGCGACACCAACGTGATGCCACAGTGGGCGGGCAGTTCGTGGTATCAGCTGCGCTACATCGACCCGACCAACCAGGACACGTTCTGCGACAAGGAGAACGAGCAGTACTGGACAGGTCCGCGGCCGGAGATCCACGGACCGAACGATCCCGGCGGCGTCGACCTGTATGTCGGCGGTGTGGAGCACGCTGTGCTGCACCTGCTGTACTCGCGGTTCTGGCACAAGGTGCTGTTCGACCTCGGCTACGTCAGCTCGAGTGAGCCGTACCGCCGCCTGTACAACCAGGGCTACATCCAGGCCTACGCCTACACCGATGCGCGCGGGGTGTACGTGCCGGCCGACGAGGTGGAGGAGAAGGACGGCAAGTTCTTCTATCAGGGCGCGGAGGTCAACCGCGAGTACGGCAAGATGGGCAAGAGCCTCAAGAACTCGGTGTCGCCGGACGAGATCTGCGAGGAGTACGGGGCCGACACCCTCCGGGTGTACGAGATGTCGATGGGCCCGCTCGACACGTCGCGTCCGTGGGCGACCAAGGACGTCGTTGGCGCTCAGCGTTTCCTGCAGCGCGCCTGGCGGGTGGTGGTCGACGAGGAGTCCGGCGCCGTGCGGGTCACGGACGACGCCCCCTCCGAGGACACCCTGCGTGCGCTGAACAAGGCGATCGCCGGGGTGAGCGACGACTACACGGCCCTGCGGGACAACACCGCGGCGGCCAAGCTGATCGAGTACACCAACCATCTCACCAAGGCCTACCCCGGCGGTGCCCCTCGCTCCGCGGTGGAGCCCCTGGTGCTCATGCTCGCGCCGCTGGCCCCGCACCTCGCGGAGGAGCTGTGGTCGCGCCTCGGCCACGAGAAGTCGCTGGCCCACGGTCCCTTCCCGGTGGCCGAGGAGAAGTGGCTGGTGGAGGACACCGTCGAGTACCCGATCCAGGTGAACGGCAAAGTCCGCAGCCGAGTCACGGTGGCGGCCGACGCGTCACGCGAGGAGATCGAGAAGATCGCGCTCGCCGACGAGAAGATCGTGGCACTGCTGGACGGCAAGGATCCGCGCAAGGTGATCGTCGTGCCGGGGAAGATGGTCAATATCGTCCTCTGAAGTGCTCCGCACCCGTGAGCACTTCTTAACACTCCGTGGTTGAGAAGTGCTCACGGGTGTCGTGTTTGCGCTACTGTCCTCGAATAGAACGCGTTCTAGTCGACTTCAGGAGCATTCGCCATGGCACCGTCCGCAGAAGACATCCGCAAGACCGTCGAGAGGTACGTCGAGGTGGTGGCCACGGGCACCGTCGACGACGTGCTGGCGCTCTATGCCGACGGTGCAGTCGTGGAAGATCCGGTGGGTACCGACCCGCGAACCACGGTGGAGTCGATTCGCGAGTTCTACGGGGTTATCGAGCCGCTACAGCAGACCAGCGAACTGCACACGCTGAGGATCGCCGGAAACACAGCGGCCTTCCACTTCTCGCTGGTCACCGAACTGGGTGAGCAGAAGCTCGAGATAGCGCCGATCGATGTGATGACCTTCGACGACGACGGCAAGATCACGACCATGAAGGCGTACTGGTCACAGGAGGACATGGTTACGCGCTGACACGCACACGACCACACCGGGATTACCGCCCGGTCGAGCGGACAGTGTGCTTACGATGTCGGTGTGGCCACCGACGACGCCGGGCCGGCCGCAAGGGGTGCCCGACGCAGAGCAGTCGCACGTGCAGGTACGCGCTTCCGGCGCGTACCGCGTCAGTGGCTGGTCGTAGCGGGTGCCGTCGCCGCCACGGTGATGGTGGCCTGCTCCTCCGGGTCGGAGGTCAGGACCGTCTCCGTCGAGCTCAACGGCGCCATGGACGACGGGTATCCCTGGACCCAGGTGCTGCTTCCGCCGCAGACGCCCACCACCGTTCCGTACGGTCCTGCCGGCACCGAACTGCCCACCGAGGGCGGCACCGGCGGCATCCGAGTGGTGGGTGACCGCACGGGTCTCTACGGGGGAAGCCCGGACCGGTTGCTGTGCGACCGCCAGAAGCTCGTCGACGACCTCGAACGGGACCCCGCCCGAATGACGGCGTGGTCCGGCGTATTCGACGTCGACGACGTTCGGAGTTACGTACGGACGCTGACGCCGGTTTTGCTTCGCGCGGATACCCGGGTCACCGACCACGGGTTCGAGGGGGGCCGGGCGCAGCCGGTCCAATCGGTTCTCGAGGCCGGGACGATCGTTCTGGTCGACGACCACGGCGTGCCACGGGTTCGGTGTGTACAAGGCAGCCCTCTCCTGGCCCCCATCCTCGGCGAGAATTCGGAAATGCAGGGTGACCCGTGGCCGAGTTTTCAGGAGGATCGGCTCTTGGTAGTGCAGCCGTCGAACCTGGCAATGAACGACATCGCCGTCGTGGACTTGATGACCGGAGGCCTTACTCCCGTTCCGGTCGGTGCGGGACCGGGGCAGCCGGCGGAGCGTCCGAGGGCGCCGGCGCCGGTGATCTCCGAAGCCCCTGTCGTCGATTCGCCGCCGATCGCGGTGCAGCAGGCTGCGCCACGTCCTGCCCCGGCTACGGTTGCGCCGCCGCCGCCACCGCCTCCTCCCCCACCACCACCACCACCGCCTCCTCCTCCGCCACCACCGCCGCAGGTCGAATTGCCACCGCCTCCGGCCCCCGCGCCGTTGCCGCAGCCGCAGATCCGGGTGCAGATTCCCGGCATGCCTCTCCTGGTCATTCCCATTCCCTAGGGATCGGAAGTGACGCCACCCTTGATCTATGGTGGAACGTGTTCTAGTTTTGGTACTTCACGTACCGATAGGGAGCCGTATGACCACATCAGGGGACAACCACGCCATCCTCCCCGCGAAGGAATCGGTGGACCAGAGCTTCGACGTGGTCGTGGTCGGATCGGGCGCTGCCGGAATGAGTGCCGCGATCACCGCGGCCGCGCGCGGACTGAAAGTGGTGATCGTCGAGAAGTCGCCGTATTGGGGCGGCTCCACGTCCCGATCCGGTGGCGGAGTATGGATTCCGGGAAACACGGTGCTCCAACGGGACGCTCCCCCCGACGATCTCGAGGCCGCCCGCACGTACGTGCGCAGCATCGTCGGACCGGTCGTCGATCCCGAGCGGATCGACACCTACATCGACAGAGGGCCGGAAGCACTCCAGTTCCTGATCGACCACAGTCCGCTGAAGTTGGAATGGGTGAAGAACTACTCCGACTACTACCCGGAGGCACCGGGCGGGCTGGCTACCGGTCGCTCGTGTGAGCCCGTGCCGTTCGATGCGCGCGCACTCGGCGACGACCTCGACACCCTGCATCCGCCGTACAGCAAGACCCCACTGAACGTCGTCGTGAAGCAGTCGGATTATCGCTGGCTGAGTACGGGATTCCGGACTTGGCGCGGACCGGTTCGGATGGTGCGGGTCGGGCTGCGCAGTATGGTCGCGAAGGCGCGGCGACAGCACCTGATCGGCATGGGTGCGGCCCTGATGGCGGAACTCCTTCTCGGGGTCCGCCAAGCGGGTATCCCCCTGCGGCTGAACACCGAGCTGACCGATCTGCTCACCGAGAACGGCCGCGTAGTCGGGGTGGTCGTGAAGTCGAACGAGCAGACCACGACGCTGCGCGCGGGGCACGGTGTCGTCCTGGCGTGCGGTGGATTCGACAACAATGCGGAGATGCGACGGAAGTACCAGCGCGAGCCGATCGGTTCCGACTGGACCACCGGGGCACCGTCGAATACGGGCGACGGTATCAATGCGGCGCTGAAACTCGGTGCCGGGGTGAGCTTCATGAGCGACGCCTGGTGGGGTCCGAGCATCCCGCTGCCCAAGGGACCGTGGTTCGCCCTCGCCGAGCGGTCACTGCCGCGCAGCATCATGGTCAACGACCGCGGCGAGCGGTTCATGAACGAGTCGCTGCCGTATGTCGAGGCGGTACATCGAATGTATGGCGGTGAGTACGGGCAGGGCGACGGCCCGGGCGAGAACATCCCCGCCTGGTTGATCTTCGACCAGACCTACCGGGACCGGTACCTCTTCGCCAGTGTCACGGCGCGTGCCCCGCTTCCCAGGAAGTGGCTCGAAAGCGGGGCGATCGTCAAGGCGTCCACTCTCGAGGGCCTTGCCGAGAAGATCGGTGTTCCCGCGGATCGTTTCACCGCCACCGTCGAACGGTTCAACGGGTTCGCCCGCCGGGGTGTGGACGAGGACTTCCACCGTGGTGAGAGCAAATACGACCACTACTACGGCGACATCAGCAACAAACCCAACCCGAGCCTGGGCGAGTTGACCAAGGGCCCGTTCTACGCGGCCAAGATGGTCCCGGGCGATCTGGGTACGAAGGGCGGCATCAACACCGACACGGCGGGGCGAGCACTTCGCGAAGACGGAACCGTCATCGAGGGACTCTATGCGGCGGGAAACACGAGCGCGCCGGTCATGGGACACACCTATGCGGGACCGGGAGCCACGATCGGTCCTGCGCTGGTCTTCGGCTATCTTGCGGCACTCGACATTGCGGAGAGGGCGCGGTCGATGGCAGGCACGTCCGGAGAGTGATGTCCGAACGCGAGGTCGTGGTCGACGGATTCCGTTGGAGTATCAGCGATCTGGGCGCAGGACCGCCGGTGGTGATGTGCCACGGATTCCCGGGACTCGGGTTCAGTTATCGCCATCAGAGTCGCGCGCTCGCCGATTCCGGGTTCCGGGCCCTCGCGCCGGACATGCCCGGGTACGGTCGCACGGACACCCCCGTCACCATCGACGACTACGCGAACGATCGCGTCGCCGACCAACTCGTCGGCCTCCTGGACACGCTCGGTGAAGATCGAGCGGTATTCGTCGGCCACGACTTCGGCGCCCCGGTCGCGTGGACGCTCGCTCTACGCCACCCCGAGCGGGTGTCGGGGCTGGTGCTCCTGGCGGTGCCCTATGCGCCCGACCGTTTCCCCGCCCGACCGTCCGAGTTGTATGCGGCGGTGGCGCGCAAGCACTTTCTGCACATCCACTACTTTCAGGAACCCGGTGTCGCGGATCGGGAGCTCGACGCCGACCCTCGCCGATTCCTGCACAGGCTGTTCCACGCGCTCTCGGGCGACTATCACTACCTCGACATCTGGCAGCACCCGTCCGAGGGCAACGGCTATCTCGACGTGTTGCCGCACGCACCGCCGTTGCCGTGGTCGTGGTTGTCGCAGGCCGAATTCGACCACTACGTCAGAGTATTCAGCGCTACCGGATTCACCGGGGGCCTCGACTGGTATCGGGCGTACGACGCGAACTGGGAACGCAGCGTGGACCTCGATGGCGCCCCCATCGAGGTCCCGACGCTGTTCATCGCCGGTGCCCGTGATCCCGTCCTCGCGATGAGCGGTTCGGCGGCACTCGACCGCATGCGGGAGGCCGTTCCCGACCTGCGGGGCGTGCACATACTGGAGGGTGCCGGGCATTTCGTTCAGCAGGAGCGGCCCACCGAGGTGAACACGCTCCTGCTGGATTTCGTAACCGACCTGGACGTCACCGGGTCGGCAGGCCACTAGCTGCCGGCGGCCTTCTCGTTCTTGCGGTTGGCGGCCTCGGACTCGGCCAAATCCTCCACGCGGTCGGCCCGCGCCCGCTTGTCTGCAGCCTCGTTCTGCTTGTCGGCGGCTTCCTGCAGTTGCTCCTTGGCAGGTGCAGCGGCCTTCTCCTCGGCAGCCTTGATCTTCTCCCGCTCGTTCCGTGCGGCGGCCTCCGCGGCCTGTTTACGCTGAGCTGCCTGCTCGTCGGCCTGCTTCGCGGCGGCTTGCTTGCGCTGTTCGGCCTCCTGAGCGGCGGCGCGCTTGCGTTCTTCTTCGCGCTTACGGGCTTGCTCGACCTCGCGCTGCTTCGCCTCCTGCGCTTCAACTTGCTGCTCGTTGGCGCGCTGCCGCCCGGCTTCCAACTCGGCGTCTGCCTCCGCCTCTTTGCGGCTCGCCTCGGCATCGAGTTCCGCTGCCCGCAGGAGCGCGTCGCTGCGTTTGGTGAGCGCCGCGCCGCGCTGCTCGACCTCCTGATCGCCCAGAACACTGCCGACGGCGCCGTCGAGGACGCCGAGAGTGCGTTCGTACATCACCCGCGCCGGCGCCTCGGTACCCAGCCGGGACATGAACTGGTCCTCGATCAGTTGCAACGGGAACCGCACGATTTTGTACTGCAGGCGCAGGACCGCTAACGGCACACTGACGATATTCATCGAATCTCCCTCGATACGTGGGTGGTGATCAGGACTGTTCGGCGTCGTCGCGCAGGGCCTCGGCTTCGCGACGTGCACGCTCGGCTTCGGCCCGCGCGGCGTCCGCTTCGCGTATCGACTGGCGATGCTCCTCGACGGCCTCTCCGGCGCTCTCCGCCGCGGCAGCGACCTCGGTGCGCGCATTCTCTTCGGCGCGACTGGTTTCGATCCGGGCGTCGACTCCGGCTCGGGCCTGCTCCGTGGCCACCTCACGGTGCTGCGCCTCTTCGGCCGCCCGGCGCTGTGCTCGGCGCTGCTCTTCGGCGGCTTGCCGTGCAACATCCGCCTCGTCCCGGACCTCGGCGCGTTCTGCGGCCCCTTCGGCACGCACTTCCTGGAGTTCCTCGGCCGCCTGCTCGGTCTCCGCCCGGGCGATGGCTTCGGCGGTGTTCGCCTCTTTGCGCTGCTGCGCCTCGGCTTGCTGCAATTGTCCCTCGGCGGTCAGCGAGTCGTTCCCGGTCACCGCTCCGGCGACCTCTTTCGCCTTGCCCTTGACGGAGTCCAGCAAACCTTCGCGGGCTTCCCCGGACGTGTCGCGATCACTCATGGATGGTTCTCCTACTGTCGTGGGCTGAACGGGCTGTCGTGTGCTGAAAAGGCTGTCGTGCGCTGAAAGGGCTGGCTTTGCCGTCCCGAACCGACGAGTAACCAGAATGGGCGACCGCGAATCGCGGGATTCTGTCGCAGTCGTTAATTCCGTGGGTTCTCCGGTGTGATCACCTAGCATCGGGGCCATGACCGCGCCGCACACCGATCAGTCGTATACCGCACTGCTCGAGGAGGTGGCCGCGTCGCAGCGGGCGCTCGAGTCGACGCTCGAGACCATGACCGACCAGCAGGCCCGTGAACCCTCCCGGTTACCGGGGTGGAGTCGTGGTCATGTGGTGACGCATCTGGCGAGGAACGCGGATGCTCTCAACCGGTTCGCCGTCGGCGTGATTACGGGGGAACCCGCTCCGGAGATGTATCCCGGCGGGCCTGCTGCCCGGGCAGCCGCGATAGAGGAGGGGGCGGGCCGGTCCGTCGAGCTCCTCGCCGCCGACTTTCGATTCGCCGGCCGCCGCGTGATCGATTCGCTTCGGGAGATCACCGCGGACCGGTTCGAGACGCCGGTGAACTGGCGTAAGCCGGTGACGGCCCGGGATGTGCCGGTACTGCGGTGGCGTGAACTCGAGATCCATCACGTCGACCTCGGCCTGGACCATGCGGTCGGTGACTGGCCGGAGGCCTTCGTCGACAACACGTTGGCGACGGAGCTACCCGAGTTGAAGACACTTCATCCCGACGTCACCATTCCGGAACTGCCGCATCACGAGCTGCTCGCGTGGTTGATCGGCCGTCCCACCCGTACCGGGCTGCCGTCGGTTCCCGCCTGGCCGTTCTGACCGTCAGGCGTATTCGGCAGTGTCGAAGGAGCTGGCCTCGTCGAGGCCGGCCCAGATGATGTTGCAGCGCTTACGGGTCATTTCGTCGGCGTCGGTGAGCAGGGCGTCGAGCAGGGAGCGGGGGGCCTTCTGCCACGACTGCTGCAGGGCTTCCACAGCGTGGGGCGGGAACAGCCCGGAGCGTGCGGCCGCGAGGGTCCACTCGCCGAACTCGCCATCGTGGATCCGCTCGACGGCGTCGTAGTCCACGTCGCCGTCGCCGAGATCGAGGGAGAACATCGAAGCGAAGAGATCGCCGCTCACGTCGATGACGGAATCGTTCGGCTTGCGCTGTTCGGTGTTCATCGTGGCGTTACCTCCTGAGCCGACGTGAAAAACCCGACTCGTGCTGGCGAACTGTGCTGACGTAAAAAACTGTAGGGCGGTTGATTGTGAGCAGCTTAAGGGTTTTCTGAAGGACCAAACAGTGATGTATCTCACGTCGGTTTTTTGCCGGTGCGTCGCGCAAGTCTCGCTGTCACCGGACGCGCAGCACGACTTCGGTGGGATGTGCGTCGGCCGGCGTCTCGACGGCCTGACGTACGGCAGCGGCGACCGTCGAGGCTCGGAGGTACCTCTCGGGACGGTATTCGTTGCCCTCGCCTGCGACGATGGCGCGTTGCATGTCCGTGTCGATCCGTCCGGGGTGAAGGGAGGTGACCCGCAGGTCCGGCTCCTCGAGCCGCAGGGAGTCCGCGAAGGCGCGGAGGGCGAATTTGCTCGCCGCATAGGATCCCCACCCGGCATTTGCCCGGATTCCCGCACCGGAATTGATGAGCACGACGTGTCCTCCGGCGGCGCGCAGGGCAGGTAGGAGGAGGCGCGTCAGCTCGGCCACGGCGATCACGTTCGCTTCGAGTGTGTGACGCCACTGCTCGACGCTGGACTCGGCGACGGTCGACAGGTCGGCGACCCCGGAGTTGTGCACCAGCACGTCGAGGTGCTCGATCGGCGCGCAGGCGTCGGCCACCGCGTCGTAGTCGGTGAGTTCGACGGGCCAGGGAGTCGCGGCGGGGAGTTCGCCGAGGATGGCGGTCAGCGACGCTGCTGTGCGGGCTCCGAGAAGGAGGTCGTGACTCGGTGCGAGTTCGCGGGCGATGGCGGCTCCGAGGCCGCGGCTGGCTCCGGTGATCAGGGCTGTGGGCACGGACCCGAGGCTAGCGCCCGTGAGCACTTCTCAACGCCCCAGTGTTAAGAAGTACTCACGGCGGACCAGTGATGCCAGCGCAGGGAGCGGACGGTGATTACCGGTCCCTGCGGACGGCGCGCGGCGTACTGCGGGTATTTGGCGGCGAGAGCGTCGATGGCGGCGGTTCCTTCCGCGGTGGTCGCGTCGAGTACCTCGGCCACGCCGTCCACCCGCACCCACCACAGCTGGTCCCAGTCGTCGTCGTAGTGATCGACGAGCATGCTGACGGACGGATTCGCGGCGATGTTCTTCAGTCGTCGTAATGCCGTGGTGCGCTTGGGTTTGAAGTCGACGCACGAGTAGATTTTGTCCTCGGCGAGGGCGAAGACCAACGGTACGAGATGCGGTGCTCCGTCGGGTCCGGCGGTAGCGAGCCGGGCGACGCGGGCAGCGGAGAATCGCTGCACGGGTTCCATTACGACTCCCTGACGTTCGCGTCCGACAGCGGCTGACTCGATTGCGAGGGCACGCTGCCAAGTATTGGTCGACCCGGCGAGGCACGTCAACCTCGAGTTGACTATGAAACCACCAATGTGATGCCGAGCGTGAGCATCAGCGCGGCGATACCGGCGTCGAGTGCCCGCCAGGCGGCGGGACGGGCGAATACTCGGTGCAGGAATCGGGCGCCGTAGCCGAGGGCGAGGAACCAGCTGACGCTCGCGACGGCCGCTCCGAGGCCGAACAGCCAACGCCCGGGATCTCCTTGATTGTTGGCGACCGATCCGAGCATCAGCACCGTGTCGAGGTAGACGTGCGGGTTCAGCCAGGTCAGTGCGAGGCAGGTGAGGACCGCGGTGGCGAGTGTGGCAGACCCGACTTCCTGCGGAGTGTCGAGGGTCCCGGGACGTAGGGCTCGACGCGCCGCGAACGCCGCGTAGGCCAGCAGGAACGCTGCTCCTGCCCAGCGGATGACGGTGATCGCACCGGGCGCGTGGCTGAGGATCGTGGCAATTCCGCTGATCCCGAGTCCGATGAGGATGACGTCGGAGACCGCGCAGAGAGCGACGACGGGAAGGACGTGTCGGCGGACGATGCCCTGCCTCAGTACGAAAGCGTTCTGGGCGCCGATCGCGACGATCAGTGACAGACCGGTGCCGAAGCCCGCTGCTGCCGTGAGCACACTGGGTGTGAAGTCCATGGACACCACGCTACGAAGCCGCCCTGCATCAGGCCAGCTAATTATCCTTCATTGCCATTAGCATTGCTTCACATGGAGCTGGACCTCGCCGCGCTTCGCACATTTGCCGCCGTTATCGACGAAGGCACGTTCGAGGCGGCGGCCCGAACCCTGCACATCACACCGTCCGCCGTGAGCCAGCGCATCAAGGCGCTCGAGCAACAGGTGGGACGCGTGCTGGTGCAGCGGGTGAAACCGGCGCGGGCCACGGACTCGGGGCGCGTGGTGCTCACCCTCGCACGGCAAGTGGCCCACCTCGAGCAGGAGACGATGGCCTCGCTCAATCCGAATACTGCGCAGACGAGCACGCTGCCCCTCGTCGTGAACGCGGATTCGCTGTCGACCTGGATGATCCCGGCCCTAGCCCGGTTGGCACCGGAACATCGTGTGCTGTTCGACCTGCACCGCGAAGACGAGTACCACTCCACGGCGCTGCTGCGGGAGGGAACGGTGATGGCGGCGGTGACGTCCGTTTCGGAGCCGGTGCAGGGATGCACGGTGGAAACACTCGGATCGATGCGGTACCGCGCACTGTGCAGCCGTGAGTTCGCCGATCACTGGTTCCCGGACGGGCCGACCGCAGAGGCTCTGGCAGTCGCCCCCATGCTCGACTTCGACCGCAAGGATGAGCTGCAGGCCAGATTCCTGCGGGGGTTCACTCGACGACGAGTGCATCCACCGCGGCACTTCGTTCCGGGTTCCTCGGCATTTTCGGACGCGGTCCACTACGGGCTCGGCTGGGGACTGCTCCCCGAACTGCACACGGGCAGCGACCACGGACTGGTCGAGCTCGATCCGGCGCGACCGATCGATGTACCGTTGTACTGGCAGCGGTGGAAGTTGGAATCGCCGCTACTCACGGCCCTCACCGGTGCCGTCCGCGAGGGGGCGCGCGAAGCGTTGCGGTGACGTGGGGTGGGCGCAACACTGGTGGCATGGACGCCGACAGCTCGATGGACCCGGTGCAGGCCCTCCGCGAGACAGCGTTCTGGCTCGAGCGATCCAGGGCGGAGACGCACCGGGTGAAGGCGTATCGGCGCGCCGCTGACGTGGTGGCGGGTTTGTCGGAGGAGCAGCGGGAGATCCGTCAGCGCACCGACAGCTGGAAGGATCTGCCGGGCATCGGACCGAAGACGGCGACGGTGATCCGTGAGGCACTCGACGGTGTTCCTGCCTACCTCACGGAATTGCGGGAAAAGGCGGAGCCCCTCGGTGGCGGTGCACTCCGCGAAGCGCTGAAGGGTGATCTGCACACTCATTCGGACTGGTCCGACGGTGGCAGCCCGATCGACGAGATGATGCGCAGTGCGGCTTCGCTCGGTCACGAATACTGCGCTCTCACAGACCATTCCCCGAGACTGACCGTGGCTAACGGATTGTCCGCCGATCGGCTGCGCGCCCAGCTCGAGGTGATCGCCCGCCTCAACGAGGAGCTGGCGCCCTTCCGTATTCTCACCGGCATCGAGGTCGACATTCTCGAAGACGGTTCGCTCGATCAGGATCCGGACCTCCTCGACGAACTCGACATCGTGGTGGCGAGTGTGCATTCGAAGCTTCGGGCCGAGAGTGGTGCGATGACGCGGCGGATGCTGAAAGCTGTGGAGAATCCGCGAGTCGATGTGCTGGGACATTGCACGGGTCGCCTCGTCACGGGAGGCCGCGGCACTCGGCCGGAGTCCACATTCGACGCAGAGAAGGTGTTCACCGCCTGCCGTGACCACGGCACCGCCGTCGAGATCAACAGCCGTCCCGAACGGCGCGACCCCCCGAGCAGGCTGATCGACCTGGCCATGGACCTCGGGTGTCTGTTCTCGATCGACACCGACGCGCACGCGCCCGGACAGCTTGCGTGGCAAGGGTACGGGTGTGAGCGGGCGATGCGGTGCGGCGTCGAACCCGAACAAGTGATCAATACGTGGCCGGCCGACGATCTACTGGAGTGGGCAGGTTCCCGGTAAGGGGAGAGGACGCCTGCGCCCAGAAGCGCTTCGGGATACGACCGGCATTCCGTGCGCGGCGCCCGGCTCGAACCGCGTCCGACATGGCCGCGGCCATGAGCGGCGGATCGAACGAGCGGGTGACGGCGGACGCGAGGAGCACGGCGTCGCACCCCAGTTCCATGGCCAGGGCCGCATCACTAGCGGTGCCTATCCCGGCGTCGAGGATGACCGGGACACCGGCGCGGGCGACGATCATCTCGATGTTGCGGGGGTTGGAGATGCCGAGTCCGGTGCCGATCGGTGAACCGAGTGGCATGACGGCGGCGCAACCGGCGTCCTCGAGCCGCATCGCCAGCACGGGGTCGTCATTGGTGTAGGGCAGCACGACGAAGCCGTCGTCGACGAGTTGCTCTGCTGCCGAGACGAGTTCGATGGCATCGGGAAGAAGGGTCCGCTCGTCCGCCACGACTTCGAGCTTCACCCATTCGGTGCCCAGCGCTTCGCGCGCGAGCCGAGCAGTGAGCACGGCCTCCGCGGCGCCCCGGCAACCGGCGGTGTTGGGCAACAGTGCGATGCCGAGTCGGTTCAGCAGTTCGAGCATGCCCGTCTTTCCTGCCGAGTCGACGCGGCGCATCGCGACAGTGGTCAGTTCGGTGCCCGATGCGAGGAGTGACTCCTCGAGAACGGAAAGGTTGGCTGCACCACCGGTTCCCATGATCAGCCGCGAAGAAAATGTGCGGTCTGCGATCGTGAGCGGGTCGACCCGGATCTCCGCCACCCTGCACCTCCTCCGGCCGGAACTTCTTCGTGTACCGCACCCTACGGGCCAGAGAACACGGAGGTGAGAACCACATGTGCGCTGCGTCATAGGTCCAGATTGGACCCACGGGCGCGCAACTATCTGGATCTTCTGGACCCGTACCAGGCCGGCCCAGAATGAGGTGCGAGGGCACACGATGGGAGCCGAGATGACCACGATCACCGGGCACAGAAACCGCACCCGCAGAGCGAGGGAGGCGGAGTGTCTCGCGGCGGAACTGGAATCCGCCCGTCGCCGCATCATCGAACTGATGGGCCAGCTCGACGAAACAGCACGTAGCCGGGACGATTTGCGCGACCGGATGCAGGCGATGGCGTGGAATGCCCGTTGGGGACGCGAGCAGATCGGGTTCGGCGTGCTGTGATTCAGCTGCGCTACAGCCAGGTGGTCGGGCGGATGAGATTGGCGAGATCCACCAGGGTGTATCGATGCCGACGCTCGGGCGCTTTGCGGGCGAGCGCCCGCAGTGCCGACTCGGCCCCGGTCCGCAGACCGTGTTCGGTGAACGGGACACCGAGAAGCGTTGCAGTCGTAGGGATTCGACCCGACCGCAACCAGTCCACTGCCACACCGAGCACGAGAACGCGGGTCTGCAGTGCACGTCGTTCGTCGTGGGCGAGGAGCTCGACCCGTTGGGCGGCTTCTTGTAGGTCCCGTTCGCACACGTCCGCGACGGGACGGTCGTGGACCAGCACGAGCACGCTCGTCAACCGCGCTTCTGCGTAGTGTCGCGAGGTGGGCGGCACCTCGTCGAGTGCCCGGACGGCGCCGTCCCGGTCACCACGGTGATCGAGTTGCCTGGCGAGGCCGAACGCCGCGCTGACGACGCCGTGATCCGTCCGCCACACTGTGCGGTAGAACTTCTCGGCCTCTCGCCGCCACACCTCGCAGTCCTCCCCTTCCCGGTACTCACAGCCCATCTCCGCCGTCGCCGCCAGCGCGAGCTTCGGAGCATCCTCGCCGGGAAGCGCAGTCAACACGGCGTCGAAACGGCCCAGCGCCGCCTCGAAGTCGCCCTCGAGAAGCGCACATATCCCGCTGTACCAGTCGATGCGCCACGCGTCTCCGCGCTCGAGCGGCAGAGAAGACAGGATCTGCGCTGCCTCCCGGGGATGTCCGAGGTCGAGGTGCGCTCGGGCTTCGGCGAGCGGAATCTCGATGCTGGGCCCCGCACCGCCCCGCAACGCTTCCCGCGCCCGGCTCAACGAATCCAGGAGTTCCTTCGGCCTGCTGTGCACCACCGTGAGGTACGGTGCCGCCGGATCATCGGGGTTGACGAGTGGGATAGGAAGCGCCCGAGCAACACCTATCGCACTGACGCGTTCGTTGCGGCGATGCCCGTCCACATACACATCGGTGCGGCTGATGGCGAGGTCCGTGCCGAAAGTGGTGCGCTGCGGGCTGAACAGTCGGGAGAGACCGGGACTCGGACGCCCGGTCTTCTGCGCGACGACCTCGCGGAGCACGCCCTCCAACTGTGTCGACATCTCCTCGGCGGAGACGAACCGACGTTCCGGATCGGCATCCGTGGCTCTGCGCAACAGCCGATGGTAGAACTCGTGCTCGGCCAGTAGCGGTGCCTGCTCCGGGGTGGGGAGACCGTCGACGTAGCGCCCCGAGTTCGAGGGCAGATCGATGGTGAGCGCGGCGAGCGTGCGGCCGACGGTGTAGATGTCCGAAGCCACCGTCGGACCGGTAGTGGCGATCTCCGGCGCCTGATAACCCGGTGTGCCGTAGATGTAGCCGTGGTCGCCGATACGCGCGACCGCGCCCAGGTCGATGAGCTTGAGCTGATCGTGGTCGCCGATCATGATGTTCTCGGGTTTGAGGTCGTTGTACACCAGTCCCATGGAGTGCAGATACGCCATTGCGGGTGTCACCTGGAGGATGTAGCCGATTGCCCGTTCCACCGGAAGCATCGGCCGCGGCGCACCGTCGGGTGTGTCCGCGTCGACCTCCGCCAGTACGTCCCGGAGTGTCCTCCCCCGGATGTACTCCATGACGATGTACCCGATGGGATTGCCGTCCAGCCCTGGGTGTTCGACGAAGTTGAAGATTTTGACGATGCTGGGATGCGTGACTTCTGCGAGGAACCGCCGCTCGGCCAGTGCGACCTCTTGCGCCTCGGGATCGCCCGAGTGCAGCAGTCCCTTGAGGACCACCCAGCGATCGTTCACGTTGTGGTCCAGCGCGAGGTAGATCCAGCCCACCCCGCCGTGCGCCAGGCAGCCCAGCACCTCGTACTGCCCGGCGACGAGCTCGCCTGTCTCCAGTTGCGGCGAGAAGGTGAACACGGTGCCGCAGTGCTCGCAGACGCCCTCCGTGGGCCCGGGTTTCCCGCTCGTCGAACGCCCGACCGGGCGACGGCATCGGTCGCAGAACCGTTTGTTCTCCGCCACCACGGGGTTGGTGAGGAGCATCGAAAGTTCCTGTGTTCCAGGGCGGTCCACAGTCGTCGGCGGCGAGTCGGTATCGTCGGCGAACGGGTCGAACCGCACACCGCGTGTGGATTGCGGCTCAACCCGGGGTGTTCGCTGAGTTTCGTCGCTCACGGCCCGACACCTCAATCCCGATAGGTCGGGGCGGGCGGGCCCGGAACCGGGCCGAGTACGGTCAGCCACCTGTCGTAGAGCGCCATCCACGTCCCGTCGGCCCGCATCCGATCGAGGGTGCCGTTCACGAAGCGCACCAGATCCTCATGGCTCTTGTTGACGCCGATGCCGTACGGCTCCGATTCCAATGGTGGGCCGACGATCTCGAGATTCGGATCCTGGGCGGCCAGCCCGGCGAGAATCGAGTCGTCGGTGCTGGCGGCATCGGCGTGCCGTTGCTGAAGGACCACCAAGCAGTCGTCCCAGTCGGGAACCGCGACAATCGTCGCCTCGGGTTGTACTCGCTGAACGGTGGCGAGCGACGTGGTCTCGGTGGCGGTGCACACTCGCTTGCCCGCAAGGTCCGCCGGTCCCTCGATGCCGGAACCCTTCGGTACCAGCAGTCGCTGGTAGGCCTGGAAGTAGACCGTCGAGAAGGCGACGCGCTCGGCACGTTCACACGTGATCGTGGTGCCCTTGACGACGAGATCCACCTCGTCGTTCTCCAGCGCGTCGAAGCGGCTACCGAAGGTGAGCAGCCGGTACTCGACCTTGGACGGATCGCCGAACAGATCGCGGGCAACCTCCTTCGCGACGTCGACGTCGAATCCCATCAGGGTGCCGGTGGTCGGGTCGCGGAAACTGAAGAGGTTGGTGTTCTGGTCGAGGCCCACGACCAGGCGTCCCCGGGCCAGGATGTCGTTCACCGCAGAACCAGGGGGTCGACTCCCTGGTGGGACAGCCGGGCCGGGCCGCAGGCTGGCGAGCGCACCGCACGTGTCCGGTGCGGGCGGTTCCGCCGGCGCGACGCCCGACGGCGGCAGAATCTGAGCCCCGTCGGACAACGGGAGCTCGGCGTAGTCGCCGCCGGGGATCGGCGAGAGCGGTTGCGGAACGGCGCACCCGGCGAAGAGGACGGTGGCGCACGCGCACACCAGGAGGTGCGGGCGGAAGGCGCGCCGTCTCGTCCGTGTCGGTCGATCCACCGGAACCATCAGTGGTACTCGTTCAGTCTTGGCCAGATCCCCCCACCGACGGCGAACCCGCAGAGGACGCCGATCACCATGCTACCCACCGCGAGCAGCGACAACGACCGATACGCTGCGGCCATTCCGTCCAGTTCCTCGGTGCGAAATCGCTCGATGCCGGTCCGGAGAGATTCGTCCAGGGCGGCGAACCGAGCGGTCGACGCGATCTCGCCCGAACCGATGGCGAGGGCGCTCGCACCCGAGTAGTCGCCGGCCGCGAGACTTTGCTGCAACATCTCGTGGGCGGCCCGCCACCCGTCCAGCGCGGCAAGCGCGTCGGCAACCTCGGGTCGCGCGTCGCTCTGTAACCGTCCGAGGGCGTCGGCCAGTGCGGAGGAGTGCGCCTCGTAATCGATCTCGGACTGCTCGTCGGAGCCGCGCTGCAACAATGCCAGTGTCTCGTCCGCCCGTGCCTGCTGGGCGAGAATGCGTGATTGTGTGATGGTGGCGAGTGGTTGTGCCCCTTCGCTTCTCGCCCGATCGATCGCCGATGTGGAGACCAGTGCGGCCGCGGCCAGCCACACCAGGAGGGTTGCGGTGAGAAGTGAGGCAACGACGAGACCGGGGTTGACGCGTCGCTTACTCTTGCGCGCCAGGTAGACCTGGGCGAGGACGAGTGCGATCAGCAGTCCCGCGGTGACGACGAATGCGGCGCGCGGCAGCCGGGCACCGTGGGCCTGTGTGTCGGCGACGGACCGCGACTGTTCGATGTACAGACGCTCGGCTGCAGGCAGGATGGTGTCCTGCATCAGGGCCGACGCGTCACCCAGATAGGCGACGCCCACCGGATTGCCCGACCGGTTGTTGGCGCGGGCGGTCGCGACGAGCGTGGTGTACACGGACATGTGCCTGGACACCTCCGACAGCAGGCGCAGCGCCCCGGCGTCCGTCGAAGACACTCCGTTCGACGCAGTCACCAGGGCGTTCGATGCATCACCGATCGCCTGGTTGTACCGGTTGCGTACCTCGCGGGGTTCGATTCCACCGGAAATGAAGGAGGTCGTGGCTGCGGCATCGGCGATCGACAGAGAGCTGTACAGAGCTTCCGCGGCGTACGCGAGCGGTTCGGTATGCGTCCGTAGTACGTCGATCCGCTGTTGACGGGCACCGATCGCGGCCGACGCGATGGCCCCGGTCGCGAGTGCTGCAGTCACCAGTGCGATGCCCAGCACGGAGAGCCGGCCCGGTGTCGAGGCAAGAAATTCGCGCCAGGGCTGCCGGCGGGATTCGGGCTCGACGAGCAGTGACTCGTCCAGCGAGTGCTCTTCGGTGACGGCGTTGTCTCCGCGGTGGAACACGGTGTCCTCCTCCGCCGAGGTGTTCTGCCAGTGTGCCCGATTTTCGCCGTATCGTGCCGAAAAGTCGATGTCGGGGGCCGGACACAGAAACGAGGACAGGGACCCGGTCCGGTCCCTGTCCTCGGATTCGATGGGGGTTCGTCAGAGTTGCTCGCGCGCTGAAACTCCGACGAGTTGTTCCGCTTCGGGGTTGGGCGCCGATGCTTCTTCGGCCGCAGGGACGGTGCCCTGCGGTTCCGCGCCGGCCCGGCTGCGACGGCGGAATTCGTATCCGATCAGGATGAAGACCAGGGTCACCACACTGAGCCAGAACTGCGAACGGGTAGTGGGCAGAACCGCCATCGCGGCAATCACGGCACCCATCAATCCGATGGTCGCGTAGCTCAGCCACGGGAACAGCCACATCTTCAGGCTGAGGGCCGAGGGGTCCTGCGCTTCGAGCTTCTTACGCAGGGCGACTTGGGAGAGGGCGATCATGAGGTAGACGAAGAGCGCGACGGCGCCGTAGGAGTTCACCAGGAACGAGAACACCAGGTCCGGGGAGACGAAGGCCGCGACCACGGATGCATACCCGATCACAGTGCCGGCCAGGATCGCGCGCCGTGGCACCCCGCCGCGGGACAGGTGCGTGAACATCCGGGGGGCGTCGCCGTTCCGAGTGAGGGCGAACAGCATTCGGGAGGAGGTGTAGAGCGCCGAGTTCAGGCAGGACAGCACCGCGGTGAGGATGACGATGTTCATGATCGTGGCGACTCCGGGAATGTGCAGGGCCGAGAGGGCTGCTGCATAGGGGCTGACTCCGACGGCCTCGGTGCTCCACGGCACGACCGCGACGACGACGAAGATGGAGCCGACGTAGAACGTGATGATCCGGACCACGATGGAGCGCATCGCCCGGGCAACCGCCTTCTTCGGCTCCGCTGATTCGGCCGCCGCGATGGTCACGATCTCCGCGCCGGTGAAGAAGGCGACGCAGGGGACGACCGCCGCGAGCACCGCGCCCCAACCGAGGGGGGCGAACCCGCCGTGGCTGACGAGGTTCGCGACTCCGGGAGTCGAGTCGGGCCACAGTCCGGTGATCCAGAGTGCGCCCAACCCCAGGAAGAGGACGATCGCGATCACCTTGATCGAGGAGAACCAGTACTCGAACTCGCCGAATGAACGCGCAGAGACAAGATTGGTACAGGTCAGGATGACGAGGAGGCCGAGACTGAGGATCCACAGCGGCGCGGACGGTAGATACAGCTGCAGTATGCGCCCGCCCGCAATGGCCTCGACGGCGACGACGATGACGAAGAAGTACCAGTACATCCACCCGACGGAGAAGCCGGCGCGATTACCGAGCGCTTCCCGGGCGTAGACGTAGAACGATCCGACGACGGGCCTCGCCACCGCCATTTCCGCGAGCATCCGCATGATCAGGAGGGTGATGACCCCCGCGATCAGGAACGACACGATCGCTGCCGGGCCGGCGTTCTCGATGACGACGCCGCTGCCGACGAACAATCCGGCACCGATCACGCCACCGAGGGCGATGAGGTTCATGTGCCGTTTCTTCAGGCCTTTTCCGAGGCCGGAGTCCTGAGTTCGGACCGGGGGTGGTGTTGAGGTCACGTCTTCCTCCACTGTGCGCTGACCGGGATCGTCAGGTCGCCATCGCGATCCGGGGGCGGACCGTCGGCGGTTCGGAACGGAGAACAGTGCCGGCGGGAGATACGGGAGACGATCTACCGCGAACTGAACTGTTGGTGTGATTCACAACACTGTATGGAGGGTGTGGAGGGGAGCACAGTGCCAGTTCGGGCACGCCTCTGGGGTCCAGATCCAGGTGAGGAGGAATTGGGAGGTACGCGAGAGGGCGGGGACCGTTCGATACGCCTGCGTGACCAACACGCAGGCGTATCGAAAGTCCTAGCCGTCGGTGTCACGGGCAGTCGCGCCGCACTCACCGCATGCCTGCATCAGCGCCGCACTGCGCGGGCGCCTGGCACGGGCCGGCAACCGAACCGCTGACCGCAAGCGTGAGGCAGGTCGGCCATGGGACGGATGGGTCCGGCGACCCGCTCTCCGCGCCGCCGGGAGGAGCGGCGACCAGGGCCAGTGCCGGCCGACGCTGTGCCGCGCCCGCAGGAAGCCGAGGCCGAGTACGAGCCCGAAGATCAGGTGCCCGATCAATGAGAGTGCGAGCGTCGTCGGCGTGAGCGGAAACATGGCTTGCTGCCCGTCCGGCGACAGGGCGACCGTGGCGATGAGGCCGGCCCACACCGGGAACACCGCAAAGGCGACGGAGGTGAGGACGACCGTGCGGCGTGACAAGTGCTGAAGGCCCAAGGCGAGGGCGATGAGAAAGAAACCGATTCCGATTCCGCCTCCGTCACCGATGTAACGCCAGAGATAACCGACGACTGCGCCGGTCCGGGTGTCGGATCCCGAGTGGAGCCAGGTACCCATTTTCGGAATGAAGTCGCCCCACAGGTCGAGCAGGTACACGGTGTCGAGGCGAAAGATGTCGTAGACCAGACACGCGAACATCCCCCAGCCGAGGCCATGGCCGACGATGCGGTCGATCGGGTGCGGAGCAAATACGCACAACACCGCGAGGGCGGCCGCGAGTGGAATGATCACCAGCGCGCCGGTGGTGTTCATCGGCACGACACCGAACACCTGCGCCGAGATCGCCAGTAGCGGTAGGGCGGCGAGCAGAAGGTAGAGGCCTGTCCGGGTGAGGGTCCAGTGGTGGCGGACTCGCTTCGGGCCGGATTCGACGGTGGGCGCGGCGGTTCGCGCCAACTCGTGATCGTGCGCGGCGGGGACAGTGGTGCCGAGGTTGTGCGACACAGTGGTGATGTCCTTTCGATCGAGGGGACTTCTTCCTCTGAGGGTTCCGTTCTGACGTTCTCAGCGTCCGGCAGATGGGCGGGTGTGAACAGTCACCTGAGGGTTAGTAATCGTCACCCTGAACGCGTTTGGATAGTCGAAGTTGTAAAACCGTTTCGACACAGTCAAATACGTCCCGCCTCCCAGAGACCGCCGCATACATGACTCCGCGGATATCGAGTTCTGGTCACGGCTCCGGTGTTAACGTGGAAGCACAGGGCGACCGGAGAGGTGCTTGTCGATGAATGGTTCCATTCGGAGATTGGCCACCGTGGCACTGACGCTGGTCGCTGCCGCGTTCATCGCCTCCCCACCTTCGGCGTATGGCTTCGCCGAAGACATCTGCTATAGCCCGGACGGTGCACCGCCACACAATTGCGCGCCTCTTCCACCCAGCTGTTCGCTCGACGACCCCAACGGCCCGATCTGCGGCCTCGAGGCATTTGCGCGCTACGGGTACACCCTGCGTCAACCGCTCGGTGGACGCAGCCTCGTGCACGCCGACTCCACGTACATCATCGCCCGCACCGTCGGCTTCTCAGAGCGAGATGCCTATTGGATCGCGGCATACGACGAAGCGACCGACCTCGGCACCTTCGCGCCGCGCGACATCAACGGCCGACTCGTCCCCGACTCGGACGCGTGGACCACCAAGGACATCGGCGGCCTCGTGCGCACCCACTTCGCCACCGGTGGGTTTCTGTTCCACTTCCTGCCGACGATGCGTGGACCGCTCGATCCCGAACCCGACGGCTCGCGACCCGATATCGGTGATCCCCGACACGAGGTCATGCTCACGCACGTGCGGCGCTGGGCGATGGCAGGCCCGGGTAGTAGCACTCCCCTGTGCACGGCAGGCTTCACCAATCTGTCCGCAGACGGCGACTATGCCACCGGCACAGGGTGTTACGGAGACGATCGGCCTGTGCAGATCAACGGTGTGTACAGCCTCGAGACCCCGATCGCAATCCCATTCACCAACGTGACCGGCCAGCAAGTCATTTCGGGGGAAGTCCGATCGTCGCAATTCGATTCCTGGATCGGTAGCGAATCTTCGAACGCGAGGATCGGCATCTACCTTCACGCACTCGGTGACCGCATTTCGCATCATGTCTGCACCGACGCCGGGACGATCAGTCCGCCATCGCCGGATCGGCCGGAGTTCCGGATCGATCTGAACAAACCCACGTGTGACCAGGGTCCGCACGCAGTCCGTCACGAGTACGAGACCGGTGTGGATTTCGCCGGGCTCGCGCCTGAGGATCAGACCACAGAGGCGGCGCTGTCGATGGTCTACGACGAGCTCGTCGACTTCGCACGAATTCGCGGAACTCTCGATGCCCGGGCCACGGCACCTGAGACGAAGAATGCACTCCTGCTCGACGGCCTTCTGCCGGCGCTGGAAGTCCGGCAGCCGGTCGAGCGCCTGCACGCCGTCACCGAGGTCGGATGCCGATTCGGTGTACCGGCATTCCCCGGAAATCCCGGGTGCCGCGGCTGATCGTTGCGCACTGAGCGGGCCCGCGCAGGAACAGCCTGGATGCTCGTAAAGTTGGTGGTATTCGTGGGTTGGAGGTACGAAAATGGCAACCACCACCGTGCCGACGAGTAGCTCGTTTCTCCCGGCGGGTCCGACTCTGGGGGTGGAGGAGGAGTTCGTCCTCGTCGACCCGAACACCGGACGACCCAGTCTGTACAACACCGAGGTGTGCGAGGCCGGGAACGAGCTGGGCATCGTCCTCCAGCGCGAGTTCTGTCGCTGCCAGATCGAAACGTCGACGTCGGTCGGCACCCACATCCGCGATCTGCGCGATCAGTTGTGTGAATCGCGCGCGGTAACCGCCGACGCCGCTGCCCGCACGGGATGCCAGCTCCTGGCAGTCGGAACGCCGATGTACGACCCGCCACCGAATTCGAATTCGATTACCGACACACCGAGGTATCAGCAGATGGCCGAGCGCTTCGGCGCCCTCTCCACGGGCGTGATGTGTGGCTGTCACGTGCACGTCGGCATCGAGGACCGCGAGCAAGCGGTGCAGGTGAGCAACCATCTGCGGCCCTGGTTGCCGGCGCTGCTGGCGCTGACCGCCAATTCCCCCATCGCCGGCGGCCTCGACACCGGTTATGCGAGCTGGCGGTACGTCCTGTTCGGCCGGTGGCCCAGCGCGGGACCGCCACCGTACTTCCAGTCCGCGCAGCATTACGACGACGCGGTGCAAGTGATGCTCGAGACCGGCGCCATCCTCGACACCGGCATGGTCTATTGGGATGTGCGGGTGTCGAATCATCTCCCCACTGTCGAGATCCGGATCAGTGACGTCCCCGCCACCATCAAGGAGACGATGACCCTGACCACCCTGGTGCACGCGTTGGTCATGACCGCGATCAAGGCGATTCACCGCGGCGAGTCGGCGCCGGCGATCGATCAGCAGGTGCTGCGCGGGGCGTGCTGGTTGGCGGCCCGCGACGGGCTCGCCGGGCACGGTCTCGATCCGGTGACCGCGCACCGAATGCCCGCGCACCGCCTGGTGTACCAGCTTCTGGCACACGTCAAGCCGGCTCTGGCGGAACTCGGCGAGTACTGGCAGGTGACCACGTCGCTGGCGTCGGTGCTCGATCAGGGCAACGGGGCTATCCGCCAACGCCAGACCCTTGCCCACCGGGGCAATGTTGCCGAGGTGATCTCCGAATGCGCACGCCGCACCTTCGAAGGTTGCCTCCCCGAACCGGGCGATGCGCTGCCGCTCTGAAACTGCGGGAGTCCCCCGCGCCCCCTGGTCCCTCTCCTTCCCTCAGATCTGGTTCTGGGCGGTCTGTATCTCCGAGTCGTAATGTGAGGTGACTCCCGCAAAGGTGATGTGAGTCACACATACCAGGGCGTTCGATCCGCGCCGCTCACCGGCAGGACAGGCAGGGTGGCGCGGACTTCGCCGCCGCTATTTGGAGGAAACGTGGACAGTACCGTTCCTGAACACACCGACAGCTCCGGTTTGGGCAAGGGGCTCAAACGCCGGCACATGAACCTGATCGCCCTCGGTGGCGTGATCGGCGCCGGTCTTTTCGTCGGCAGCGGTGTCGTCATCGGCGGTGCGGGCCCGGCCGCGATCATCTCCTTCCTCATTGCAGGCATCATCACGTTGCTGATCATGCGGATGCTGGCGGAGATGGCGGTAGCCAGGCCGGTGGTCGGGTCGTTCTACGTCTATGCCCGGCAGGCGCTCGGACGTCGCGCCGGGTTCGCGACGGGGTGGATGTACTGGTACTTCTTCGTCATCGTTGTTGCTGTCGAGGCCGTCGCCGGCGGCCGGATTCTGCAGCTCTGGCTGCCGATGATCCCGCTGTGGCTGCTGAGCCTCGGACTGATGCTGCTGCTGACGGCCACCAACATGGTCTCCGCCCGCTCCTACGGTGAATTCGAATACTGGTTCTCGTCTATCAAGGTCGTAGCGATCGTCCTCTTCCTCGGAATGGGTGCCCTCTGGATCACCGGGCTGTGGCCCGACTCGACGCCGGGGCTCGGCAACCTCGTCGACCACGGTGGATTCACCCCGCTCGGCTGGGGCGCAGTACTCGCCGCGGTCGTCCCCTGCGTCGCCTTCTATACCGGCGCAGAGATCGTGACGATTGCGGCCGCGGAGTCGGAGGAGCCGAAGCGGGCAGTGGCCCATGCCATGCGGTCGATCGTGGTGCGCATCGTGACGTTCTACGTCGGCTCCATTCTCGTCGTCGTCGCGATCCAGCCGTGGAACACCGAAAGCGTCGGTGTGAGCCCGTACGCCGCGGTGCTCGAGGTGCTCGGAATACCCGGCGTCGCCACGATCATGAACTTCATCGTCCTCACCGCGGTGCTCTCCTGCCTGAACTCCGCGCTGTACACCACATCGCGAATGTTGTTCGCGCTGACCCGCAACGGCGACGCACCGAAGTTGTTCACCAAGCTCTCCCACAACGGTGTGCCTCGCCGGGCGATCCTGCTCGGCACCACCGTCGGGTACGTTTCGGTTGCCTGCACCTATGTGTGGGGTGACATCGTCTTCAGCTTCCTCGTCAACTCGTACGGCGCCGTCGCGCTCTTCGTGTACCTCCTGATCGCTATCTCCCAGGTGGTGCTTCGGCGCAGACTCGAGCGTGAAGACCCTGCCGCACTGCAACTCCGGATGTGGTTGTTCCCCTGGCTGAGTTACGCGACTATCGCCCTGATGGCCACCGTCATCCTCGCGATGGCCTTCCTGCCGACAACCCGCTCCCAGTTCCTCATGAGCGGACTGACGCTCATCGCCATCCTGGTCACCTACGAAGTGCGGCGGTGGCTCGGCAAAGGCGGAGCAGACGACGACGCGCTGTCCGGTGCTCCCCCTATCGGTTCGCAGGACGAGTCGGTCGCGGAGGCCGAGAAGCGCATCGAGGCGATCGAAACGCTGGGCGGCTCGGACCTCGAACTGCTGGCCGCGGCGCAACAGGATCCACACACCGACCGTCATCAGAGGGGAGAGTCATGAGCGCATCCACCACCGGCACTGCGCGCGTCAAGCGGGGCATGGCCGAGATGTTGAAGGGTGGGGTCATCATGGACGTCGTCACCCCCGATCAGGCGAAGATCGCCGAGGACGCCGGCGCGGTCGCGGTGATGGCGCTCGAGCGGGTGCCCGCGGACATCCGCGCGCAGGGTGGGGTGTCGCGGATGAGTGATCCGGACATGATCGACGGCATCATCTCCGCGGTCTCGATCCCGGTGATGGCCAAGGCCCGGATCGGGCACTTCGTCGAGGCGCAGATCCTGCAGTCCCTGGGGGTCGATTATGTCGACGAGTCCGAGGTCCTGACCCCGGCCGACTATGCGAATCACATCGACAAGTGGAAGTTCACCGTCCCGTTCGTGTGTGGTGCGACGAATCTGGGTGAGGCGTTGCGGCGGATTACCGAGGGTGCGGCGATGATTCGGTCGAAGGGTGAGGCCGGTACCGGGGACGTGTCGAATGCCACCACGCATATGCGGACCATCGGTGGGGAGATTCGCCGGTTGACGTCGCTGAGCGAGGACGAGCTGTATGTGGCGGCGAAGGAGCTGCAGGCGCCGTATGACCTGGTGGTCGAGGTGGCGAAGGCGGGGAAGTTGCCGGTCACCATGTTCACCGCCGGTGGCATCGCGACCCCGGCGGATGCGGCGATGATGATGCAGCTCGGCGCGGAGGGTGTGTTCGTCGGGTCGGGGATCTTCAAGTCGGGTAATCCGGCGGAGCGGGCCGCGGCGATCGTGAAGGCCACCACGTTCTTCGACGACCCGGACGTGCTTGCGAAGGTCTCGCGTGGGCTGGGTGAGGCGATGGTCGGGATCAACGTCGACGACATCCCGGTTCCGCACCGCCTCGCCGAACGCGGTTGGTGACGTACCGAACTCACAGTCGTCGTTCAGCCCAGCAGTTCGGGGATCTCCGCAGCGCTGTCCAGGATGTGCGTGTGGGGCTCCAGGCTCAGAGTCGCCGCGTCGTGCGCGCCGGTCAGGACACCCACGACATACCGTGCCCCGGCGTTCGTCCCGGCCCGGAGATCGTTCGGAGTGTCACCACCCACCAGCACCTCGTCGACGCTCTGCACGCCGGCGAGTTCCATGGCGCGGAAGATGAGATACGGCGACGGCCTGCTCATCCGCACCTGATCGCTCGTGATCACCCCGTCGATGTCCCGCCCGATCTCCCACCCGACCTGCTCCAGTAGTGGTTCCGCGATCTGGCGTGAATAGCCGGTCTGGAGAACGACCTTGATGCCGCGCTGCCGCAACGTACCGAAGGCGTCGTGAACCCCGGGCAGTGCGGTGGGCGGAGTCTTGCGGTATGCAGCCAGAAGTATTGCGGTGAAACCGGATTCGACGGCATCCAGGACATTCTTCTCGGCCGGCACGCCGCTCTCTCGTAGCAGTCCCTCGATGGCCTGCCGCTTGCCCGTGCCCTTCCACCGGTCGAACCGATCGTCCGGAATCGGCTCGCCGAGGTGCTTCTCGACGGTGGCGCGTAACGCGACGTACACGGCGCCGCCTTCATCGACGCTCGTTCCGGCAATATCCAAGGTGACCAGGGAAACCCCGTGTTCGGTCATGGGTATGACTCCTCACTGTTGAGCCACTGGCAGGTGATGGCTGTCAGTGGGCGATCATCGACAGCACGTCGGCGATGACGTCGCTGTTGGTACCGCACGACAGATCGAGCGTTCGGCAGCGGTCGTAGTACGGGCTCAGGTCCAGCCCGACGCCGAGTCCGTACACCTCGACGGCCCGCTCGTCCTCGTATCGCTCGACCACGTCCTGCAGGTGGTGGTCCAGGTAGAACTCGTCGTTGGCCAGCGCGGTGGCGCCGTCCAGGGGGCTTCCGTCCGAGATCACGAACAGGAGCCTGCGGCCCTGGGTGCCCCGCAACCGGGAGCACGCCCAGTCGACGGCCTCACCGTCGACGCCCTCTTTGAACAGATCGTTCTTCAACAATCCCGCGATCGCGGGTCGCGCACGGCGCCAGGAGGTCTCGGCGTCCTTGAACACCAGCTGCCGGACTTCGTTGAGCCGTCCCGGGTTGTGCGGACGGCCGGACCGGAGCCAGTCTCGGCGGGCTCGGCCCCCGTTCCATGCAGCGGTCGTGAAGCCGAGGATCTCGCACCGGGCGTCGGCCAGTTCGAGGGCCCGGGCGAACACGTCGACCAGGACCGCGACCGGTTCGCCGAACTCCTTCATCGAACCGGAGCAGTCGATGAGGAAGGTCACCGTCGTGTCGGTGTGCGGCTCGGTGCGTTCGGCCCGGAAGAGTCTGCGCTCGGTGGGCGAGGTGACGAGCTGGGCGAGCCGGCGACCGTCGAGGTATCCCTCTTCCCGGCCGCCTTCCCATCCGTCGGTGACCGGTTCCGTGAGCACGGCTTTCAGCTGGCGTCCGAGTTTCCGGACGTTGAGGTGCTGCAGGTCGATGACGAGGTCGAGTCGCCGGCGGTACTCCTGGAGCAACTCCGGCCGGACGAGGGACGCGATCTGCCGGGTCTCGTCGTAGGCGCGGGTGAACACGCGGTATCCGTCTCCGTCCTCCCCCAGCGCGCGACTACGTCCCGATACCGCGGCCTGGAAGGTCTCGTCGTCTTCGGGGTCGAAGTCGAACAGGAAGGAGAACGCTGTCCGGCCGTCGCTCCGGTCGTCGGCCGAGACGTCCGTGTCGGTGGGTGACTCCAGGTGACGGCCGATCAGCTCGGCGACGGCCTGCGCGTGGATCCCGAAGTCGTTTTGCGAGAACCGGGTTCGACGCAGCCATGGAAGGTGGTCGCCGAGAACGGAGGCAAGAGCGAACCGGGTCGATTCGATCAGGTCCTCGGTGGCCTCGGGTATCGGTTCGGCGGTGATCCGGGCCCGGCACATCTGCGTCACCGTGAACAGCAACATCCCATGCACGGTCTCGGTCAGACCGGACGTCACGTAGTCCTGCGACCACTGCGTGAAGCGGCGGGAGAGGTTGGCGCGCACGCCGTTCCATGCGTCGGCGGCCAGCGACTCGACGCGGAATTGTTCCAGAATCTCGAAGATCAGCCGACCCGCCGTGTCGTCCGGGCACAGGCTGCGATGCAGGACGGGGTCGGTGTGGAGGAGGCGCGACGCCATGCCGTCCGCCGCACCGCGGAAGGACGTGAAGTCGGTGCCGTCGACCGACGGGTGCAGGTGTGTGGCGGGCATCGGTACGCGCCGATGTCCGCGGTGGAGTTCCGGTCCGCGGAAGTGCAGTTCGCCCTGGCCCGCGAGGGCGCGGATCGCGGCGGCACAGAGTTCGTGAATTTCCTGCTGACGGCGGACCGATGTGGGGCGCACGGACAGTTCTGTCATGACTGCCCGCTCAGGCCGTGCTCGTCGCGAGCATCGGCGACCGCTCCAGTTCCGAGTCGAAGCACCGCTGGAAGTACTCGGCGACGACGGGCCGCTCGGCCTCGTCGCACTTGTTGACGAACGACAACCGGAATGCCAGTGCCGGGTCGTGGAAGATCTCGATGTTCTCGGCCCAGGTGATCACCGTGCGCGGCGACATCAGCGTCGACAGGTCGCCGACCCGAAAACCGCTCCGGGTCAGGTTGGCCACGGCGACCATCGACCCGATGAGCTCACGGCTCAGTGACGGCACCCGTGCGGACACGATCTCGATCTCCTGTTCCGCAGGCAGGTGATCGAGCGTCGCGACGATGTTCCAGCGATCGATCTGCGCGTGATTGAGCCGCTGCACACCGTGATACAACCCGTTGAGATTGCCCAGGCCGACGGTGTTGGCGGTGGCGAATAACCGGAAGGCCGGATGCGGAGTCAGCACCCGGTTCTGATCGAGCAGGGTCAGTTTTCCGTCGCGTTCGAGGAGACGCTGGATGACGAACATGACATCGGGGCGGCCGGCGTCGTATTCGTCGAGGATCAGCGCGACAGGCCGCTGCAGTGCCCAGGGCAGAATGCCTTCCTGGAATTCGGTGACCTGCTTGCCTTCCCGGAGGACGACCGCGTCCTTGCCGATCAGGTCCAGCCGGCTGAGATGCCCGTCGAGATTGACCCGCACGCACGGCCAGTTCAGCCGAGCCGCGACCTGCTCGATGTGTGTGGACTTGCCGGTGCCGTGCAGTCCCTGGACCATCACCCGGCGGTTGCGGTCGAACCCGGCGAGCAGGGCGGTCGTCACCGCGTGATCGAACCGGTACGCGGGGTCGATGTCGGGGACGTGGTCGACGGGTTCGTGGAAGGCAAGCACCGTCAGGTCGGTGTGGAGTCCGAACAGCTCGCGCGCGGACACCACGTGGCTGGGGGCCGCAGTGGTCATTTCGGGCATGCGCCCTCCTTCAGTTCAGGTCTGTCACTTCGGTTTCCGTGACCTCGTTCTCGATCTCGCCGATGGCGTCGGCCGCCCGCCGCAACGCAGGAAGGAGCTTGAGCGCCTTGTCGGGGGTGAGTCGCATGACCGGGGCCTGGACCGCAATGCAGAGATTGGAATTGCCTGTGGCGCAGGGGACGAGCACCGCGGCGCAGACGAGTCCGGGGAGGAACTCTTCGTCGTCGATGGCGTAGCCGTCGCGGCGGACCTGCTTGAGTTCGGTCTCGATGAGCTCGATATCGGTGACGGTTTTGTTGGTGTAGCGCTCGAGCGGCATCCGCCCGAGGAGTCGCCGGCGTTGGGCGGGGCTGAGCTGCGACAGGATCATCTTGCCGCTGGCCGAGCAGTGCGCGGGCACCCGCGAACCCGCATGGAGCGTAAACCGAAGGGGCTCAGAGGTTTCCACTCGATCGAGATACACCACTTCGCTACCCGACAGAGTGGTCACGTTGCAGCTCTCGCCGAGTTCCGCGACCAGGTTTCGGAGGATGGCGTGTCGCGCACCGTGGTGGGTGTCGTTGAGCAGCAGATTCTCGGCGAAGCGACGCAGGCGCACGCCGGTGCCGTAATGCCTGCCGTTGTTCTGCCGGGTGAGGAGTCCGGCGCCCTCGAGCTGCTGGAGCATCCGGTGCAAGGTCGGCTTGGCCATGCCCGTCTCCTCGACGAGCCCTTGCAACGTGAACAGCTGGTCCTTGGACGCGATCATCTCGAGCAGCGCGAACAGGCGGAGCGTCGGCGTGTCCCCGGGTAGCTCCGTTGTCGGGTGTCCGTTCGACTCGTCGATCCGGTGAATCTCACCCACGGTTCCTCCTAGGCCCAGACGGCGACGCCTTCACGTCGTGTATCGAAAAATCATACATCCCGTTCCAGTTTTAGGAACATTCATTGACGAAGTGTGTGACGTGGCCTACTGTTCCAACACATCACAAAATCACGAACGAAACGTTCCGATTTTTGACATTCTCAGCCGTTTCCGGCGCACCCCTGAAGGAGGATCACGCATGAGCAAGAAGAAGAACGGTGCCGATCGCACCGCTGTCTCCGGTGTACAGAAGATGACACCGTCGGAGGCGTTCGTCGAGACCATGGTCGCGAACGGTGTGACGGACATGTTCGGCATCATGGGTTCGGCCTTCATGGATGCGATGGACATCTTCGCGCCCGCCGGAATCCGGCTCGTCCCGGTGGTGCACGAGCAGGGTGCGGGACACATGGCGGATGGATACGCCCGGGTCAGCGGGCGGCACGGCATGGTGATCGGCCAGAACGGGCCGGGAATCAGCAACTGTGTCACGGCGATCGCTGCCGCATTCTGGGCACATAGCCCCGTCGTCATCGTCACCCCCGAGGCCGGCACCATGGGCACGGGCCTGGGCGGCTTCCAGGAAGCTAACCAGCTGCCGATGTTCCAGGAGTTCACCAAGTACCAGGGCCACGTCAACAACCCGAAGCGCATGGCCGAATTTACCGGCCGCTGTTTCGACCGCGCGATGTCCGAGATGGGTCCGACGCAACTCAACATTCCGCGCGACTTCTTTTACGGTGAGATCGAGACCGAGATCCCGCAGCCCACCCGGCTCGACCGCGGTCCCGGCGGCGAAAAGAGCCTGAACGAGGCTGCAGAACTGCTCGCCCAGGCTGAATTCCCGGTGATCGTGTCCGGTGGCGGCGTGGTGATGGCCGACGGCGTCGAGGAGTGCAAGGCACTCGCCGAGCGTCTCGGCGCCCCCGTCGTCAACAGCTACCTGCACAACGACTCGTTCCCCGCCAGCCACCCGCTGTGGACCGGACCGCTGGGCTACCAGGGTTCCAAGGCCGCGATGAAGCTGATCAGCCAGGCCGACGTGGTGCTCGCCCTCGGCACCCGTCTCGGCCCCTTCGGCACGCTCCCGCAGCACGGCATGGACTACTGGCCCAAGAACGCGAAGATCATCCAGATCGATGCGGACCACAAGATGCTCGGCCTGGTCAAGAAGGTGTCGGTCGGAATCTGCGGCGACGCGAAGGCTGCCGCCGTCGCACTCACCGAACGCCTCGAGGGTAAGGCCCTCGCGTGCGACGCCAATCGGGCGGCACGCAGCGAGAAGATCGACGCCGAGAAAGCCGCGTGGGAGAAGGAACTCGACGAGTGGACGCATGAGCGCGATCCGTTCAGCCTCGACATGATCGCCGAACAGGAAGGCGAGGAGGGCAATTGGCTGCACCCCCGCCAGGTGCTGCGTGAGCTGGAGAAGGCGATGCCGGAAGACGTGATGGTCTCCACCGACATCGGCAACATCAACTCCGTCGCCAACAGCTACCTCCGGTTCGAGAAGCCGCGCAGCTTCCTGGCTCCGATGAGCTTCGGTAACTGCGGATACGCGTTGCCCACCATCATCGGCGCGAAGGCGGCGGCACCGGAACGGCCCGCCATCGCCTACGCAGGCGACGGCGCCTGGGGGATGAGCCTGGGCGAGGTCATGACCGCGGTCCGGCACGACATCCCGGTCACCGCCGTCGTATTCCACAACCGGCAGTGGGGTGCGGAGAAGAAGAACCAGGTCGACTTCTACAACCGCCGCTTCGTTGCCGGTGAGCTCGAGAGCGAATCTTTCGCCGGGATCGCACAGGCGATGGGCGCCGAAGGCATCGTCGTCGACAAGCTCGAAGAGGTCGGTCCCGCACTGCAGCGCGCGGTCGCCGCACAGATGAACGAGGGCAAGACGACGGTCATCGAGATCATGTGCACCCGCGAACTCGGCGACCCCTTCCGCCGCGACGCGCTGTCGAAGCCGGTTCGCCTGCTCGACAAGTACAAGGACTACGTGTAGTCCGCTTTTCCCACCACGTAGCCCCCGGCCCGACGTCGGGGGCTACGTCCCGTGCTTTTCTGGTACCGACGATCGGGTGCCGTCTGGATCTGTCGCTTCGCCGCCGCGACCCCCACACTTGCGACGGAGACAACGGCGAATGGAAGCGGTGCTACAGGGTATGGCGGCAACGGTGTGGGATCTGTCGCTGCCCGCCCTCATCCTTGCGCTCGGCATCGTGGTGGCCGGCGGCGTCGTCCGCGGTTTCGGCGGCTTCGGTGGTGCGATGGTGTGGGTGGCGGGACTCGTCGTCCTGCTCCCGCCGACGTCGGTGATCCCCACCGTGTTCGTCCTCGAGGTCGTCGCGAGCGCCGCGATGCTTCCTCAGGTGTGGCGGCAGGTGCACTGGAAGTCGTTGCGCTGGTTGTTCGCCGGCACCCTGATCGGCATGCCGCTCGGGATGTGGGCGCTCACGCAGCTGTCCGGTGACCTGGTGCGGGTGCTGCTGGGTGTGGCGATCATCGGCTCCGCCGTCGCGATGGCCGCCGTCCCCGACCGCCAGTCACTGCCCGGCCCCGGTGCGACCACTGTAACGGGAGTGGCCTCCGGCCTCCTCAACGGCGGCTTCGCCCTCGGTGGTCCACCCGCCGTCCTGATGTACTTCTCCGCGTCCTCCCACGTCGCCGCCGGGCGTGCCTCGCTCGTCGTGTTCTTCCTCGTCATCGACGCGTTCGGCGCCGCCGGGTCGGCTGCCGGTGGTCTCCTCACGGTTCCCGTCCTGGCGCAGATCGCCTTGTTCACGCCGCTATGCATGTTCGGCGCCGCCGCGGGAAAACGGTTGTTCGACCGCACCACCGCCCAGCAGGTCCGCCAGCGGGTGCTGTGGCTACTCGGCTTCCTCGGCGCCGCCGTCCTCGTGCAGGTGGCGTTGCCCTGAAGCGATTTTCGCCGCCGCAGTTACCGGGAGTGGCGGAAACTCGCCTGGCACGCCTGGCCGAGGAGCGCGATACCTTCTTCGATTGAGCGCAGAGGAATCGCTCCGTAGCCGATTCGAAAGTTGTTGCGCGGCGGCACGGGCTGTGTGTAGAAGATGTCACCCCGTTCGATGAGAACCCCGCGGGCTTCCGCCTCGCGCACCAGGACCCGGCAATCGAGGTTCTCGGGCCCGGTCATCCACAGGCTGACGCCACCGGGCGGATACGACTCCTGCGGCCAGGGAAGGTACTTGTCGACGGCTTCGCAGAGGCGTTCCCATTTGTGCTTCATCTGGCTGCGGTGGTGTCGTAGTGCGCGGTGGTACTCACCGCTGTCGATCAGCATCGCCAGGGCGCGCTGCTGATGGCCGGGTGGGTGGCGCAGCACGTACCGGCGGGCATTGCGCAGTTCGCGGACCAGGTCGGCGGGCCCGACGAGGTAACCGAGGCGCAGTCCGGGTGCCAGGAACTTCGAGAAGGTGCCGAGATACACGGCGTCGCCGCTGGAGTCGAGCGCCTTGAGTGCCGGGCTGGGACTGCCGTGGTAGCGGAATTCGCTGTCGTAGTCGTCCTCGACGATGACGGTGCCGGATTCGGCGGCGAGTTGTAGCAGGTGCTGACGCCGGTCGATTCCGAGAGTGGCGTTGGTCGGATGATGGTGACTGGGCGTCAGGTACATCAGATCGGTGCCACGCAGAGTGTCCGGTGGGCGCAGGCCCCGCTCGTCGACGTCGATGCCGTACACCTGGGCGCCGGTGCGCAGGAAGATGTGCCGGGCATCGAGATAGCCCGGGTTCTCGATGGCCACGCGGTGTTCCGGACCGAGCAGTACCCGTCCGACGAGGTCCAGGCCTTGCTGTGATCCGACGGTGATGAGTACTTCGTCCGCACTCGCCTCGATTCCGCGGGACGGCAGCAGGTGCTGGCGGATCATGTCGATGAGCATCGGGTCGTCCGCTCCGACGCTGTCCTGAAGGCTCGCGTAGGCGTGCGGTTGATACAGCGCGTCACGTAGGCAGCGCACCCAGGCGCGGGCGGGGAAGCTCCGGATGTCGATCTGGCCGGCCAGGAAGGGGTAGGGATAGCTGTGCCAGTCGAGATTCTTCTCTATGTGCGGAACGTCGACATCGGCGTAACGCCTTATCCGGGTGGACCAGTCGATGCGTGGGATGGTCGCGCGCGCGTCGGATGCCAGGGTCTCGATCATGTCGGGATTCACGAACATGCCCGACCGCTGATGGCTCTGGACCAGACCCTCCGCGATCAGCTCCTGATAGGCCAGATTGATCGTGTTTCGCGAAATCGCCAGGTCGACGGCAAGCTCGCGGGAGCTCGGAAGCCGGTGACGTGGATCGAAGAGCCCGTTGGCGATGCCGTGCTCGATCGCCCGCCGAACCTGGCGGTAGAGCGGCTCGGTGGAAGTGCGGTCGACCTCGATCAGTGTTCTCGGCACGCATCGCCTCCTGTACATCAATGGCGGGCTGACGACGAGGCCGGCCCGGCACACCGAGAAGTTCTCGGGTGAGCACTCCTCAGTATGCCGGGCCGGCGAGTGGAATCAGACGAGGTCGAGCGCTTCTTCCACGTCGATCGACTCGATTCCGAGTGCGACGCCGACGGCATCGTTGGTGAGCCGCCCCGCGACCGTGCTGACGCCCGCGCGGAGAGCGGCGTTCTCCCGCGCGGCGCGGGCGAGTCCCTTCTCGGCGATCTGCAAGGTGTAGGGCAGGGTGACGTTGGTCAGCGCATGCGTGGAGGTGTGCGGCACCGCTCCGGGCATGTTCGCCACGCAGTAGAACACCGAGTCGTGGACCCGGAACGTGGGGTCTGCGTGGGTGGTGGGACGCGAATCTTCGAAGCACCCGCCCTGGTCGATGGCGATGTCGACGAGAACGCTGCCTGGCTTCATCCGGGAGACCAGCGAGTTCGAGATGATCTTCGGGGCCTTCGCACCGGGGACGAGCACGGCGCCGATGACGAGGTCGGCCTGCATGACCTCCTGCTCGATGGAGTACGCGTTGGCGGCGAGGGTGCGGATCCGGCCCTGGTACATCCGATCGGCGGCGCGGAGCTTGTCGACGTTCTTGTCGAACAGGACGACGTCCGCCCAGGTGCCGGCGGCGACCGCGACGGCGTTCATACCCGACACGCCGGCGCCGATGACAACGACGCGGGCCGGCAGCACCCCGGACACCCCGCCGATGAGTACGCCTCGGCCACCCTCGGGCCGCATGAGTGCCTGCGCACCGACGAGGGGCGCGAGCCGGCCGGCGACCTCACTCATCGGGAACAGCAGGGGCAGTGACCCGTCGGGAAGTTGAACGGTCTCGTACGCAACGGAATTGGTTCCCGCGGAGAGTAGGGCGCGGGTGCACTCTTCACCTGCAGCGAGGTGCAGGTAGGTGAACAGTGTGAGGTCCGAACGCATCCGGTGGTATTCCTCCGCGATGGGCTCTTTGACCTTGAGGACCAGTTCGGCGCTCTGCCAGACGGCGTCGGCCGTGTCGAGGATCTTTGCCCCCGCGGCGCCATAGGCGTCGTCTCCGATCGACGATCCTTCTCCCGCACCACGTTCCACAAACACGTCGTGTCCGTGACTGACGAGTTCGTGCACTCCGGCCGGAGTGGCCGCTACCCGGTACTCGTGGTTCTTGACTTCCTTGGGGATACCGATCCTCATCTGAGACCTCCGTTGGCTGGGCTGATCACTGCTCCGTCCACAAGTCGTGGTGCCGGGGCGATAACGAAGTCTGGATCACTCTGGCATGGGACCAGAAGGACCAGTTTTGCGTCGGCTATCGGGACCAGTCTGGACCCATCGAATACCGCTCTTCTGGCCCTGACCTGCGGTCCGCGCCGTCCGTATGGTGTGGATCACAGCCATTCGACAACGAAGGAGATGGTCGTGGACGTCACCGAATTGCGAGCACGGGCCCGCCGGCACCTCGGACCTCATTTCACCCGCAAGGACACCTGGGACAGCGACTTCCCGGTGTTCGTTCGTGGCGAGGGCAGCTATCTGATCGACACTGAGGGGGACCGTTTCCTCGACGGTCTGGCAGGCCTGTTCTGCGTGAACATCGGTCACGGCCGTGACGACATCGCCAAGGCGGCGAGCGAGCAGATCGGGACGCTGGCGTACGCCTCGAACTGGGGCAGCGCCCACATTCCCGCGATCGAGGCGTCCGCGCTCATCGCCGACCTGGCGCCCGGTGATCTCGGGACGACCTTCTTCGTCAACTCGGGATCCGAGGCGGTGGAGACGGCCGTCAAGTTCGCCCGGCAGTATCACCGCAGCCAGGGCAACCCCCAGCGAACCAAGATCATCAGCCGCGAGATGGCCTACCACGGAACCACTCTCGGCGCGCTCTCGGTGACGCAGCTGCCCAAGATCAAAGATCCGTTCGGACCGCTGCTGCCCGGAGTTCGCTCCGTGCCCAACACCCTCGGTTACCTCGGTGACTGCGGCCCGGCGAACGAGCTCGACTGCATCGCTGCGATCGAAGCCGTCATCGAGGAAGAGGGCGCCGAGACCATCGCGGCCGTGTTCGCCGAGCCGGTTCAGAACGGGCGCGGCGCCCTCGTCCCGCCGGACGGGTACTGGCCCGCGCTGCGCGCGCTGTGCGACAAACACGGGATCCTGCTCGTCTCGGACGAGGTGATCTGCTCGTTCGGCCGCCTCGGACACTGGTTCGGGCACGGGCTCACCGGTGTGGTGCCCGACATGATCACGTTCGCGAAGGGCTCCACCTCCGGATACGCCCCGCTCGGTGGCCTGATCGTCCGCGAGCAGCTGGTTCGCGAGCTGTACGACTCGCCCAAGGGCGGCGTGTTCACGCACGGCGCGACGTGGGGCGGACACCCGGTGTCGACAGCGGTGGCGGTCGCCAACATCACCGCGATGCGCGACGAGAACGTACTGGGCAACGTCACCGCGCGGGGCCCGAAGTTGCGGTCGGCACTCGACTCGCTGATGAACGCGCACCGCTGTGTCAAGGACGTGCGCGGCACCGGCTTCTTCTACGCGATCGAACTGATGGCCGACAGCGACAGCGGCCGCGAGTTCACCGAGCAGGAGTCGCTGACGGTGTTGCGCAAGGTGCTGCCGGAGGCGTTCGCCCGCACCAAGGTCATTCTCCGCGGCGACGACCGTGGTGCCACGATGCTGATGATTTCGCCACCGCTCGTTGCCGACGACGAGGTGCTCTCGGAGCTGCTCCACGGAATCGACAGCATGCTCACCGACATCGAGAAGGCAATTCAGCCGTAGGGAACGATACGTTCCCCGAGTTCCAGCGGGTGGCGGTCGTCGAGTTCGACGACCGCCACCCCTATTCGTAGTGATGGGAGAGCGAGGCCATGGCCCCGAGCGTCACCGCTGTACCGCTCATTGACGCTGCACGACTACAGGATTCGTCGCTGATCGACCACTGGATTACCACCCTGAGAGGGGCGGATCGCGTCGTCGGTCTCGCGGACGGAGAAGACGAACGCGCAATCCGTGCGGCCCACCATCTGCACCACAAATGCGTCGTCTCCCCCCGGCTGTTCGGGCGGCGGGACGTCATCCGGCGTATCGCCGAGGGTGCGCGTATCCCCCTGCCCGAGGAACTCGTCGTCGACCTCGCCGAGGCGGCCGCCGACTCCGCGATCCGCGACGCCGTCGAATCGGGATTCGCCAAATACCCTGATCGGATCGAGCCGGCGCTGTCCGACCCGGTGTGCCTCGCCGCGGCGGCACTACGCGCGGGAATGGTCGATGCCTGCGTCGCGGGTGCGAGCAGGCCGACGTCCGACGTGCTGCGAGCCGGATTGCGCATTGTCGGTCTCGCACCGGGCTCGAGCATCCTGTCGAGTTCGTTCCTGATGCTGCTACCGGACGGCAGGCAGCTGACGTTCTCCGACTGCGCCGTCGTGCCCGACCCCACCGTCGACGAACTGGTGAATATAGCCCTGGCCGCAAGCGCCACTCACTTCCAGCTCACCGAGCAGCCGCCCGTCGCGGCAATGCTCTCGTTCAGCACCCAGGGCAGTGCCAGCCACCCGCGGGTGGAGAAGGTCCGCGAGGCGGTGCAGCGGGTGCGGTTGCGCGACCCGGACCTGCACGTCGACGGAGATCTTCAGTTCGATGCCGCCCTCGTCGTCGAAATCGCGGCGTCGAAGGCTCCGGATTCGAGGGTCGCCGGCCGCGCGAATGTCCTGGTCTTTCCGAATCTCGACGCCGGGAACATCGGATACAAGATCGCGCAGCGGCTCGGTGGCGCAACAGCGCTGGGACCGATTCTGCAGGGACTGTCGGCGCCGTGGAACGATCTTTCCCGCGGATGCAGCAGCAGCGACATCGAGTTGATGTCTCTGGTGAGTGCGATCCAATCGCTGGCCACCTGATCGACCTCGTCACCGAGGCCTCCGAACGAAGGGATTCACCATGGCGATGCTGATACTGGGTGCCCTCTGTATCGGTATTGCCTCGGTCATCGGTGGCGCCACCGGATTCGGAACGGCCCTCATCGCTACCCCGGTCATGTTGATGGCCGGATTCGACGTCGCCGAGGTGGTGTTCGTGAACCTCGTCGCGGGACTGGTCACCCGCCTCAGCGCGGCATATCAGCTGCGGAGCCAGATCAATTGGGGCAGAGTTGCGTTGCTGGGAGCCGGCAGCCTGCCGGGGGCCTGGTTGGGTGCCGTGACGCTGAGCTTGCTGCCGGAGCAATTCTTGAAACCGGCTGCGGGAGCGTTGGTCATGATGTGCGGAGTCGCCATGGCTCTTCCAGTGCGGACGGAGACACCACGGACGCCGTCGACCCCGGCGCTGGCGCTCACCGGTGCCGTCGGCGGATACCTCGGAACAACCACATCTCTCAACGGACCACCCCCCGTGCTGCTGCTCATGCGGGCGCGGCTGCCGCCACTGTCCTTCATCGCTGATCTCGCGGGCTACTTCATCGTCGCCAATGTCATTGCGTTGGCAATTCTCTGGTTTCGCGACGAGGTAACGGAGTCGATGATCTGGCCACGCCTTCCGGTATTCGTGCTCGCGGCCCTGATGGGCAACCTGATCGGACTGGCGATTGCCCGGCGATTGTCGCCGGGCGTGTTCCGCTCTGCCGTCATCGTGCTGGTCATCGCCGCAGGCGCGGTGACCCTCACCGTCGGATAGGCAGGCGAGCTCAGCGATCGGTACCGACTCGGCGGACCAGACGCACCAGTTCCCCTGCGGGACCCTCGAGTTGACGAGGTCCGCGCCACGCCGCGCGCAGTACGCGGTCGAGGTCGAGACCCTCCACGTCGATCACCTTCAGCTCGCCGGCCTCCACCTGCTCCGCCACTGCGAGTGTGCTCATCACCGCGGGGCCGACCCCGGCCAGCACACTGGTTCGAATAGCGGCGGCGCTCCCGAGTTCGAGGAGCGGTGCCGCCCTGTCGTATTCCTGCAACGCCACATCGAGCGTGGTGCGAGTACCCGAGCCCGGTTCACGGGCAAGTAGGGGCGTCATGGCCAACTCGGCTACGGACAGTGCTTTACGCCTGCGCGCCCACGGATGGGTGGGGTGAACGACGACCACCAACCGGTCACGCGCCACCGTGAGGCTTTTCAGGGGTCTCGGTACCGAGGGGGATTCGACGAACCCGACGTCGCACGTCCGGCCGGCTACCCGGTCGAACACCTGCGTCGAGTTATGCACCTGCAGATGGATGGTGACGTCCGGGTACAGGCTGCGGAACTGGCCCAGCCAGGCCGGCATCAAGTGCTCTGCCACCGTCATGCTGGCTGCGACCGTCAGTTCGGCGGTGCGTTCGGCGCGCAATCCGTCCGCCACATCGAGCAGTCGGCGGGTATCGGAGAGAACCCGGCGAGCCCAGTGCGCGATCACCGTGCCTTGAGGTGTCAGCGTGGAGCCAGTCGGACTGCGCTGCAGCAGTGTCATGCCGAACTGCCGCTCGAGTTGTTTCACGGCGCGGCTCGCGTTCGGCTGGGCCATTCCAGCGAGTCTACTGGCGGCGCCGAGACTTCCATGGTCGTCGACGCCGACGAGTAACTCGAGCACGGCGAAGTCGGGCCATTTGCGGGACATGCATTCAGTATATGGCCTGCGCGCAAGACATATCTCTTTGATATGTGCCCATGCCGAACTGACGGCTACCGCAGATGTCGATTCTGATCGACCGTAGACGTATGAGTAGTCAGCTGAGGGAATCGAAGTCCGAGGAACAGCGCGCCCCGAGCCCCGCCGCGCTGCCGCGACTGCACAGCGCCACGGCCACCCTCCTGCCGGGTCTGGCGCTGTGCGCCGTCGCGACCGCCATCGCCATGGGTGTCGGCCGGTTCCTTCCGACGGTGAGCCCGCTGCTCATCGCCATCGTTCTCGGCGCCGTTCTGTCGAACGTCGTGCATCTGCCCGAACGCCTGCGGCCGGGACTGCAGTTCTCCGCCAAGAAATTGTTGCGGGTGGGTATCGCGCTCCTCGGACTCCAGTTGATGCTGAGCGACATCCTCGGACTGGGCTGGGGCGTCATCGTCGTGGTCGTCTCGATCGTCTGTCTCGGCATCGTGGGAACGATGTTCGCGGGCAAGGTACTCGGCCTCAGCTGGACCCAGCGTCTGCTCATCGCCTGCGGATTCTCGATCTGCGGTGCGGCCGCCGTGGCAGCGGTCGACGGAGTCGTCGACGCCGACGAGGAAGAGGTGATCACCGCAGTCGCGCTCGTCGTCATCTTCGGCACGCTCATGATCCCCGCGATTCCGCTGCTGTCGCGGGCGCTGGGACTCTCCGACACCGACGCCGGCCTGTGGGCGGGCGGCTCCATCCACGAGGTTGCGCAGGTCGTCGCCGCGGGCGGCGCGATCGGCGGTGCTGCCCTCGGCGTCGCCGCGGTGGTCAAACTCGCGCGAGTCCTCATGCTCGCCCCGGTCATGGCCGTCCTCAGCGTGCGCCAGCGCAAGCTCGCCGGCACCGACGCCGACGTGAAGCGGCCCCCGCTCGTCCCGCTCTTCGTGCTCGCGTTCCTCGCCTGCGTCGGCCTGCGGTCGTCCGGCGTGCTGCCCTCCGCCCTGCTCGCAGAAGCCAAGATCGTGCAGACCGCCCTGCTCACCGCCGCGATGTTCGCCCTCGGCGCCGGCGTCCAGATCGCCACGATCAAGAAGGTCGGTGCGCGGCCCTTCGTGCTCGCGGGCATCTCCACCGTCTGGGTGGCCTCTATCGCGCTGGTCGGTGTTCTTCTGGTGGGGTGACTACCGCGGCATCAGTGCTGAACGGGTCCGGTACCGAGGAGATCCGCTTATTCGTCGGGAAGCTGGGCCACCACATCGTCGAACTCACCGCCCGTCACAGACGCACGGCGCACCCAGACTGAGTGGTCCGGATGATCTTGTCGAAGAGTCGCTCCATCAGCTCGAAACCAGGAAAGAACCCCGATCCCCCGACGTCGACATCGACCTCGATGATGCAGATGTCATGGAGTCGTTCGAGCTGCCGGGCGCCGACCTGTCCAGTGAAGAGCTCATGGTCAAGGTGGTACCGAAGCGAAGTGACGAGTTCACCTGCACCAGTTGCTTCCTCGTCCATCACCGTAGCCGGTTGGCCGAGCGCACCGACAGTCGGATGATCTGCCGCGACTGCGCCAACTGATCGATCTATCCGACCGCAGTGGACCCGGAACAGCGGTCTCGGCCGAGCGTGCGCGCTGGTGACCTTTTGCCCTGGGCAGTGGGGATGAAAGGTCGTTATGATCGGATTCTGCCGTCCCCGAGAAGACGAGGGCGGCACCGCGAAAAGCCCAGCTCACCGTGGGTGCGGTCGGCGGTCACCGTCGGCGCGGCGTTCGAGCCCCGGAACATTCCCGGCTTCGACGTTTCGTTTCACCGCGCCGACGGCAACGCCTGTAGGCAGGGGGCGAGACGCAGGCAGGACGCGAGGAGGACGAGCGCGATGACCATCGCACCGCACATCACCACCGATCACGACGAGATTCGCCGGTGGGTTCAGGCGCATCACGGGGCTCCTGCGCGGGACAGTGCGGGCCAGTTGCGGATCGACTTCCTCGGGACCGTTACCGGGCTGGAGCGTCTGTCCTGGGACGAATGGTTCACCGCGTTCGAGGAGCAGTCGCTGGCCCTGTGCTACCCGGAGCCGCATATCCGCGGCGGCACCAGCGCCTGGTTCGAATTGGTGCCCCGCGACGGGGCTGTACTCGGCGCGATCGAATGAGCGCCGCGATCCGGCCGTACCGCTGTGGATGAGGAGGTGCGGTGACAAGAGCAGTGTCCAGGTCGGGCGGTGGTTATTCTCGAATGATGGCAATCCCGGATTTCACGATCGGCGCTACCGCTGCGATGGCCGGCCTCGAGAGCACCTTCGCCGACGAGCTGGACGCCCTGACGGTGCCATGGCAGGGCGCACAGGCGCCCGACCCGAAGTTGCTCGTGCTCAACGAGCAGCTCGGCGCGTCGTTGCGGCTGGATACAGAGGCGCTGCGAAGCGAGGACGGGGTCGCAGTCCTGTCCGGGTCGACAGCGCCGGCTGGGGCCAAGCCGGTGGCGATGGCGTATGCCGGCCATCAGTTCGGTGGCTACGTACCCCTCCTGGGGGATGGTCGGGCGTTACTGCTCGGTGAAGTGAAGAATGGTGACGGCCGACGAGTGGATGTGCATCTCAAGGGTTCGGGGCGCACACCGTTCTCGCGGGGCGGCGACGGTTTCGCCGTTGTTGGCCCGATGCTGCGTGAGTACCTGGTCAGCGAGGCGATGTATGCTCTCGGCGTCCCCACTACGCGTGCGCTGTCGGTGGTGGCGACCGGCCGGCACGTTCTTCGAGACGGCGCCGAGCCCGGTGCCGTGCTAGCCCGGGTGGCCGCCAGTCACCTGCGCGTCGGCACCTTCGAATTCGCGGTGCGGCGGGGTGAGGTGTTGCAGCCCCTCGCCGACTATGCGATCGCCCGCCACTACCCGGAGCTGACCGAACTGCCGGAGACGGGTCACGGCAATCGCTACCTGACGTTCTTCGAGGCGGTGGTCGAGGCTCAGGCGTCACTGGTGGCGCAGTGGATGCTCACCGGGTTCGTGCACGGGGTGATGAACACCGACAACACGACCATTTCAGGGGAGACCATCGACTACGGTCCGTGCGCTTTCCTCGACGCATTCGATCCGGCTGCAGTGTTCAGTTCGATCGACCACGGAGGCCGCTATGCGTTCGGCAACCAGCCCGCCGTCCTGAAGTGGAACCTGGCGCGCTTCGCGGAAACCCTTCTGACGCTGATCGATTCGAAGGTGGATGACGCGATTACCGCGGTCTCGGCGGTCCTCGACACTTTCGACGAGCGGTACGACCGCCACTACTCGGCGGGTATGGCGGCAAAGCTCGGTGTCGCCGGCACGCCCATCGATCGTGCGTTGATCGACGACCTGTTGACGCTGATGGAGGAACACGGTGCCGACTGGACGGGCACCTTCCGTGCACTCGCGGACGAGCTGCGCGGGAACCCGACGCCTCTGGGCGAGCAAGTACCGCGCGAGCACATCGGGTCATGGTTGGAACGCTGGTGCGGCGTCCTGACCGCACACGGGCTCGGGGCAGCGGACACCGCAGCTGCAATGGACAGCGTCAACCCGCTGTACATTCCGCGCAACCATCAGGTCGATGCTGCTTTGCGCGCCGCGACCGGCGGTGATCTCGCTCCGTTCGAGAAACTGCTCGAGGTCGTCACGCATCCGTTCGACCACCGCGACGAGTGGTCCGACTACACCACGCCCGCACCGCGTGCATTCAGCGATACCTTCCAAACCTTCTGCGGCACCTGACCTACGGACCCACGGCCACGCCGAGCGGTTCGCGGTTGTTCACGACGACGCTCGGTCACAGTCCCAGACCACCCGTCCGTCGGATCGGACGCGAGCACCCGCCGCAGGCGGATGAGAGGTTAGCCGGCCGTCGTGCATGAGGTGCTCGACTTCGACCTCGTGGGCGAGGACGGCTACGTCGGCGACGAGGCGGCGGTGGCAACGCCACCACACACTCTCACTGCACATCATCGCCGTTCGCCGCCGACTCGCCTGCTCCACCAACTCGGCGAAGGCGTCAGCGAACTCGGCCGTGCGGGTATACGCCGCGTACGCAGCGAACTGGTCGACCTGCCACCAAGGATCCTCCCGCTCTTCGCCGGACGGCAGGCGCCGGCGCCCGCCCAGCCGCGGTTCATGGCGATAATCGATTCCCGCGTGCGGTAGCCATTGCGTGAGCACCTCACTGCTGACGTCAGGGTTGTGACGACTGCCTGGATATCGCCGAATATCGACTACCGCTTCAATGGCGGCCGTCTCCAGCAGCGTCGTCATGTCTTCCCGGCCGAGTCGGCCGTGCCCCACCGAGATCAACATCGTCTCGCCTCCTCCTCGGAACCGGCCAGTGGTGTCGGCTTCGTCGGACCTCCGCTCTGCGCCGGGATCGGACGGGGAGCGTTGGTGGTGATGTTACGAGTCGGTGAGTTCAGGGTCCGGGTCGCCGTCCACCGACACTCTCAGGCGATATTGTTGGTGGGATCGGAGGTGGTCACGGTAGAACAGATCCTGATTCGCAACCTTCCCGTGGGAACCAAGGCCGCCCTGCGGGCGCGTGCCGAGCAGCATCACCGGTCGGTCGAAGCAGAGGTACGCGCGATCCTCGGCGAGGCCCTCCAACGGGAGCCGGTCACGCTCGTCGACCTGCTGGGTACCGATGAGGGTGCCGAGATCGAGTTCGAGCTTGACGCCTCGGTCTGACCGCCCGAACTGCTGAGTTGTGAAGTACGTCTTGGACACGAATGTCGTGTCCGCGCTGCGTGTGCGGGGACGCGACAGCTCGCTCGAGCCTGTTCGGCATCGGTGCCGGTGGCGACCCGCAGGCCGAGATGATCGTTGCGACGCGCAACACCAAGCACCTCGAGCCGCTCGGCGTCCGATACGTCAACCCGTGGGAATCGAATTCCTGAGGGCCCAATCCGTCGATCGAGCGATAGCTTCTGATCTGCCAGCGGATGACCGTCTACCGATGTCCGCTCTATGCTGGTGCGGTGTTCTTACTATTCGGTTTCGGCACCAAGCGGCAACACCTCGGCGCGGGGCAGACCCGAACGTGCCCGCGCTGTCACAACACCACACAGTGGGCACGGATACGGGAATCCAAGCAGTTCACGTTGTTTTTCGTTCCCGTCGCTCGCTGGAATCGCCGGCAATTCGAGGAATGTGGCATCTGCGGAACCGCCGTCGAGGTCTGAGCGCCGCCGGGCAGTGTGGACGCCACCGATGGGTTCCGCGAGGAGGAACTCCGAACCGGCCGCGGAACTGTATACGCCCTGCCACCGCTCACTGACGTCGATCACGTCCACACCGAACAACATTCGGGCTTCGGCGAGCAGAACCTCGAATCCAGCCTCGTTCTGAAACGGCGAGGTGGTGATCTCACGAATGTGAGTGTCGCCAATGAGAATCGAGCCGTGGGGTTGCGGGGTGTACTCTGGTGCAACTCCAGATCCACATAGCCGGGAAACTGTGCGCGCAACTTTTCCGCCACGAGCGCGGTCGCCGGGAGGTAATCGAATCCCGAATCTCGATGCAGTGATCAGCCTGTGACAGCGGAGTCGGAAGCGGGAATCGAAGAGGCAGCGTGGCGCGAAGCATGTGCAACCGGCACCGTACCAAGCCACCGCGCTCGGCATGATCGGGTAAAAGCCGATCGATGTCGTGGTTCACGGTCACGAAGATCGTGTTCGCCCGGAGCGCGCCGTGGGAGGTGTAGACCGTACCGGCGTCGAAAGACGTTGCTGCCGTGCTCTAGTGGAAACGCACACCGGACTGCTCCAGCCACTTCGCGATCGTCGGAGCGGCCTGGCGCGTGGACCGACCTGAAAATCCATCGGCAGGTACATCCCTCCGATGTCGTCTTCCCCGAAGATCGGGATTCGGTCGAGAATCTGGTGGTGGTCGAGCAATCGCACACGGTCAGGACCGTGCCTTCCTACGTCGAAATAGAAAGGCTCGATCGCCGTCCGCAACACCTCTGACGGAACACAAGTCGTGTGTTGGGCTCCACGACGGCGACTCGATCGGGCGCGCTGACGAAATGTGGGGCTGCCGCCCTTGCATGTTGCGCGTCAGTCCCAGCCACACCCGCTCATCCCGCCAGTGGACCCTGCAGTTGATCTTCCTGCACGGCCGATCGAGTTTCCAGCCCCCGCCCGCTACCGAAGCCGGCCGACGAGATGTCTCGGCCGTACGGGTGTTGAGCAGGTGTTTCCCCCGGTGGTGGGCGTGTGGCGGAAAGTGATGGTTGACACAAGAGGCGGTTGCTGTAGATCATCTATAGGAACTGTTTCTGAGTCAGCAAAGGATTGTGGTGCCATGAGTAAGTACCGGGTTATCGACACTGATACCCATCTCATCGAGCCGGCGGATCTGTGGACCGAACGCCTGCCGAAGGCGTGGGGCGCGGACGTGCTGCACGTCAAGTTCGATGAGAAGACCCAGTCGGACCTGTGGTTCTTCGGTGATCAACCGCTCAAGGGCGCGTGGACGTGGGCGAACTGGAACTGGAAGAACTTCAACTCCGAGCTGCACGACGGGAGCGGCCCCCACCCGCCTCGACGAAGCCCATCCGGCGACCTACGACGTCGACGAGCGCGTGAAGTTCATGGACGATCAGGGCTTCGAGATGCAGGTGCTGTACCCGAACCTCGCCGGGTTCGACTGGAAGCCGTTCGTGCAGCATCCCAACCGGAACCTGGCGATCGCGCACCTGGCCGCCTACAACGACTTCCAACTCGAATGGGTGGCCAAGTACCCGGGCCGGTTCATCCCGATGATGGTGATCCCGTACTGGGACGTGGCGGCGTCGGTCGCGGAGATCGAACGCCTCGCCGATTCCGGCTTCGGCGGCATCGTGACCACCGGTGCCCCGCACGAGCACGGTCAGGCGCCCCTGGGCAGCCGCAAGTGGGATCCGCTGTGGAAGGCGTGCGAGGAGGCGGGCCTGTCGGTCAGCTTCCACACCGCCAGCGGCGACTTCCGCGAGATGCTCAAGCACGACGAGGACGACGGGTTGGTCGGTGGTGTTCGCGTTGCCGCCGACGGACCCCACATCTACCTCGCCAACGCCGTCATCGTCAGCGACCTACTCGTCTCCGGAATCCTCGCCCGGTTCCCGACCCTGCAGTTCGTCTCCGTGGAAAGCGGAATCGGCTGGGCCCCGTTCGTTCTCGACGCCCTCGACAAGCGATTCCAGAAGAACGGCGTGTTCCGCTCGCACCCCGAGTTCGGTGACATGCTCCCCAGCGACTTCTTCAAACGGCAGGTATCGCTGAACTTCTGGTTCGAACAGCTCGACGACTACCACCTCGAAACGCTCTCACTCAAGCCACTGATGTTCGAAACCGACTTTCCCCACCCCACCAGCTTCCACCGTCCCACCCTCGAGGAAAACATCGAACTCGTCCTCGGCCGCCAACCCGAAGAGGTCCGCCGCGCGGTCCTGTGGGACAACGCCGCCCGCCTCTACGGCAAGGCGATGGAAAAACAGGGAGTCAACCCGAGCCAAGCCGTGGCCGGCCTGACCAGCTGACCACACCCCACACCACCATCAAGCAAGAGCCGGGCGCTCTGGGGCACTCCACCCGCACCCGACGGTGCCCCAGAGCGCCCATCCCCACCACCCGACACGGTTCGTCGAAACTCGTGCGAACCATGTCGAGGAACCCCTTCGAAGCAAAGTGAGGAAGCGTAGATGACCACCGAGGCAACGGATTCTAAACCGGTGATCCTGACACAGGCCGGTGCTGCGACAGGCCGCCTCGCCGGTGTCAATCACCTGCAACTGATCGTCAGCGACATGGACGCCAGTGTCCGGTTCTACCGCGACGTCCTGGGGTTGACCGTTGTTCGCACCACCGCGGACTATCCAGCACCCGGGCGCGGATACCAGATCCTGAAAAACACCTTTCTGGATATGGGGAACGGGAACCTGCTGTCGCTCATTGTGGTAGGCGGAGCTGGCATCAGCGATACACCCACGACCGCAGAGCCCTCGGTCAGTGCCGAATGGTTGTGGCCCGGTGTTCCGGAAAACCAATGGACTCCGCGAAAGTTCGACCATGTCGCATTCAACGTCGACAGTCACGACGACGTGGTGTGGTTTCGGGACCACCTGCAGGCCTGCGGTGTCAAGACGAGCAAGATTATCGCCCGAGATCACGAGGCGTGGGTGGAGTCCCTCTACTTCTACGACCCGGACGGGATCCCCCTCGAAATTGCCACCTTCGACCTCGGCAACCCGAAGTGGGAAAAGCACCAACCGACGGACTGGTTCCGCGATCCCAACCCTGTCCCCGCACTCCGCGTGAACCCGGCGTGACGGAGACAAGGAGCGCAGTCGAGGGTAGCTCGACGCAATCGATCGATTTGCTGCTATACGACGGCTTGGCCGGCGTAGGTGATCCGCGGAACGCGGACCTGGCCGCTGCGGAGTCCGCTGCGCGTGCGTTTCTGGACGCGCTCGGGATCGATACCGGCGCCAGCGGTGTGCGGGATACACCCCGCAGGATGACACGGGCCTACCTTGATCTCTTTACCCCCAACTCTTTCGAGTTGACGACCTTCCCGAACGATGAAGGGTATGACGAGCTGGTGGTGGCAAAATCCATTCCGGTTCGCTCGGTGTGTGAACACCACCTTTTGCCGTTCAGCGGTGTCGCGCATGTCGGATACCTGCCGGGCGAACGCGTCCTCGGCCTGTCGAAACTTGCCCGCATCGTCGAGTTCTTCGCCCGTCGGCCTCAGGTGCAAGAACGACTCACGAAGCAAGTCGCGGATTGTTTGACAACAAGACTCGGGCCGAAGGGTGTGGGGGTCGTGATCGAAGCCGAGCACAGCTGTATGTCGATGCGCGGTATACGCGCCATCGGCTCTACCACCGTCACCTCGGCGCTGTCGGGATCGTTGCGCGATGATCCGCGATCACGTCAAGAGTTCTTCGCGCTGACAGGGGTCTAGGACCACGACGGAAACCTGCTCCTCCAGCTGAAGGCGAAGGTGTCCTGCTGCGAGAGCAATCCTCGATGCAAGCGATGCCGATGCGCAGGCCGGTAAACCATCGAAACGTCAACGTCATGCCCGTCGCGTCACCGAGGTCCTCGCAGGTTGGCGCGCCGGGTGAAACAGCACAACCCAGGGGTAGTAGCAATGAGAGCTGTGTCGGATCGAGTCAGGCAGAAACGCGGATTCGGTGGCGTTGACGTCGCGGAACTATTACTGAGAACGACTATCGGAGCGACGATGGTCGCACACGGAGTAAAACACGCTCGCTCGCTCGACGGCACGACGCGGTGGTTCGAATCGATCGGGTTCTGCGATCCCAAGTTTCAGGCAGTCACCAGTGCCGGCGTCGAAATACTCTCGGGAAGCGCCCTTATCGCGGGGACCATGACCCCGGTGGCAGCGGCGGCGGTGATTGGCACGATGGGTGTAGCGATCCGAACCGTGCATGCCCCCAACGGGTTCTTCATCACGGCCGAGGGATATGAGTACGCAGCGGGCCTTGCTGCCGGATGTGTGGCGCTTGTCAGTCTCCCCGCGGGCATGCTCGGTCTGGATCGGCATCTCCGGCTCGGACGATTCCGCGGTGGCAAAGCCGCATTGGCCACCTTGATCGTGGGTGCGGCATCGGCGGCGAGCCACACGTCCGTGTTCTGGAATAGTCCCCGACGTACCCCGCGAGACGCTCAACCGCCGACGCCCGATCTCGACACGGTAGAGCCGGGCGAACGAGCCGGCTGATCCGGCCACCGTAGCTCAATCACGCCCAAGCTCTCCGGAAGGAACTCCCATGGCGCTGCTGACCATCGGTAAACAGTTTCCCGCCTACAACCTGACCGCTCTCAGCGCTGCCGAAATCTCAAATAGCCTGTGCCACAATGTCGAAGAGGCGCTCCTGGTCCTCGACGCCCTGCAATCCGACCAGCTGTGCGCCTGCAACTGGACGAAGGGCGACCCCACCATCTCGCCAGGCGCACTCCTGAGTGGGAGCATCTGATCATGGTCGGACGAGAAATTGCGGCGACTGCCAGTGCGGTTGCGATGGCCGCCGGGGTCATCATTGCTCGACGAGTCGTCCCGTACGCCTCCGGGGTGCTATCAGCAAGAATGACGTGCCTGTCAAGGACACCACGGTCAGGCCTCGCCGGTAAAGCGTGGGACCGAAATCGGTTACTCGCAGATCTTCGGGACGGACCTGCGATGACCATCGATGAATTGATGACGCAATACGCGAAGCTCTCACCAGTGGGCGCGCGCACTGATGCCATCTTCTGGGAGTTGGTCGACGCACGTAGTGCGCTCAGAAAGTTCATCGTTGCCGCGGCATGTCGCGAAGATCGATTGATCGAGGTCAGCCAGCGCCTCCTGTCGGTGGAACTGCCAACGCGTTCGGACACCGCGACATCAGCGACGATGAGCCCTCGACGGTGACCACCCGCTGAACTGCCTTGTCCCTGAGGCCAGGCAGCACGGACTCTCCCACGCGGGTGACGCGCTCCGTTCAGGTCGCCTGATCGTTTCCCCACCGACACCCTGTACGCGGTCGGTTCCGACGCCTTCGACCGGGAGGCCGTGCACGCCTTGTCGGCTGCACAACAGCGCGGTAGTGACAAGCCGGCCTCGGTCCTGGTGGGAAGCATGGATAATTTGGACGGGATGGTTGCATCCGTGCCAGCACCGGCGCACCAACTGATCCACGCGTTCTGGCCCGGCTCTGTGTCGTTGGTTCTACAGGCTGCGCGGTCCTCGGAATCTCCCTCGGGGCGTGCCACATCGCAACACAATCGCCACCCGCAACCGCTCAGTTCCATGATCAGGAGGCAGGGCACCGACGAAGCAGCTTTCGGCACGACGGTCATAGCCCCGGCTACTCGCCCGATGCCCGTTCGTCACGGAGTCCACGCCCTTCATGACGTGAGTTGAGGCGCCCCACGTGGGTCGATTTCATTGGAACGGCACCACATCTTTCCCGCGGGCGGCATCGACATAGTCCTGTCGCAGGGGATGAAAGGCCTCGACGAACACAGCGCCCTCCCAGCCGACGACCAGGCCGTGTCGCACCTCGCCGGGCACCACGTAGCTGGATAACTCGGTCAACTGCACCTCGCCGGTGTCGAGCAACAGCGTCGCGTCGCCGCGGAGGAGTAACCCGATCTGTTCCTGCGGATGGGAGTGGATCGGCACCACCGTGCCGGGCTCGAAGGTGACATAGGTCAATTGCATATGTGCGCCGAAAACGGCACGCCCATCCATACCTTGCACGGGCTTGAAACCGATCATTTCTTTTACATCGAAAATGTTGGCCTGCATATGTCAACCCACTTCCAGCACGATTTTGCCCAGTACTTCGTTGTCGGACATCAATTGATAGGCCTGATCCGCTGCGCTCCAGGGCAGAACGCGGGCGATGACCGGGCGGAGCGTTTCGTGGATATCGCGGTGGGCGGCATGCGGGCGGAAGGGTGCAATGTCTCGCCGCAACGCGCGCACGATCTCGGCCCTTTCCTGGGGAGTCCTGGTGCGGAATGTCACGCCGACCAATTCGATCCGTTTGAATGCCAGCGCCTCCATATCCAGGAGTCCCTCCGCTCCGCCGAGACGTCCGATCCCCACGATTCGGCCCTTCACTGCCGCGGCCTGAATGTTCATCGGAAGGTAACTGCCACCGACGTGGTCGAGAACGATGTCGATCCCGTTGCCGGCGGTGATCTCCAGTGCTCTCGCAGCGAAATCGGTTGCACTGGTGTTGATCACTTCGTCGACCCCCAGGGCGTCAAGGAGCGCGTGGCCTCGATCCGAACGGGTGGTACCGACGATGAGCCGGGCTCCGAAGTAACGAGCCAGCTGGACGGCTTGCATGCCCACGCCAGATGTCGCGGCGTGTATCGCAACGGATTCGCCCCCGGCCATCCGCGCAGTTGTCATCAACGCGTTGTGGGCTGTCATGAAGCCCAGTACGGCCGCAGCTCCTTCAGGGTAGCTCCAGTTTTTCGGTATCGGGATGAGCATCGAGGCATCCACCACCACCTCTTCCGCCAGACCACCAGCCACCATCGTCATCACGCGGTCGCCTCGCGCAAAGTCGGTGACACCGAGACCGACTTCGATGATTTCCCCTGCCGCGTCGAGCCCCACCACCTGGGCCTGTGGACCACCACCAGCGGCATGGGTTCCGGCGAGCTGGGCCAGATCGGCGCGGTTCACCGAAGCCGCTCGCACTGCGATGCGGACCTGTGTGTCCCCTACCTCGGGTGGAACCACATCGACCAGATCCAGTCCAGGGCTATTCGACTTTCGATCGATAACCATTGCCCTCATTCTCAACCCCTCTTGAATCTTGGAAATAGAATTTGGCGAAGGCCGCCAGTTGCCGTGCCGTGACCACGGCCGTTGCAGTGCCTGTAGATCCGTGCTCACCCACGCGTAGTCAGGGGCTGTTCAGGCATTCCACGAGCAGGACGCCGGATCCTTCGGGATCCGACGTGGCCACCACCCCGTAGGTTCCGCCGGTATCCTCCAGGGCGCTGAGCATGGTTGTCACACACCGAATGCCTTCGAGTCCGCCCAGGTGACCGAAGGCCAATGCCCCGCCCCGCGGATTGAGCATGTAGGGATTCAGGCGGAACTGCTCGAGCCAGATCAGCGGTGTCACCGCCACCTCTTCCGGAACCTCGAACTGATCGATCCGGTTGAGCGGAACTTCGAGTGCCCGCAGATACGAGCGCACCGATTCAAGTTGAGAGACCGATACATTCGTCAACGGTATGTCGAACAGCATCTCGACTCCCACCAGACGCCCGCGAGGGTGCAGCCCCAGGTCGTCGGCGCGGGCGGCGCTGGTGAGCACCAGCGCGCAGGCGCCACTCGCAGCACGAGCGCTTTGATGCGGCGGGTGACAATCGTGGCCGGCTCCACCGTTCGAAGCCGGCGCACCGGCTGGCGTAAGGGCACCGCCCGGCTCGGGCACCTGCCGAAGCTCGTCGCTCGCGATGAACTCGGTCATCTCGTGGTCCAGGTGAACTTCGAGAGGGATGATCTCGCGTCGAAAATCGCCCGACAGGGCGCATTCCCGGGCGCGTCGGTGGGACGCGAAAGCAAAGTCGCCTTGCTTCTTTCGCGTGATGGACCATAGGTCCGCTCCCGGCGGCGTCGGCTGACCCGCAGGTCGTCCAGGTTCATGGAGAGAATGCCCGCCAACCGCTCCCGCCACCAACACCACCCTTCGCGGATCATCGTTGATCGCTTCACTTGCCAATCTGACTGCAGAAGTGGACGAAATCGTCTCGTGCAGATCGATATGATCGAACACATTCCGCCACGATTCGGCATACCGGCGCGACGCTGCCCCGTCACCCACAGTGACCAAGGTGGTGACAACGTCCTCATCGATCTTGGTGCGTTGCAGTAGGCCGTTGACGGTGACGTCCAACAGCTTTTCCACCGTGAGCTCGCAGGAGGTTCTGCCGTACATCTGCCGCTGGGTGAGCGGCGATCGCGCTGCCTCGACGATTACCACTTCGTTAGTCATCGGATTACCTCGAACTCCACACTCTGATATTTCAACGGTGCACTGAAGGTCGGCCGCCGGGCTGGACCATCGCGGACGTCGAGTCCGCAGTCAATGCCCCTTCGACAGTCTTACGAAAATCCTTCACCGATTTGCGGATGAAGGAGAAGACCCCACCGTGGACGATCAACTGCGCTCCCAGTTCAACCTCGGAGGCAATAAGATGGGGGCTCGGCTGGAACACGCCGTAGGCAATTCCGCGTTCGGCACAAAGCGCACGCACCCGTTCCTGCGCCTCGAGCACAAGGTGGTGTCGCGGATCTCCGGGCACTCCGTACAGTTGGGCAAGGTCCCCGTGCCCCACCAGTGCCAGGCCGATGCCCGGAAGGAGAAGCTCGTCCAACGCCTCGACCGCTTCCGGGGTTTCGATAATCAACCCAACAAGCAGATTGTCGTTGGCCCAGCGCATGACGTCTGTCGCGCTGGTGACCTCCTGATAATTGACGCCCGCTCCGCCGACCAAGGCGACGCCGCGTCGACCCCTGGGATGATAGAACGCCAGGTCGATGAGGTGCTCGACCTCGGACGGATGTCGCACATGCGGAATCAGCAAGGATTGACATCCCCCGTCCAGCAAACGAGTGATCCAGGCATAGTCGATCTGGGGTGGCCTGACCAACGGACTGATTCCGGCGGCATGGGCATGCGCGACCAACTCGAACACCGTCTCGGTGTTGTGCAGATTGTGCTCTTGGTCGATGAACACCGTGTCTGCACCAGCAGCGGCCATGGCGTACACCATGCCTGGGTCGCGCGCCTCATTGAGACTGCAGCCTAACGCAATTCGACCGGATTGTAGGGTTTCCATCAGGTGGTTACGTCTTAAGATCATGGCGATAGTTCTCCTCGCTCTCGGACGGCGAGTAGCAGTCGCCGATCAACGCACGGATAAACACAATCCCGCTGGGTGGCTGGCGCCTGACCGTGTCGGGTGGTGGGATGGGCGCTCTGGGGGCACCGTCGGGTGCGGGTGGAGTGCCCCAGAGCGCCCGGTTCTTGCTTGATGGTGGTGTGGGGTGTGGTCAGCTGGTCAGGCCGGCCACGGCTTGGCTCGGGTTGACTCCCTGTTTTTCCATCGCCTTGCCGTAGAGGCGGGCGGCGTTGTCCCACAGGACCGCGCGGCGGACCTCTTCGGGTTGGCGGCCGAGGACGAGTTCGATGTTTTCCTCGAGGGTGGGACGGTGGAAGCTGGTGGGGTGGGGAAAGTCGGTTTCGAACATCAGTGGCTTGAGTGAGAGCGTTTCGAGGTGGTAGTCGTCGAGCTGTTCGAACCAGAAGTTCAGCGATACCTGCCGTTTGAAGAAGTCGCTGGGGAGCATGTCACCGAACTCGGGGTGCGAGCGGAACACGCCGTTCTTCTGGAATCGCTTGTCGAGGGCGTCGAGAACGAACGGGGCCCAGCCGATTCCGCTTTCCACGGAGACGAACTGCAGGGTCGGGAACCGGGCGAGGATTCCGGAGACGAGTAGGTCGCTGACGATGACGGCGTTGGCGAGGTAGATGTGGGGTCCGTCGGCGGCAACGCGAACACCACCGACCAACCCGTCGTCCTCGTCGTGCTTGAGCATCTCGCGGAAGTCGCCGCTGGCGGTGTGGAAGCTGACCGACAGGCCCGCCTCCTCGCACGCCTTCCACAGCGGATCCCACTTGCGGCTGCCCAGGGGGCGCCTGACCGTGCTCGTGCGGGGCACCGGTGGTCACGATGCCGCCGAAGCCGGAATCGGCGAGGCGTTCGATCTCCGCGACCGACGCCGCCACGTCCCAGTACGGGATCACCATCATCGGGATGAACCGGCCCGGGTACTTGGCCACCCATTCGAGTTGGAAGTCGTTGTAGGCGGCCAGGTGCGCGATCGCCAGGTTCCGGTTGGGATGCTGCACGAACGGCTTCCAGTCGAACCCGGCGAGGTTCGGGTACAGCACCTGCATCTCGAAGCCCTGATCGTCCATGAACTTCACGCGCTCGTCGACGTCGTAGGTCGCCGGATGGGCTTCGTCGAGGCGGGTGGGGCCGCTCCCGTCGTGCAGCTCGGAGTTGAAGTTCTTCCAGTTCCAGTTCGCCCACGTCCACGCGCCCTTGAGCGGTTGATCACCGAAGAACCACAGGTCCGACTGGGTCTTCTCATCGAACTTGACGTGCAGCACGTCCGCGCCCCACGCCTTCGGCAGGCGTTCGGTCCACAGATCCGCCGGCTCGATGAGATGGGTATCAGTGTCGATAACCCGGTACTTACTCATGGCACCACAATCCTTTGCTGACTCAGAAACAGTTCCTATAGATGATCTACAGCAACCGCCTCTTGTGTCAACCATCACTTTCCGCCACACGCCCACCACCGGGTGAAACACCTGCTCAACAACCTGCGCTGCAGTGCGCACACATGACCCCGGAACGCAGGCCACCGTCGCATCGATTCCTCCGAAGCGGGACGGTTCACTCGTCGGGCCCGATTCCTGGCAAGTTCGTCAGCGCCGCACTTTGGCCCCGGCGGACAAGCCGCCTCTCGAGTTGTTCTCGTGTAGGCCCGATCTCGGGATGTGTTGAGCCACCATCAATTCGTCGGCGGTGCCGCCGAATCGGCGACCTCACCCGCTTACACTGCTTCACGCAGCGGTAATCCCTGGGGCGAGGGCTATCATGAGCGTTATGAAAGTTGTTGGCCGGAAGACTGCGCGACTGGTGGCGGGTCGAATCGTGCAGGACATTGGAGACGAAGGGCTCTCTCGGCTTCCCTCGGAAGCGGAGTTGCTCGAACGCTACGAGGTCAGCCGGCCGTCGCTTCGCGAAGCCCTTCGTATTCTCGAAATGTACGGAGTCATCTCCATTCGACCCGGCCCGGGTGGGGGTACCCGAGTAAATCAGGTCGCAAGCTCGCAATTTGCGAGCGCTTCATCGTTGTATTTCCATCTACTCGGCCTGACGCTCAGAAATGTGCTGAACACGCGCCTGCAGGTCGAGCCTTTGATGGCTCGGCTCGCGAGTGAACGCGTGAAGTCGGGTATACCCTGGGATCCTGACGAGGCGGACGGGATCGGGGACAACGCGGAGTCCGGAAGTTTCCACTTTTCAGTGGCCCGGTTCACCGGCGACCCGATCTTACTGTTATTCGCGGACGGACTCCGCAGCATATATGTCGATGAATCCGCCGACGAGAAGATTCCCCGAGAAGAATTGCCGGTATCGCACGATCAAATCGCCGACGCCATCAAGAGTGGTGATTCCGAAAAAGCTGAGCGCCTCATGCGTGATCATATTCGGAGTTATGTCGACGCGTTGGAGAAGAATTGTCCCGAGGTGCTGGACCAGGTAGTGGACTGGAACTAGTGTTCTCTGGCCTGGCGCGCGCTCCCGGGATTCTGCAGGGTGTTCGATGGACGTGACCGTTACGCGTCCTCACACCTCAGCTGTGAGCGTCTGATCTTGCCGACACTTGTTCGTGGAAGTTCCGCCACCTGGTGCCAATCGCGTGGACATGCCTGTGGTGGAAGGTTATTCGATGCCCAGGCGGTGAGCTCGTCGATGTCGAGCGGAGGCTCCACGTTCCGCGCTACTACATAGGCGACGGGAACAACGTCCCGAATGGGGTCCGGCCGCGGGACGACCGCGACCTCCAGAACACCCGGGGCCTGCGCCAATGCGGCCTCGACCTCGGTGAGGCTGACGTTCTCGCCGGAGACCTTGATGACGTCGTCGACCCGGCCGACGAATCGCAGGCGCCCGTCCTGATCGGACACCACCAGGTCGCCAGTTCGTAGCCACGTCTCGCCGCCTTCTTCGAGAAGTGCGGCCGACGTCGCCTTCTGATCCGAGAGATATTCCGCAAAAAGGTCACACCCGGGGGTGCCGGCTACCAACAAGAGACCGGGGGTTTCCGTTTCGACGGGCTCGAGGCTGTGGGGATCGACAATGGCGGTTCTCCGCCCTGCGTCACTGGGGTTGCCGATGAAGACCGGACTCGCGTCTTCACGGCGTTCCGCCGTGACCATGGCAACGGTTTCGGTCATTCCGTACAGCTGGCGCGGTGCACATCCCACCATCGACGCGAACTCGTCGAAGTGACCGGGAGCGAGGCTCTGGGCGAACCACACATGCCTGAGATTCAATTGTGGTGTGTCCTCGGGACGCCGCGCAAGAATCATCCGAATCGGTGCCGCGAATAAGCTGGCGTGGGTGGCCTCGAGTCGGGCGGCCTGCTTACCCCACTGAGAGGCCGAGAATGTGTGGGTCAGGGCCACGCTTGCACCTACCGCGATCGCCGGAGCAAAGCAATAGTATTGGGCGTTCGCATGGAACAGTGGAAGTGTGACCAACCAGCGATCCCCCGGTCTCAGGTCGGCGGCCTTCGCCATCGCCTGGGCGACGTGTGCATAGTTGCACTGCGTCAGCACAACAGCTTTGGGCTCGGATGTCGTTCCAGACGTGAACATCACTGCCAGCCGGTCATGCGGGCCTGGTTCGTCGACAAGACGTGGGAGGCGGTCGCGGGAGACCAGGAGGCTGCCAGGAAGCACGTCGATCGAGTCTTCCTTCAGGACAATAAGTCCTATATCGAGTGCCGGCCCCACACCCTCGTCGGACGCACGCTTGATGCCCTGGAGGTACGTGTCGGCATTCCGGGAACCGCACAGCGCCACAGTCGGTGTCGTTCGACGAATATGCATCGCGATGTCCCTGGCGGAGGACGCCGGATCGGCGAAGATGGCGGTTGCGCCGATGCGCGCCGCAGCGAGCCACACCGCCACGAAGGCGGGACAATTCTTCAAGACGACGTGGACCGCTGACCCGGGCGCAACCCCCGCCTCTTCGAGCGCGGCGGCCGTCGAATCGACGATTCGATCGAACTCCTCATAGGTCCATTGCGTGACGTCGTTCGTCGACCCTTCGAAGACCAAGAAGGTCTCGCTCGCGTGAACCGCGACCGTCTCGTTCCAGGTTCGTGCGAATGTTGCGCAGGCAACGGCGTCCAACGTGCACCTCACAGATTGGCGTACATATCTCGGATCGTTCTCGGTGTCTCGTCGAGCACCCACAACGTGTTCGGGCTGCCCTACACTTCGTGCGTCAATCGGGCCTCCGCCGAAGCCTACGTTCGTCGCGTCCGTGTCGATATGTCCGACGGAGACGGTACTTGCGCCGATTCTGGTCCGTGGTGGACATGCACCGTATGGTGAAGGCAACTGCTGCGGCTGAATGCGCGCAGGATGAGATGAGGCGATCATGAAACACGAATTGCGGCTCGCATCTTCCGAGAATCTCGCGGGTGGTACAGCCACCAACATCCTGCGAGTCGCCTCTGAGCTGGTGCGCGTAGTCTCCCGCACGGGCTCGGATCTCCGGGAGGTCGAGCGCACGGTCATCGAGATCTTGAGCGCGACTTCGGAGCTCCCGGTCAACGCTGAGGAGCCTGGGTTCCATCCGGCCCTGCTTGCTCTCGTCAGAGAAGTCGCCGGGCAGCACGAGGCGCGAGATGATCGGTATCGCGCACTGTTGGACACCGTCGCTGACATCACCTCGGAAGACGATCCGGACAGGCTTCTCGGCGGTATTGCCGATCGTGCGCGGAGGCTTCTTCGCGCCGACGTCGTTTACCTCTGGTTAGCGGAACGAGACGGTGAATACGCTCACCTGGGTGCGACCTCGGGGGGCATGACTTCCGAGCTTCTCGATCTTCGTGTACCGGCGGGGATGGCGATGACAGGGCGGATAATAGAGAGCGGAATGCCGTTAATCGTTACGAGGTACTTCGGCGATCCGAATTTTGTGCATTTTCCGGATGTCGACCGGGTCATGGAGCGGGAGAAAATCGTTGCGACCGTCGGCGTGCCCCTGGTCAACGGGTCTAAACGGCTCGGTGCGTTGATCGCCGCCAACCGTGACGAACGTGCCTACACTCCAGCGGATCTGGACCTTCTGCACTCGCTGGCTGGGCATGCCGCCATCTCGATCGAACGCTCCAGGCTTGCCGAGGAAACCAAGACTGCACTCCGGTCACTCGAGGACGCGAACCGAGAGCTGGCCCGGAGTAACGCCGAGTCCGAGCGCGCGACCACGGCTCACTTCACGCTATCCCAGGTCGCCTTGGCCGGCGGAAACATCGACAATCTCGTTCAGGAAGTCGTCAAGATCGTCGGCGGTGAGTTGGCTGTGTTCGATCCGGACGACCGCCTACTCGCTGACGTCGGCGACCTCAGCGGAACTGCGCAGCCTCCCGAGTTGATTCGTCAAGCGGCTCTCGCGCGGACCACTCAAACGTCCGGGAGCCTGGTAGCAATCCCGATCTTGGCGGCTGCCAGACTTCTCGGCATTCTGTACTACCAAGGTGACGAGACCCCCGCGAAGCCAGACATTCAGATCCTCGAACGTGCAGCAGTCGTCGCCGCCTTGCTCCTACTCTTGGCCGAGGCAGAGGCCGGAGCCGCGGGTTTTCGTCGCGACGACTTCATCGACGATCTCCTGTCTGGCGACGAAGCTCCCAGCCGCCTTATCCACCGCGCCGCGCAGCTGCGAATGGAGCTGCGTCAGCCGTACACCGTTCATGTCGTGCGAGCACCCTTGCAGCAACGTCGGCTTGCTTACCTCGCAGACGAAGCAGCGAAGATCCGAGGGGGCTTGGCCGGGCAAAGCCATATCCTGCAGCGCGGAAACAAGTCGTCGGTAGTAGCCCTGATTCCAGGAAATGATCCGCGGTCGAATTCCGCGGAGCTGTCCTCGGCAATCGCGCGCGCCGGACGGGTGACGCCATCGGTGGCCGGCGCGGGACCGGCGCGCGCGGTAGCCGGCGTGCGTGAGCTGTTCGACGAGGCAGTGACCTGCAGTGATGCAATGGAACGGATACAGGGCGGTGCCATGTCGGGCACCTTGGAAGATCTCGGGTTCGTCGGACTGGTTCTGAGCAATCGACCGAATGTGGATCGATTCGTGCGGACGACGCTTGCCCCAGTGGCCCGGTACGACGCGGCACACCACACCGAATTGTTGAGCACTCTCGAGGCCCTCCTTGCAACGGATGGAAGTCCGACAGCGGCGTCGGAAGTTCTGCATGTTCACGTCAGTACGGTGAAACAGCGAATGCAGCGGTTGAAGGACCTATTGGGAGACGATTGGAGAACGGTGGATCGAACGAGCGAACTCCGTCTCGCGCTGAAACTTCATCGGCTCAATCAGAACACACTGGAGGCTGATGCCTAGTCGGCTTCTGTTCGACGACCCACGCTGCGATCTGCGCGCGGCTGTTGAACCCGAGCTTGGACAGAATGTGCTCGACGTGGCCTTGAACGGTGCGCGGGGAAATGACCAATCGGGTGGCGATGGCCCTGTTGGTCAGGCCCTCCGCGACGGCCTCTGCTATCTGACGTTCTCTCTTGGTCAACTTCGCGGTCTCCCCAGGTGTGGGCGGCGGCGTGGGCGTTTTCTCACCGAGGGCATAGGCGATGGCAGCATTGAATCCGAGGCCTCGGCCGTCCCTTCGGGAAGCCGCGAATGTCGGTTCGCCGAGCGCCTGCATCGTTCTGCGCTCGCACTCGTCGTGATAATGGAGCAGGTTCGGGAACCACAGCGTGAAAGTCCCTACGGACTGCGCCATTTCCTCCGCGGCACCTATCAGTACAGCTGCACGCCGCGCATCTTTGTTCTCGGCTGCGATCCAGGCAAGGACCTCGAGGCACGTTGCGGTCGTACGGAGATCGCCTACCTCACGGGACAACTGCAGTGCGTGCCGCAGCAGTTCAACCGTGCCGGGGTGGTCTGATCGTCGCCATGCGGCGATGCCCAGTGCCCGGAGGGTCGCGGCGCGGTGTACGACCTCGCCGCAGGACTCGGTGATCGCGAGTGCCTGTGAATAGCACTCGTTCGCTCCTCGTTCGTCACCCGCCTGGTCACATGCCCGTCCGAGCATGTGAAGCACCTCGATGTGCGAGAAATCGTGAGCGCCGAACTTTTCGATCGCGGTTTCCAGCAGTGATCGCGCCCGCGCAAAATCGCCGCGGTACAGAGCGAGTGTTCCTTCGGCTCGGGCGACGAATGCATCTGCCGTAGAGTCGGAAACCCTCTGGGCCACCATGCGTGCCTCGGCTACCGAGGCGGAGGCCGCGGTCAGGTCGCCCTGCAGTTCGGCCAGGACGCTGTGTGCATGCAAGGCCTTCACCCGCTCCACCGTCGGAGTCTTCCACGGCACAGCAAGGAGTCGGTCGAGCCAGCGCCGACCCTCGCTGAACAGTCCACGCGCCTGCCAGAACGGCTGGAGGGCGGCGGCGATCGTCAGTCCGATCTCAGGATCGTCACCCAGGCAGAACTCCATCACCTCGCGAAGGTTGGTCTGTTCGCGATCCAAGCGGGAAATCCAGTCGAGCTGTCGGGGGCTGATCCAATCCGACTCTGCCTCGAGCGCCAACTGCCGGTACCAGTCTCGGTGGCGACAGCGCAGATCTGCGTACTCCTCGTTTCTCTGCGCGAATTCCCTGCCATAGTCCCGCAGGATGTCGAGCAACCGGAAGCGCACTACTGCGCCGGACTCCTCCCGAATAAGGATCGACTTGTCGACCAGAGAGGTCAGCGCATCGAGTACCTCCTGCGCATTCATGTCACTACCGCAAATCTGCTCGGCCGCATCCAGTTCGATGCTCCCCGCGAACACCGAAAGCCGGGCCCACAGCAACCGCTCTACGGGGTTGCACAAGTCGTAGCTCCAGTCGACGCACAGACGCATCGTTTGCTGCCGGGTCGGGGCGGTTCGGCTGCTGCGGGACAGCAGCGTGTAGCGGTCGGTCAGCCGCTGGAGGATTTGCTCTGGCGACATGGCTCGCACCCGGGCCGCAGCGAGTTCGATGGGCAACGGTAATCCGTCGAGCCGATGGCAGATCTGGGCGACCGTGCCCGCGTTGTCCTCGGTCAGTGTGAACGTCGGGAGAGCCGTGGCGGCGCGTTCGGCGAACAATGTGACGGCGTCGTAGCTAGGTGTTCCTCGAAGTGAGGGCACATGCTCGGGAATGGTGAGCGGCGGGACGCGCAGAACAGCTTCCCCGGCGATGCCGAGAGGCTCGCGACTGGTGGCGAGGATACGCAATTGCGGACAGCCGCGAAGAAGGGTTGCGGACAGCTCTGCCGCCGCGTCCACTACCTGCTCACAGTTGTCGAGCACCAGTAAGAGCTCGCGTGGAGCCAGAAAGTTCAACAGGCCGTCGAGCTGGTTGCTCGCCCGTTGATCCCGCAAGCCTAAAGCTGCAGCCACAAGGTCTGCCACCAATGAACCGTCCGATAGCTCGGCGAACTCCACCAGCCATACTCCGTCGTTGAATCCGCGTCGCACACTGTCAGCTGCCCTGAGTGCGAGGCGTGTTTTGCCGACGCCTCCGAAACCGGTCAGTGTCACCAAGTGCGATGTTTCCAGGGAGCGTTTCACTTCCGACAGTTCATGCCTGCGACCGACGAAACTAGTCAGCTCCACCGGCAAGTTCCCTGTCGTCCTGCCCGGCAACCGAGTCGGGCCAGGATAGGAACCGCCTCCGGCGGGACGAACAACCATGGAGTTCGGCAGGGCCTCTTGCGGCCGTTCACCTCCGGAACCGGTGTGGAGCGCCATGTCGTCGACCGCGAAACCGTGGTCGAATTGCGCGCGCCGGAGGGCCTCACCGAGGGTGGCGGCGGAGTGCCGGTCTGGTGCGGATGTGGCCATCGCCCGTTCCACCGCCGCACTGACGTCTTCAGCGATGTCCTGTTCCCGAAGGTCCGGAACGGGCTCGGTGGTGATGCGAACGAACTGCGCGACCAGCTGCTCACCGCTGCGCCGCTCGAAAGCAGCATGGCCGGTCAATGCGCAGAAGAGAGTGGCGCCCAGCCCATAGACGTCCGAGGCCGGGCTCGGCGACTTCCCGGCTAGAACCTCGGGCGCGGTAAACGCAGGTGAGCCGGTGACGGTACCGGTGGCGGTTTCGAAACTCCCCTGAATGCGCGCGATACCGAAGTCGGCCAGTGCGGGCTCGTCGTAGTCGGAGAGCAAGATGTTCGCGGGTTTGATATCGCGGTGCAGGATGCCGAGCCGGTGTGCTGTTTCGAGGGCGCCCGCTATCTTCACCCCGAAGCGAAGGGCCTCGTCCAGTGGGAGAGGTCCGTGCCGGCGGACTCGCGTGTCGAGGCAGCCACGGGCGTAGTAGGGCATCACAAGAAAGAGCCGACCACTGTCGGTGGTACCTATCTGCAGGACATTCGCGATGTTCGGGTGCCCTGTCAGCCTCCCCATCGCCCGCTGTTCGCGGAGGAATCGTTCCCGATTCTCGTTGTCGTCGAAGTCTGCGGTGAGAACCTTCACCGCGACAGTGCGGTCCAGAGCGGTCTGCGTGCAGCGATACACGACGCCGAAGCCACCGCGCCCGATCTCCTCGGCATTGGAAAATCCCGCCGATTCCAGGTCCGTCACCAACACAGCGTTGTCGACACGCTGTGTTGCGAAGGGATCATTGTCGGTCGCCATCTACGATGCGCTCTTTGCCCTGTTGAGGGGTTTGTCGAGGTGTCGGCCGACACCTCCTGGATAACCAGGATATCGCTGGAGGCGTCACCCAACAGTGTGCGACGGCCGTGGGCTGAAGACCGCAAACTGGAAATTCGACGGCCCCGCAATCCTAAAATGCACCGTCACGAACTCGCACTAACGGCTGGCTACCCCCTCGGGGACACAAAGTCGAGGGCAGTGTGTCTCCGGCGGACATTTGTCGTTGCTCCAACCAGGAATACTGTCTCTGTGTGTCGCGGATCACCACGGTCTCGCACGTCCGAGCTGACGGGCCTGGCTGCCCGATCAGCTCTGGTCCCGACCAACCCTGCTCGCTGGAAACCAAGGAGTCGCGCTACGCAACAGAAACCAGATGATCAGTGAAGTTCAGTCGGGTGCAATCGACGGCAATCACCATCATCTCTCCGGAGGACCAGAAGTGACATTATCCGAAAGATCGCAGGGGCGCCGCGTCAATCCAACGCTGACGCTTGCGGTCGTTGTTGCCTCAGTATTTGCCTACAAGGGTCTCGAATCGATCCTTTCCCCTGCTCTACCGCTGATTCAAGAGTCCCTCGGCGCAACAGAAGCTCAAATCGCGTGGGTGATTACCGGTGTGCTGCTCACGGGTGCTGTGGCCACCCCCTTGATCGGCCGCCTGTCCGACATTCGCGACAAGAAGTCGATCCTCCTTGCCGTACTCGCAATCGTCGCAACCGGAACCGCAGTCTCGGGTCTTTCGAATTCGATCTTGATGCTTACCTTGGGACAGCTCCTGCAGGGAGTTGGCCTCGCGGTCGTCCCCCTTGCCTTCGGGATTATTCGCGATACTCAGACCGAAGCCCGGATCAAGTCGGGCAATGGTTCGGTCATTGCCTTCATCTACGCTGGGACGGCGTTTGCGCTCGTCGGCTCCGGGCTGCTCGTGAGCGTTCTCCCGTGGCGTTGGTTGTTCTCAGTCCCCTTCGTCATCATCACCGTCATCTTCGTCGCCGCGTGGCGCCTGGTGCCATCGTGTCCTCCTGCCAATCACGGCCGCGTCGACTACACGGGCGCGACTTTCCTCGGCAGCGGAATGGCCGTCATTCTCGTCGGCATCACCAAAGCGCCCGAATGGGGTTGGCTTTCTATTGAATTCGGAACAACAGTGCTTGTGTGCGTTGCGCTGTTGACAACCTTCGTCGTCCTCGAGCTTCGTTCGTCCGAGCCGCTCATCGACGTGCGCTTGCTTGCGACGCGGCCACTTGCAGTGAGCTGCCTCGTGTATCTGCTGTGTGGGTTCGCTACCAATGCGCTGTTTCTGGCGGTACCCATGCTGGTGCAACAACCGACCGACACAGGGTTCGGTCTTGGCGCCTCCGAGTTCACGACGAGCCTTCTCCTGCTCCCCCTCGGCTTGGCCGGCGCCGTTGTAGCACCGCTGACAGGTTGGCTCGATCTTCGGGTCGGTGGACGAACCACCATGCTCACGGGTGTCATTCTGGCCGGGGCGTCGTTCGTCCTTCTTCTCACTGCAAACGGACATTTCCTCATGGTCATGGGAGCGACCATCCTCATTGGCGCTTCGGGTGGGATCACACTGACGCAGGCAATGAACACAGTGGCGTTGACGTCTCCGGTCAGCCGGATCGGGGCATTCAGCGGTCTCGCGTTTGTCGTCAAGGCAGTCGGTGGCACACTCGGCGTCCAACTTTCGGGAAGCATCCTCACTACCGGCACCAGTACGGCTGCGCCGACCTGGACTTCCTTCACGATCGTGTTCGTGATGGGCATCGTCGTCACAGCCCTGGTTGCCGTCAGCTGCTTGCTTCTGCCACGGAAAGTGACAACTTCGGCACAAGGAGCAGAACCACTGGTCCCCACCAGGGTTTCGACCGACTGACCTGACCCCACCCGGTTACGTCAGAAGTAGTCGTCGACTCGACGTCGTCGAAATTCGGGTGCGGCAGTCTCCGGTGAGTCCGCCACTCCGCTGACTGCCGCACCTGCACGGGTGACCACATCAGCAAACAGACCGCCAGGGTAGAAGCGGATGTCAGGAAGCTGTCCATTGACGCCAACAAAAACCGGCGCAGACTCTACGGGCGTCGAAACCTACACGCGCGAGTATCAGAAATCGCGCCGGACCAAACACACCAGGCGACAGATACAGACCGAGTGCAAGTCCCGGGGAGAAGCCGCTCGATTCATCGAATTCGCTCGAGCGTGGATTCCCTACGGCGGCGCGACTGACGAGGACATCTTCGTCAGCTTCGGCATGACACGTACTCGCTTCGTACAGATGCTTCGCCACTTCGTCGCCGAGGTCGGCGTCGACGCCGAAACCGTCAGAGCACTCGCCGACACCTATCCATATTCTCCCCCCTCAGGTCGATCGATGACCTGACACAGCCGACTCCGCAACGACAAGAACATCGCTCTCGCGGCTTCTTCACATCCGGCCCCGATGTTCCGCGGCGCGCGCTGACGGATGCACCGTTGTCTGTCGGGTCGAATCACGGGTCCAGTTGGTCACGTATCAGTGTGTCGAGTCGCTGCCATGCCGGGGACGAGGCGTTGACCGTCTGTTGGATCAAGGCAGGGATTTCGGAAGGTTCATTCAGCTCCGGGAGTTCGCCCTTTCCGTAGCGTTCCTGCGTCGCCGCCACGATCCGGCGCGCGAGGTCGTCGATACGGGGATCATCGGCGTCGAGGACGTACGTGTGGTCGTAGTCGCGGAAAAGCTGCCGCAGCAGCGGGTCGGCAAGAATGTCGGCTTGATCGTGAAACAGTGTCATCGCGTGGTCTGGGTGGGTGGCGAACACGAGGATCCACAGGTCGCGTTGCAGGTCGACCCAACGGGGTGTGAATCCCAACCGGAGTAGGTCTTCGAGATGGGCACCGACCTCCGTGGGCAGCGGCACCAGATGCCCGGCGGCGAGCTGACGCAGACGGCCCTGCGTTGCCTCCAGGTCACGAATGTGGGCGGTGAGTTTGTAGTCGATCTCGCGCAGCGCCTGCTGGAACTTTTCCTCGGTCGCCGACCTCAGGTCCCCGATACGGGCCAGGGGAACACCCGCTTCGGCCAGCGTTCGGATCTTGATCAGGTCGATGGCGTCATTCGCGCCGTACCGCCGGTAGCCGGATGAATCGCGGTCGGGTTCAGGGAGCAGCCCCTTGTCGTGATAGACGCGAATGGTTTTGATCGACACTCCCACGTATCTTGCCAGCTGCCCGATGGTGATCACTCGGCCAATCGTTCCACTTGACCTTTCCCCTGGGGAAGGGTTGCAGAATGGCCACATGGAGAACATCGATCGGGAGACCCTGCGCGCGCTGGCCTATGAGGGCAACGAGACCGCTCTGGACCGGTTGGCCGATCTCGCCGACGCGACCGGTGACCTCGCGGAGCTGAGCGAGTTGCTGGACGAGGGATCCATGCGCGCCGGGTTTCTGCTCACTCGACGCGCAGTGTCGGCCGGTGACCTGCGCGAACTGCAACGAATCTCCGACGCCGGCTACGACGACGCAGGCAGAGAGCTGGACCGGATGCTGAAAACAACTGCCGACGAGGGGAATCGAGAATCCGACCGGCCCCGGTAGCGGCGCTCGTTGCGCACTCAGTAGTTCAACGACGTCTCTTGTTGCTGCACAGTCGAACCGGCTATGGTCGAGCATTTCGGTCCATGATTCATCGATGTTGTTCGCGGTACCGGCTCGGACTGATGCCGTAGGTCGTCGTGAATGCTCTGCTGAAGACCGATAGATCGACGAATCCGAACTGGAAGGCGATGTCGGTCAGGGATCGGGATCTGTTGCGTGGAGCCATCATCGCGCGACGACAGGCCTCGAGCCGGTGCTCGCGAATCGTGGCGGCAGCGGTTGCGCCGAAGCGTGCGAACACTCTGTGAACCGTTCGAGTGGAGACGAAGAACGCCTGGGCGATACCGCTGGGGGACAGATCCGGATCGTCCAGGTGGCGTTCGATGTGCTGCACCATACTCGCGTAGAGGTCTCGCAGACCTGGATCAGGGTCCTTGGATCGACCTTCCTCTTGGGCCGCCGTGATGGCCAGGTCCGCCAGCCCGCTTGCCAGGCCGATGGCACCGGCGGACGATACCTCCCCATCGGCCACCAGGAGGGTGGAGAGCATCGGTGAGAGCAACTGTCCCACGGGTGAGGTGGATCGTACGGTCCGCGCCGTCAAGTCCTGCAACTGAGTCTCGGTGAGCGACAACGAGGCCCGTGGCCAAGTGAACACGCGCAGGTGCCACTCCGGATGCAAACTCCAGGTAAATGGCCGCGAAGTCTCGTAGAGGGCGAAATCTCCCGGGCCGAGGGTGCACGTGCGCCCGTCCTGGATGAGCTGCCCCTCACCGGCGACGACCATGCCGATCTGCATCAACTCGAGCGGATGGCGGTTGGCAAGCCTGGCCGTTCTGCGGAAGATCTGGGATGTGGCCGTGACGTCGGCCGCCATCAGGTGCGCGAAATGGCGGGTCTGCACCGCCCCGGTAAAGTTCTCTGGCTCGATCGGCGCGATGTCCAGTGCCACGAACGTGTCGCGGATCGTTTCGATCCAGGTGCCGAGAGCGGTGGTTCGCACCACTTCGCGGCCCTGGTGGGGTGTCGATGGGACTGGAGCAGGCGCTACCTTGATCAAGTCGCCGGAGCGGCGGCAGTCCGGGCAGTCATCGTCCACCATGTCACCATCCGGCGGCGGCAACGACGACATGAACGGCTCCTTCTGCTCGCGCGAACACCACGCTAAGAGCGATGAAATCACATGTCAACCTGCACGGACTGCCTACGTCGAAGCAGCATGCCACCGACCCGGCGGCGAGGAGCAGGCAACGCCTTGTGGACGAGCCGCCCCACCGCGCGCGGCGCCATGACCCGATCCGCTGAGTCCTCCGTTCCCAATCTGGTGATTGGCCCCTGCGACGAGTGTCGCAACGTGCAAAGTTGGCTGGCGCTCAGCGTCAAACGCCACGCCCCGGAAGCGCCTACCGTTCGAGTACGCCGGAAATCCCGGGGGTGTTCAGGGGACCTCCTGGACTGATGATGTTGTGTGCTGGAGGCTGCGCAAACGTGGACGAACAAGTCATCGACTGCGCCTGCACCGTCGGATGGTTCATCGCCACCGAGGCACCTGATGCCTGCTCGCGAGCACGCGGCCTCATCCACGGCCCCATCCGAGCCCTGCCACTGCCGATGAGATCTACTGCCCTGGCAGCACAGGACTCTCAACTGTCCTCGGAACATGCCCCTGCGGGCGTGCCGCGGTTCAACCGAAGGAGACACAGTTTTCATGTCGACATTGCCCCCACCCGATTCCGCACGCCTGGCCGCGCTTGACCGGCACTTTCGGTTCGGCCTGTCCGCTGCGGAACTCGAGGAATTTGCACCTGCGGTCGAAGCGTCCCTCGGTGCGTCGACCGCCGTCGAGAACCTCTATCGGCGCTCCGCCCCACCGACCCCGCAGCGGGAATGGGCGCCGGCCGCACCGGAGCGTAACCGTCTCGGTGCCTGGTACGTCACCACCGAGATCGCCGGCGCACCGGACGGCCCATTGTCCGGAAAGACGGTGGCAGTCAAAGACAATGTCGCGGTCGCCGGTGTCCCGATGATGAACGGATCCCGCACCGTGGAGGGCTTCATCCCTCGCCGCGATGCGACGGTGGTCCGCCGGCTCCTCGATGCCGGTGCGACGATCACCGGTAAGGCAGTGTGCGAGGACCTGTGTTTCTCCGGGGCCAGTTTCACATCACAGCCCGCACCGGTCCGCAACCCATGGGACCCGACACGCAATTCCGGCGGCTCCTCCAGCGGCAGTGGAGCACTCGTTGGGAACGGAGACGTCGATATGGCCGTCGGCGGCGACCAGGGCGGCTCCATCCGGATCCCCGCAGCGTTCTGCGGAACCGTCGGTCACAAGCCGACGCACGGACTGGTCCCCTACACCGGGGCGTTTCCCATCGAGCGAACCATCGATCACCTCGGCCCGATCACCCGCACCGTTGCCGATGCGGCCGTCATGCTCGGTGTGCTGGCAGGACCCGATGGCGCCGATCCCCGCCAGCCGACCGTGATCGAGGTCGTCGATTACCTGTCGGCGATCACCCAATCGGCGTCCGGGCTCCGTGTCGGTGTCGTCACCGAAGGCTTCGGCACACCCGTGTCCGATCCGGACGTCGACGCTGCCGTCCGGGCTGCGGTCGACGTCCTGCGCGGTGCCGGACTGGCGGCGGAGGAGGTGTCGATTCCCTGGCATCTCGACGCCATGCACGTGTGGAACGTGATCGCCACCGAGGGCGCCGCCTATCAGATGCTCGACGGCAACGCCTACGGGATGAACACCGACGGCTTCTACGACCCGGAGCTGGTCGCGCACTTCGCCGCCCAGCGCCTCCACAGAGGCCACGAGCTGTCCAAGACCGTGAAGCTGGTGGGATTGTCGGGTCGCTATACCTTCGAGGTCGGCGGCGGCAAGTACTACGCCATGGCCCGCCAACTCGTACCCGAGTTGCGCGCCGCCTACGACGCCGCACTGACCCGCTTCGACGTACTGGTCATGCCCACCGTCCCCTACACCGCCCAACAGATTCCCCCAGCCGATGCCGGCCTGGCCGATTACCTGCATGTCGCGCTGTCGATGGTGGGCAACACCGCTCCCTTCGACGTCACCGGGCACCCGGCGTGCTCGGTCCCTGCCGGTCTGGTCGGTGGCTTGCCGACCGGTCTGATGATCGTCGGCAAGCGTTTCGACGACGCCACGGTCCTGCGCGTGGCACACACCTACGAACATGCTGTTGGCGCGTTTCCTTCACCACCGGCGGCCGCGACCGCAAGAAGTTTCGCGTAAACAAAGTATTCGTCCTCAGGACACGGACGGGCTCGGCCTTGTCCTGACGCGGACTGTCTTCCGTGCCGAATGGGAGAAGGCCTGCGATTCCGGTCCGTTTCCGGCAATTCTCCGGCTTCTTCACTGACTGTCGCTCATCGTCGAACTATCAGTCGCTCGTGGTCAAATTCACACCGTTAGTGGACGGTAGCTTCTGACCTATACGAGTTTCCGAGATTCTCTCGAAGCCCCAACTCGATGAAACAGGAGTCCTTATGGAATCTGCAATCAGCGACCACCTCGTATGTCCCCGAACGTTGAGCCGACGTGTGCCCGACAACTACCAACCTCCCTTCCCCATGTGGGTCGGGCGCGCTGATGAAACCCTCCAGCAGGTGGTGATGGCGTATCTCGGCGTGCAGTTCCGCGGCGACGAGCACCGGACGGCCGCTCTTGCGGCAATGCGCGGCATCGTCTCGAGCTTCGATATGGAGGACGGCCCGCGGCACCACGACCTGACCCACCATGAGGACAACGAGGGCTACGAGAACCTGATGGTGGTGGGTTACTGGAAAGATGTTGCTTCCTACACCCGTTGGATAAGCACCTCCGTTGTCGCCGACTGGTGGGCATCGGACGAACGACTGTCCGAGGGACTCGGCTACTTTCGCGAGACCGTCGCCCCCCGGGCCGAGCAATTCGAGACTTTGTACGCCTTCCAGGAAGACCTCCCTGGTATCGGCGCGGTGATGGACGGGATCAGCGGCGACATCAACGAGCACGGGTACTGGGGCTCGATGCGCGAACGTTTCCCGCTGTCCCAAACTGATTGGATGCAGCCTTCGGGCGAACTGCGGGTGATCAGTGGTGATCCCGCCGTTGGTGGTCGGGTAATGATCCAGGGCCACGACAACATCGCGTTGATTCGCTCCGGTCAGGATTGGAAGGATGCCGAATCAGAAGAACGATCCCTGTATCTCGATGACATCCTCCCAACATTGCAGCAGGGCATGGACTTTCTTCGCGACAGCGGCGAGACGGTCGGCTGCTACAGCAATAGGTTCGTACGCAATATCGACCTGGAAGGGAACTTCCTTGATCTGAGTTACAACATCGGGCACTGGGCTTCGCTCGACCAACTGGAGCGTTGGGCAGAATCCCATCCCACCCATCTGCGAATCTTCACTACCTTTTTCCGAGTCGCCGAGGGTCTGTCGAAGCTGCGTCTGTATCACGAGGTATCGGTGTCAGATGCACGCGACCAACTGTACGAGTACATCAACTGCCATCCCCGGACCGGCATGCTGCGCGATGCACAAACCGTGGCATTAGCCGCTGACCTACCCTAAAGCGCTTCCCGACACACCAAATTCCCACTTCGTACGTACCAGCCCCCTACAGAAAGTGGAAACAATGACCTCAACGATCGAACACACACCAGACAATGCCGCACCAGCTCAAGCGCCGGCGTCGGATCGCGCGTGGGCACTGTTCCGTGCGCTCGACGGGAAGGGCGTGGTCCCCGAGGGCTACACCGAAGCGTGGAAGAAGACCTTCGAGGAGGACTTCAGCCCGAAGCGCGGCGCCGAACTCGTCGCGCGGGCCTGGACCGACCCGGAGTTCCGCGAACTGCTCCTCACCGACGGCACCGCGGCCGTGGACCAGTACGGTTATCTGGGACCGCAGGGCGAATACATCGTCGCGCTCGAGGACACCCCCACCCTCAAGAACGTGATTGTCTGCTCCCTCTGCTCCTGCACCGCCTGGCCCATCCTCGGGTTGCCGCCGACCTGGTACAAGAGCTTCGAGTACCGTGCCCGCGTCGTCCGCGAACCTCGAAAAGTGCTGTCCGAGATGGGTACCGACATCGCCGAGGATGTCGAGATCCGGGTGTACGACACCACCGCCGAGACCCGCTACATCGTGCTCCCCCAACGGCCCGCCGGCACCGAAGGCTGGACCCAGGAGCAACTACAGCAGATCGTCACCAAGGACTGCCTGATCGGGGTCGCAGTCCCGCAGGTCCCGGCCAACTGATCCACCGAATCATAGGAGATAAACCCATGGATGGAGTACACGATCTCGCCGGTGTTCAAGGGTTCGGCAAGGTGCCCCACACCGTCAACGCCGATATCGGTCCCACCTTCCACGCCGACTGGGAACACCTGCCCTACAGCCTGTTCTTCCTCGGAGTGGCGGAGCTGGGGGCCTTCAGTGTCGACGAGGTCCGCTACGTCGTCGAGCGGATGGAACCCCGCCACTACATGATGACGCCCTATTACGAGAGGTACGCCATCGGCGTTGCCACCCTCATGGTCGAAAAGGGCATCCTCACCCACGAGGAACTCGAAGCGCTTGCCGGGGGCCCGTTCCCGCTGTCCCGGCCGGCCGAGTCGGAGGGACGTCCGGCCCGCACCGACACCATCACCTTCGAGGTCGGGCAACGTGTCCGGGTGCGCGACGAGTACGTCCCGGGGCACATCCGCATGCCGGCCTACTGCCGCGGCCGGGTCGGGACCGTCACGCACCGCACCGGCGACCAGTGGCCCTTCCCCGACGCCATCGGCCACGGCCGCAACGACGCCGGGGCGGAACCGACCTACCACGTCCAGTTCGCGGCCGAGGACCTCTTCGGTGACGACACCGACGCCGGCAGCGTCGTAGTCGACCTATTCGAGGGTTACCTCGAACCGGCAGCCTGACCCGCTCCCACACTGTCACCAACTGCGTCGGCGGGTACGCATCCCCAGTTCGCGTGCCCGCCGCCGCCACATCCACAGCCGGGACCTCCCCGACCTCTCGGAAGGATTCAACGCAATGGCCGACACACGACTTCCCGTGACCGTGCTGTCAGGATTTCTCGGCGCCGGGAAAACCACGCTCCTCAACCAAATCTTGCGCAACCGTGAAGGCAGGCGGGTGGCCGTCATCGTCAACGACATGAGCGAGATCAACATCGACAGCGCCGAAGTCGAACGGGAGATCTCACTGAGCCGCTCACAAGAGAAGCTCGTCGAGATGACCAACGGCTGCATCTGCTGCACCCTTCGCGAGGACCTTCTCGCGGAAGTCAGTGCACTGGCAGCCGATGGACGATTCGACTACCTCCTGATCGAATCGTCCGGTATTTCCGAGCCGCTACCAGTCGCTGAAACGTTCACCTTCATCGACACCGACGGACACGCGCTGGCAGATGTCGCCCGCCTGGACACCATGGTGACCGTCGTCGACGCCCACAGCTTCCTCTACGATTACCAGACCGGTGGCCGCGTCGAGGCCGATGCACCAGACGACGAACGCGACATCTCCGACCTGCTGGTCGATCAGATCGAATTCGCCGATGTCATTCTGGTCAGCAAGTCCGACCTCGTCACAGCAGAGCACCTGACCGAACTGACCGCGGTCCTGCGCTCACTCAATCCCACTGCGCGCATACAGTCGATGTCCCACGGCCAGATCCCACTCGAAACCATTCTGGACACCGGTCTGTTCTCCTTGGAGAAGGCCGCCCAGGCCCCCGGATGGCTCCAAGAATTACAGGGCCAACACACCCCCGAGACGGAGGAATACGGAATCAGCTCCGTCGTCTACCGTGAACGAGCCCCCTTCCACCCCGGGCGGCTACACCAGTTCCTCACCCGCGAATGGGCCAACGGGCGTCTCCTGCGCGCCAAAGGTTACTACTGGAACGCGAGCCGATTCACCGAGATCGGCAGCATCTCCCAGGCCGGCCACCTGATCCGACACGGCTACATCGGACGGTGGTGGAAATTTCTACCCGAGTCCTACTGGCCTAGTGACGATTACCGCCGCACGGGAATACTCGACAAATGGGAAGAGCCAGTTGGTGACTGCCGGCAAGAACTGGTTTTCATCGGTCAAGAAATTGACCCCGACACACTGCGTCAGCAACTCGACGCGTGCCTGCTGACCACCACCGAGATCGAACTCGGCCCCGACACCTGGACAACATGGCACGACCCACTCGGCGACAATCTTACCGACCAGGTCACCCGCACGTTTGCCTGAAGAAGCGCCATCTGACCTCCGCCGTCCCGATGGCAGCAAATGCCGATCGGTCGCCTAGTTCAGGAACCCGCGCGGGTTCCCGGATTCTCGGTCATGAGACATGACTGACCCGTACTGGGTCAGTCGGACCCATCCTCGCCGGAACTGTCGCGGAGAAGGCGAATAACTGCGACCTGACCAAACCGGTGGAACGATGGCTGACCGCAGCCGGATGGACGGTCGCACCCGATCTCTTGTGCCCGGATTTCATGAGATATCGAAGCGGAATCGGTTCCGAAGTTCAGTGGGGTGGCTGAGAGCGGTGTGAATGCGCGGCGTGTAGGTAGCGCATCGCGGTCACGGTGCTGATTGTCATAGGCCAGGCCTCGTGTCATTCATGAACCCGAGCCGATGTCAGGCAGCATGCCAATCACGCGATCACCTCCCACCATGCCAATAGCGGTACGCCGATGACGTGGCTCAAATTCTGGCCACGTTGGCCGTGACGTCAGCAGGAACTGGAACGGCACGAGTCGCTGCGCAAGCCAATCCGGCCCGCACAACCGATCGAGGTGCCCGGCGCCGCCCATATGCTGTTCTGGGACGAACCGGCCGCAGCAGTGGCAGCACTGCGGAAGTTCTTGCAGCAACTAGTGTGGCAATAGACTTCCGGCAGGTTATCAACATTCCGAACATGCGGACATGGAGTAATCGGGTGCCGCGCGGGCATCACTCCCACTAACATTCAGGTCACTAGGGGTTGCTTTCTCGGTTTTCAACGGACCGATCGGCGTGAGATACTGAGCCACCAAAGCTGGGACCGACTCCTCGCACTCAGCGCGGCCGAGCCGTTCGAGAAATGACATTCGATCATTCGTCGTGGCCTGATGCCACCGCCGACTTCTCGAGCGAGAACACATGGCCCTCGATTACGCCGGCCAAGCACTGGGTCTACGGCACGATGCCGGCCCGCGCTGCAATGGCCCCGGCCTCTCCACGGTTGGCGACGTCGAGTTTCTTGAGCACGCCGGCGACGTGGAACTTGATGGTGCTCTGGCTGATTCCGAGTTCCTCGGCGATGGTGCGGTTGCGTTTGCCCATCGCGAGGTGGGCGAGGACTTCGAGTTCGCGCGGGTTCAGGGTGGAGAGTAAGTGCTCGTCGGGTCGGGCGGCGGGTGGGTCCAACGGAATGGTGAGCGTCACTCTGCTCCCCCACGCGGGGATCGATTCGATGTCAATCCGCCCGCGCAAAGTATTCAGGCGTCCGGACAGCTGCCGTGTCAGTGCATTTCGGTCGATGATCCCGGGACCCTGGTCGCGGACCTCGATCAGGACGTTGTCGCCGTCGCAATCCCACGCGATCCGCATTCTGGTCAGTACCGGTTGGGCGAGGAATGCCAGGACGATAGCCCGGACCATCGCCCGCGCCGCGTGCGCCACCTCACCGGGGAGTGGACGGCCGTCGGCCGGCGGTTCGATGTATTCGACGTCGACCTCACGGTGCTTGAGCAGTGGTCGCAATTCCCCGTGCAGTTTGGCGAATGCGGTGGTGACCGCTTCCTCGGACAGGGCACGGTCGGCGGCACTTGCGGACCGCAGCGAAATCAACGCGGCCGAGGCTGTTTCGCTGGCGGTGATCCGCGAACGGCGGTCGTCGAGATCGTTCGAGCGCAGGGTTCCGAGGATCGAGGAGAGGGTCGCCTCGTGAACCTCCGTCAATTCGGCAATGGTGCGGGCACGTTCACTCGACGCGGCCCGTGACTCGGCGAGATAGTCGGGGCTGGCCTGCGCCACCTGGTGCTGGATCGACGTGGCGACGATCCCGAACACGGCGGCGACCTCATCGGGGTCGGGTGCACCTGTCTCAGACGGCCGCGGAACCAGGACCAGCAGGGTGTCGCAGACGTCGCGGATGGCCCACACTCGGCGGCGGACGCCGGCCAGCATGGCGACGCCGTCGTAAACGCCGCCGGGTTCGAGGGATTGCTTGATCTCGTCGAGTTCGTCGATGGTGACCCGGTCGACGATGGCGCGTTTACCGGCTACTTTGCGGGGACGCCCCGTGCACTCGCGGGTGAAGATGACCAGTGCCTCGTGCGGCCACAACTGGCCGAGGAACCGGGAGAAGCGCGTCGCGATGTCCGGGAGCGGTCCCGTGATCACCTTCCGCATCTCCACCCAGGGGTCGACCTGCAACCGAACAGAGTCCTCCGTGCTTACCACGCATCCACCGTATCGCCGGTAGGGGCGGGCGGGCACTGGCCAATCGGCCAGCCCGAACCCACCGAGCGGCCGGGTGTCGAAGCAGGCGGTAGTTGGCAGTGTCGAGTTCACCACAGAACGGCTATCACCGAGGAGGATCATGACCGTCACCGTCGAGCAGACACGCACACGGTTCAGTGACGGGCGCCGCATCGTGCTCGCCGAGAACGAGCGGCTGCTCAATTCCGTTGCTGCGGAACAATGGGACCGCGCCGGCTCGCTGATCACCTCCGCTCGGGCGGTGTTCGTGATCGGCAACGGACGCAGCGGCCTGGCCGTGCAGATGGCAGCCATGCGGCTGATGCACCTCGGCCTGCGCGTGCACGTCGCCGGTGAGGTCACCGCCCCCGCGATCGGCACCGGTGACGTACTGATCGCCGTGTCAGGGTCGGGTACTACCGCATCGGTGGTCGGCGCCGCCGACACCGCGAAGAAGGTGGGGGCCTCGCTCCTGGCCGTCACCACCGCATCCGACTCGCCGCTCGCCCGGCGTGCCGACGAGGTGCTGGTCTTGCCGGCGGCCGACAAGCAGGACCACAGCGCGACTATCACCCGCCAATACGCGGGCAGCCTGTTCGAGCAGTCCGTGCTCCTCGCGTTCGACGCACTGTTCCAGGCGCTGTGGGACAACGAAGACCAGACCGCCGAGCGGCTGTGGGAACGCCACGCCAACATCGGCTGACCCGAAACCCCCAACCCCACCCGAGATAGATAACAGGAGAAACACATGACGAAGCTGCAGGTTGCAGTCGATCTGCTCACCACTGCTGACGCGCTGGCGCTGACCCACAAGGTGGCCCCGTACGTCGACATCATCGAACTCGGCACCCCGCTGATCAAGAGCGCCGGCCTCAGTGCCATCAGCGCGATCAAGGCGGCGCACCCGGACAAGGAGGTCTTCGCCGACCTCAAGACCGCCGACGCCGGCTTTCTCGAGGCCGACCTGGCGTTCTCTGCCGGCGCCGACCTGGTCACCGTCCTCGGTGCCGCCGGTGATGCCACCATCAAGGGTGCGGTCGAAGCGGGTCAGAAGCACGGGAAGAAGGTCGTCGCGGACCTGATCGGCGTCGAGAACCGTGTCGAGCGCGCCCGTGAGATCGCCAAGCTCGGTGTCGCGTTCGTCGAGATTCACGCCGGTCTCGACGAGCAGGCCCAGCCCGGATATTCCATCCAGACCCTCCTCGACGACGGCAAGATCGCCGGTGTCCCGTTCTCCGTCGCCGGTGGTGTGAAGGTCGACACCATCGCCGCCGTCCGTGACGCCGGTGCCGACGTCGCCGTCGCCGGCGGCGCCATCTACAGCGCCGAGGACCCGGCCGCGGCCGCGAAGGCGCTCAAGGACGCCCTCACCAAGTAGTCATCATCCAGTCGCGAAGGGCCCCGAACACAAAAGTGTTTGGGGCCCTTCGCTATTGATGGTGCGGTGTCGGCTGCAGTGTGCCTGTGTCCAAGACTGGATCAGCTTCTGTCCGCTAGCGAGGTGGGACCGAACCCCTCGATCGGTCCCACCTCGCCGAGCCTCCCTGCCCTATCGGGTCGGAGCGACCGCCACGCACGGCCGGACCGGCTGAGCATCCGATCCGCCGACTCCGGGCCGGACGTCCCGGAGAGATAGTTGTCCGGCCGACCGACACCGGCCCAATAGTCGAGAAGGGGATCGATGACCCGCCAGGACCATTCGACCTCTTCCCGGCGAGGAAAGAGTGTGGCGTCTCCACGCAGCACGTCGCAGATCAGCCGTTCGTAGGCCTCCGGGGCCGGGTCGAACACCGACCGGAAATCCATCCCGAGGCTGACCGGCTGAATGTGCATGCCGTCGCCGGGGCGCTTGGCGCCGATGTGGAGTTCGATGCCGTCGTCCGGTTGTACCCGGAAGACGAGCACATTGGACACCGCAGCAGCTCGCGCGGCCGGTGAACCGTGAGCGGGCGGTCTGAAGGTCACTGCAACCTCAGTCGTCCGCCGAGCGAGGCGTTTTCCGGTACGGATGAAGAACGGAACGCCGGCCCATCGGCGGGTCGCGACACCGACCGTCAGTGCCGCGAAGGTTTCGGTCGCCGAGTCGGCGGGGAATCCCGCCTCGTCAACCAATCCTGCTACGGGAACACCGTTCTCGATACCCGCACCGTACTGGCCGCGAGCCGAGGTCTCCGCCAGTGGGCCGAGGAGCTCGGTGGCAGAGAGGACCTTGATCTTCTCGGCGGCGATGCTGTCGGCGTCGAACGCGACCGGTTCTTCCATCGCGATCAACGCCAAGAGTTGCAGCAGGTGATTCTGGATGACATCGCGGGCGGCACCGACACCGTCGTAGTACCCGGCACGCCCGGCCACTCCGACACTCTCGGCCATGGTGATCTGCACATGGTCGATGTGCCGATTGTTCCACAACGGCTCGAACATCCCGTTAGCGAAGCGCAGTGCGAGGATGTTCTGCACCGTCTCCTTTCCCAGGTAGTGGTCGATGCGGTAGATCGACGACGGCGGAAACACCCTCTCCAGTGCGGCACCGAGGGCCTGCGAGCTGGCCAGGTCGTGCCCGAACGGTTTCTCCACCACTACCCGGCGCCAGCCGTGCGCAGTCCGGTTCAGTCCGGTGATCGCAAGTTGGTCGCAGACCGCCTCGAACGCCGAGGGCGAAACCGACAGGTAGAACACGTAGTTGCCCGGTTTGCCGCGGCGGACATCGAGCTCGGCCAGCCGGGCGGCGAGCCGGGCGAAAGCCGCGGTGTCGTCGAACGACCCCTGTACCAGGTCGATACGCTCGGCCAGCTCGTCCCACACCACCGGATCGAACGGTGTACGCGCGTGTTCCCTCACGGACTCGCGAAGGCGGGCTTTGACATCCGTGGTGTTCCGGGCAAACCCGATGAGATCGAAGTCCGGCGGCAGCTGACCACTGTGCGCGAGGTCGTAGATGGCCGGGATCAGCTTCTTGCGCGAGAGATCACCGGTGACCCCGAAGATCACCATCGACGCCGGCTCTGCGACCTGACCGGTGTTGCCGATCAATGCCTCGCCGACAACGCCTGGGCCGCCTGCCAGCGGGTTTCGCTCCTGCACTTCAGATACGGTCACTTCAGCTGCACTCCGTCTTTTCGCTCCACTACAGGCGCATTCAGACAATGCGTCGGGTACCAGTGTCGAAGGCGGCGAGCCGGAATGCACTTGGCCGAGCGGCCAGTGCTGGCTGCCCGTCCGGTCAGGTGAACGCGGTTGTGCCGCCGGATCGATGGGGTCAGGCCGCAGCCTGGGCGGGGATGGGCTCGCACCATTCACTGTCGACAGACACGGCCCCGGAAAGCGCGATGGCGTCCCTCAACCACCGTAGCAATGGATTTCGGACGTCTCACCCTCGCCGACGATCTGATCCTCTACCTGTTCGGCACCCCCGGGCAGCAACGGTTCTGGTTCATGTGGGACGACCTCGTGCGCGGCGCGGTCGGTGCGATCGTCCTGATCGATACTCGCCGCCTCGACGACAGCTTCGCAGCCGTCGACTACTTCGAATCCCGCAGGCTTCCCTTCGTCGTTGCTGTCAACGAATTCGATGGCGCGCCCCGCTATCCGATCACCGACATCCGGGCCGCGCTGGCAATCGCCGCTCACATCCCGATCCTGTCTGTCGACGCACGAGATCAGGCGTCGGTGAAGAACTGCCTGCTCGAAATCGCGGCCTACGCCCTCGAAACACTGATCCGATGAATCCGCCTCTGCGGGATCAAGTTACCTGAATTGACCGGATGGAGTTTCCCCAGGCGATTCGATCGATGGCGGTGGTCGCGGCGGCACCGACGTCTGTGGCGGCGCCCATCGTCAGTAGGAGTGGCACGAAGTGGTCGGCCGTCGGGTGCGCAACATGTGCACCGGGCGCCTTGGTGCGGTAGTCGACCAGGGCGTCGACGTCGCCGCAGCTCAGCGCGTCGGCGGCCCACTCGTCGAATGCCGTGATGTGTCCTCGCAGCCCGGGGTCACGCAGGACGGCGAAGCTGTGCGTCATGAAGCCCGACCCCATGATGAGGAATCCCTCCTCCCGCAGGTGGCGCAGTCGCTGGCCGAGGTTGAGCAGCGCCTCGGGGTCGAGGCTGGGCATGCTGAGCTGCACGACCGGTACGTCGGCGGCGGGGTACATCGCCATCAGCGGTATGAAGGCACCGTGGTCGAGACCGCGGTCGGTGAACTCGTGCACGGTGGTGGTGCGGCTGAGCGTTCGCGTGAGGCGGCGAGCCAGGTGGGTGGCGTCGGGTGTGGCGTACTGCAGGGTGTAGTAACGCGGATGGAAGCCGCCGAAGTCGTAGTAGAGCGGTGTACCCGCTGCCGCACCGGTGATGGCGACCGGGGCGTCCTCCCAGTGCGCCGAGACGACGACAATCCCGCGGGGCTTCGGCATGGACTGCGCCCAGGAGAACAGATCATCGAGCCACTGCGGGTCGTCGAGGGTAGGTGGCGCGCCGTGGCTGACGAACAACGACGGCAGCGGCCCGTCTCCAGCCGCCCAAGCCCTGTGTCCACGTGCCTGCGGCAACACGCGTGCGAGCAAGGCGTCGTAGGCGCCGGCGGGAACCGCGGGGTTGAACGGGTCGGGGGCGTGGGAGGTCATCGATATCCCTCACTTTCATCATCCGGGTTCCGGCGAACGTGTCCTGCGACTGCTCCAGCGCCACAGTTACTTAAATGTTCAAATGAAGACTACGGAGTATTACTTGAACAGTCAAGCCAACCCTACTCGCGTTCCACGCGTAGCAATCCGGATACGATGACCGAGTGAACGCGGAGGAAGAAGAACCGGACACCCGATGGCTGGAAGCGGACGAGCGCGCGGCCTGGTTGTCTCTGGCGAGCGTCCTCATGCGATTGCAACCGGCCCTCGATGCTCAACTCAAACGTGACGCGGGCGTGTCGCACTTCGAGTACCAGATCCTGGCCGCACTGTCCGAGTCGCCGGAACGAACCCTGCGGATGAGCGCACTCGCGGAGTTGGCCGAAGGATCGTTGTCGCGGTTGTCTTACGCAGTCGGGCGGCTCGAGAAGGCGCAGTGGGTGCGCCGCATACCCGACCCCGCCGACGGTCGCTCGACGTTGGCGATTTTGACCAGTGCGGGGTGGGACAAAGTCGTCGACACTGCCCCCGGCCACGTCACCGAGGTCCGGCGCCTTGTCATCGACCCCCTCACCAAGGCGCAGCTTCGCCAAATGACCGCAATCAACAGACGCGTCCTTGCCGCCATCGACCCCGAGGACGCCTACTCACGCTTCCCGGCATGACCGCGGCGCCGTTGGGACGAGTACGAGCTCCGAATCGCCGATCACCTCAGGCTTCGCGTAGCGCCGCCAAGATGCACTTGGCCGAGCGGCCAGTGCCGGCTGCCCGTCCGGTCAGGTGAGGTCGACCCGATTCCCCCGTAGACATAGATCTCGGCAAGATCGCCGATGTGAAACGGGAATGGTGACGATGAAACTGGGACTGGTCGGTCTGGGCAAAATGGGACTGAACATGCGGGAGCGTCTGCGCGACCGTGGATTACAGGCAATCGGATACGATCCGAATTCCGCCGACAGCGACGCGGACAGCCTCGAAGCGTTGGTCGAGTCACTTCCCGCTCCCCGCGCGGTATGGGTGATGGTGCCCGCTGGGGCGCCGACCCGTCAGGTCATCGGACAACTCTCTCGCCTCCTGGCCCCCGGGGACGTCGTCGTCGACGGCGGCAACTCCCGGTTCACCGACGACACGCTCAACTCGGAAATTCTTGCCGAACACGGCATTTGTTACCTCGACTGCGGCGTTTCCGGCGGGGTGTGGGGACGCGAGAACGGGTACGCGCTGATGGCCGGCGGCGACGCGGCCGACATCGACCGGTTGATGCCGGTCTTCGATGCGCTGCGCCCGGACGGTGCGCGGGAGGATTCCTTTGTGCACGTCGGCCCGGTTGGCGCCGGCCACTACGCGAAGATGGTGCACAACGGTATCGAATACGGACTGATGCAGGCCTACGCCGAGGGGTACGAACTGCTCGCGGCGGAGGAATCCATCGTCGACGTGCCCGCCGTGCTGCGCGCGTGGTCCAAGGGCACCGTGGTCCGTTCCTGGCTGCTCGACCTCCTGGTGCAGGCCCTGTCCGACGATCCCCAATTGGCCGCGATCTCCGGCTACACCGAGGATTCCGGTGAAGGCCGTTGGACCGTCGAAGAGGCCATCGCCCACGCGGTTCCCGCGCCGGTGATCTCCGCCGCATTGTTCGCGCGGTTCGCTTCCCGCCAGGACGACTCCCCCGCCATGAAAGCGGTTTCGGCACTGCGTAATCAGTTCGGGGGACACGCCGTCCGGTCCGCCGCATCGTCCGGAATCGCCTGACCCGTGACAACCTCGACCCAACCGGACATCGCCGCAACACCGAAATCCGGACCATCCTGACGTATCCGAACGATCTCGCCCGGTTTCGTGCTTACCCAGCAGTTGACCATGGAGTCCAACGGTGCAGCGGTGCAGGCCAATCGAGCTCTGGTCGGCACCATCACCCGGACCATCTGGTGGGTTGAGCCCGGCAACGACGGGCAGCACGCGTCGTCCGGCCGCCCGCTGCTCAGAAAATCTCACCTGACCTTGACGACGACCTTGCCCTTTGCGCGCCCCTGGTCGACGTATGCCAGAGCCTCTTTGGTCTGTTCGAACGGAAAGATTCGATCCACCACTGGACGTATGGCGCCGGAATCGATGATGGACGCGAGCTGGTGCAACTGGTCTCCACTCGATTTCATGAAGAGGAAGGAGTAAGTGACGTGGTGACGCTTGGCGTTTCGTCTGATCCGAAAGCTCAGAAGGCGCATCACCTGTTGCACGATCCAGTTCAGGCCGGCTTCTTTCGCGAAAGTGTGATCCGGCGGACCGGCAACCGAGATGACCTTGCCGCCCGGTTTGAGAACGCGGAGGGAGTTCGCGAGCGTGTCCCCACCCAGGGTGTCGAGGACGAGATCGTAATCGCGTAGGACCGCCGCGAAGTCTTCCTTCTTGTAGTCGATGACGATGTCGGCACCGAGACGTTGCACCCAGTCGATATTCGCGGTGCTCGTCGTCGTGGCCACGGTCGCACCGAGGTGCTTGGCCAATTGGATCGCGAAGGTACCCACCCCACCTGAGCCGGCATGGATGAGAACCTTCTGTCCGGCCTGCAGATTCGCCCTCTCGACCAACGCTTGCCACGCGGTCAGGCCGACCAGAGGTATCGAAGCCGCCTCCTCCATGGTGAGCTCTCGTGGCGCGAGAGCCACATCGTCTTCCCGCATTGCGATGAGTTCCGCGAAGGCGCCGATCCGGCCTTGGTCCGGTCGCGCATACACCTCGTCACCTGGCTGGAATCTCCGCACATCACGTCCAACCTTGACGACCACCCCGGCCAGGTCATTGCCCAACACGATCGGCAGGCGATACGGCAGGACGGGTTTGAGTTTTCCCTCTCTAATTTTCAGGTCGAGCGGGTTCACACTCGCGGCGTGAATCTGAACCAGGACGTCACCGGGGTCCACTTCCGGGTCGGGAGTTTCGCCGAACCGCACGCCGTCATTGCTTCCGTAACGATCGAGAACGATTGCCTTCATCGTGGTCTTCTCCTTGCTTTTTGTGTCGGGGCGCCGCTCAGGCGGAAACCGGGGATCGCTCTCGGCCGGACGACTCGAAGCGTGGAACGAGCTGGTCGTTGCGGCCCAAGGCGGCAACTTCGGTCTCGAGCGACGGGATTGTCAGGGCGGAGAACCGCCTCGTCCACGGCCAGACCAGCGGTGAGTTCAACAGGGCCTTCGCCCAGTTGGCGACGACGACGGCCCGCGGCACATAGACGCGACTGCGCCGGTATGCGAGTCCGTCCACGATCGCCGAGGCCGCCCGCTCGGCACTGGTCGTGACGTTCCCCGGATACGGGAGGCGGTTGCGCATCTGTTGGAAGGAGGGAATGTCGACCTCGGCGCCTCGCACCAGGTCGGTGTCGATCCACGACGGATGAACCAGGCCGACGGTGATCCCGAGATGGGCCACTTCACCGCGGTAGGCGAGCGCGAGCGCCTCGACCCCGGCCTTGCTCGCACCGTAGGAGGCAAGACCGCCTATCGAGGTGAAGGACAGCGCGGATGCCACGATCAGCACGTGGCCTCCGCTGCGTTGCAGGTGGGGTGTCGCATGCTTGAGTGTGCGGAATACGCCGTTCAAGTTGATGTCCACGACTCGCTCGAAGGACGCTTCGTCCGCGTGCCGCACCGTTCCATAGGCGGCCACTCCGGCGTTGGCGACGACCATGTCGACACCGTTCATGGCACCGGCGCACTCGTCGATCGCGGTCTGCAGCGCTGTGCTGTCCCGCACGTCCGCCTCGCACCAATGGGACGACGGCCCCAGTTCCGCGGCGAGGGCTTGCAGTCTGTCTGGCTCGAGGCCGATCAGAGCGACACGGGCCCCCTGGGCCGCGGCCAGGCGCGCCACCTGCTCGCCGATGCCTCGCGCGGCCCCCGTGACAATCACTTTCCGTCCCACCAGATCTCGTTTCATAGCTCGACTGTAACTTCGTTATGTGACGAGCGCAATACCCTCAACCGAAATCTGCACTGAGTGCGGCGAGCTCGCTACGCGCCCGAGGCCACTTCCGACTCGCCCGTCGAACTTCCCGCCGGCTCGGCCGACCCGTAGAGGCTTAACGCCCGCTCATGTGAGGCCTGGGCGAGTTCGCGGGTGTCGCCGAAGCCGACGGCAAAGTTCACTCCCATCGGCAACATAACCTGCAGCACCGCGTCGTCGAACTCGGCGAAATGCTCGCCCAGCTCGAGGGTGATGAAACCGTGGACGTAACTCCACAGTTGGGCAGCGACCACCTCTGGGGCGTGGGGCTCGACCCTGCCGGAACTCACAAGACGTGCACATGCATGGATGACGCGTGCGTAGGCTTCGCGGAACGCCAGGGAATGTCCACTCAATCGCACGTCCGACTCCAGCGGCCGGTAGGTAGCGCGGATGGACAGTCCGAACATCAGGTCGTATAGATGGGGGTTCTCGCGCGCCAGGCGCCGACACGCCAATGCCAGTGCGAACAGATCCACGACCGGATCCTCAGTCTCCGGCACTCGGGAAAAGGCGGTGCCGAGTTCGGTGAACCCATGGTCTGCGACCGCGCGGACGAGCTCGGGTATCCCGCCGAAGTGGTGGTAGACCACCATCGTCGACAGACCGGCCGCGGACGCCACGGTTCGCGCCTTGATCGCGGACGGGCCCTGTTCGGCCAGCAGACCGACCGTGGCCAGAACCAACCGTTCCGGAACACTCCCGGGAACCGGCACCGACGACGTCTCTCCCATATCTACACCTGACTTCGCATCTTCCGCTGGGGCATCCATCGATCCGAGTGACGGTTGCCACTAGCCAATAACGAGGTTACAGTACTCCCATAACGAAGTTACTGGCGGCTGGCACCGACTCCGGCACGCCGGACATGCTTCCCCCTTCCTCCATTCACGAAGGTGAAATCTCATGACATACAAAACCAAGGGACATCTCGAGGTCGAGGACCGCGGAGAGGTGTTGATCGTGCGGGTCGACGGCGGCCCGCACAGCCTGTTCGGCATCGATATCGCCAACCAGCTCGAGGAGTTGGTAGACCGGGTCGACCGGGATCCGGGCATCCGCGCCGTGGTGTTCACCGGCACACGGCCGGGCCGATTCGTCAGCCATGCGGATGTGCGGTGGCTGCAGGAAGAGGGGGCGGCGGTCCCGCCGTTCGGCCGGCGCGGTGCCTCCGCGATCGCGCGGGTGGCCCGAGGTGCGGATCGCGCTCGTGCCCTCGAGCCTGTGATGCGCAAAACCCCGCTGTGGGGAGCAGTCCAGCTCGACCGTCTGCATGCGACGTTCCTGCGGATGAACGCGAGCGGCGTCATTTTCGTTGCTGCCCTGAACGGTTCGGCGCTCGGTCTGGGTGCGGAGTTCGCCTGGGCGTGTGACCTGCGGGTCATGGCTGACGGCGATTTCTTCATCGGTCAGCCCGAGGTACTGCTGGGAATCAATCCGGGCGGTGGCGGTACTCAGCGCCTGACTCGACTGATCGGTACCCATAGGTCCCTGGTCGCCATACTCGAAGGCAGACCGTTCACCCCCGCGCAGGCCCTCGCCAACGGAGCCGTCGACGAGGTCGTTGCGCCGGGCGACGTGGTTTCCCGGGCGACCGAACTCGCCGAATACTTCGGCGCCCGCCCGAGGGAAGCGGTCGCGGCGGTCAAGCGGTCGGTGTATTTCGGCGGCTCGATGTCGCTGGCGGAGGGACTGCATGTCGAGCGCACCGAGTTCCTCGGTACGGATCAGTCCGAGGACGGTCAGCAGTTGATGCTCGACTATCTCGAGAGCACCGATTCCACCGGGGAGCTGCCCCTCTACAATCCGGACATCTACAAACAGGCGCTCGTATCCGGGCGCGTGCCCGGGTCCCGCTCGACGAACGGACAGTGAGACCAGCCATGGCCAACAAGAAGCCCTACACCCGTCACGACGTCCTCTTCTCCTCCGGTGACAGTTCCTGCGCGGCATGGCTGTATCTGCCCACCGGCGTCACCTCGCCGCCCGTGGTCATCCTCGGCCACGGCCTGGGAGCCACCCGCGACATGCGTCTGGACGCTTTCGCCGAGCGTTTCGCCAAGGCAGGCATCGCCGCCTTCGCGTTCACCTATCGGCACTTCGGCGACAGCGGCGGCCATCCCCGCCAGCTGCTGTCGATCAAGAAGCAGCTTGCCGACTGGGATTCCGCCATTGCGTGGGTCAAGGCTCGTGACGGTCTCGACAGCACACGCATTGCCGTGTGGGGCAGTTCCTTCGGCGGTGGACACGCCATCACCGTCGCGTCGCGGCATCCGGAACTGCGAGCAGCCGTCGCCCAATGCCCGTTCACCGACGGGCTGGCCTCCGCGCTCGCACTCGGTCCGGCCGCCTCGGTGAAAGCCTCGCCTCTGATCGCCCGGGATCTGGCGGCCAAGGTTCGCCGACGCGAGCCGGTCATGATTCCGCTCGCCGGCGCACCCGGTTCACTGGCCCTGATGAATGCCCCGGATGCACTTCCCGGCTACCGAGCTATCGTGCCGACCGGGGCGACGTTCCGAAACGAGGTAGCGGCCCGGGTGATTCCCAGCCTGGTCACCTACCGGCCGGGGCGCGCAGCGCAGAACATCGACTTTCCGATCCTGTTCTGCATCAGCAACACCGACACCGTCACCCCACCCGCTCAGACTCTCCGCTACGCGCGTACCGCACCACGAGGCGAGATCAAGACCTACGACGCCGGCCACTTCGACTTCTACCTCGGCGAACCCTTCGAAGCCCTGGTAAGCGATCAGATCGAGTTCCTCACCCGCCATCTCGATGCAGCACCGGTCACACCCTCACCGGGCCGGGCGGCACCACACCGAAGGTGAACACGACCACCATGACGTTCGCATCGCTGCCCGACCGCCGCGCCGATCTCGACCCGCACGGACCCGCAATCTCCGACGCCACCGGCTCGCTCACCAACGCTCAGCTGCTGAGCCGGGTCCGCGCGGCAGCACGCCACCTCCAGCACCGGGGAATCGGGCCCGGAGATGTCGTGGCCCTGAAGCTGGCGAACCGCTCCGAGTTCGTGGTGCTGCTGTTCGCGACCTGGCGACTCGGTGCCACGATCACCCCGGTCAACCCGGCCCTGACCGACGTCGAGGTCGCTCGGCAGCTCGCCGACTCCGCTGCACGGCTGCTCGTCGTCGAGGACGGCCCGACGCCCGCGGATGATGTCGTCACTCTCCGTGTCGCTGATCTGTACGACGCGCCCGTGGCGGCGGACCCCGCACCTCCCGCAGATACGTCGGCCCCCGCCCTCCTGATCTACACCAGCGGCACCACCGGAGTGCCGAAGGGGGTGATGCTCGACCACACCAACATCGACGCCATGGCCGAGATGGGTGCCCAGGCACTGCAACTGGGTGAGGCAGACCGATGCCTGCTGATCCTGCCGCTCTTCCACGTCAACGGCATCGTCGTCAGCGTCCTCACCCCGCTGCTCGCCGGCGCGAGCGTCGTCATCGCCGGCCGATTCGATCCTCGAACCTTTTTCGATCTCGTCGAATCCGAACGCCCGACCTTCTTCAGCGCGGTGCCGACGATCTACAGCATCCTGGCGGCCCTCCCGAACGAGGTTCGGCCCGACACATCCTCACTTCGTTTCGGCATCTGCGGCGCAGCACCCGCCTCAGCGGAGTTACTGGGCAGATTCGAGGACCGGTACGGATTTCCCCTCCTCGAGGGCTACGGGCTGTCCGAAGGAACCTGCGCGTCCACCCTCAACCCTGTGTCGGGGCCCCGGCGCGCCGGAACGGTCGGGATTGCCTTCCCAGGTCAAGAAATTCGCATCGTCGACCCGAACGGCACCGACATGGGTGTGGGTATGGACGGAGAGGTCGTCGTGCGCGGCCCCAATGTCATGCGCGGCTACCTCGGCCGCCCGGACGAAACGGCCCGCGTCATCGTCGACGGATGGCTGCACACCGGCGATGTCGGCCACCTCGATGCGGAAGGCTATCTGACACTGGTCGGGCGATCGAAAGACATGATCATCCGCGGCGGCGAGAACATCTACCCCAAGGAAATCGAGGACGTCCTCGCCGGCCACCCGTCCGTGCTCGAGGCCGCCGTGATCGGCGTACCCGACCACATTTGGGGCGAGGTCGTTGTCGCCTACGTGCAACCGGCACCCGATTCGACCGTCGATCCGGCTGCCCTGCATGCACTGTGCACGCAGAAACTCAGCCGCTACAAGCGGCCGACGTCGATCGTCGTCGTCGAAGCCATCGCCAAGAATGCGGTCGGCAAGATCGACAAGAACACACTGCGGGCCGCACATGCCCCTGCGCCGTCGTAACCATCAATCCCTGCGAAAGGTACTGCTTCATGGCCTCCCTGCACGATCCATTACCGTTGCCCTGCGGTCAGATACTTCCGAACCGAATCATGAAGTCCGCATTGAGTGAAGCGCTCGGTGATAGACGGAACTCTCCTGACCACCGCCTCGAACAGCTCTACGCCACCTGGAGCCGAGGCGGCTACGGGCTGCTCGTCACCGGCAACGTCATGGTCGACCGCACCCAGCTCGGTGAGCCGGGCAATATCGTCATCGAGGACGAGCGTGATCTCGACGCGCTGACCCGCTGGGCGAAGACGACCAAAGATGCCGGTGTCCCGATCTGGGTTCAACTCAATCATCCCGGACGTCAGGCGAACCCGCTCGCCCTCGGAAACACTCCCGTCGCACCGAGTCCGGTGCCGCTCGATATTCCCGGCGCGTCCACCCCGCGGGAGCTGACCTCCGGTGAAATCGAGGGCATCGTCGAACGTTTCGCCGCTGCCGCGCTCGTCTGTGAGACAGCAGGTTTCGACGGCGTGCAGATTCACGGTGCCCATGGCTACCTCGTCGCCCAGTTCCTCTCACCATTGGTGAACCGGCGCGATGACGAGTGGGGTGGTGACCCGCAGCGCCGGATGCGCTTCGTCCTCGAGGTGGTGCGTCGCATTCGCGCGCGGGTGTCACCGGGCTTCGCGGTCGGCATCAAACTCAACTCGGCCGACTTCCAACGCGGCGGATTCACCGAGGACGAGTCCCGCGCTGTGGTCGCGGCGCTGGCCCAGGAAGGCCTCGACCTGATCGAGGTCAGCGGAGGAAGCTACGAGTCTCCCGCCATGATGGGCAGTGCCGCGGCGAGTACCCGCGCTCGTGAGGCGTACTTTCTCGACTACGCACGCACTGTCCGCGCGCTGGCAGGAGATGTCCCGTTGGCAGTGACCGGCGGTTTCCGCTCCCGCACCGCCATGGAGGGGGCGATCGGTGCCGGCGAGTGCGATGTCGTCGGGATCGGACGGCCCACTGCGACGACCACCGATGCTGCCGACGTCATCCTCGCCGGGCGCGCCGACGCCCTCACCACTCATCAGTCGCGATCCGGAATGCGGGGTGTCCTGGGTAGGGTAGTCGACGTCAAGGCGCTGGACGGGCTCCTCGATCTCGGCTGGCACACCGACCAGCTGCACCGCATCAGCGCCGGTCTCGAACCCGATCTGAATCGGGGGCTGCTCGCCACCACGGTCGCACTGTTGCGTCGCAACGGCCGGACATCCTTTCGACCCAAGCGGGGCGGATAGGCCGGCCGAGGTGAACCGGTGGGTCGGCGACCTGGGGCGGTGCTCAGTGGGAGTTCGGCTCGGCGTGCTCCAGAAGCCGGCCCGCGTTGGCGATTCCAGAAGCCAGTATCTCCGCCGACAGCTGTTCATCGGTTACGGCTCGGGCGAGCTGCATCGTGCCGACAAGTACCGCAATGAGGCCAATGGCTGTGCTTCTGGCAGAAGCTGATTCGTCACCGTCGGCGCGGCTCGCCACCACCTCGATAATTCTCGCGATTCCTTCGGTATATGCACCGCGGATCTCAGTGCTCGCCCGCCCGATCTCGTCCAGCAAGGCGGCTGAGGGACAACCCTGATCTGGATGATCGCGATGGTCGCACGACAGGTACTCCTCGACGAATGATTGGAGCGAACCGTCGTCGGAGAGCAACGAACGCAGCGTTTCCTCCTGCGCTGTCAACTGATCCGTGACGGTAATGGCGACGAGCTGATCTTTCGAACCGAAGTGCGCGTAGAAAGCGCCATTGGTCAGACCCGCGTCCGGCATGAGCGCGCTCACGCCGGAACCATCGATACCGCTGCGCTTGAGTCGCCGACCCGCAGTGTCGAGTATGCGACGACGCGTCTGAGCCTTGTGCGCTTCGTCGTACCGCGCCATTTCTGCACCACCTTGCTTCATAGGTCACCACGGCGTCTTCCTTGCCAGCCATGAGTCTACGCGATAGCCTGACGTTCGTAATATTATGGTCGTACGCTAATCGGCTCGATGGTCGGCAAACGATCGATGTCGAGCTACAAGGAGTAGTAGAAATGTCTCTTCACAACGCGCAAGACAGCGACGCAATTGCTTGGGCAAAGGCGCCGACAAAAGTCATCGACGTCAACGGTGTGCCGTTCGCGTACCGCGAACTGGGGCCCAGGGGCGGAGTGCCGGTGGTGTTTCTTCACCATTTCACCGCGGTCATGGATGACTGGGACCCCCGAGTGTTGGACGGCATCGCTCGGCACCACCATGTGATCGCGTTCGACAATCGCGGGGTGGGTGCCAGCGGCTCGCGAGTACCCGCCGACCTCACGCAGATGGGCGTCGACGCAATTGCATTCATCCGCGCTCTCGGCCACGACGCGGTCGACTTGTTCGGTTTTTCGCTCGGAGGTGCGGTGGCTCAAGTCATCGCGCTGCGAGAACCTCGGCTCGTGCGACGAATGGTGCTCGCCGGTACCGGGCCGCGTGGGGGTAGCGGTATCGACAAGATGGCTCGAATCGTCACCAGTGCGTATCTGAAGGCAGCGCTCACGCGCAAGGACCCACGGCACTTCCTCTTCTTTCCCCGCACCTCTGAAGGCAAACGTGCAGCGAACGACTACTTCGCACGTTTGGCCGAGCGAACCGACGGCCGCGACAAGCCGATTTCCATCCAAGCCAGGTTTGCGCAAATCGCAGCGATCGTACGAGGCGGAAAGGCGACTCCGGACGACCTGTCGGTGGTCACCCACCCCACCTTCGTCGCGAATGGCGACCACGACCTGATGGTCGCGAGCGAGCACTCGGAGGACCTGGCGCGGCAACTGCCGAACTCGCAGTTGACGATCTATCCCAACTCCGGACACGGCGGGGTCTTTCAGTACCACCAGCGATTCGTTCCTGAAGTGCTCGAATTCCTTGCCCAGCCCTGAGTGGGGTACGTTTCCCTGCCTACTCGTACCCGTTTGTGTACCTAATGAGTGACCGCAATCACAGGATCCACACCCGGTGCTCCCGCACACTCCAGGCGCGTTCCCGAGCACCGGGTGTGCATCGAGTTGGTGTTCGAATGAAGGTAGGAAACCCCAAATGAGTCAGATCAGCATCGATCTCAATGTGGAGGTGCCGATGCGCGACGGCATGATTCTCAGGGCGGATGTCTATCGGCCGGCGGCGGCGGGTTCGTGTCCGGTGCTGATCCAGCGCACCCCGCACGACCGGACGGCATCGTTGAACGTTCTGATCTTCGACACCCTGACTGCAGTGAAGCGTGGCTACATCGTCGTGCAGCAGGACACCCGTGGCCGATCCGATTCCGACGGAGAGTGGCTGCCCTGGGCCTACGAGCAGCAGGAGGGGTACGACACCGTCGTCTGGGCGACTGGCCTTCCCGGCAACAACGGCAAGATCGGCATGTTCGGTGGAAGCTATACCGGTCAGACTCAATGGGCCGCAGCTCTCGCTCGCGGTGAAGATTCAACTCCTCTCCTCCACCGACCGCACCCTCTGGCCCACCGAATCACGCACCCTCATCCAGCGCTACAGCGACGCCCCACCCGCCCGGCTGTTCGTGCCCACCCTGCCCGCGTTCGCCGCATCCAAAACCGCCACCTGGTGCGATCGCGCCGCGGCCCGCGACCTCTGGGACCTATGGGGACTGACCAACATCGGCGCGATCAACCCCGAGACCGCGCACTGTTCCGCAAGCTCGGGCCGACCGGGAAGAACCTCGGCGCCTACGTCTTCACCCGCCCGCCCAGCGACAACGAATGGCACACACAACCCGCCGGCCAAACCAGACTCACCATCACCGCCACCGAGGCCCTCCACACCGTCCGCACCGCATGGGCGAGCCTGAAATGACTTTCGGGCGCGTCGGAGCCTGTGTGAACGTCCGCACGGGAGCGTCGCAGAAGCGGGTTGAAGCAGTCATAAAGGTTCGAGCGAGGCGGCCTATCCGGTACCGCAATCAGATGTCGGTCCCGTTGCATGCAGCAGTGGGGCCGCGCTTCGGGTCGAGTGGGTCCGCAATAGAAGGCCTACCGCATTTCACGGCGTCAGAACATCAGAAAGGCTGACGGGTCATCGAGCGAGAGTTGGCGTCACAAGGCCGTTCGGCCTGCCTAAGCCAACATTCCATACAGCGAGAGAGTCGTAGTCGCTCAGGTCGGTTGCTTCTCCAAGTCGTCGAGGTACTGGTTCAAGCCGGTGGAGGCGGCAGCGACGGCGCGCTCGTGAAGATGTGTGCGGAGACGTCGTGCCAACCTGCTCACCGCGGGTCCGGCGTCCAGTATCGGTCGTACCAGCCCGAGCCGAGCGCACTGCTCGGCGAGCGGCAACAGTTCCGTCAGTGCCTCATCTTCCTGTCCCATGGTGGCCGACACTTCCACCTGCAGCAGGGCGGCGTGCAGGAATGCCCGCGGGCGAACCCGTCGATCGATCGACTCGACGAGGGCGTGTGCCCTTTCGTAGACGGGCGCGAGGTCCTGATCGTGGGCGGTCAGTGCTGACCGAATCGCCGAATCCTCTTCCAGTTCGAAAGTCACGACGGCGATTCCGTTGTTCCGGTCGGGCATTTGTCGGCTCTCGAGGTCGATAACCGGGGGCCCGGAAGCCGCGTGTCCAATCCCGGTTCGAACTCGTTCGTTGGTAATGCGCGCTGCCAAACGGGGCAAGCCCAGTTGTTGCGCCAGCCGGGCACCCTCGTCGAGACGCGCCTTCGCCGCATCCTTTTGTCCGAGTAGGAGTTTCAGTCGGGCACCCGTGCCGTAGGTGGCAAGCATGAAGTCGACGGTGCCACCCTCGGCACCCAAGGTGTGGCTACGGTCGAGGAGTTGATCCGAGTCGGCGAGGTGCCCCTGTTCGTACAGCAGGTCGCCGAGTAGGGCAGCGGTGAGCCGGGTGCCGTAGCCGAGACCCTCTTCGGCCTCCGAGGCCAGTGTCATAGCGTGCCGGAAACTGGTCTCAGCCGCTGGCAGATCGAGTTGTTCGCGTGCCGCGATCCCGGCCATGCAATATCCGTACAACACGCTGAAGGGCCCGGCGGACCGTTGGTGGAAGGGTAGGGCCCATTTTTGCCATCGGCGGGCTTCGTCGAAATCGAATTGGTAGATAGCGCGGAAGGATGCGACGTCGGCGGCTCCGCACAGTACCCATGGCCGCAGTGTGTCCGCCCGGGCCATACACTTCTCGACGGTCTCATCGAGTCCGTCGATCTTGTCGTCGAACGCGGCGACAGCAGCCCGGATGGATGTCACTTCGACGCGCATATCTACGACAGCGTGGTCGCCATCGTCGCCGCTGGCCAGTGCGGTCTCCGCGACGGAAAGATTGTGTTCGGCGTCGCGCGGATGATGCAGCAACGCGTGCGCCCACGCGATAGCGATGTGTAAGCGGGGCCGATCGGTAGTTCCCTTCGCCGGCAGCTTCGCGGCGAGACCGAGAAGCGTCCCCATCTGCGACTGCTCGAGTAAATCCATCGCGGCGTCCTCGACGAGCGTGACAGCATCGTCTTCCTCACCTGCGAGGAGGTAGTGGTCAACCGCCTGGCTGAGAAGGTGCCGGTCCGCGAACCACCGACCTGCTCGACGATGAAGCTCGACAATTCGGTCGGGATCGTCACGCTCGAGGCGGTGTTGCAGGAACTCGGCGAACAGATGGTGGTAGCGGAACCATCTCCCTTCCTCATCGAGCCGTCGCAGGAACAGATCACGGGACTCGATGTCCTCGAGCGTCGCTTGCCCTTCCCGGCTGTCGGTGAGCGCGCGTGCCAAGCTGCCGCAGATTTTCTCGGTGATCGAGGTCGCGAGGAGGAAATCGAGGGTGCCTCGATCGAGATTGCCGAGGACGTTCTCGGCCAAATACTCGCCTATTGCCCGATTCCCTCCGGACAGGTGGTCGATCAGCCTCCGTGGGTCCGGGTGATCACGCAGGGCAAGTGAGACCAGTTGTAGTGCCGCTGCCCATCCGTCCGTCGACTGTTCGAGCTCGACGATGTCAGGTGCGTCCAGGTGGAGGCCGGAGCGGTCCACCAACAACTGGGTCGACTCCCGGACGTCGAAACGCAAAGCGGAGGAATCTATTTCGACGAGTTCGTTGCGCACGCTCAATCTACTGAGCGGCAGACCCAGCCGGGTGCGGCTGGTGACGATCAAATGTAGATGGTGGCAGCCGTGCTCGAGCAGGAATGCCAGCGCCAACCGCGTGTCTTCGTTGCTCACGCGGTGCCAATCGTCGATGACCACTGCGACGTGCTGGTCGGCCGAATGAAGCTTGTCGATCAACGAGGTGAGAACATACCGTTCGCGGTCCGCGCCGTAGACTTCGAGTTCACGAACCAGCTCTCGGCCGAAAGCTGGTTCCGCCACCGCAATGGACTCGATCAGGTGGGTGAGGAACCAGATGAGCGTGTTGTCGTCGTTGTCGATTGTCAGCCAAGCGGTAGCCACCCCTTCCTCCCGCAGGGCCGCAAGCCGTTGAGCGGCGAGCGTGCTCTTACCGAACCCGACAGGTCCGTGAATGAGCACTAGACGCCGACGCCCGCTCCGACGGAGGCGCTCGAGCAGTTGCGTGCGCGCCACCGCCGCACCCGATGTAACCGGTGGACGGTACTTGGTGGACGCACTCGGTGGCGGAGGACGATCCAGCCGGGTCCCGCTGCCCCGTCGGTATCGAAGGTACTCGGACACGCCGACCTCGACCTCATCCGAGGGCAGGAAGGGGCGGTCTGCCTCGTCGACGATCGGAAGCGGGATATCCGCCAGGGCCAGGCCGATGTGTTCGCCCGCCCGTCGCAGCGCGCCGCCCAGGTCCGCAGCAGTGGCGGGGCGCTCCGCTGGGTCCCGGGCCATTGCCGACTCGACCACGTCGCACACCGCTTCGGGGACACCCGCATCTCGCAGATCGGGCAGCGGCTCCGTGCCGATGCGCATCAGCTGGGCGAAGACCTGCTCGCCGCGGCGACGGGCAAACGCGGGCCGGCCCGCCAGTGCCGTGAACAGTGTCGCCCCGAGGCCATAGACATCCGTGACCACCGACGCGTCGGCGCCGCTGAGCAGTTCCGGGGCGGTGTAAGCGGGTGACCCGGCCACCAGACCCCGGGTGGTCTCCTCGCCGCCCGTGATGCGTGCGATGCCGAAGTCGGTCAGCTGCGGCTCGCCGTACTCGGTCAACAGAATGTTCCCCGGTTTGATGTCGCGATGCAGTACTCCCGCGCGATGAGCGGTTTCCAGAGCACCGGCGAGTTTGACACCGACGGCCAGCGCCTCTGCAGCCGTCAACGCGCCGTGCTTGGTGATCCAGGAATCGAGGGAATCACGGCGGTGAAATGGCATCACAATGTAGGGGCGACCGGTGTAGGTGATTCCCGCTTGCAGCACGTGGACGATGTTCGGGTGTCCGGACAACCGCCCCATCGCCTGTTGCTCGCGCAGGAAACGGGCCCGATCCATGTGGTCCGGGTCTGGGCTCAGGACTTTGACGGCGACCACGCGGTCGAGCGTCGGCTGCCGGCACCGGTACACGATGCCGAAGCCGCCGCGGCCGACGATGCACGCGTTTTCGAAACCTTCAGCCGCCAACTCCGCGACGACGTCTGCGTCGACCTGTCGTTGCGTGCTCTCGGTGGCGTCGTCCGGCATGGCAAGCCTCAGCGCACGTCGCCTGGTTCGCCGATGCGGCGTGCCCGGACCGACCAACACCTGCCCATGAGGGCCTCCTCGCACTGCGCCTACCCCATTCTAGATACCGGCAGCCATCCAGTCGCCGAAAAGCGTTTGCCGGCGTCAGGGTGGGAAGAATCGGGCGGACACCGGTCCAGAGGCCGATCGGTGCTAGGGCTGGTTCGTCAACGTACGGACGTTGATGATGTGGTGGGGGGTGGGTGTAGATGTTCATGGTGGTGCCGCGGAGGAATCCGAAGAGGGTCAGTCCGGTGTCGTGGGGGCGTGTCAACCGCGTTGTGCCGGCCGACGTCCTCCTTGACCGTCAGCAGGTCCCCGGTGGCAGTGAACATCGGCCGCGTGCAACCCGCCGGTGGTGTCGAACACCTTCTGCGCCGCCCGCAGGGTGTCCGACAACATTGCGGGGGTGGCCGAGTCGATGCGCACCGGATCGGTGGCCGGGGAATCCTTCGTGCGTTGCCGGATCGCGTCGAGGAACGCCGTCCCACATACCCCGCAGGAGGAGGGGGTGTAAATGTTGCGTTTGATGCCGTTGTCGGGCAGGAAGATCCCCGAGGCGAGGTCGACGTCGAGGACGTTGTAGGTGTTGATCCCGTGCCCGTCGACACTGTTGCAGTACCGGATCGCCGCGGTATCCGCCCTGTCGCCGATGATGCACTCGGTGAACAGAAAGCCTGCGCGAGTGTCACATCCGAACCCGGGACACCCGAGGCAACCAGTTGCCAGCCCCTGCGGTTGTGATGAATGAGCCCCTACAGATCTGTGATGTTGTCCAGTCGGCGCGTTGAGACGGCGTCGAGGACGGGTGGGTCGTTCTCGCCATTGACTCGAACAAACGTTCGAGCTAGAATTGAATCATGGGGATCGGGGAGGATATCCAGGGGGCGTTGTCGGACGAGATTCTGGCGACTGCGGTCGGTGATGCGTGGCGTCTGGCCGAGGCCGAGTTGCTCGAATCGGTGGTTGCTGTGTCGGAGGAGATTCAGCGACTCGAGGCTTTGCGGGTCAGGCTCGTCGGTGCCGTCGACCACCGCTGCAAGGTCGATGTGCTCGGGTTTCCGAACACCAAGATGTGGCTGGCCTCCACAACATTGCTCGAGGTCGGTGCGGCGGGACGAATCGTGATGTTGGGACGAGGGTTACGTTCCCAACCGGAAATCGCGGACGCATACTTCGACACCACGATGTCGGCGGAGCACGCCGCACTGATCATGAAATTCTGCGAGAGACCGCCCCAAGGCATGCCACTCGCTGCGATGGACGACTGCCGAAACGCATTGCTGTACGCGGCGAGCGGTCCTACCGCCAACACCGACGCCGTGCGGGCCGTCATCGCGCGCCTCGAACGCGCCTTCGAATCCGACGACCCGCCGCCCGCCGAAGACACCGAACTCAACGAATTCCACGCCTCCAGAACGCTCAACGGACGCGTCGCCGTCAAAGGCGACCTCGACGCCGTCACCGGTGAAATGCTGCTCTCCGCGCTCTCCGGACTCTCCCAGCCGCGACCCGCGCAGGACGGAACCATAGACACCCGCACCCCCGGACAGCGCAGGGCCGCCGGGTTCACCGAACTGCTGCGCCGGTACCTCAACTCCGCAATCGCCGGCGAAGAAGGCCGAGAACGACCCCACGTCTCCCTCCACATCAACGTCAAAGACCTCGCCGACCACGGCGACCATGCCGGCGCCAGCGCAGAAGATCAGCGCGGCGCCTGCGCGACCGACCCGTCGCTGTTCGCGGTCGACGGGGTCGCGTGGACCGAGTGGATGGGACCGCTGAGCCTGCGAGCGGCTCGGCTCCTCAGCTGTGACTCGATCTACACGCCGATCGTGCTCGACGACCACGACGCGCCACTCGACCTCGGCACCACCACCCGGACCGTGACCAAACGACAACGAAAAGCGCTGGTCGCGAGAGATCGAGGATGCGCATTCCCCGGATGCGGTGCACCACCCTCATGGTGCGAGGGCCATCACATCGTCCACTGGTCCAAAGGTGGACCCTCCGACATGGACAACCTCGTGCTGCTCTGCGGGTTCCATCACCGACTGCTCCACCACAGTGACTGGGAAATCGAAATCGGAGCAGACCGGCACCCCGCCTTCATCCCGCCCCGGCAAGTCGACCGGGAACGCACACCCATACCCGCGCACAACCAGGCCCGACCCCGAGCGGCCTGACCCCCGAGGCGCGACACACACTTGCCGACTCTGCAACAGGACCACTCCTGTTGCGGAGCCGGCATGCCGTCGTGCCAAATGCCAAGCGCCCAGGCCGGACGGCAGCGACCTCAGTCCTCATCAACCCCACCAAGCCCGTTGCTACTAAACCAGTTTTCGGCGCCGGTCTACTTCCGATGTCCCGGTCAGGACCGCCCCAGTCGTCGTGGATCGAGGTCGAGCCGACGCAGTAACTGGGCGTTGAGCGCGACGACGACGGTGGACACGGACATCAGGATCGCGGCCACTGCCGGTGAGATTGCGACACCGGCGAAGGCGAGCACACCCGCGGCCAGTGGGACGGCGATAATGTTGTATCCGGTTGCCCACACCAGGTTCTGCCACATCTTGCGGTAGCTGGCGCGGGAGAGGTCGATGATCGACAGCACCGCTCGGGGGTCGTCGGCGGCCAGGACAACGCCGGCAGATTCGATGGCGACGTCCGTTCCCGCCCCGATCGCGACACCCACATCGGCACGGGCGAGCGCCGGTGCGTCGTTGACACCGTCCCCGACCATCGCCACCCGATGTCCCCGCTTTTGCAGTGCAGCGACTTCGGCGTCCTTGTTCTCGGGCAGTACGTCGGCGAGGGTTTCGTCGATGCCGAGGTCGGCCGCCACGGCGTCCGCCACCTGCCGGGCGTCGCCGGTGATCATCGCGACCTTCACACCGCGGGCGTGGAGTGCGTCGACCGCCTGCCGCGACTCCGGGCGGACGGCGTCCTCGAGCGCGAGCGCACCCAGAACCGCCCCGTCGCGGACCACGTGCAGTACGGAAGCGCCACGATCGATCCATCCCGCGATAGTGCGCGTAATCGATTCCGGGGCAACGATCTCCAGTCCGGCAAGCATGGCCGGTCCACCCACCGCGACCGTATGGTCGTCGACGACCGCGCGCACGCCCCGGCCGGGATCCGAACGAAACTGTGACGCGTCGGTGTGTATGTTCGCGGGTACCCGGGCGGCGGCCTCGGCGACGATGGCGCGGGCCACGGGATGCTCGCTGTCTGCCTCGACCGCTGCTGCCAGAGCGAGCAGTTCGTGCTCCGTGGTGCCGGCGACGGCGACGACTCCGGTGACCGCATGCCTGGCCTGCGTCAGCGTGCCGGTCTTGTCGAACAGCACGACGTCCACATTTCGCATGCGCTCGAGTGCGAGGCGGTCCTTCACCAGCACACCGGCCTTCGCGGCGCGTTCGGTGGAGATGGCGATGACGAGGGGGATGGCCAGACCGAGGGCATGCGGGCAGGCGATCACCAGAACGGTCACCGTGTGCACGACCGCTTCGTCGACGTTCCCGAGAAGCGACCACACCAGGAAGGTGAGAACGCCTGCGAGCGAGGCGAAGTAGAAGAGGAACGCCGCGGCACGATCCGCGAGGGCCTGGGCGCGCGACGACGAGGCCTGGGCGTCGGCGACGAGACGCTGAATTCCGGCGAGTGCGGTGTCTGCCCCCACTGCGTCGACGTGGACACGGAGGGCGCTGTCCGTGGCGACGGTTCCGGCCACGACCCTGTCGCCGGTGGTGCGGAGGACAGGGGCGGATTCGCCGGTGATCATCGACTCGTCGACCTCTGCCTGCCCGTCCGCCACGGTGCCGTCGGCGGGGACACGGGCGCCTGCGCGCACCAGAACCAGGTCACCCGCCGACAATTCGGAGACGGGCACTTCGGTGATTCCGTCATCGGTAACCTTGTCGGCGGTGTCCGGAAGGAGCGCCGCGAGCGCGTCGAGTGCGCCGGACGCCGAGCCGAGGGCCCGCATCTCCAGCCAATGGCCGAGCAGCATGATGACGATGAGAAGCGCCAGTTCCCACCAGAAGTCGAGGTTGAACCCACCCAGTCCCAGTGTCGTCACCCACGACGCCAGAAACGCCACCGTGATGGCCATGCTGATCAACAGCATCATGCCGGGCCGGCGCGACTTCAGCTCGGCCCATCCGCCTGTGAGAAATGGGGCGCCGCCGTAGACGAAGATTGCGGTGCCGAGGACGGGGGGAATCCAGGACGCTCCCGGGAAGTCGGGAACCATGTAGCCGAGGAGGTCGGCGAACATGTGGCTGAACGCCACCACCGGCACCGACAGCAGAAGACTGACCCAGAACTTCTCCCGGAACATCTCGCCGTGAGCCCCGTGTCCGGCGTGCCGGTCACCGTGTTCCTGGTGGCTGTCGTGCCCGACGTGTACTTCTTGTTGATGTTGGTGAGACATGGCTGCTCCCTTGGAAGCTGTGCTCGTTTCGGTGGGTCAGGAACGCACCAGGCGTGCGATGGCGTCGGTGGCTTCCTTGATCTTGGCTTCGGCCTCCGGCCCGCCTGCGACGGCGGCGTCGACGACGCAGTGGCTGATGTGGTCGTCGAGCAGACCGAGCGCCACGGCTTGCAGCGCCTTGGTCATCGCGGAGACCTGAGTGAGGATGTCGATGCAGTATTTCTCGTCCTCGACCATCCGCTGAAGGCCGCGGGCTTGTCCCTCGATCCGGCGTAACCGCTTGAGATACTCGTCCTTTCCGCTGATGTAGCCGTGTCCGGCATGCTCGTCGTGTGGGGTGTCTGCGGAAGCCATGGTCATCGCTCTTTCGGGTCGGAGGTGAGTGGTTGGAATCGGCGCAGTCGTAAACTGTTGCTGACGACGAACACCGAGGAGAACGCCATCGCGGCGCCGGCCAGCATCGGGTTGAGCAGTCCGGCAGCGGCCAAGGGCAGTGCGGCCACGTTGTAGGCGAAGGCCCAGAAAAGATTGCCCTTGATGGTGCTCAATGTTCTGCGGGACAAGCGAATCGCGTCGGCGGCGGCCCGTAGATCCCCGCGCACGAGGGTGAGGTCGCTGGCCTCGATCGCGACATCGGTTCCGGTGCCCATGGCCAGCCCCAGGTCGGCCTGGGTGAGGGCGGCGGCGTCGTTGACACCGTCACCGACCATCGCCACCACTTTCCCCTCGGCCTGCAGTCGTTTCACCACATCGAGCTTGTCCTGGGGAAGGACTTCCGCGATCACCTCGTCGATGCCGACCTGGGCGGCAATGGCCCGTGCTGCCGATTCGTTGTCGCCGGTCAGCATGATCGGGGTGAGACCCAGACGGCGGAACTGCGACACTGCCTCGCGTGAGGTCGGTTTCACGGAGTCGGCGACTACCAGCACACCGCGGGCCTCACACTCCCAGCCGATCCCGACCGCGGTGCGGCCCTTCGCTTCCGCCGCGTCCACCACCTCGCGGAGCGCGGCGGGAAGGTGCAGTGACCAATCACGGAGCAACGTCGGTCGTCCGATGACCACCGCATGTCCGTCGATGACACCCTGAACGCCGAGTCCCTCGATGTTGGCGAACTGCTCGACCTCCGGCAACGTGCCGAGTCGGTCCCGCGCGGCGCGTGCGACGGCGCGGGCGATGGGATGCTCGGAGGCATCTTCCAAGGCTCCCGCGTACCGCAGGACGGTGTTCTCGTCCGTGCTTCCGTCGGTCACAACGTTGTGCAGCGACATCGTGCCGGTGGTGACGGTGCCGGTCTTGTCGAGCACGACGGTGTCGACGCGGCGGGTGGATTCCAGCACCTCCGGGCCCTTGATGAGTATTCCCAGCTGTGCGCCGCGCCCGGTGCCCACCATCAGGGCGGTCGGAGTCGCGAGGCCGAGGGCGCACGGGCACGCGATGATCAGGACGGCGACCGCGGCCGTGAAGGCTGCAGCGACGGAGCCGCCGGTACCGATCCAGAATCCGAGGGTCGCCACCGACAGAGCGATCACGATCGGCACGAAGATTCCGGAGATCCGGTCTGCCAGCCGTTGCACCTGCGCTTTGCCGGTCTGGGCGTCCTCGACCATTTCCGCCATCTGGGCAAGTTGGGTGTCGGAGCCGATCCGGCTGGCCTCGACCATGATTCGGCCACCGACGTTCACGGTGGCGCCCGCGACCTCGGAGTCGGGCGCCACTTCCACGGGCACCGACTCCCCGGTCAGCATCGACGCGTCGACGGCGGAAGATCCCTCGATGACGACGCCGTCGGTGGCAATCTTCTCACCGGGACGAACCACGAAGCGGTCGCCCACGGCCAGCCTGTCGACGCTGATCAACTGTTCGACTCCGTTGCGCAGCACCGATACTTCCTTGGCGCCCATCTCCAGTAGTGCCCGCAGCGCTGCGCCTGCCCGGCGCTTGGCGCGAGCCTCGAAGTAGCGGCCCGCGAGGATGAAGGTGGTGACACCGGCGGCGGCTTCGAGATAGATGTTGCCGCTGCCGTCGATGCGCGCGATCGTCAGTTCGAAGGGGTGTGTCATGCCCGGCATTCCGGCCGTTCCCCAGAACAATGCGTACAGCGACCAGCCGAACGCGGCGAGCGTGCCCATCGACACCAGGGTGTCCATGGTGGCGGTGCCGTGCCGGAGATTGGTCCAGGCGGCTTGGTGGAAGGGCCACGCACCCCAGACCACGACCGGTGCGGCGAGCGTGAGGGACAGCCACTGCCAGTTGGTGAACTGCAGTGCCGGGACCATCGCCATCGCAATGACCGGAACGGTCAACGCGGCCGAAACCAGGAGTCGCTGTCGCAGGCTCGCGGCGGGGTCGTCCTCCTCCACGACGGGTCGCCCGGTCTCGGGCAAGCGCGCCGTGTACCCGGCTTGTTCCACGGTGCTCACAAGGTCGTCGGGGGACACGTCGGCCGAGTAGTGCACCCGCGCCTTCTCGGTGGCGTAGTTGACGGTGGCGGTCACCCCGTCGAGCTTGTTGAGCTTGCGCTCGATGCGGTTGGCGCACGACGCACACGTCATTCCGCCGATCGACAACTCGACCTGGGAGCCCGCAGGCGCAGGAACGTCGGTGGTGCGGGTCATCATTCCTCCTCGGAATGTGCGGAAACCGTGAACTCGGCGGTGTGAACCGCCCCGGCGTGCTGGAAGTCGAGGAACAAGCGGTACTCGCCTGAGCTGGGTGCGGTGACCGCGAAGTCGATGCCGGGCCCCGCGGGCGTCACACCGTCCCCGGGATGTCCCTCTGGGTGCACGTGTAGATAGCCGAGGTCAGCGGTGCGAAGAGCGACCAGGTGGCCATAGGCGCCGAGGTAGGGCTGCAGGTCGGTGGCCGGCGATCCGTCACGACCGACCGCGAGGGTCAGGGTGGAGGTCTGTCCGGGTTCGAGGGTGCCGTCGAGGGTGACGGTGTAGCCGTCGACGGTGGTCGTCGTCTCCGCCGTCGGTAGGGGCTGCGGGTCGTAGCTGCCGGCGACCCGCAGGTCGGTACCGAGGGTCAGCGCGTCCCCGCCCGCAGGCATGAAGTCGGCGAACACCCGGTAATCACCTGCCCGGGCCAGATCGAGTGAGACGCTCCACGTGCCCGACTCGTCGAGGGTCGGGTGAACGTGCTGGTAGCCGGTCAGGTCGCGGCGCACCGCGATGAGGTGCAGTTGTTTCTCGTGCTGGTCGGCGTATCGCGTCACGGGAGTTCCCGTGTGGTCGAGGATGCGGAACTGCACGGGGACGTCGGTGCCGGTAGTGGCGACCGACGACGCCAGTTCCAGGGTGTAGCCGTCCTGCGTGGAGCGCAGTCCCTTCGGTGTCGCGTCGGCGGCTTCCGGGTGGCCTCCGGGGTCGTGGCCTCCGGTGTTATGGCCTTCGGTGCCGTCGCCCGCGGAACCGTGGCCGGGGTCGTCGGCGGCGTGTGCTGCGGGTTCGTCGATGTCCGGTCCGACCAACGCTCCCACTCCCGTCGCGGCAGCGAAGACGGCGACGAGACCGAGGGTGAAACCGGCGAACTTACCGGTGGCGTTCATGATGGTTACTCCTGCGGACAGGTGGGCGGCGATTCAGCCGGCGACGGAGTATCCGGCCTCTTCTACGGCGTCGGTGACGGCGCACGGATCGAGGTCGGTGGTGCTGTCGATGACGACCTTGCCGGTGGCGAGGTCGACGTCCACGGAGGTGACTCCGGGAATGGCGCCGATTTCTTCGCTCACCGACGCGACGCAATGGTTGCAGGTCATTCCGGTGACGATCACGGTCGAAGTGCTCACGGATGTGCCTTTCTCTCTCTGGGCTCTCGATGTCCGACTCTGACAGCTACCATACCCCCCTATGGTACTTGCGCAAGGTCTCCTGTCGCCTGGTTCGGCGTTTTCCGTCACACGTCGGTCGCGGAAGGTATTGAGTTGTTCTCACCTGCGTCTCGCGCCACTGGGAAAGGAAGCCGGCGATGTCACTCGTCACGTTGCGAACCCAACTGCTGCGCCGCAAACCGCTCGAGGAGATCGAGGAGGACACGCCTGCCGACGAGCGACTCGCCAAATCGCTCGGGTTGTGGCAGCTCACCGCGATCGGGGTGGGCGGCATCATCGGTGCCGGGGTGTTCTCCCTCGCCGGATCCGTCGCGCACTCGGTGACCGGGCCGGCCGTGTTGATTTCCTTCCTGATCGCGGGAATCGCCAGCGCCGCCGCCGCGCTCTGTTACGCCGAATTCGCGGGCATGATCCCCAAGGCCGGTTCCGCCTACACCTACGGTTACGTCGCCCTCGGTGAAGTAGTCGGCTGGTTCATCGGCTGGGATCTGCTCCTCGAGTACGTGGCGGTCGCCGCGGTTGTCGCGATCGGCGTGTCCGGGTACTTCCGGTTCCTACTCGAGCAGATCGGCATATCCCTGCCCGACTGGATGATGGGCGCACTCGGTACCGGTGACGGTCACGTCTTCGACGTCTTCGCCGCGTTGTTCTGCCTCGGCACGGCCTGGGTGCTCTCCCGTGGCATCAAGAGTGTCGGGCGATTCGAGACGGTCGCGGTCGCGATCAAGGTGGCGCTCGTCGTGCTGATCATCGTGCTCGGCGTGTTCCACATCGACAGCGCCAACTACACCCCCTACTTTCCGTTCGGCACCGCCGCAGTGATGACCGGAGCGGCGACCGTGTTCTTCGCCGTCTTCGGCTACGACGCGATGAGCACCGCCGCCGAGGAGTCGAAGGAAGCGAAGAAGCATCTGCCCAAGGCGATCCTGTACTCGCTCGGCATCGCCATGGCCCTGTATGTGCTCGCGACCCTGGTACTCACCGGAATGCAGAAGTACACCGAGATCAGCCCTGACAGCGGCTTCTCCACCGCATTCGAGTCCGTCGGGATGCCCGGAGTCGCGAACATCATCGCCGTCGGCGCCATCGTCGGCATCATCACCGTGGTGCTCACCTTCATGCTCGGCGTGACCCGGGTGTGGTTCGCGATGAGCCGGGACGGCCTGCTGCCCGAATGGTTCGCCAAGACCCATCCGGTGCGGAAGGTGCCCACTCGGGTCACCTGGATCGTGGGCGTCGGCTCCGCACTGATGGCCGGCTTCCTGCCCATCAACACGGTGGCCGAGCTGACCAACATCGGCATCCTGTCGGCCTTCATCGTCGTCTGCATCGCAGTGGCCGTCCTACGGCATACCCGCCCCGAGGTGCCCCGCTCCTTCCGGTTGCCGTTCATGCCGGTGGTGCCCATCATCGGTGTGGTCTTCTCCGGGTGGCTCATCCTCTCCCTCCCCTGGGAGACCTGGCTGCGATTCGGAATCTGGCTGATTCTCGGCCTCCTCGTGTACTTCTTCTACTCCCGGACGCACTCGAAACTCGAGTCCAACGAACCGGTGTCGCCGGCTTCATAGCCCGACGGCGCGCAATCCGACGGAACCCGCAGCACAATGGTGCGATGGCGGACCCCGGATTCACCCCGACACAGCTCGCAGCGCGTGCTGCGTACCTGCTTCGCGGCAACGACCTGGGCACGATGACCAGCGCGGCGCCCCGCCTCTACCCACACATGTGGAGCTGGGACGCCGCGTTCGTTGCTGTCGGTTTGGCGCCGCTGAGCGTCGAACGAGCCGTAGTCGAACTCGACACCCTGCTGTCGGCGCAATGGAAGAACGGGATGATTCCGCACATCGTGTTCGCTAACGGGGTGGACGGTTACTTTCCCGGGCCGGCCAGGTGGGAGACCGCGACGCTCGCGGCGCACGCCCCCAACGGGCCGCAGACGTCCGGCATCACGCAACCACCGGTCCATGCCATCGCCGTGCAGCGCATCCTCGACCATTCACGCCGGCACGGGCGCACCACCCGCGCCGTGGCCGAGGAATTCCTCGACCGTCGCTGGCCCGACCTCGTCCGCTGGCACCGATGGCTGGCCCACGCGCGTGACCTCGACGGTAACGGCCGGATCGCCCTGTTCCACGGCTGGGAGTCGGGCATGGACAACTCGCCGCGCTGGGACCTCGCGTACGCCAACGTGGTGACCGGGACGATGCCGAAGTACTTGCGCGAGGATCTGACCGTCGTCGCGGATACGTCGCAGCGTCCGTCCAACGGCGAGTACGACCGGTACCTGTGGCTGCTCGAGGAGATGAAGAGCGTCCGCTACGATGACGAAGAACTGGCCACCGCCATGAGTTTCGCCGTGGAGGACGTGTTCGTCAGCGCGGTCTTCTCGATGGCATGCGAAGTCCTCGCCACCATCGGTGAGGAGCACTCGATGCCGAATTCCGACGTGCGGGAGCTGCACGGCTGGGCCGGACGCTTCCGCCAGGGCGTGCTCACCACCACCGACGAACGATCCGGCGCCGCACGGGACTTCGACCTGCGGAGCGGAAAGTGGATTTCCACCGAAACCCTCGCCATGTTCTCGCCGCTGCTGTGCGGCGGTTTGAGCCGGGACGCCGAACGAGCCCTGCTGCGCACCTTCGAGGGCCCGAAATTCTGCGGACACCCCGATCTCCGGTATGCGGTGCCGCCGTCGACATCCCCGGTGTCGCGCGACTTCCGGTCCCGTGAATACTGGCGCGGCCCGGTGTGGCCGGTGATGACCTGGCTGTTCTCATGGGCTTTCGCACGGCGCGGGTGGGCGGAACGCTCGCACATGCTCCGATCCGAAGGCTTGCGACAGGCTAGCGACGGCAGCTTCGCCGAGTACTACGAACCGTTCACGGGCGAACCCCTGGGCAGCATGCAGCAGTCGTGGACCGCCGCCGCGGTGCTGGACTGGTTGGGCTGACCCGCCTGTGAGTACTTATTAACACTCCGCGGTTAACAAGTACTCACAGGCGCGAAGCGCTAACCTCGGGCGCATGGATATCGGGGAGAACGTCCGAAAGCTGTCCAAAATCGCACCAATTCTCGTCGCGGGGGCTGTTGCAGCAGCGGTGCCGGGGATTGCCGCCGCCGAACCCGTCAGGGGGCCCGACGTCGCATCCTGGCAACATCCGGGCGGTTCGCCGATCGACTGGTTCGCCGTCCGCAACGCCGGCCACGACTTCGCAATGGTGAAGGCCACCGAGAGCTTGAACTACGTCAATCCGTTCTTCGTGCAGGACTGTCTGGCCATGCGGGTGGCCGGAGTGTCCCGCGGCGCTTATCACTACGCCGACCCCACTCAGTCACCGGAAGCGCAGGCCGCCTTCTATTCGACGGTGGTGCTGGGCATCAACGGCCCCGGCGACATGCCACCGGTTCTGGACATCGAGCATTCCGGTGGGTTACCGCCCGCCGCGTTGATCGACTGGACGCACCGCTACCTGAACACGGTGCGGGCGCTCACCGGACGTCAGCCGATCATCTACACGTATCCCAACTTCTGGCGCACGGCGATGGCCGACACCCACGAATTCGCCGGGTATCCCCTGTGGATCGCCGATTACAACGGGCAGAACGCCCCCGGACCGCTTCCGGGCGGCTGGAACACGTGGAGCTTCTGGCAGTACACCAGCACCGGCCGCATTCCCGGTGTCAACGGCAACGTCGACCTCAACGTCTACAGCGGAGCGCAGGGCGACTTCGCCCGGTACTCCAACAGCGCGTCGCCGTTCGGCAGTTAGGCCACCTGTCGGTTGACCCCAGGCGCCTCGGTGAGCCGCCCGGGGTCAACCGACCGGGTCAGGCGCCGATCCGGCCGCCCGACTTCCACACGGCGACGACAGCGGGACGCGGCTGCGAACTTCCGCCGTCGGGCCAGTGTGAGGCGGGGTTGTCGGCGCTGGCGTCGTCGGATTCACCCGGGTGCTGCACGCACACGACCACTCGATCCTCGTCGATGATCGGCCCGCACGTCTCGGCGCCCTTCGGCACCGACAGGAACTGTTTGGTTTCGCCGCGGTTCGCGCCGTCGAGGGTGACGCTGAACAGTCCGTCGTTCGACTTCAGCGCGTTGCCGTCGGTGGAGATCCACAGATTGCCGTGCGTGTCGAACGCCAGGTTGTCGGGGCACGAGATGGGGCTGACCTTCGCCTTGTCGAACCCGCCGAAGTAGGTGTCGGCTTCTTTCGGGTCGCCGCAGACGAGCAGCAGATTCCAGGTGAACGACGTGCCGGCGTGGTCGTCGGTGAGCTCGAGAACCTGCCCGTTCTTGTTGTTGTTGCGGGGATTCGCCTCGTCGGCGGCGGCAGCGCCGTCGACGCCTCGCTTGGTGTTGTTGGTCAGCGCCACATACACCTTGCCCGTCTTCGGGTTCGGCTCGAAGTCCTCGGGGCGGTCCATCTTGGTGGCACCGACCCTGTCGCCGGCCTCGCGGGTGAAAACCGCGACCTCCTCGGCGCTCATGCCGTCGACGAGGGACTCGCCCCTGCCGTCTTCGCCGGTGCGAAGCAACGGAATCCACACGCCGGTGCCGTCGAAGGAACCGCTCGACGGCAGCGTGCCGGAGCCGTCGATCTCGTCCGAGGAGTTGCCGCTGAACTTGGCGACGTACAGTGTGCCGGCGTCGAGCAATGTCATGTTGTGGCGCACGGCCGCCTGGCTGTTGCCGTCCATCATCTTTCGGCTGGAGACGAACTTGTACATGTAATCGAAGCGCTCGTCGTCCCCGCTGTAGGCGACCACGGTGCCCTCGTCGGTGACGTGGATGGTCGCGGCCTCGTGCTTGAACCGGCCGAGTGCGGTGTGCTTGACCGGCGCGGACGCGGCATCCCAGGGATTCACCTCGACGACGTACCCGAAGCGGTTCACCTCGTTGGGGTCCTGCGTCAAATCGAAACGGCGGTCGAAACGCTCCCACTTACGTTCGGAGGCAGCACCTTCCAGGCCGTAACGCTTCAAGCGCGCGGCGACGACCGGGTCGGTGACCAGTTCGGCGTTCGCGAAGTACTGGTTGAAGTTCTCCTCACCCGACAGCACCGTGCCCCATGGCGTGAGGCCGCCGGAGCAGTTGTTGAGGGTGCCGAGGACCCTGGTGCCCGTCGGATCGGCAGACGTCTTCAGGAAGTCGCTGCCGGCCGCGGGCCCGGTGACGACGAACTCGGTGGTCGCGGTGATGCGCCGGTTGTAGGGTCCGAAACCGGGAGTGAGCTTGCCGGAGCCGCTCTGACCTTTCACCTGCAGCACGGACAGTCCATGGGCGGCGAGTGCGATCTGGAATTGTTCGGGAGATGGATTGTCGGCGTCATACCCCTTGAACATGAACGGCTCGCTGCTGTACTCGTGATTGACCACCAACAGGAACGTGTCGGGCCGGCCGTCGACGGGGAGGAGTCCGGCGAAGTCGTTGTTGTATCCGAACTGTTGCGCCTGCGCGGCCGCGGTCTGATTGTCGAAGTCGAATGCGGGGGCGCCGGCGAGGACCGGGTCACCCCAGCCGATCACGACCGCCTGCTCGTATCCCTCGGGAACGACGACGGCGTCCTCGGTGTTCGGGGCCACGGCCGTGAAGTTCGTGCCGTTCGGCGCGGCATTGTCCGAGCCCCCTGTGCTCGAACTACTGCCGCTGTCCGAGTCGGTCGAACATGCTGCGAGCGCACTGCCCGCACCCACGGCGAGCACCGCCATCCCGGCACCGCGCAGGACGCCCCGCCGGGAGAGTGCCGCACGGGCGATGTCGCGGAAGTACTCACCCTGCGAATCGTTGGGCACGTCGTGGGAGCAGGCGTTGCCGCACTTGTACTGGCAGGTGACGGCGGCGCGCGACGACACGCCGTCGTGGGTGACGAACAGTGCGAGGGGTTTCAAGCTCACCGTGGCTCCCGATTAGAAGTGGAATAACTTCGGCACCGTAGAAGTCGTAAACAAGGGAAAGGGAACACCTGCGTGAACGGGCGACGAACGAGGCGACCCTAAGTCGTTGCTTCTACGTCTGGCGGACGGCCTGTCGGCCGTGCACCATGGAGAGATGGACCCGGTGGAGGCGCTGCGGGAAATAGCGTTCTGGCTCGAGCGCTCACGTGCCGAGACATACCGGATTGCCGCTTTCCGGCGGGCCGCGGACGTGGTCGCGAATCTGTCGGCCCGGGAGCGAGCCGCCCAGCAGAACGACAACTGGAAGTCGCTACCCGACGTCGGGGCCGAAGCTGCCGCGATCATCCGGGAGTGCGCGGAGTCGGTGCCGCTCTATCTCACGTACCTGCGGAGTTCCGCCGAGCCGATCGGACTCGGCGGCATGGAATTACTCGACGCCCTCCGCGGCGACCTGCACACGCATTCGGACTGGTCGGACGGCCGGTGCCCGATCAAGGAAATGATGCGCCGGGCGGCCACCCTGGGGCACGAGTACTGCGCGCTGACCGATCACTCGGCGCGACTGACGGCCGCCAACGGACTGACGTCGGAGCGCCTGCTCGCCCAGTTGAGCGTGATCGCCGAATTGAATGCCGAACTCGCGCCGTTCCGCGTCCTCACCGGCATCGAGGTCGACATCCTCGACGACGGGTCCCTCGACCAGGACGACGATCTGCTCGCGGACCTCGATGTCGTCGTCGCCAGTGTGCACTCCCACCTCGACAGCGACCGCGCCACGATGACGAAGCGGATGGTGCAGGCGGTCAAGTCCCCACACGTCGATGTTCTAGGGCATTGCACCGGAAGACTCGTCGCGGGAAACAGGGGCACGCGGCCCGAATCGAAGTTCGATGCGGAGAAAGTATTCGACGCGTGCCGCGAGCACGGCACAGCGGTGGAGATCAACGCCCGGCCCGAGCGGCGGGATCCGCCCGGCCGCCTGATCGATCTCGCGCTCGCGAGCGGCTGCCTGTTCTCCGTCGACACCGACGCCCACTGCACCGGTCAGCTCGCGTGGCAGGGCTACGCCTGTGAACGCGCCGCCGAACGCGGCGTCGAGCCGGCGAACGTGATCAACACTCTGCCCGTGACCGAGCTGCTGGCGTGGACCGGCGCACCCCACCGGCACTGACCCGTGGCCTGCTCATTGCGCTCACGGTCGCCGCGTTGCTGATCGCTGCCATGTGGGCGTTGCAGCGAAAGCTGATTTATTTCCCCGACGCCTCCCCGGTGCCATCGGCCCTACAGCTGTTTACCCGCGCCGAGGACGTCACACTGACGACGTCGGACGGCCTCGAGCTGGGCGCCTGGTACGTGCCTCCGGTCGGTGCGAGCCGGGAGATGACCGTGCTCGTCGCCAACGGGAATGCGGGTAACAGGGCGGATCGGGCATTGCTGGCGTCCGATCTGGCGGACGCCGGTTTCGCCACCCTGCTCTTCGACTACCGCGGGTACGGCGGCAATCCCGGTGAGCCCAGCGAGAAAGGACTGGCACTCGACGTCCGAGCGGCATACCGACACCTCGTCGAGGAGCGCCGGGTGCCCCACGAGCGGTTGCTGTACTTCGGTGAAAGCTTGGGCACCGGTGTGGTCACCGAACTCGCCACCGAGTATCCGCCGGCGGGGATGCTGCTGCGATCACCGTTCGTCGACCTGGCCTCGCTCGGGGCCCGGCACTACCCGTTCCTGCCGGTCCGGTTGCTGCTGCGAGACCGATTCCCGGTCGCGGAGTCGGTGGCACGAGTCGACGTACCCACCACCGTGGTCTACGGGACGGCCGACACCATCGTGCCTCCCGACCACAGCGAACGGGTCGCCGACGCCGCCCGCGGACCGGTCGAGCGGGTGGCACTGCCAGGCGTGGGGCACAACGACGCCGTGATGTTCGGCGGTGCCACCATCGTCGACGCCACCGTGGCCCTCGCCGAGAGGGCGCTCCGCGCCCCGTGAGTGGTTAACGAGTCTCTGGACTCGCCGGCCACGCACAGGCGTTAGCGCACGATCACGACGTCCAGGGTGCGGGGGCCGTGGACGCCTTCGACGCGGTTGAGCTCGATGTCGCTGGTGGCGCTGGGGCCGCTGATGAACGTGAGCGGCCTGGTCGGGTCTAGGGCGTGGAAGGCTTGCGGCACGGTGTCGACGATCTGGTCGGCGCGGATGATGCAGATGTGGTGATCGGGGACCAGGGTCAGTGCCCGTCTGCCCTGACCGACGCCGCCGTCGAGAACAATTGTCCCGGTGGCCGCGATGCCCAGAGTGCACCCGGTGACGACGACCTCTATCGCGTCGAGTTCGAGTGTCGACAACTCCGCGGGTGCACCGTCGACGACGACGCCACGTCGTGGTCGCCACGACTCCGGCAGATCCGGTGGGACGACGGCGCGCGCCCCTTCCGCGATCAACCCGGTGACGACCTCGGCGACCGTGCTCTCGTCGGCGCGATGGACCTGGGCGTGGTAGTCGTCGACGGTGTGGGCGAACTTCTCGACGTCTCCGGGACCGGACATCGGCTTCCGGTGATAGTCGCGGGGCACGGGTTCGGGAGTGGGTGCATCAGCGATCGCCGATCGGATCCTGGCCAGTATAGCGTTGCGGGCGTACATTATTCGGTGTCCTCGTGGGTGCGGGCCCACCACTGCCGGAAGGTTTCCTTCGGTGGGGAGGGAAGGTCTCGGCTCGACGTCCACTTCGATCCCGGGTACGGCAGCGACGTGATGCGTCCCTTCTTCCCGCCGAGCACCCGGCCGATCCTGGACGCCGTCTCGGCAGCGGCGAACCGCTTCTCGGATCCCATCACGAAGCCGGCGGCCTTCATCGCGAGGTCCTGCCCGCCGGGGAGGCCGTGCCGTTCCGAATCGACTTGCTCGGCCCGCAGATGCACCAGGATGCTCGGGATGTCGATGCGTACGGGGCACGCGTCGAAGCACGCACCGCACAGTGTCGACGCATAGGGCAGTGAGGCATTGGGGTCGTCGTGGCCGGTGGTGCCGGTGAGTTGCGGGCTGAGGATCGCGCCGATCGGCCCGGGATAGACGGAGCCGTACGCGTGGCCGCCCGCTCGCTCGTAGACGGGGCACACGTTCAGGCAGGCGCTGCACCGAATGCAGTGCAGAGCTGAGCGTCCCACATCGTCGGCGAGAACGTTGGTGCGACCGTTGTCGAGCAGCACGACGTGGAAGTTCTGCGGTCCGTCACCGGGATGAACGCCGGTCCACATGGAGGTGTACGGATTCATGCGTTCGGCCGTCGAGGAGCGGGGAAGCAGTTGCATGAAGACTTCGAGGTCGGTGAACGCGGGCACCAGCTTCTCGACGCCCATCAGCGTGATCAGGGTGTCGGGGAGGGTGAGGCACATCCGTCCGTTGCCCTCCGATTCCACCACCGCCAGCGTCCCCGTCTCGGCGACACCGAAGTTCGCGCCACTGATCGCCACCCTGGCGGAGAGGAACTTTCGTCGAAGGTGTGCCCGCGCGGCCATTGCCAGCGCCCGCGGATCGTCGGTGATGCCGGCATCGATGTCCGGCATCGACTTCAAGAAGATCTCGCGGATTTCGGCGCGATTCCGGTGAATTGCGGGGACCAGGATGTGACTCGGCTTGTCGTGTCCGAGTTGCACGATGAGCTCGGCGAGGTCCGTCTCGATCGCCGCGATCCCGTTCACCTCGAGGTACTCGTTCAGGCCCGTCTCCTGGGTGGCCATCGACTTGACCTTCACGACCTCGTCGGATCCGGTGGCCCGGACGAGGTCGGTGATGATCCGATTGGCCTCTTCCGAGTCGCGCGCCCAGTGGACGGTTCCCCCACGGGCGGTGACGTTTTCCTCGAATTGCACCAACAGTTCCGGCAGCCGCGCCATCACCTGCGACTTCAGTGCACTGCCCGCTCGGCGCAGCTCCTCCCAATCGTCGACCTCGGCGACCGCGGCGATCCGCTTGTTTCGGATGGTGGTGGTTGCCGCCCCCAGGTTGGCGCGCAACTGGGTATCAGCGAGTGACTTTCGCGCCGCGTCGGGGAAAGATTCTGTGCCCCGGATGTTTCCGGTGCCCGCATGGAAGGTGGGTGAGCCGAGGAACGTGGTCATGCGTTGCTCCCGATCTTCTCGGTGCTCGCCAGAATCTCGGCGAGGTGGACGGTGCGCACTCCGCTGCGTAGCCGGGACAGTCCGCCGCCGATGTGCATCAGGCAGGACGAGTCGCCGGCGCTGCACACTTCGGCGCCGGTGCGGAGCACGTTGCCCATCTTGTCGGCGAGCATGGCCGTCGAGGTGTCGGAATTTTTCAGGGCGAAGGTTCCGCCGAAACCGCAACAGGAATCGGCGGCGGGAAGTTCGATCAGCCTCATTCCGCGAACCGCGCGGAGCAGTTGCAGGGGTTTATCGCCTACCCGCAACATCCGGAGCGAGTGGCAGGTGGGGTGGTAGGTGACGCGATGCGGGTAGTAGGCGCCGACGTCGGTGACACCCAGAACGTCGACCAGCAGCTCCGACAGCTCGTAGGTGCGGGCAGCGAGATCCTCGGCACGCGAGGCGAGGGACTCGTCACCGTAGCGTCGCGCCACCATTGCATGCTGATGACGGACGGACCCGACACACGAACCGGACGGTGCGACCGCCACATCCCAGGATTCGCTCTCGAACGCCTCGACGTGATGGCGGACCAGCGGAAGCGCCTCCGCCTGGTAACCGGTGTTGACGTGCATCTGCCCGCAACACGTCTGCTTCGGCGGAAACACCACCTGGTGGCCGAGGCGTTCGAGCAGCCGGACCGTGGCGGTGGCGCAGTCGGGAAACAGGGCATCCGCCAGGCATGTGGCGAACAAGGCGATCTTCATCGGTCCTCCAACCGGCTGGGCTGTGGTCTGACCACAGTAGCGCACTGTGGTCAGACCACACCAGGTAAACTCCGACTGTGCGTACACACGAGGTAGTCCTGCAGCGGATCGAGCGGGATCTGTCGGACGGAAAACTGGTGGTCGGCGGCCGATTGCCCGCCGAACGTGCGCTCGCCGAAGAGCTCGGGGTCGGCCGCTCCTCCGTCCGGGAGGCCATCCGAGTGCTCGAAGCGATGGGCATCGTCCGCACGGCGGTGGGTTCGGGCCCGGACTCGGGGGCAATCGTGGCGGCAGATCCGGCCGCGTCCATCGGAGTGGCCCTGCGACTGCATATGGCGACGCACACGCTGCCGATCCGTGACGTCGTCCAGACTCGCATCCTGCTGGAGTCGTGGGCGGTGCAGGAGGCTGCCGAACGGGCGAGCGAACTCGACCTGCAGGGGCTCGATGCACTGCTTGACGCCATGGACGACGAAACCCTGACGCCGGAGGCCTTCCACCGGCTCGACGCCGATCTGCACGTCGCGATGGCCGCGCTCGCTGGCAACGTCCTCGTCGAGGCCATGATGGTCTCGCTCCGCGAATCGATTTCCGGCTACGTCATGCAGGCCGTCCCGCAGCTCGACGACTGGAACGAGGTCGCGCAGAACCTGCGCTGCGAGCATCGCGCCATCGTCAACGCCCTACGCCGCGGGCACGGCACCAAGGCGTCCACCCTCGTCCGCGAACACATCGAGGGGTTCTACGGGCTGATTCGATAGGCGGCGCAGCGGCCTACAGCACCTGGGACAGGAACTGCTGCAGTCTCTCGGTCTGCGGTTTGTCGAAAAGCTGCTCCGGCGTACCGGTCTCGACCACAGCACCGTGGTCCATGAACAGCACCGTGTCCGACACCTCACGGGCAAAGCCCATCTCGTGGGTGACCACGACCATGGTCATACCGCCCTTGGCAAGGTCGGCCATCAACGCGAGGACCCCCTTCACCAGTTCGGGGTCGAGCGCGGAGGTGGCCTCGTCGAAGAACATCACCTCGGGTTTCATGGCCAGCGCCCGGGCGATCGCGACCCGCTGTTGCTGACCGCCCGACAGGTTGCCCGGCCGCGAATCGGCCTTGTGCGCCAGTCCGACGAGCTCGAGCTGTTCGAGCGCCAGCGTCCGCGCCTCCTCCTTGGACAGGCCCTTGAGCTTGCGTGGGCCGAGTGCGATGTTGTCGACGACGGTCTTGTGCGGGAACAGGTTGAACTGCTGGAACACCATGCCGATCTGCTGCCGCAACGTGTCCGGGTTGTCTTTCAGCACCGACTTGCCGTCGATCAAAATATCGCCCTGATCCGGTTCGTGCAGCCGGTTGAGCACTCGGAGCAGGGTGGACTTTCCGGAACCGGACGGGCCGATCACGGTGACGGTGTCCCCGGCGTCGACGTGGATGTCGACGCCGCGGAGCACCTTGTTGGTGCCGAACGCGAGGTGCAGGTTGGTGCCAGTGAGAGAGACGGCCATCGCCTTATCCCCTTTCCACGACGATGGACTGCTCCACCGGATCGAGCGTGCCGGACGTGTCGGCGCGGCCGGTGCGCAGACGGTGGTCGATGTAGTTGACGAGGTGTGTCAGCGGAATCGTCATGGCGAGATAGAACAGGCCGGCCGCGACGAGGGGCGACAGGTTTCCGGTTTGCGCGTTGAGATCGCGTCCCACGGCGAACAATTCGCGCTGCGTGACGAGCAGGCCGAGGAAGTAGATGAGCGACGAGTCCTTGATGAGGGAGATGAACTGGTTCATCAGTGCGGGCAGCACCCGCCGCACACCTTGGGGGATCACCACCAGCGTCATCGACTTGCGGTAACTGAAACCCAGGGCCCGGGCGGCCTCGAGCTGCCCCGGTTCGACGCTCTGGATTCCTGACCGGAAAATCTCACCGATGTAGGCGGACGCCAGCAGCGACAGTGCGGCGGCCCCCAGCCAGTACGGGTTGTTTCCGGTGAGGCCTCTCACCACCGGTCCCGCACCGAGCCCGACGATGAGGATGATCACCACGGCGGGAAGCCCGCGGAACACGTCGGTGTAGACCCGAGCCGGCCACCGCAGCCACCGCGTGCGGGAGATTCCGGCCATCGCGAGCAGCATGCCCAGCACGGTGCCGACGATGCCGGACGCCAACGCGAGAATCAGGGTGTTCGGCAGGCCGGTTTTCAGTAGATCGGGGAATGCCCGCGCGTACAGGTCCCAGTCGAAGAACGTGTCCTTCAGCTGTGCCAGTGTCGACTTCGGTTCGTTCACCGGGGTCTCGGCGTCGGTTTCGATGTTCTCGGCGGCGAGCGCCGCGAAGTCCGGCAGGTTCGGCTTCGGCGCCGCCTTGCTGCCGGGCTTCCATCCCTCGGGCAGTTCGCGAGGCACCCAGTCCGAATACAGTTCCGCCCACGTGCCGTCCTCGATGGTCGCGTCGAGACCGGAGTTCAGCGCGTCGATCAGAGGCTGGTTCTCCTTCGCGACAGCCCACCCGACGAAGTTGTTGACGCTGAACGTGTTCTGCGCGATCGACGTCGGATCCCCGGGCGCGATGGCACCTTCCGCCTGCTGCGACGGCGCCACCCATGCGTCGATCTGCCCCGACTTCAGGTTCGCGTACGCCGTGGCGTAGTCGGGGAACTTCACCGGGTCGAGCTTCAGTGTGTTGACGACGTAGTCGTCCTGCACGGTGCCCTGCACGACGCCGATGCGGGTGGACGCGTTCAGGTCGTCAAAGCCCTTGATGGGTCCGCCGTTGGGGACGACGAGGGAGAAATAGCCGAAGTCGTAGCCGTTGGTGAAGCCGACGGTATTACGCCGCTCGTCCGTCGTCGTGATCGAGGACGATCCCACGTCGAACCGTCGCCCCGACACCTGCGCGAGGAGTCCGGCGAATTCGGTGCCGACGAAGTCGACGCGCAGACCGAGCTTCGCCGCGACGGCCTTCAGGAGTTCGTTGTCGTATCCCGTGAACTGGTTCTCGGCGTTCACGCAGATGCTCGGGGGTGCGTCCGACAGCGTGCCCACTGTCAGAACGCCGGGGGTGATGAGGTTCAGCTTCGACGTATCGATCTGGTTCAGCGGGGTGACATCGGGCGTGGTGTAGCGATCTTCCGCGCCGGCGCCCGCCGATGCGTCCAGGTTGGTGGGCGCAGCGGTCGCGGCGCCGACTCCCGGTGGCGCACACAGATCCTGTGGCGCCGCCCCCGAAGAACTGCTGTCGCTCGAACACGACGACAGGGTCAGCGCCATCAGGGCGGTCAGCAACAATGCCACCACCACACGGATCTTCGCTCCCACGGAAGAAAACATGGTGAGCAGCGTAACCCCGGCGGTGGCTGACGAGCGGGGTCGGAAGACGCGTGAGCGACGCCCGTCACTCCTCTCGTTTGGCATACATACAAGAGGAGTGACGACGATGGACGAAGCACGGCGGGCAGCGCGCGCGACCCGTGAATCCGGCCGTCAGACCCGCGACAGCTGCTGACAAACCAGAAAGGCGCACGGGCCGCAGACCTTGACAGGATATGAGCCCGACAGTCAATATATGCAAACGCTTAGAAAATAAGCAGACGCTTAGAATCGAATCGGTAGGAGTTCCGCATGCCCGAGGCCGTCATCGTTTCCATCGCCCGTTCCCCGATCGGTCGCGCCATGAAGGGGTCGCTCAAGGGCATGCGCCCGGACGACCTGGCCGCGCAGATGGTGCAGGCTGCCCTGGACAAGGTCCCCGCCCTCGACCCCACCGACATCAACGACCTGATCCTGGGTTGCGGGCTGCCCGGCGGTGAGCAGGGCTTCAACATGGGCCGCAACGTCGCCGTGCAGTTGGGCTACGACTTCATTCCCGGCACCACCATCACCCGCTACTGTTCCTCGTCGCTGCAGACCACCCGCATGGCATTGCACGCGATCAAGGCCGGTGAGGGTGATGTGTTCATTTCCGCCGGTGTGGAGACGGTGTCCCGGTTCACCGCGGGCAGCTCCGACTCGCTGCCCGACACCCAGAACCCGCTCTACGCCGACGCTCAGGCCCGCACCGAGAAGCTCGCCCAGGGCGGCCAGCAGTGGGTCGACCCCCGCGAGGAAGGGCTCGTCCCCGACACCTACATCGCGATGGGCCAGACCGCCGAGAACGTCGCCCAGATCACCGGCATCACCCGCGAGGAGCAGGACCGGTGGGCGGTGCGCTCGCAGAACCGCGCCGAGGAGGCCATCAACAGCGGCTTCTTCGAGCGGGAGATCACCCCGGTCACGCTGCCCGACGGCACCGTCGTGTCGAAGGACGACGGCCCCCGCGCCGGCACCACCTACGAGGCCGTGTCGCAGCTCAAGCCGGTGTTCCGGCCGGACGGCACCGTGACCGCCGGTAACGCGTGCCCGCTCAACGACGGCGCCGCCGCCCTGGTGATCATGTCCGACACCAAGGCCAAGGAGCTGGGGTTGACCCCGCTGGCGCGGATCGTGTCGACCGGGGTGTCCGGGCTCTCGCCGGAGATCATGGGGCTGGGCCCGATCGAGGCCACCAAGCGGGCCCTGGCCATCGCCGGGATGGGTATCTCCGACATCGACTTGTTCGAGATCAACGAGGCGTTCGCGGTGCAGGTCCTCGGGTCGGCGCGGGAACTCGGCATCGATGAGGACAAACTCAACGTCTCCGGCGGCGCCATCGCCCTCGGTCACCCGTTCGGCATGACCGGTGCCCGGATCACCGCGACCCTGCTGAACAACCTGCAGTCCAGCGACAAGCAGTTCGGTGTCGAAACCATGTGCGTCGGCGGTGGCCAGGGCATGGCCATGGTCCTCGAACGGCTGTAGGCGGCTGCGCCGCCCGTGAGTGGTTAACGAGTGCAGAGACTCGTTAACCACTCACGGGCGCGGAGCGCCTATGCGAGGCCGGACAGCGGCGGCGGGGTGTTCTCGTCCCGCCACGCGATGGCTTCCTTCAGTTCGGTGAGGTCGAAGTCGGGTCCGCTGGTGCCGACGGTGAATAGTGTGACCCCGGCGTCGACGTAGGCGGCGGCTTCGTCCGAGCCCGGCCAGGACGTGGAGTGCGCAATGGTGTCGGGGTTGCGACCGTGGTCGGCGCAGCGGTCGGCGAGGATGCCCGACTTCCGCGCGTGGGTTTCGATGTCGCTGAAGCTGTGCCAGATGTCGCCGTATTGTGCGACGAGGGGCAGTGTCCTCTTCTCGCCGCCGCCCCCGATGAGGATCGGGATGTGCCGCGTGGGCGCGGGTTCGAGCTTGCCGAACCGGGCGGTGATCCGCGGCAAGTACTCGGCCAGCAGGTCCAGCCGCGACCCCTTGGTGCCGAAGTCGTACCCGTATTCGTCGTAGTCGCGCTCGAACCATCCGGAACCGATCCCGAGGATCAGCCGTCCCCCGCTGATGTGGTCGACGGTGCGGGCCATGTCGGCGAGCAGGTCCGGGTTGCGGTAGCCGGCGCAGGTGACGAGGGCGCCGATTTCCACTCGTTCCGTCTGTTCGGCGAATGCTCCGAGCATCGTCCAGCATTCGAAGTGGGCACCGGCCGGGTCGCCGTACAGCGGGTAGAAGTGGTCCCAGTTGAAGACGATGTCGACGCCGGCGTCTTCGGCCCGCAGAACGGCGTCGCGAATCAGTCCGTAGTCGGGCGCGTGCTGCGGCTGAATCTGGACACCGATTCGAACTGAACGGGTCATACGTGGCTCCTCGAATGAGTGCGGCGGCCCTGTGTCGAGGGCCCGTGCGTGCAGGTCGTTTACGAATCCATCTTGCTCGCCTCGACGGGGTACGGCCACCGACTCCGTGTGAACCGGTCAACTCCCGGGTACTTGACGGCAGGCCAGACCGTTGACGACCGAGATGAGGTTCGACCCGATGAGCGCTGTGTCCGCCTTCGTATTCGCACCGTCGCCCTTGCTGACGGTGACGATCGAAGCTGCCCCGGACGAGAGCACCGAACTGCACGTGCACGCCGGTGGACAGGGGGTATGGATTGCCAGGATGGCGGCGACGCTCGGCCTCGACGTCACGTTGTGCGGGGTGTTCGGTGGGGAGACGGGGGGCATCCTCCAGTCCCTCATCGAGCGTGAAGGTATAAAGGTCCGCGCGATTTCCACGGCCGGTGAGAACGGGTCCTATGTTCACGACCGCCGTGGGGGTGATCGGAAGCCGCTGGCCGAGGTCCGCCCACGAGTCCTGTCTCGGCACGAGGTCGACGACCTGTTCGGCGGGTCGCTGGCCGAGGGAATCACAGCGGATGTCGCGGTGCTCGGCGGCCCACACGAGAACAATGTGGTGCCCCCGGAGATTTACACCCGGTTGGTGGGAGATCTTCGGGCGTTGAAGGTTCCGGTGGTTGCCGACCTGTCCGGTCCCACGATGACGGCGGCCCTCGAGGGTGGCCTGACTGTACTGAAGGTGAGCCATGAAGATCTCATCGAGGACGGGCGCGCACAGTCGGAGAAGCCGGAGGATCTCGCCGAAGCGATGCGTGCCCTTGCGGCGGAAGGAGCCGACCACGTCGTCGTCTCACGAGCAGGAGATCCGGCGATGGCCCTCGTCGACGGCGACATCTGGGAGGTGCTGATTCCGCCCATGAATATCGTCGACCACCGGGGTGCCGGAGACTCGATGACCGCCGGTATCGCCGCAGCCTTGGCCCGCGGCACATCGATGAACGACGCATTGCAGTTCGGCGCCGCAGCCGGCGCTGTGAACGTGACGCGCCGTGGTCTCGCGACGGGACAACCGGACCTGATCGCGAAGATGGTGGAGAACATTCGGGTGCGGCGGATGACCGAGCCGAAGGGGCAGAAGCAGTGAGGGCTCTGGTCACCAATGACGACGGCGTGGACAGTCACGGTATTTCCCTGCTCGCCCGCCTGGCGTTCGCCGCCGGACTCGACGTGGTGGTCGCGGCACCGCACGAGGAGCGCAGTGGAGCGAGTGCGTCGCTGACCGCGTTGGAAAGCAACGGCCGGCTGCGGATGTCGAGGCGGGAATTCCCGGACCTTCCCGGGGTGGCGGTCCATGCGGTGGAAGCGTCCCCCGCGCTGATCAGTTTCGTGGCGACGAGCGGTGCGTTCGGGCCGCCACCGGACATCGTGCTGTCGGGAATCAATCACGGCCCCAACACTGGTCACGCGATTCTGCATTCGGGCACGGTCGGGGCGGCGCTGACGGGCGCCACGCACGGCACGCTGGCGTTGGCGGTGTCGCTGGCCACGTCGAACCCCAGGCATTGGGACACCGCCGAAGTCGTGTGCCGGCAGGCGTTGGACTGGATCGTCGAGAACGGCACCGCGGGCACGGTGCTGAATGTGAACGCACCGGACATTCCGCTCGACGAGTTGAAGGGGCTGCGCCCGGCCCCGCTCGCGGCATTCGGCGCCGTCCAGGCGAACGTCGGTGAAGCGGACGACGGGTTCGTGACCGTCACGTTCGCCGAAATTCACGCCGACGACAACGAGGATTCCGAGGAGACCGATGCCGGTGTCCTCGTGCGTGGTTGGGCGAGCGCGACCGCGCTCAGGGCACCTTTCGAGGCGGTCGACGTGGACATCAGCACGTTGAACTGGACACGCTGACCGGGCGATCCGGCTGTGCTGGTCACCGGCATCAACTCAGCCGCACACCACCCGCCAGCAGCATCGCCCGCAGGACGAACGCTGCTTCCGGGCCGATGATTTCACCCACCAAGGTGAGGTAGCGGTCGACGTACTCCGGTCCGTGTGCCGCGGTGCTCGGATCGTCGGGGTCGGAGGGGTCCAGGTGATGTGCGATCTCGTGCAGTACCACCAGTTCCCGGAATGCCCAGGCTTTGCCGCTGCGGTACTCGGGGACGGCCATTGTGGCGCAGTCACTTTCGTAGTGCGCGGCCTTGCTGCCCGCCCTCGTGCGCACATGGATCGGCGTGGCGGCTCGCGCCCACATCTCCCGCACCCAGTTGAGAGCGAGCACCCGGTTCACGTAGTCCTGCACCGACTCGATGGACGCGAATTTCCGTTCCACCGGCAGCGTCACCTGCGACCCCAGCACGTCGACGACGCGCAGCCCACGCTCGTCGGCGCGATCGAACATCGTGCGCACCAACGCTTCCGCCTCATAGACGGCAGCACGCTGGGTGTCGCGGGTGCGCCTCACGACGGAATCTGTTTTCGTGCGGTCGACAGCTCGGGCGAATTGCTCAATCGCGCCGTCCGTGCGGCCCGGTCCCCGGCCCGGCGAGCGCCCGACGCGTGGCCCGCCGACGCGCGCGCCCCACGCCACGTCCCGCGTGCCTGAGAGTTCTCGGAGTAGTAGTCCTTCAGCTCGAGCTGCTTGTCGCGCAGCACTAGCGCGGTCTCCGCCGACGACTCCGGAACGGACGTCGCCTCGTCCTCGGCGTCCCTCTTCGCGTCGGCGAGGCGGTGCCCGATGCGTGCTGCGTAGGCGAGTTGAAAGTTCAGCCGGGCGGTCACACCCGCAACCGGTCGCCGCACCGTGGTCCGGACCCGACGCCGTCCGCGCTGCTCGACCTGGGTGCGCATCGTCGTCTCGTTCCGGTACTCGCCCGATTTGATGTAGGCGTCGGACGCCCTCACCATCTGGATCAGCAGGCTCGTGTACAGGGCCTCGCACACGTCGATGTCGCCGGCGAATCCGTAGGCGTAGATCACGGCCGACGTCTGTGCGATGTCGCATTGGACGTCGTTGGCGGCGGCGATAACCAGAAACAGCTGCGCGTAGGTGCGCAGTCCCTTCTTGCCCGGTTCCCCGATGGTGATCAGGCGTTGAGCAGGGGTAGCCCGCTTCTCCTTGCCCGCAGCGTGTGACCGGGCCACGGCCAGGTCGATGGAGGCGGCCGTCGCGAGCCGCTGCGCCGCGGCCATGAACGCTTCACCCTCGTGCGGGTTGTCGGTGGATTCCGCCTGCCGGAGCAGCCCACCGATGCGGGTCAGCATCTTGTCGGAACTCACCAGGGCAGGCTACGCCCGTGAGTGGTTGACGAGTCCAGACACTCCTCAACCGCGCACGGGCGCGGAGCGCCTCGGGACCCGGAAAGGTACATTCGCACGCACGTGCGCGCGCTGCGCCGGGTAGAAGGGACTTCGACGTTCATGGCCACAGTGACCTATGACGGTGCCACCTGTTTGTTCCCCGGCTCGGACAAGCCGGCCGTCGATCAGCTCGATCTGAAGATCGAGGACGGTGAGTTCCTCGTGCTGGTCGGACCCTCCGGCTGCGGCAAGTCCACATCACTGCGCATGCTCGCGGGACTCGAAGACGTGCACAGTGGGCGAATCCTCATTGGCGACCGGGACGTCACCGGCCAGGAGCCGAAGCAGCGGGATATTGCGATGGTGTTCCAGAACTACGCCCTCTATCCGCACATGTCGGTGGCCGAGAACATGGGTTTCGCGCTGAAGCTCGCCGGGAAACCGAAGGCCGACATCAGGCAGCGCGTCGAGGAGACGGCCAAGCTGCTCGACCTCGAGCCGTACCTCGACCGCAAGCCCAAGGCGCTGTCCGGCGGTCAGCGTCAGCGGGTCGCGATGGGCCGTGCGATCGTCCGGCAACCTCAGGTGTTCCTGATGGACGAGCCGCTGTCGAACCTCGACGCCAAGCTCCGCGTGCAGACGCGGACGCAGATCGCGCAACTTCAGCGCCGCCTCGAGACCACGATGGTGTACGTGACCCACGACCAGGTCGAGGCGATGACGATGGGTGATCGGGTGGCTGTGCTCAAGGATGGGGTGCTGCAGCAGTGCGCTTCGCCGCGCGACCTCTACAGCAAGCCGGCCAACGTGTTCGTCGCCGGCTTCATGGGTTCGCCGTCGATGAATCTGTTCACCTTGCCGATCACTCCGGACGGGGTCGTGCTCGGCGACGCGACGATTCCCCTGCCCCGCCAACTGCGCTCGGAATCGTCCGAAACCCAGGTGGTGGTGGGCATCCGTCCCGAGCACCTCGAGCTGTCCACCACGGGCATCCCGATGGAGGTCGCGGTGGTCGAGGAGCTCGGATCCGACGCCTACATCTACGGTCGCAGCACCGTCAACGGCGAGACACACCAGCTGGTGGCACGCGCCGATTGGCGGAACCCCCCACGCAAGGGCGACCTGGTGAAACTGCACGTCGATCCCGCCGCGGTACACCTGTTCTCGGCGTCCGAGGGATACCGGCTGAGCTAGCCGCGGAGTCCGCGCCGCCGTTCCTGAACGATTCAGGTCGGGGGTAATGCGGCACTTCGGCCGTGTTCCGTGCCACAGTATGTTCCGACACCGCACCGGTGCCGACGGATTTCGTGTGCAATGTGCCGGAATCCCGGTGCCGGTGGCGGGTTCATCCACATCTACCTACGGGGAGACTCCATGGTTCAGATTTCGAGAGCGGTCCGGCGCGCCGCGGTGCTTGCCACCGCTGCGTCGCTGGTCACGCTCACCGCGTGCTCGAGCGACAGCGGCAGCGACTCCACGTCGGAGAACCTCGACGGCCGCGGACCCATCACGTACGTCGAGGGCAAGGACACCACCGAGACCGGGGTCGTCCGCCAGATCATCGACGCGTGGAATGCCGAGCACCCGGACGAGCAGGTGACGTTCAAGGAGCAGTCGAACGACGCCGATCAGGCGCACGACGACCTCGTCCAGCACCTGCAGGCCAAGCAGTCCGACTACGACGTCGTGGCACTCGACGTGCCCTGGACCGCGGAGTTCGCGGCCAAGGGCTGGCTGCAGCCGCTGACCGGTGAGTTCGCGGTCGACAACACCGGAATCCTCCCCGCCACCGTGGAAAGTGCCACCTACAACGGCACCCAGTACGCGGCACCCAAGAACACCAACGGTGGGCTGCTGTACTACCGCAGCGACCTGCTCCCCGCCGCCCCGAAGACGTGGACGGAACTCGTCGCGGCGTGCGAGGTGGCCAAGACCAACAACATCGACTGCTACGCCGGTCAGTTCGCGCCCTACGAGGGCCTGACGGTGAACACCGCCGAGGTCATCAACGCGTTCGGTGGTTCGTTCGTCGGTGAGGACGGCAAGACCCCCACCGTCGACAGCCCGGAGTCCCGCGCGGGTCTGCAGGTCCTCGTGGACAACTTCAAGAACGGGGACATCCCGGCTCAGGACACCACGTTCAAGGAGCCCGAAAGCCAGAAGGCCTTCGAGGACGGCAAGGCGCTGTTCCTGCGTAACTGGCCGTACGTGTACGCCAACGCCGAGAAGGACTCGTCCGCGGTGAAGGGCAAGTTCGCGGTCGCCCCGCTGCCCGGCAAGGACGGCATCGGCACCTCGACGCTCGGTGGCTACAACGCCGCCATCAGCGCGTTCTCGGAGAACAAGGCAACCGCTCGCGACTTCCTGACCTTCCTGCAGGGCGAGCAGGCGCAGCGCATCATGGCGATGGACTCGCTTCCCCCGGTCCGTGCCGCGCTGTACGACGACCCGGAGATCGTGGCGAAGTACCCCTTCATGCCCACGCTGAAGGTGTCGATCGAAAACGCTGTTCCCCGCCCGGTCACCCCGTTCTACCCGGCTGTGTCGAAGGCCGTGCAGGACAACGCCTACGCCGCCATCAAGGGTGAGAAGTCCGTCGACCAGGCGATCACGGACATGCAGTCCGGTATCCAGTCCGCGGGCTCGTAGCAACACCGGCTCGTAGAACACAGGAGTGAAGATGGCCGTTCCGACTGGGACCACCAGTGGGGCGCCGGCCCGTACCGCGGCCGGGGATTCCGATCCCGGCCGCGGTACGCGTGCGGAGAGTGAGAACGGGCGACGCTTTGGGCTGAGCGGTCGCCGCGCGTGGCTGTTCGTCGTCCCGACGCTGGCGGTCCTGGCCGTCGTCATCGGGTACCCGGTGATCCGGGCCCTGGTGATGTCGTTCCAGAAGGATGCCGGTCTCGACCCGTCGACGGGCATGTTCGTCGAGGGCGGTTGGGCCGGATTCACCAACTACACGCACTGGATCCTGCAGCAATGCACCTCTCCGGGGGGTGCGGCCGTGGCGTGCCCCCCGGGCACACTCGGGTCCCAGTTCTGGTCGGCGGTCGGTAACACGGCCTTCTTCACCGTCGTCACTGTCGGCATCGAGGTCGCGATCGGCCTGTGGATGGCGATCATCATGGGCAAGACATTCAAAGGTCGCGCACTGCTGCGCGCGGCCGTCCTGATCCCGTGGGCCATCCCGACCGCGGTCACCGCCAAGCTGTGGTACTTCATCTTCGCCTACGACGGCATCGCCAACCGGTTACTCGGCACCCAGATTCTGTGGACGTCGGACGAATGGCCGGCCCGCTTCGCCGTGATCATCTCCGACGTCTGGAAAACCACTCCGTTCATGGCACTGCTGATCCTCGCCGGTCTGCAGATGATTCCTCAGGACGTGTACGAGGCAGCCCGCGTCGACGGCGCCTCGGCGTGGCAGCGGTTCCGCCGGATCACACTCCCTCTGGTCAAGCCTGCTCTGATGGTGGCGATCCTGTTCCGCACCATGGACGCCCTGCGCATGTACGACCTGCCCGCCATCCTGACGGGCGGCAACCCTGCCACCACCACCGTGTCGATACTGGTGGTCGACCAGGTGCGGCAAGGGTTCAACAGCGCGTCGGCGCTCTCGACCATCACATTCCTGATGATCTTCGCGGTCGCATTCGTCCTCGTGAAGTTTCTCGGTGCCAATGCCGTCGAAACTCAGGAAGCACAGCGAAAGGGGCCGAAGCCGTGACGCATCGCGCACCGGAACCGGACGTCCCCGACACCTCGGCGCGGCGCAACCGTCCCCGGCGATTCGCTTTCAAGAACACCCGCATCTACGTCGGCGTCGCGATCATCCTCGTCTGGGGTCTCGCCCCGTTCTACTGGATGATGGTGACGGCGTTCCGCGACCCCGACTACACCTTCGACACCACACCGTGGCCGACGCACTTGACCCTCGAGAACTTCCAGAACGCGTTGTCGACGAGCAGCGGCAACAACTTCACGCGGGCCTTGATCAACAGCATGATCGTCGGTGGCGTCACCACCGCGGTGGCTCTGGCTGTCGGCATCTTCACGGCCTACGCCCTGGCTCGTATCGAGTTCCGGTTCAAGTACGTGGTGGTCGGCATCGTGCTCGGCGCGTCGATGTTCCCCGTCGTCGCACTGGTCACTCCGCTGTTCCAGTTCTTCACGAACATCGGCTGGATCGGCACCTATCAGGCGATGATCATCCCCAACATCTCGTTCGTCCTCCCGCTCACCATCTACACCCTGACGTCGTTCTTCAAGGAACTCCCGTGGGAGCTCGAGGAGGCGGCCCGGATCGACGGCGCCAACCGGGGCCAGGCGTTCCGGCTGGTGATGTTGCCGCTGGCCGCGCCCGCGCTGTTCACCACCGCCATCCTGGCGTTCATCGCCACCGTCAACGAGTATCTCCTCGCCAGCCAGCTGTCGAGTGATGCCACCGAACCGGTCACCGTCGCGATCGCCCGGTTCTCCGGCAACGACCCGCATGTCGTGCCGTACGCGGCGATCATGGCAGCGGGCACCATCGTCACCATTCCGTTGGTGATCATGGTGCTGCTGTTCCAGCGCCGCATCGTGTCGGGGCTGACGGCCGGCGGCGTGAAGAGCTAACACCAGATGCATCCGGTGGCGAAGCGGCAGCGACTCGAGGTTCTCATCGGAATCCTCGGGTTCTTCACGGTGATGGCGTTCATCGCCGCGGTCGTGGAGGTGGTGAACGGTGATCCCGGTGTCACACCGGCGCTGGTGTTGCTGGGTTGTCTGCTGCTGTCGGGGCTCGCAGTTGCTGCGCGCGCCCGCGTCCGCTGAAACAGGACAAGTGGTCGGATTATTTGCTGATCGGTAGCGCGGTGCGCGTCACACTCGGGGCAATCACATAACATACGTACGGGGTGGGTGCGATGATCCTCCGTGACCGGATACCTGACCGGGAGTGTGTAAGTGAGTTCTGGCAACGACGCGACGGGCGATGGCACCGCCGAGTCCGGTGGCACGCCTGTCGGTGACGACGGCGCAGCAGCGACGAGCACGCCGCGAGCAGGGAAGAAGAAGTCCCGCCGCTGGCGCACGGTCCGCCGCGTCGGTCTGGGCGTGATTGCGCTCGTGCTGGTCATTCCCCTCGTGATGTTCCTGGTGAGTTACGTCCAGGCCGAGGTCCCGCGCCCGTCGGATATGAAGACCAATCAGGTGGCGACGGTGTTGGCCGCGGACGGCGCCACCGAATTGGCCAAGGTGATTCCCCCGGAGGGTAACCGCACCGAAATCGCGCTCGGGGAGATACCGCAGCACGTCCGGGACGCTGTCCTGTCGGCGGAGGACCGGAACTTCTACTCCAACCCCGGCTTCTCGATCACGGGATTCGTGCGAGCCGCCCGCGACAACGTCCTCGGCAAGGAAAGCGCCGGTGGCGGGTCGACGATCACCCAGCAGTACGTCAAGAACGTGCTGGTCGGCGCCGACCGAAACGTGTATCGGAAGATGCGCGAACTCGTCATCTCCACCAAGATGGCCCGCGAGTGGTCGAAGGACGAGATCCTCGCGGCCTACCTCAACACCATCTATTTCGGCCGTGGTGCCTATGGCATCGAGGCGGCGTCGCGGGCGTACTTCGACAAGCCGGTCGGTGAGCTGTCGGTGGCCGAAGGCGCCGTGCTGGCCTCGGTGATCCAGAGCCCGTCGTACCTCGACCCCGAAGCGAACGTCGACCAGTTGCAGGCCCGGTGGAACTACGTGCTCGACGGCATGGTCGAGATGGGTGTGCTCACCGCTCAGGACCGCAGCGAGATCGAGTTTCCGGCCGCGGCGCCGGCCAATCGGCCCACCGACGCCAACTCCGCGCCCGGCCCGGAGGGTCTGATCCGCAACCAGGTCCTCCGGGAGCTGTCGGACGCCGGGATCTCCGAGCAGACGCTGAACACCGAGGGCCTACAGATCACCACGACGATCGACCCGAAAGCGCAGCAGGCCGCGATCGACTCCGTGCACGAAACCCTTGAAGGGGAGGATCCCGGTCTGCGCACCGCGGTGGTGTCCATCGATCCGCGCACCGGCGGTGTCCGTGCCTATTACGGCGGTGAGGACGGTGCCGGATTCGATTACGCGCAGGCTCCGCTGCAGACGGGCTCGTCGTTCAAGGTGTTCGGCTTGGCCGCCGCGCTCGAGCAGGGAATTCCGCTCTCTGCACGCTTCAGCAGCGCCCCGCTGACCGTCGGCAATGTGCAGATCGGCAACGTCGAGGGTGAATCCTGCGGGACGTGCACCATCGCCGAGGCCACCAAACGGTCACTGAACACCAGTTTCTACCGGCTCATGATGTCCTTGGACAACGGTCCACAGTCCATTGCCGACGCCGCGCACAAGGCGGGGATTCCCGAGTTCATCCCCGGGGTACAGGGCAAAACGTTGAGTGAGAACGGCGGCGAACCCGAGGGCGGCATCGTTCTCGGTCAGTACTTGTCCCGTCCGATCGATATGGCGTCGGCGTATGCGACGCTCGCCGCCTCCGGCATCTACCACCCGCCGTACTTCGTCCAGCGCGTGGTGACCGCCGATGGAGTGGTCCTGTTCGATCGGGCGCCGAGCCCCGGGGAGCGTCGACTCGAGGCCGCGGTCGCCGACAACATAAGCCAGGCCTTGATGCCGGTGGCTGCCTATTCCCGTGGTCACGCACTCGCGGGAGGACGACCGTCGGCGGCGAAGACGGGCACCGCGCAGCTGGGCGATACCGGTGAGAACAAGGACGCCTGGATGGTCGGTTACACGCCGTCGTTGTCGACGGCGGTGTGGATCGGTAAGGCCGACGCCACCGCGATCAACAACAGCTGGGGTGGGCTGATCTACGGGTCCAGCCTGCCGTCCGACATCTGGAAGGGAACGATGGACGGTGCCCTCGAGGACACCGACTGGGAAGAATTCCCCTGGCCGGACCCCATCGGTGGGCAGGCGGGTGTTCCTTCGTGGAGCGGCGTTTCGAGTAGCGGCAGCGGGTCCGGAAGTGGCAACGGCCAAACCGCAAACCCGCCGCCGGCTCCCGTAGAGGCGCCGCCGCCGCCGGCACCGCTACCGCCGATCCAGCCCCCGCCGCAGCTCCAGTTACCGGCGCCCACGCAGATCGAAATTCTGCCGGGCGTGATCATTCCGCTGCCAGGCTAGAGTCGGCCGAACTTTCAGCCCAGGCTGCGGTACCCACCGCCCGGTGGTGCACGATGCGGGAGCACCACGATTCGCAGCGCTGCTCGTAGGCTGTCGGACGTCTTGGCCCAGGACTGGGCTTCGCTCTCACACATGTCCGCTTCTTCGGAGTCGTTCTCGCGGGCGAGTTCCGCGTTGTGGCGCCACTCGACTTCCTGGTCGGAGCAGAGGCGCAGGAATTCGAGGATGGTGTCTCGATCGCGACCGCAGATTTCGGCGACATCGTCGGCGTCCAGCCCGCTGTCGGAGTCCAGATGAATCAGTGTCATCAGTGCCGCGGGCAGCTCGTGGCTGCCGTGCTCGTCGGTGCCGATCGGACTCGTGGCGGTGGTGTTGAGGGTGCCGCCCAGGCGTTCGGCGAATGCCTCGTCGGCGGTATCGACGAGGTGCTCGAAAGTGCGGAACACCGACAGCAGATGTTCGGCCGCGAAAGGCGAACCGTCGATTCGCATGACGGCGACCACGTTGTCGACTATCAGCAGGAATTTGATGTCGGACCACTGACGGTTGAGATCGGCCAACGCTTCCGCAGCGCGGGTCCGGTCACTGATCGAATGGACCACGCGGGCAAACACCTCGACCCGGGCGTCGTCGTCGAGCACCCTGACGTAGGTGGGCATGTCACCGACCCAGACGAGGATGTCTCCGTCCCCGTCCTTCTCCGGTGCTTGCCCGAGCATCGATTCGACGGCCGTGTCGACGAGTTCCCGTAGACCTGTTCCGTTGCGCTGCCGAGCCGGTGTCTCGTCGGGGACGTCGAGCGGCGGGACATCGTGTCGACCCCGGGTGATCGCGTGCAGGAACGACGGATGCATGAGATCCCAGATTTCCCGGAACACGGCGATGGTCATCGTCGCCAGCCGAGTGGCCTCGGTGCGGTCGGCGTCGAGATAGAACGAAGCAGAGCCGTTACCCTCGTCGACGTCCGCCACCGCGTCCGGGCGGTTCCACCCGAGTTCGATCAGCCGATCGTGATCTTCCTCGGAAAGTTGACGCGCCGGATGCAGGAAAAGGTTGGACGGCACCTCACACCGCACCGCGTCACCGGCCCAGGCGAAGAATCGCACGCACGCGGCCGTCTCGGTGAGGCCGTCGTCGGTGCTGTCGTAACGCGACACCAGCACCAACTCGTCGTCGTCCTGCATTGCGCGCACATACCGGGTCAGACGGTCCTGGAACTGCGTCCATGCGTCGTCGATCTCCCGATCGAAAATGTTCTCGGACATCACGCCTCCCTCGATGAATCCTGGGTGTCACCGTAGAGGGCGGGTACGACAAGTATTCGAACACAAAGGCGAATGCCCCTTACGGCGCGATGAAAAGCGTCGAAAGGGGCATTCGCCTCGGGAACGGTCCTACGCGTCGATGATGAACGCCTCGAGCTCGGTGCGAGCCTTGTCGTCCGCCATCTGAACCGGCGGGGACTTCATCAGGTACGCGGAAGCCGGGTAGACGGGTCCACCGATGCCGCGGTCCTTGGCAATCTTGGCGGCGCGGACGGCGTCGATGATGATGCCGGCCGAGTTGGGTGAGTCCCAGACCTCGAGCTTGTATTCCAGGTTCAGGGGCACGTCGCCGAACGCACGACCCTCGAGGCGCACGTACGCCCACTTGCGGTCGTCGAGCCAGCCGACGTGGTCCGACGGGCCGATGTGCACGTTGCCGGGACCGAGGTCGCGGGTCAGGTTCGACGTCACAGCCTGCGTCTTGGAGATCTTCTTCGACTCGAGGCGGTCCCGCTCGAGCATGTTCTTGAAGTCCATGTTGCCGCCGACGTTGAGCTGCATGGTGCGGTCGAGCTGCACGCCGCGGTCCTCGAACAGCTTCGCCATGACGCGGTGGGTGATGGTGGCACCGACCTGCGACTTGATGTCGTCACCGACGATCGGGACGCCGGCGTCCTTGAACTTCGCCGCCCACTCGGGGTCGGAGGCGATGAACACGGGCAGGGCGTTGACGAACGCGACACCCGCGTCGATGGCGCACTGGGCGTAGAACTTGTCGGCATCCTCGGAACCCACGGGCAGGTACGACACCAGCACGTCGACCTCGGCGTCCTTCAACGCCTTGACGACGTCGACGGGCTCGGCCTCGGAGATCTCGATGGTCTCGGCGTAGTACTTGCCGATGCCGTCGAGGGTGGGGCCGCGCAGCACCGGCACGTCGGCCGGCGGAACGTCTGCGATCTTGATGGTGTTGTTCTCGCTGGCGAAGATGGCCTCGGAGAGGTCGAATCCGACCTTCTTGGCGTCGACATCGAAAGCGGCGACGAACTGGACGTCGCGAACGTGGTACTTGCCGAACTTGACGTGCATGAGGCCGGGAACGGTCGCCGTCTCGTCGGCGTCCTTGTAGTACTGCACGCCCTGAACCAAGGACGAGGCACAGTTCCCCACGCCCACAATGGCCACGCGCACCGCGGTGCTGTTCTCACCCATGGTCGGGTTCTCCTTCTTTATTAGGTGTTGCTGTCGATTGCTCGGCGGCGATCAGCTCGTTGAGCCAGCGCACTTCGCGCTCGCTGGATTCGAGTCCGAGCTGGTGAAGCTGACGGGTGTAGCGGTCTATCGACCCGCTGGCCCGTCCCACGGCTTCGCGGAGCCCCTCGCGGCGCTCCTCGACCTGGCGTCGTCTGCCTTCGAGAATGCGCATCCGCGCCTCTGCGGGTGTGCGGCTGAAGAAGGCGAGATGAACACCGAAACCGTCATCGGTGTAGTTCTGCGGACCCGTGTCGGCGACCAGTTCCTTGAACCGCTCCCTGCCGACCGGTGTGAGCTGATAGACGCGGCGGGCGCGACGCTTGACGGTGCCCGGGGCACCTGCGTCCTCGGCGATCAGACCGTCCGCCTGCATGCGTCGCAGAGTGGGATAGAGGGAACCGTAGGAGAACGCGCGAAACGCACCCAGCAGTCCCGTCAACCGCTTCCGCAGCTCATATCCGTGCATGGGTGACTCGTGGAGCAGCCCGAGAATTGCCAATTCGAGCACTTGTCCACCCCCTGAGTCGCCAGACCTAACCGTGTGATGCGATGCCGAACTATATCGCACCGATATATACGAAGATACGCGTGGGCGATACATGGGACAAGTCGTCACAGATTGTTTGTGGGTGGCTTCGGCCGGCCGGTTCGCGGGTCAGCCGCGCCGTTCACAACCTCCGTAGGAACTACGTCTAGTCACCGAACGGGTAGACGGCGATGATCTCACCGTCGAAGGTGACGTTGAAGTATCCGGTGTTGCCGGCTTCGTTGTTTGCGTACACGGAGATGATCGGCGGCCCTTGTTCTTCGCCGGGCTCGAAGCCGAAGGACAGGTGATCCACGGTTCCGTTGGGCACTCGGACGCTTTCCGGTGCGCCTTTCAGCAGGCCGGCGAGGGCCGGAAGGTCCACGGCGGCGAGGTCGAACGACCGCTCGTCGGCGTCGCGGGTGGAGACGCTTCCCCAGCTGTCGAACTCTCCGTCGTAGTGGTACGGGTCGGACTGGGACGGGTTTCCGGTTGCCTGCCGGTCGAGAACGGCATGTTCGGGGAAGAGATCGACTTCATCTGCGATGGTGTCACCGAACTCTGCGCGGTACTCGTCGATGAAATATTGAACCCCGCTGCCGGTGGTCAGGGTGGGAAGCGACTTCGACGGTCCGGCGTCATCCCCGATCGACCCCGCGATTGCGCCGACTACCGCAGCGCTCGCGACGATCGCACCGGCGGCGATCCACCGTCGCCGGGACCTGCGCTGTTTCGGGCGGACGACGGGAGCATTGGCCAATCGACTCGGAATTTGCAGGTCACCGACGAGCCGGTCGAGCTCGTCGAAGGTCTTCGCGCTCATCGCCCGGGCCGTGCGGTAGCTGTGTTCCTCAGCCGAGATCTGACCGTCGGCCTGAGCCGCGTCGAGGACTCCGCATGCGTCGGCCCGATCGGAGTCGCGGGCCCGTAGCCCGGCGAGGCTGGTCTTGTTCATCGTGTCCTATCCACTGAACGGCGAGACGCGGAGGACCGAACCCGCCGGCGTGACCACGATCATTCCGCTCTCGTCGAAGTCGTTGCTCGCGTAGATCCGCACGATGGGCGTGCCGCCGTCGGTGTCGATTCCGAGGTAGTCGACCTTTGCATCCGGAACATTGATAGCCGTGGGCGCCGTCGCCACGATGTCCGCCAGAGCATCTACATTCAGGCTGGTGAGGTCGATGATCGGGGCGTCGACCTTCCGAGTGGTCGCCGGACGTGACGGCGAGAACCCGCCCCGGTAGTCGTACGAGACCAGCCGATTCGGCTCCAGCGGTTGTGCGCGCTCGAAGTTGGCGTGTTGTGGATACAGGTTCAACTCGTCGACGACCGTGTCACCGAACTTGGCGCGGTACTGATCGATGAAGAGGGTCATTCCGTCACGCGTGGTGAGGTCCGGCGTCGGTATCACCACCGGTGCGACTGCACCGAGATCGATGGAGGCCGGTTGCGCGGCGGGTGCGGGGGCCTGCGCGTCGTCGCTGTCGGTGAGGGTGAAGGCCCCGACAGCGGCAATGACGGCGGCGGCTGCGACTGCTGCGGTGAACAGGTGGCGGCGGGTTTCGCGGGGAGGCCTGGCGTCGGGCGGTGCATCCGCGGGGCGCTGCAGGTCGCCGACGAGGGCTTCGAGTTCGTCGAGTGTGCGCGCTCCGGCGGCGAGTTCCGACATGGCGCGGTGCTCGTCCTGACTGAGCTGTCCGTCCCCGAAGGCGCCGTCGAGTATCGCCGCGGTGTTGGCGCGGTCGATGTCACGCGCGCGCGTGTTCGCTGGGTATCGGCTGGCCACGCAGAGATCTTAGTGTGCGGACCGCTATTGCGCTGGGACGATCTGCAGAACTTCGCCGCCGAGGCCGGCCTTGAGGTACCCGCCGCCTAGGTTGTCGGCGCCGTTGACGTAGATGTTCATGGTCGGGCCCCTGCCACCGTCGGCGATGAGGACGTGGCCGATGCTGCCGTCGAGGGCGCCGACCAGCCGAGGAGCATCGCCGAGCAGTGCCCCCAGCACAGCGACGTCGACCTGCCGCAGATCGACGTCGGCGGTGCCGGGCAACCGCGCGGTGCGCGGTCCCCACGGGGTGAAGCCGCCACGGAAGGAGTAGGTGTCGGCCTGACCGGATGCTTCCGCCACCGTTCTCTTTGCGAGGGCATAGCCCGGGTACAGCGCTATTTGATGAGCCGTGAGGTCGCCGAACTCGCGCTGATAGGCGTCGAACACCGCTGCGATGCCGTCCGGTGTCAGCGGCTGAACCACCCCGGCGATCCGCGACTCGGCGTCCGCCACCGGCGGCTCCTGGACGGGAAAACCGACGGGCCGCTCGACCTGGACGGGTACGGAACCGCCGGCCGGCTCGGGGCCGCCGTGCTGCGTCAGTGCGACTGCGACGATTCCCGCTCCCACCACCACCGCGATACCCATGGCGATTCGCAGAACTGTTCCGGGGGTTCGGGCAGAGCGAACGGGTACTTCATCGGTGAGGCTGGCGGGCAACTGTAGGTCGCTGATCAGGAGGTGCAGTTCTGCCAGCGTCTTCGCCGACATGGCCTGCGAGGTGCGGTCATGGTACTCGCCGGCACCAAGCTGTCCGTCGGCGTAAGCGGCGTCGAGCTGGCTGCACGCATTGACGCGGTCGAGGTCGCGTGCGCGGGTGCGCGAGGACGGTCCGGAGGCCACATCGGCATCGTAGTGGGGGAACGGCGTTTGACCAGCGTCACTCGACCGACCCCTTTCCTCCTGACGCCACGCACGTACTCTGGTCTCCGTGCGGATACAGCGGCAGGTGGTGGACTACGCGCTTCAGCGCAAGTCTCTGCTGGCCGAGGTCTACTCGGGCAGGACAGGCGTCACGGAGGTCTGTGATGCCAGCCCGTACCTGCTTCGAGCCGCGAAGTTCCACGGCAAGGGCAGTGACGTCGTGTGTCCTATCTGCCGGAAAGAGCAGTTGACCCTGGTTTCCTGGGTCTTCGGCGACAAGCTGGGCCCGGTGTCGGGTTCGGCTCGGACGGCCGAGGAGCTGGTGCGTCTCGCAGCCACTCAGGAGGAGTTTTCGGTTCACGTGGTCGAGGTGTGCAGAACCTGTAGCTGGAACCATCTGGTTCAGTCTTATGTTCTCGGTAATGTGCCCGCACCGAAGAGGCCGAGGCGATCTTCGCCGAGGCCTCGGCCGCCGAGTCGGCGGACCGCGAGCGAATAGAACGCCCGAACACGGACGAGGGCCGAGGACTGCCCACTGACGTGACGCCGGACTGAAACAGGTCCACAACCACTGGAGATTTGTACGTGAGTTCCCCCCGCAGCAACGCCCCGGGTGATCGACCGAACGGACCGAGACGACCGAGTGGCCCCCCGCCACAGGGGCGCCCCGGAGGTCCACCACCCCGCGGCGGACAGCCTGCAGGTGGGCCGCCACCGCGCCGTATGCCTCCCCCGCCGCAGGGTGGTGGACGTCCCCCCGGACCGCCGCCGCGTCGTATGCCTCCCCCGCCGCAGGGTGGGGGCCGTCCTCCGGGGCCGCCGCCGCGTCGTCCCGGTCCTCCGCCGGGCCGTCCCGGTCCCCCGCCAGGCCGTCCGGTTGCCGGTCCTCGCAGTGCGCCGCCCCCTGGTGGGCGTCCTCCGGGTCCGCCGCCGACGGGCGGTCGCCGACCGGGAGGCAACGCTGGTGGACCGCCGCGGAAACCGCCGGCGAAGGACAAGTCGAGGTGGAGGATCGTGCGCCGCGCCGCCTACACATGTGTCGCGCTGGGCCTGATCATTCCGATCCTACTGTTCATGGCCGCCTACGTCGTGCAGGAAGTTCCGCGTCCCGGCGACCTGAAGACCAACCAGGTGGCCACCATCTACGCCGCCGACGGCACGTCGGTGCTGAGCAAGGTCGTGCCGCCGGAGGGTAACCGCACCGAGGTCACCCTCGACCAGATCCCGAAGCACACCCGGGACGCGGTGCTGGCAGCCGAGGACCGCGACTTCTACTCGAACCCCGGTTTCTCGGTCGGCGGTTTCGCCCGCGCCGCCCGCGACAATGTCCTGGGTAAAGACAGCGCGGGTGGTGGCTCGACCATTACCCAGCAATACGTGAAGAAGACGATGGTGGGTTCCGAACGGTCGCTGACGCGAAAGATGAAGGAACTGGTCATCTCGTCGAAGATGGCCCGGGAATGGTCCAAGGACGACATCCTGGCCGCCTATCTGAACACCATCTACTTCGGCCGTGGTGCGTACGGCATCGCGGCGGCGTCGAAGGCGTACTTCAACAAGCCCGTCGACCAGCTCACCGTCGAGGAGAGCGCGGTTCTGGCGTCGTCGATCCAGTTGCCGTCGCTGCTCGATCCGGAGACGAATCCCGAGGGTGCGCAGTCGCGGTGGAACTACGTCCTCGACGGCATGGTCACCGCAGGCACGCTCGAACAGTCGGCTCGCGCGGGCATGCAGTATCCGCCCTATGTGCCCCTCGCCCAGGTCGACAACGGTAACCAGGACACCGGTCCGGAGGGCTTGATCAAGAACCAGGTCCTGCGGGAGCTGGGTGACGCCGGAATCGGCGAGCAGCTGCTGAACACCGAGGGACTGCAGATCACGACGACGATCGACCCGGTCGCGCAGGCCGCCGCGGTGGACTCGGTGCGTTCCAACCTGGAGGGTGAGCCGGAGAACCTGCGGACCGGTGTGGTGTCCGTGGACCCGAAGTCCGGCGCGGTACGGGCCTACTACGGCGGCGAGGACGGCGGCGGTTACGACTTCGCCAACGCCGGACTGCAGACCGGTTCGTCGTTCAAGGTGTTCGGTCTCGCCGCGGCCCTCGACCAGGGCATCCCGCTGTCGCAGATGTACGACAGCTCGGAGCTCACGGTCAACGGCATCACGATCAGCAACGTCGAGGGCGAGGGTTGCGGCACCTGCACCATCGCCGAGGCCCTCAAGCGGTCGCTCAACACCAGCTTCTACCGTCAGCAACTCGAAATCGACGGCGGGCCGCAGGCGATCGCCGAGATGGCCCACCGGGCGGGTATCCCGGAGGAGATCCCCGGTGTCGGGCCGACGCTGACCGAGCCGGACGGCAGTGGTCCCAACAACGGCATCGTGCTGGGTCAGTACCAGTCGCGCGTGCTCGACATGGCGTCCTCCTATGCCACGTTGGCGGCGTCGGGTGTGTACCGCGCCCCGCACTTCGTGCAGAAGGTGGTCAGCGCGGACGGCACCGTGTTGCTCGACCGCGGTGTCGATCCGGGCGAGGAGCGCATCGACAAGGACGTCGCCGACAACGTGACGGCCGCGATGGAGCCGATCGCCGGATATTCGCGCGGCCACAACCTGGCCGGTGGACGGCCGTCCGCGGCCAAGACGGGTACCGCGCAGCTCGGGGACACCGGGCAGAACAAGGACGCCTGGATGGTGGGGTACACCCCGTCGCTGTCCACGGCGGTCTGGGTGGGCACCACCGATGGTCAGGCTCTCGAAAACAGCAACGGTGCCATGATCTACGGCTCCGGCCTGCCGTCCGACATCTGGAAGGACACGATGGACGGGGCCCTCGAAGGCACCCCCGTCGAGAAGTTCCCGAAGCCGGGTCCCATCGGAGGCCAGTCGGGTCTGCCGGCGTATTCCGCCCCGGCGCCTCCCAAGACGTCTGCGCCGCCGACGAGTACCTTCCAGCTGCCGACGCAGCTCGTGCCGCCTGTGGTGGTGACGCCGTCACCGGTCGAAATCCTGCCCGGCATCACCATTCCGGTTCCGGGTCTGGCGCCGAGACCGACCACACCGGCACCGGTGGTGCCGGCCGAACCGGAGATCACGACACCGCCGAACGCGGGCAACGGTCAGCGGCAGATTCCGACGGGTTAGCGACGACCGGTAGCCTCGCGTAGTGGCCGAAAACCCGAACGCGCACCTCGTCCGAGACGCGGGCGAGGTGGAATTCGTCTCGCCCGCACCATTGGCGGAGGATCAGCGTTCGGCGGACTGGCGGGATGTTCCCGGCCGCACCGACCCGCTGGTGTCGGAGCTGTCCGGGGTGATCGGTGGCCCGGTAGGTCGGCACGCGGTGGTGGGGCGCAGTCGGTTCTTCACGCCGATGCGGGCGATCCTGTTGTTGGCGGTCGTCTTTCTCGCGCTCGGCTGGTTCGCCAAGGCGCCCTGTATCCAGCAGGCCCCGGTGGGCGCGAACGGTGCGCTGGGTCTCGACTGGAGCGGTAACCGGCAATATGTCGCGATGTGTTACTCCGACACCGTGCCGCTGTACGGGGCCGAACGGCTGAACGAGGGCGCCTTCCCCTACAAGAAGTGGTGGGAGGAAGACGCCGGCAACGGCCAGATGCAGCGCCGCTACATGGAGTACCCGGTGGTGTCGGGTCTGTATCAATACGGCGCCATGGCGGTGGCCAAGGCGTGGGACGCCGTCCACTGGCTACCGGGTGCCCTGCAGGTCGCCATCTATTTCAATGTGGTGGCGCTCGGGCTGGCCGCGGCGTGGCTCGTCACCGTCTGGGCCAGTGCGCTTCTGGCCGGGCGCCGTGTCTGGGACGCCGCGCTGGTGGCCGGTTCACCGCTCGTGATCGTCCATGCGTTCACCAATTTCGACCCGCTGGCAACAGCTTTCGCTACCGGTGGCCTGCTTGCGTGGTCGCGGAAACGTCCGGTGCTCGCCGGTGTCCTACTCGGTCTCGGTGGCGCGGCCAAACTGTATCCGCTGCTACTCCTCGGACCACTGCTGGTGCTGTGCGTGCGCACCGGCAAGACTCGGGACTGGTCGGTGACCGCGTTGACCGCGATAAGCACGTGGCTCGCGGTCAATCTGCCTATCGCCCTGCTCTTCCCGCGCGGGTGGGCCGAATTCTTCAGACTCAATTCCGAACGCGGCGCCGACCCCGACTCGCTGTACAACGTCGTCACTTCGTTCACCGGGTGGACCGGTTTCGACGGCGTTCTCCCGGTAGGGCAGGCGCCGACCATCCTCAACGCGGTGTCGTTCGTACTGTTCGCTCTGGTCTGTGTGGGCGTGGGCTATGTCGCGCTCACCGCGCCGCAGCGTCCCCGGCTGACGCAGCTGTGCTTTCTGTTGGTTGCCGGTTTCCTTCTCACCAACAAAGTGTGGAGCCCGCAGTATTCGCTGTGGCTCGTCCCGCTGGCTGTGCTCGCCCTACCGCACCGTCGAATTCTTCTCGCGTGGATGACCGTCGACGCCCTGGTGTGGGTGCCCCGCATGATGTACTACCTCGGCGTCTCCAACAAAGGTCTTCCCGAGCAATGGTTCACCTCCGCGGTGGTGGTTCGTGATGTCGCGGTGGTTGCACTGTGCGTTCTGATCATCCGTCAGATCTACCGGCCCGACGAGGACCTCGTGCGGTACGGGTTCATCGACGACCCCTCGGGTGGAGTGCTCGATCAGGCACCGGACGCGCAGCCGCGCCGGTTGCCGATCTGGTTGCGGCCTCGAGTGTCGAAAAATGCACCACCACAGGACGCCTGGACGACGAGCGGCTAGCGGTTCGCGAGCACGTACGCGGCGCCGACGAGGAACACGGCGATAGAGACGCCGAGCGACATGGCTCTGATCGACCACTGGCGGGCGTCGGCGGCGGCCCGCACCGAACGGTCGTACTCCCCCTGCTCCCACAGTCGGTGGACGGAGAGCGCGCGGAGAAGAGCGACGATGCCGAACGGAACGAAGGCGACCACCGCCAGGATTGCAAGTGGCAGACTGCTTGCGGGCGGCGGCGCCAGCGGGCCGTCGAAGTCTGCCGAGGTGTCCTGATGCTGCGCCGTCATGCATGCCTCCCCGTGGTTCAGCCCACGACCGTGGGCGCCGTCGTGGAGTATAGACCCGCCCAGATGTCTGGAAGTACACCACCTTTCGAGCAGATGGTGGTTACGTTCCGGCTATCCGCCGGCCTGCCCGATGCGCGGGTGTGCACGGGCCGCGACCCAGGCTGCGACCTGGGTGCGCGAGCTGACGGCAAGCTTGTCGAGGATGTGTTCGACGTGGCCGTCGACGGTACGCCGTGAGATCACCAGTGCGTCGGCTATCTGACGATTGCTGAGTCCCTCGGCGAGGAGTTCGGCGATCTGCTGCTCACGACGGGTCAGCGGTGAGGCTTCCGCGGGTGGCGTCGGCGCCGCGTCCGGCCGAGTCCCGAGGGCAAGGTCGACGGCCTGATCGATGGTCAGCCCGACCGCGGGTGCCGCGAGCCGGGCGAACTCGTCCGCTCCGATTGTGCGAGCGGCCCTGCGCTCCGACGTCAGTGAGTCCTCGGTGATGTGCGGACCGAACGCCACGACGGACGTGCCGAGCCGGCGCCATACCCCCTTTGCTGCACCGCTGAGTGTGGCTGCCCCGCCGGCATCCCCGCTGGATGCCGCCACCCACGACAGCAGCTCGATGGACAGGGCCGTGCAGATCTTGTCCTTGAAGTCATGCTGAATGCGCAATGCCTGCTCAGCCGCCTCGACGGCGTCATCGTGGCGGCCGAGGTGGAAGTATGCGACGCTCGATACCCACAGGGCGTAGGCCTTGTTCCACTTCTCACCGTGTGCGTCCGCCACCGCGATCACCTCACCGCACGTCCGGAGGGCACTGTCGAGCTGACCGTCGTAGGTTTGAGCCATGCCCAGTTCGAACGATGCGGTCAGCACGGACGCGAGATCGCCCAACGAGCGGTGAACGGTGATGGCGTCATGGAACAAGCGGATGGCATCTGCGGGTTTGCCGGAGAACACGGCATGAATGCCGCGCCAGTGGTCGGCGTGTGCCCGCAGCCGATCGTCGCCGAGTGCGGTCGCGAGGTGGGTGCACTCGTCGAGGTGTGCGAGGGCAGCGTCATGATCACCCTGGATGAGGGCGGTCCAGGCGGTCACCCAGAGCACATCCCCCCGCTCGCGGGTGGGCGCGGCGAGATGCTGGAGGATCCGTTCGAGTCGGATCCGGCCGTCCGACAGGTAGCCGCCCGCGATCCAGTGGTAGCGCAGCGCGACGGCCAGCCGCGCCGCGGCGGCCCGCTGCGAAGCGTCACGAAGCGACCAGTCGAGTGCCGCGACGAAATTGGGGTGATCGATGCGGAGTCCGGCGAGAATCTCGGATTGTCCTGGCCCGCACCAGTCGATCGACGAGCGGTCGGCTCGCGTCGAGTAGTGCTCGAGATGGCGGTGAAATAATTCCTCGCTGTCGCCACTCTTTTCGAGAAGTTCATGACCGTATTCGCGCACGGTCATCAACTGGGAGTAGCGCAGCTGTTCGGTCGTACGGTCGACGGTGACAAGGCATTTGCCGATCAGCCGGTCGAGGACGTCGATGACCGGGGTGTCCGACAGATCTCCGAATCCGCAGATTGCCTCCGCGGCATCGAGATCGAAGCTACCCGAGAAGACGGAGAGCCGCGCCCACAGCAACCGCTCGGTGTCCGAACAGAGTTCGAAACTCCAGTCGATGAGGGCGCGCAGCGTTTGCTGCCGGGGCATCGCCCCCCGGTCGCCGCCGGTGAGGAGTGCGAACCTTTTGTCGAGGCGTTCGACGAGCTGGGACGGCGACAGCGATCGCAACCGCGCCGCGGCGAGTTCGATCGCGAGCGGGATGCCGTCGAGCCGGTTGCACAGCTGGGCAACGGCACGGGCATTGGTGTCGGTGAGTTGGAAGTCGGCGACCACGCTTTGCGCCCGTTCCACGAGCAGCGACACCGACTCGAAGTGCGCGATGTCGGCGGCCTGGCAGTCTTCGATCTCCCCTGGGGTGCTCAGGGGCGGAAGCATATAGACGTACTCACCGGCGATGGAGAGTGGTTCGCGACTCGTCGTGACGATTCGTACCTCCGGCGCCGCCGCGAGGACTGTGCTCACCAATTCGGCTGCAGCGGACAGCAGGTGTTCGCAGTTGTCGAGAACGATCAGCATGTGCCGCGACTGCACGTGATCGATCACCTTGTCCATGACTGCTCGGCTCGACTGGTCGGTCACTCCGAGGGCGACGGCCGCGGCGGACGGCACGGCCTCGGGCTGCCGCACGGAAGCGAGATCGATCCACCGGACGGAGTCGCGGAAGGCGCGGGCGGAGCGCACGGCAAGCTCCTCGGCCAACCGTGTCTTACCGACGCCGCCGACACCCAGGAGCGATACGAGCCGAGATTGCTGTAGGCGTGCGCGGGCTTCCTCGATCTCGCGTCGTCGACCGATGAAGCTGGTCATCGATCTCTTCAGTTCTCTGCTGCGAGTCAGTGGATGCCTCCCATCCCGGAGTGACCAGCTGTGGGACGAACTTACCCCCGCGGTGATGTGACGGCCAACACAGGTAACGAAGGGGGTGTTTTACCCCGTGTGGGGGTGATGTGACGTGGGCCATTGTCGTTGCATACCCCGGTTACCCGCTCGAGTCCCGCCGGATCGCACGTTCTACGAGGAGCCCATCACCATGTCACAGCCCATTTCTTCTCCCGATGTCGACGTCGTTGTCGTGGGTGCCGGGTTCGCCGGCCTCTACGCGCTCCACAAGCTACGCGACATGATGCAGCTGTCGACCCGCGTCTTCGAGGCCGGCTCCGACGTCGGCGGTACCTGGTTCTGGAATCGGTACCCGGGTGCGCGCTGCGACATCGAGAGCATCCACTACTCCTACTCATTCGACGAGGACCTCCAGCAGGAGTGGCAGTGGAGTGAGAAATTCGCGGGCCAGCCGGAGATTCTCCGCTACCTCGAGCATGTCGCGGACCGCTTCGATCTACGCAAGGACATCACCTTCGGCACGCGGGTGGTCGGCGTCCACTGGGACGACGAGAACTCGCTGTGGACCGTGCACACCGACACCGGCGAGATAGTGCGGAGCCGCTACTTCATTTCCGGGGCCGGCAACCTGTCCGTGCCGAAGACACCGGAGTTCGGCGGCATCGACAGCTTCCGCGGGGAGGTGCTGATGACCGGTAACTGGCCGCACGAGGGCGCCGACTTCACCGGCAAGCGGGTCGCGGTGATCGGTACCGGAGCCAGTGGCATCCAGGCGATCCCGTTCATTGCCCAGGAGGCAGCCGAACTGACGGTCTTCCAGCGCACACCCAACTTCGCGACACCTCTCGGCAACGGCCCGAGCGACTCGGACGAAGTCGCCGAGATCAAACGCAATTACGGCAAGGTGCGGAACGCGGCCCGCAACCACTTCCTCGGCGTGCCCTTCGATCAGGTCCAGCCGTCGGCGCTCGCCGTCGACGCGGAAGAACGGCGCCGCACATTCGACGCGCGCTGGAACGCCGGCGGTTTCCGGCTGTTCATCGACTCCTATCAAGACATCCTGTTCGACAAGAAGGCCAACGACACGATCGCCGATTACATTCGCGACCGGATCCGCGAGCGCGTCCAGGACCCCGAGAAGGCCGCCAAGCTGGCACCGACCGGATACTCGTACGGCACCAAACGCCCTCCCCTGGAGACCAACTACTACGAGGCGTTCAACCGCGACACCGTGAACATCGTCGACGTGAAGACCACGCCGATCGACGAGATCACCGCTACCGGTGTGCGGGTCGGTGACCGCGTCTACGAGGTGGACACGATCGTTCTGGCGACCGGATTCGACGCGATGACCGGCCCCCTCATGGCCATGGACATCCGCGGTCGGGGTGGCCTGCCGTTGGCCCAGAAGTGGGACCACGGCCCCACGACCTATCTCGGCATCATGGTTCACGAGTTCCCGAACCTGTTCCTCATCACCGGCCCGCAGTCGCCGTCGGTGCTCTACAACATGCCGCTCGCCATCGAGGACCACGTCGACTTCGCTACCGATGCGATCGACTACCTGAACCAGCGTGGGCTCGATGTCATCGAGCCCAGCAAAGATGCCGAAAATTCCTGGGGCGCATTGACCAATGACATCGCCAATCAGACCCTGCTTCCGGAGACGAACTCGTGGTACATGGGTGCGAATATTCCCGGTAAGCCGAGGGCGTGCATGGTCTACCTCGGCGGGGCTCCTGCTTATCGCGCCACCTGCGCGGAGGTCGTCGCCGACGGCTATGCGGGTTTCATTCTCACCCGCACCGATTCACCGCTCACCGTGTCCTGAACCGAACCCCCGATCCCGAACACCATCACACCGAGGAGAGTCGCATGGCACTCGACGCCAACGCAGCAGAATTGATCGCCGGACTACGAGCACAAGGCATGAAGCCATTTGCGGAGATGTCCGTGGAGGAGGCCCGCGCAGTCGTGTCGACATTCACGGGACTGCAGGCGCCACCCGAACCGGTCGACCGCGTCGAAGACGCGCACTACGACAGCGCCGGAACATCACTGCCGCTGCGGGTTTACGTCCCCACCGGGCCGTCGCCACAGCCCGTCGTTCTCTACTTCCACGGCGGTGGGTTCGTCGCCGGTGACCTCGACGTCATCGACGAACCGGCGCGCGCCGTCGCGAACGGCACCGGCGCGATCGTGGTGGCCGCCACCTACCGCCGCGCACCGGAGCATCGCTTCCCCGCCGCTGCCGACGACGCATCTGCGGCACTGCGCTGGGTGTCCGACAATGTGGAAGGCTACGGCGGTGACCCCGGCAACATCATCGTGATGGGTGACAGCGCGGGCGGGAACCTGGCCGCAGTCACCGCGCTGCGTGCCCGTGACGAAGACGGCCCCCGTGTGCGAGGCCAGGTTCTGGTCTACCCCGTGATCGATCCGCACGCGACACTGCCCTCACGTGAGGAGTTTGCCGAGGGCTACGTCATTTCCGCCGGTGACCTCGACTGGTTCTGGAGTCACTACCTGTCGTCGCCCGACGACGCCGGCAATCCGTACGCCGTGCCCAGTCGTGCCGCCAGTCTGTCTGGGCTGCCGCCGGCGCTCGTGCTCACCACTGAGAACGAGGTGGCCCGTGACGAGGCCGAAGAATACGGCGGTCTCCTGCGGAACGCGGGCGTCGACACCGAGGTCATCCGGTTCGACGGACTTGTCCACGGGGCCTTCTGGATGTCCGGTGCTGTTCCGCGTAGTAGCGAAATGCGGTCGGCAGTAATCGACTTCGTCAAGAAGATCTCGTCCGCCGCACCCGTGGTGTGATCACCGCAGCGTCAGCCCTCGACTCTCGCCTGGAGTCGGGGGCACACGCGTGGCCAGTCGTCGTCGGTCATGGAGAACAGTGCCGTGTTGCGCCAGGAACCGTCACGCCGTCGTCGGTGTTTACGCAGTATGCCTTCGAACTCGGCGCCCAACTTCGCGATGGCACCGCGGGAGTGGGCGTTGCGCTCGTCGGTGTGCCATTCCACGCGCACCGCGCCGAGGTCCTCGAAGGCGCGGCGAAGCAAGAGCAGCTTCGAATCCGCGTTGATCAGCGTTCCCTGCGCGGATCGCGACAGCCAGGTATGCCCGATCGCGAGACAACGGTTCCGCGGATCGATCAGGTAGTAGGAGGTGGACCCGACGAGGATGTCGGTGGCCAGGTCGATCTGTGCGTAGGCGAGTCGCGTCGGGTCTTCGTTCGCGGTTCGGACGAATGTCGCTGCATCTTTGCGGTCGGTGATGTCCACCGAGGTCCAGTGGAAGATTCGCGGGTCGTCGACGGCCGCGAGCAGCGCGTCGATGTGGTCGTCGCACAGCGGCTCGAGACGGACGTGGGTTCCGGTCAGGGTTGGCCGGGCAAACCAGGACTCGCTCATCTGGCGGGCTCCGGCGACTTGGCGAGGGTGAGTTCGGCGTCGGCATCCGGGTGAGTGGTCGGCGATGGCCGTCGGAGGGGTGCCCGGAGGAACACGAAGAACAGCACCACCAGTAGCCCGGCCCGTCCCCACACTCCGAATTGCACCAGCCACTCGAAGGTGTGCGGGTCCTCGCCCGCGGCGAGCGCACCGAAGTACTTGAAGACGCCGATACCCATCGCCAGGTCGGCCACCAGATAGGCCGCCACCAGTCCCCACGGCACCCTCAGCAGCACGAAGAACGGGATGAGCCACAGTGTGTACTGCGGGGAATGCACCTTGTGCAGCAACAGGAATCCACACAGCATGGCGGCGCTGACCGCGATCCACGGGAAGGTGCCGTTCCGCAGGAACCGCAGCCAGCCCAGACGCAGGGCGAGCGCGAAGGCAGCGCAGACGAGAAGCGGCGACAGGAGGCCGACGGTCTGGTCGTAGGCAGGCACCGGGGTGTCGAGGCCGATCGTGCCGAAGTGTGGCCGCAGACCCCAATACCAGATGGAGTTGGTGGTCATGTCGGCCTGACGGTTCTCCTGGAAGGTGAACGACGCCCGCCAGCCGCTGTAGGAGATGAGCGCGAACGGCAGATTGACGGCGACCACCGTGCAGATCGCCGCGGCCGCGACCGTGACGGCACCCCGGACGTCGTACCGGCGGTCCGCCGTGCGGTTCTGGGTGAGGACATACGCAATGAGGGGAAGGACGAACGCGCCAGGGTACAGCTTCAGGCAGAACCCGACGGCAAGGAGGACCGCGGCGACGACCGCGCGGGAGCGGAAGGGGAAACGCTCGATGCTCATCACGAAGATGGCGGCCACCGACGTGGCCACAACGGGAAGTTCCCAGTTGTGGAATGCGTAGAGCGTGAGCGGCGGGGTGGCCGACCACAGCAGTGCCCACCAACCACCGAGACGACCCAGCATCCAGGCGGTGAGCAGACCGAACGGTGCCAGGATCAGGGCCGAATGCAGAAGGAAATCGGCGTCGGTGTGCGAACCGATTCCGCCCAGCCACATGAGGATCCCGCTGAGAACCGGATACTCCACGGTGCCGCCGGTCAACATGCCGTCGGCATTGATCCCCCCGCTGACATACGGGAAGACGTGCAGGTTGATGTCGCGCCCGACCCACAGGAACTGGATGTCGGAGTAGCAGACCTGGGTGTCCTTGATGCGGTCGAAGATCAGGCTACGGCCCGCGGCGTCGAACGGCGCCCCCGTGCACCGGGCTTTGTTCAGGTATCCGGCGAGCATGGACAGGCCGCACAACCCGACGACGACAGCCGTGATCGACGTTCGCTGCCGAGCTCCGATGTGCATGAATCCACACTAGGGCGCGCCGGGCCCCCTGTGCGACGACAAACCGGGTCACTCCTTCAGCGGATCGTGGCCCCAGTTCATCAGCGAGTAGCGCCAGTGGGTGTCCCGGACGTCACCGGACGGTCTCTGCGCGAGGTGCCGGTGCACGTATCCGACGACCTTGCGCATGTGCTCGTAGTCGGCCTGCTCAAGGTCGGCCTTCTTCGTCCGGGTCACCTCGACGATCCGCCGGCCGCTGGCGTGCCCGGTCGACTCCCCGCCGCCCGACTTCTGGCCGACGGATTTCGACTCCTCCGTCTCGAGCCACTTCGCGAGTTCACCCGGGGTCATATTGACGGCGTCGCGGAATTCCTTCCACGTTTCCTCGTCGTCCGCCATCGTCAGTCGTCCTTCCGGTCGAGTGCATCCGGCTTGTGGACGGCGTCCTTCCCGCTCTTGTCGCTGCGCACCCGGTACTGCGGGTCGTCCTCGGAGGCGCGCACCGTCCGTCCGGCGGCTTCGGTATCCTCCGTGATTTTCTCCTCGACCTTGCCGGACGTGGTGGTGCCGTGAGTTTTCCACTCGACCTCGTCGCCCTTGTCGAACTTCTTGTCCGATGTCATGCGTGCCTCCCGTTGTCGACGTTCCCGCCTGATACCCCGTCGCGATCGCTGCCACACCTGCGCTCTGATTTCGCTGGTCAGGGGCTCGTCATGTAGCCTGCAAAGGTTGCTGACGCAACGACCCTCCTGCCACGGACAGCCCGTGGCCGTTTCACTAGTCCATAGGAGGTGATGAGGTCTTATGCGTCATTACGAATTGATGGTCATCCTTGACCCCAGCCTGGACGAGCGCACTGTCGCTCCTTCGCTGGATACGTTCCTCAATGTTGTTCGCCAGGACGGCGGCAAAATCGACAAGGTCGATGTCTGGGGTAAGCGTCGTCTCGCCTACGAGATCCTGAAGCACAGCGAAGGCATCTACGCGGTGATCGATATCAGCGCTACTCCCGCCACCGTTGCGGAGCTCGACCGTCAGCTGGGTCTGAACGAGTCGGTGCTGCGTACGAAGGTTCTGCGCCACAACAAGTGATTTCTGTCGGCCACCAGCCCTAGGCTCGTGACCAACCGAACTCCACATTCTGCAGGAGGAACCATATGGCAGGCGACACCGTCATCACCGTCATCGGAAACTTGACGGCTGATCCGGAGCTTCGATTCACCCCCGCGGGTGCCGCGGTCGCGAACTTCACCGTTGCGTCCACGCCCCGCACCTTCGACCGTCAGACCAATGAATGGAAAGACGGCGAAGCCCTGTTTCTGCGTTGCAACATCTGGCGCGAAGCAGCCGAGAACGTGGCGGAGAGCTTGACCCGCGGCTCGCGAGTAATCGTGAGTGGCCGGCTCAAGCAGCGCTCCTACGAAACTCGTGAAGGTGAAAAGCGCACTGTCGTCGAGCTCGAGGTCGACGAGATCGGCCCCTCGCTGAAGTACGCCACGGCCAAGGTCAACAAGGCCAACCGTGGTGGCGGCGGCGGTGGTGGCTTCGGTTCCTCCGGCGGTTCAGGCGGCGGACGTCCGCAATCCAACACTGGCGGAGACGATCCGTGGGGTAGTGCGCCGCAGGCGTCCGGCTCCTTCGGAGGCTCTGGTGGTGGGAGCGACGAGCCCCCGTTCTGATCCGTACCTGATCGGAACATCCAGAAAAGAGCGAACAAATGCCGAAGCCGCCCTTGCGCGACAAGGTAATGAAGAAGAAGGTCTGCGCTTTCTGCAAAGAAAAAAACACGCAGATCAACTACAAGGACACGACGCTTCTGCGTAAGTACGTCAGCGACCGCGGCAAGATCCGCGCGCGCCGTGTCACCGGCAACTGCGTCCAGCACCAGCGCGACGTTGCCATTGCCGTCAAGAACTCACGTGAGGTGGCGTTGCTGCCTTACGCCACCGTGGCTCGCTAAGGAAAGGGAGGGAAGACATGAAGCTCATCCTCACCGCTGACGTGGACAACCTCGGTGCGCCTGGCGACACCGTCGAGGTCAAGGACGGCTACGGCCGTAACTACCTGCTGCCCCGCGGCCTGGCCATTGTTGCCAGCCGTGGCGCCGAGAAGCAGGTCGAGGGCATCCGTCGTGCTCAGGAAGCTCGCGCTGTGCGTGGTCTCGATCATGCCAAGGAGCTCAAGGCTGCCATCGAAGGTCTCGAGAACGTGTCGCTGACGGTCAAAACCGCCGGTGACTCGGGCAAGCTGTTCGGCTCGGTCACCGCGGCTGATGTCGCCGGTGCCATCAAGGCCGCAGGCGGACCCGTCGTCGACAAGCGCAGCCTCGAGCTGCCGAAGGCTCACATCAAGGCGACCGGCAAGCATGCCATCGTCGTGAACCTGCACCCCGACGTGGTCGCCAAGTTCCACCTGAACGTCGTCGCCGCCTAGTCGACTCGTTCGCTGCACGGGCCCCCACGCGCTTCGGCGTGTGGGGGCCCGCGTCTGTCCATGCGGATTTCTCGGACATTTCGGGTCGTGAACTGGCCGGGACCATGCATTCCAGGGTGTGTCTGGAAGTTAGCCGCGCATTCTGCGTCGAGTGACCTGGATCATACGCGTGCGCGGTGGAGACGAACTCAACACGCCCGACTGGTCGACGCGAGAGACACGCCGAACGGGTTTTCATCCACAGTGGGGAAAGCGTGAAAAACGGTGCTGACCTGTGGGTATGGGAATGTGATGTGTACTTATCCTCAGGTTATCCCCATGGGGTTAACAAACGTACCCAGCGGTTTCCACATTTTGTCCCCAGCTGTGTACACAGGCTGGTTTGTACACGGCTTGGCTAATCCCTAACGTCGTCCCGGCGTGTCTCACGATTCCGGAGCCGGCTCTCGCGGAGAGCCTGCGAAGGTTGTCGGTAGGGCCGAGTACAAAAGGTTCGTGCACCACGGGGACTGCAGTTTCCGAGCGGCGCAACAGTGATGGGGAAGGTCGGTCGAGTGGCTGTAGTAGACGATCGGGGCCGTTCCGAATACCCGGGGCCGCCCGACGCGGAACCCGGTGAAGAGTTCGGTCGCCAGCCACCTCAGGACATGGCGGCGGAGCAGTCGGTCCTCGGCGGCATGCTACTCAGCAAGGACGCCATCGCCGACGTGCTCGAGGTGCTTCGTCCGGGCGACTTCTACCGTCCCGCGCATCAATCGGTGTACGACGCGATCCTCGACCTCTACAGCCGCGGTGAGCCCGCCGACCCCGTGACGGTGTCGGCGGAACTGGACCGTCGTGGTGAGCTCCGCCGGGTGGGTGGTGCTTCCTACCTGGTGACATTGACCCAGACCGTGCCCACGGCCGCTAACGCCGGTTACTACGCCGAGATCGTCGCCGAGAAAGCCATCCTGCGTCGCCTCGTCGACGCCGGCACCCGCATCGTCCAGTACGGCTACACCGGCGCCGACGGGCAGGACGTCGCCGAGGTCGTCGACCGCGCACAGGCAGAGATCTTCGAGGTCACCGAACGCCGCACCACCGAGGACTTCGTCCCCCTCGAGGAACTCCTGCAGCCCACGATGGACGAGATCGACTCCATCGCCAGTCGCGGCGGCATCTCCCTGGGCGTGCCCACCGGCTTCGTCGAACTCGACGAAATCACCAACGGCCTCCACCCCGGGCAGATGATCATCGTCGCAGCGCGGCCCGGTGTGGGTAAGTCGACCCTGGGAATGGATTTTTTGCGCTCGTGCTCCGTGAAGCACGGCATGGCCAGCGTCATGTTCTCGCTCGAGATGAGCAAGACCGAGATCGTCATGCGTCTGCTGTCAGCGGAGGCGAAGATCAAGCTCGGTGACATGCGTTCCGGCAAGATGACGGACGACGACTGGACGAAGCTCGCCCGGCGCATGAGCGAGATCAGTGAGGCGCCGCTTTTCATCGACGACTCGCCCAACCTCACCATGATGGAGATCCGCGCAAAAGCCCGGCGGCTCAAGCAGAAACACGACATCAAGCTCATCGTCATCGACTACCTGCAGCTGATGAGCTCCGGCAAGAAGGTCGAATCCCGTCAGCAGGAAGTCTCCGAATTCTCCCGTAGCCTGAAGCTTCTGGCGAAGGAACTCGAGGTCCCGGTGGTCGCGATCTGCCAGCTCAACCGTGGCCCCGAACAGCGCCAGGACAAGCGTCCTCAGGTGGCCGACCTTCGTGAATCCGGCTCCCTCGAGCAGGACGCCGACATGGTGATCCTGCTCTACCGCCCCGACGCCACCGAACGCGACGACCCACGCGGCGGAGAAGCCGACCTGATCCTCGGCAAACACCGTAACGGCCCCACCGCCACCATCACCGTGGCGCACCAGCTCCACCTGTCCAAGTTCGTGGACATGGCGCGGGGGTAGTTTCGCGACAGTTCCAGCAGCTTGCCTGCTTGCTGCCGCCGCCCCTCTCTCCTCCTGTACTCGGCCTGTTGCCTGTCCGGATGCTCGTCCCACCGGACGCTTCGGCGACCGCCTTGTCGGTCCGAAGAAACGCTTCCTTATGATGAGGCGTCGGGCGCGCCGGTGTCCGCGAGTCACGAAACCGGCTCCGGTGATCCAGGTCACTGCTGGTGGAAGGGTGTGCGCTCGCCGGCATCCGATCCAAGGACACATGAGCCGGGAAGGCAGACAAGCGCAGTGAGCACAGTGGAACTGGCCCAGTGGAACTCCGAGGAAGCTCTCGCGGAGGCGATGATCCCGATCATCGGCGGCCTGCACCGCAGACGTTCGGTGACGATCCTGCTTCACAGCCGCTCCCTGGTGAACAAGTCGGTCATCAGTATCCTGCGGACCCATCGTTTCGCCCGGCAGATCAGCGGCGACGAACTGTCCGTCGAGGAGACGTTCCCCTTCCTCGAAGCGCTGACTCACCTCGACCTTCGGCCCTCGAAGGTCGACCTCGGACTGCTGGTGATGGCCTATCGCGCCAACGGTGACGGAGCATCGGTCCCAGAGTTCGTTGCACGGAGCCTCGCCGACCTGGTCGGCGGCGCCCACACGAGTCCCGCGCAGCCCCAGGACGTGGTCCTGTACGGATTCGGGCGTATCGGTCGCCTCGTCGCTCGACTGCTCATCGAGAAGGCCGGTTCGGGCAACGGGCTGAACCTACGTGCCGTGGTGGTCCGCAAGGGTGGCAGCGACGATCTGATCAAGCGCGCATCGTTGCTGCGCCGTGACTCCGTCCACGGGCAGTTCAACGGCACGATCAAGGTCGACACAGACAACAACACGCTGATCGCCAACGGCAACGTCATCAAGTTCATTTACAGCAACGACCCGGAGAGCCTCGACTACACCGAGCATGGCATCGACAACGCCATCCTGATCGACAACACCGGAATCTGGCGCGACCGCGACGGACTGTCGAAGCACCTCCGCCCCGGCGTCGCGAAGGTGGTGCTCACCGCCCCCGGCAAGGGAGACGTCCCGAACATCGTGCACGGCGTCAATCACCGCGACCTCGACCCGAACGAGCAGATCGTGTCCTGCGCGTCCTGCACCACCAATGCCATCGTCCCGCCGCTGAAGACCATGGACGACGAATTCGGTGTGTCCCGAGGGCACGTCGAGACCGTGCACTCGTTCACCAACGACCAGAACCTCCTGGACAACTACCACAAGGCCGACCGTCGTGGTCGTTCGGCGCCGTTCAACCTCGTGCTCACGGAGACCGGAGCCGCGTCGGCGGTCGCCAAGGCGCTCCCCGAGCTGAAGGCCAAGATCACTGGCAACTCGATCCGCGTTCCCACTCCGGACGTTTCCGTCGCGATCCTCCACCTTCAGCTGGGTCGCGAGACCACCCGGGAGGAGGTGCTCGCGCATCTCAGCCAGGAGTCGCTCACCGGAGCGCTGAGCCGGAACCTCGACTACACCGCTGCAACCGACGCCGTGTCCAGTGACTTCATCGGTTCGCGCGCCGCGTGCATCGTCGACGCGAACGCGACGATCGTCGACGGCGACACCGCCATCCTCTACGTCTGGTATGACAACGAGTTCGGATACTCGTGCCAGGTGGTGCGCACTGTCCAGTACCTGTCCGGTGTGGAGTACCCCATCTACCCCGCGGTCGACGCCGCTGATGCGATGTCCGTGGTCTGACCGGCGGCACGTAGGTTCGCGGCGCCCGGGCCGAGCAGTGGCTGCTCTCCCGGGCGTCGTCGCGTATTCGGTGGCCTCGCCGCTGAAAGCTTGTCGTTCGTATGGTTCCGCCGCGACCGATCTCGTGACCGTGCGCGAAGCCGGCCGCAGTCAACTCCGCTGTGACCGCGACAACCGCGGCATGCTGCCTTTCTAGCGGGTCACCTGTGGGCACCGGTGTCAGTCCCGCGTCGACGTATCCGAATCGGCGTCGTCTCCGGACGATTCATCGACCACACTCGGCGGGGCCGTCCTCGGAGCCGAGCACGAGCCTCACCCGGACATGAAACCGGCGCCGTCTTCACCGTGTAGAGCAGAGATCAGTGAGACCCTACGGGTGTGGAGTTGCTCATGCCTGCCAATCCGGACCCGGATTCCAAGCTGCCCTATCTGCTCCGGCTGCCCATCGACGGCGGCCTCGTGCTGCGCACCGCAGGAACCTGGCCCCGCACCAAAGCGCTGTACTGCCACCCGGTTCCGATCAGCGAGTGGCCAGAACACCCCGAGGTTGTCGAACGCGTACGACTGCGGTCGTGCGCCCGGCGCGGCGCCGCCATCGACCTCATCCTCGACCGCGGAAGGGAGAATCGGTCCCAGATCGTCTTCACCACCGCCCGCGGCCGCGACATGGTGTTCTGGCAGTCCCCGCGCACCCGTAAACAAGCCCGACCAAAGGTCAGCACCCCCACCGCCCGCGCCGCCGGGATCGCCGACCTGCACATCGTCGTCGACTCGCACGAGCGATACCCGTACCGGTTCACCGACCAGCAGGTCACCACGGTCAAACGCGCCCTACCGTGTGGAGATTACGGACTGCTGCGCGAGGACACCTTGATCGCTTCGGTCGAACGCAAATCACTCCCCGACCTGGTATCGAGCCTTACCAGCGGAAAGCTGCGCTATGCCCTCGCCGAACTCGCTGCGCTACCCCGCGCCGCCGTCGTGGTGGAGGACCGCTACTCGGCGATATACGCCCTCGACCGGGTCCGGCCCGCCGTCGTCGCGGACGGGCTCGCCGAACTCCAGATTCGCTGGCCGAACGTGCCGCTCGTCTTCTGCGAAACCCGCGCCCTCGCCGAACAATGGACCTACCGGTACCTTGCGGCCGCCCACATCTGGGCCGATGTCGACACCGCAGCACCCGCCTCGGGCGCACCGGCGGATAACGACACTCCCGCCGAGGCGCCCGCGCCGTCCACCTCCGAGGTTCGCGCGTGGGCCCGCGGCCAGGGCTTCCCCGTGCCTGACCGCGGCCGATTGCGTCCCGAGGTCTGGGACGCCTACACCGCCGCCCATCCCGAACTCTGACAGGAATCCTCGGCGCGGTATGCGGCAACGGGTCACTGTTCGGATCGGATTCGAAAGTGCAGTCGACTTCGCATACCTTGGGCACTTCCTCTCCAGCGCCGTTCAGTTTGGCGATTTGTGCGGTCCCGAAGAGCGTCTCGGGATCAGGGTGGGCAGAGCACGCCGGATCGGATCGCTGATCGCTGCGGAAGAGAACAGCAGATCGAGGGCAGTGGCGGCGATCTGGTCGAATGGGGTGCGCACCGAGGTCAGGGGAACCGGCAGTCGCTGCGCGAGTGGGATGTCGTTGTAACCGACCAGGGCCAGATCCTCACCGACAGAGAGCGACCGTTGGTGCGCTGCGGCCATGACTCCGAGCGCGAGGTTGTCGTTCGCGGCGAAGACGGCTGTCGGACGAGTCGAGGAGGCGACGAGCCGACGTCCGGCGTCCTCGCCACTCTCGATTCCGAATCCGGACTCGATGATCCAGTCCGGATCGAGGGTGATCCCTGCTTCGCGAACGGCTTTCATCGCGCCGGCGAGGCGCCCGGTGGCGGTCGAGGTGAACAGCGGGCCGGACAGCACCGCGATGTCTGTGTGCCCGAGGTCGATCAGGTGCCGGGTGGCGAGGTAGCCACCGGCCTCGTCGTCACCGATCGAGGACGGGCTGACGCCGTCGGTGCGCAACACCAGCGCGTGCGGCAGGCCTTGTTCTCTCAGTTGCCGCGGGAGGGGGTCTTCGCGGCGGCTGGAGGCGATGATCAGGCCGTCGACATTGCGACCGAGGAGAGTCTGCGCCGCCTGTTGCTCGTCGGCGGGGTCGTCGCCGGTGGTCGCGACGACGGTGAAGTAACCGAGCCGATGCGCAGCCCGCCCGATCGCCTCGAACATCAGCGCCATGACCGTGTCGCTGAGCCGCGGCACCAGCACCCCGATGGTGGCGGTGTGGCCGCGCCGGAGGCTGGAGGCGAAGGTGTTGCGCCGGTAGCCGAGTTGATCGGCGACCGCGCGGACGCGTTCGGCCGTCGCCGACCGCGACGGCGGCACCCGGTCGTCGAGCACGCGGCTCACCGTCGAGGTGCTTACCCCCGCGGCCTCCGCGACCTCACGCAGAGTCACTACCCGATTCTTGCCGTGTGCGTTTGCTTCCACGATCTTCCTGTCTACCTCCCCGGCGCCGCCGCGAACCCACGGTGACGTCCCGTTCACACCGCCACGGTCACGTGACGCTTGACACAATCGCCGATTCTACTGCACGATGAAATCGTTCACGGGAACGTTCCCGGGAACGTTTGCACAACGTCGATCGGAAAGAGAATCATGAGCACACTCGACCTTCGCGGACTCACTCCGGCGCCGGTAACACCCTTCACCCGTGACGGCGACGTCGACTACGACGCCATCGCGCGCCTCGGCTCGTGGCTCGGCAGTGTCGACGGCGTCAAGGGCCTGGTCGTGCTCGGCCACGCCGGTGAGGGAACCTTCCTCACCCAGGACGAGCAGGTTCGCGTCATCGCCGCTTTCAAGGACTCCGTGGACGGCCGGCTGCCCATCATCGCCGGCATCACCGGCGAAGGGACCGCCGTCTCCGTGGAAGAAGCGCGCCGGGCGGTCGACGCCGGCGCCTCCGCCGGCCTGGTCTACCCATCCCATGGGTGGTTGCGGTTCGGCTACCAGGAGGGTGCACCGCAGGATCGCTACAAGGCGATCTATGAAGGGTCGGGCTTGCCGCTGATTCTGTTCCAGTACCCGGACGTCACCAAGGCCACGTACAACCTGGACACCCAGCTCGAGATCGCCGCTCAGCCGGGCGTGTTCGCCACCAAGAACGGGGTGCGGAACATGCGCCGGTGGGACCGTGAGATCCCGGTCCTGCGCCGCGAGAACCCCGACCTGCAGATTCTGAGCTGCCACGACGAGTATCTGCTGCACACGGTGTTCGACGTCGACGGCCTGCTGGTCGGCTACGGCGGCCTCGCTCCCGAGCCGCTGGTCGAGCTGATCGCAGCCGGGAAGGCCAAGGACTACCCCGCGGCCCGGGCCATCCACGACCGCCTGCTGCCGGTGACGGCCAATGTCTATCACCGCGGCTCGCACATGGAGGGCACCGTCGCGCTCAAGGAAGGTCTGGTGGCCCGCGGCATCCTCGAGCACGCCACCGTCCGCCCGCCGCTGCTTCCGTTGGCCGAGGGTGCCGGTGCCGAGATCGCCGCGGCCCTGCAGTCGGCCGGCTTGTCCGCGGTCACCGTTCCCGCCTGACCCAGCACACCCCGTCGGACCAGTTCCCGGGCATTTCCCGGAATCTGCCGTGCGCGTTCCCGCCGGCCCGGCCCGGATATTCCGGGCCGGGCAGCGCCCCCAGTAGCCCCGGCCCACCGCGGCCGTACGTCGCCGTAGCTTCCCTTCGAGCCGGCGGCGCCGACCACACGTCAGCGCCGCACACCGCATCGGCGGTTCGAACACCAGAAAGTAGGCTCACAATGAGTCAGCAATCTCGTACGTCAGTCGAATCGGCCGGAGGCGATGCTGTGGTCGCGGACACTCCTCGACCACCCGCCGGCTCGCGCCGGGCGCAACGCACCTGGGTCCGCACCCTGACGATGGCGGGGCCCGCGTTCATCGCCGGCGCGTGGCAGTTCGGTCCCGGCAACCTCGCCAGCGCCGTCCAGGCCGGCAGTGAATACAGCTATTCCCTGATCTGGGTCATCGCCCTCTCGACCGTTTTCATGCTCGTCTACGCGGACATGAGCGTCCGACTCGGTATCCGCACGCCGGTGTCCATGATCAGCTCGGTGAAAGACGTGCTGGGTCGCCGTGTCGGCGTCGCCGCCGGAGTCGGCGTCTTCATCATCACCCTGTGTTTCTCGGTCGGTAACGCCGTCGGTTCCGGTCTGGGTCTGTCCATGGTCTTCGGTGGGTCCCCGCTCATCTGGTCCGCGGTCTGTACCACCTTCGTCGGTCTGATCTTGTTGTTCCGCAACGTATACCGCACCGTCGAACGAGTCCTGCTGGTGATAGTCGCGCTGCTGGCGGCCACCTTCGTCATCAGCGCCGTCATCGCCCAGCCCGACTGGTTTCAGGCCGTGAACGGGCTCGTCCCCTCCATCCCGCCCGGCGGACAACTCCTCGTCGTCGCCCTGGTCGGCACCAACTTCTCGCTCAACGCCGCCTTCTTCACCTCGTACGGCACCCACGAACGAAAGCGCACCGCGGCCGAATACCGGCAGACCACCATTGCCGACACCGTTCCGGGCATCGTGGCACCGGGCATCATGACTTCGCTCGTCATCATCGTCGCGGCCGCCGTCCTCGGACGGGCGGACACCGAAGCAACCACTCTCGCCGGCCTGGCAAAGATCTTCGAACCACTCGCCGGCCCCGTCGGATCGACGATCTTCGCCCTCGGCCTGTCCGGGGCCGCGTTCTCCGCGATGGTTGCCAACGCCACCGCCGGCGGCACCATGCTCTCGGACGCGCTCGACAAAGGACCTTCGCCCAGCACGCTGACGGCCAAACGCACCAGCGCCGTGATCCTCGCCTTCGGTCTCGTCATCACGATCCTGTTCACGAAGTCGCCGGTCCAGCTCATCATCGTCGCTCAGGCGCTGACTGTCCTGATCGCACCGTTCCTCGGGTTCCTGCTCTTCGTGATGAGCAACAACTCCCAGCTGATGGGCAACCTCCGCAACACCTGGTGGAAGAACGTCATCGGGGCGCTCGGTTTCGTCTCGATCCTGTCTTTGTCCGGCCTGCTGATCTACGAACTGCTCAGCTGAAACAGGCAAGACGACGGGTCGGCACACCACACGGTGCGCCGACCCGCCTCTGGTGAAGTAGTCAGTTGCCGGCGAGGGTGCGGCTGATAACCAATCGTTGGATCTGGTTGGTGCCCTCGAAGATCTGGGTGATCTTCGCTTCCCGCATGTACCGCTCGACGCGGAAGTCGCGGGTGTAGCCGTAGCCGCCGAGCACCTGGACGGCGTCGGTGGTGACCTTCATGGCCGCGTCGGTGGCGACGAGTTTGGCCACCGAAGCGTTGCGGGAGTAGGGCAGTCCGGCATCACGGCGGCGCGCTGCGTCGATGTAGGTGGCGCGCGCCGAGTCGACTGCGGCGGCCATGTCGGCGAGCAGGAATCCGAGCCCCTGGTGGTCGATGATCTTCTTGCCGAATGCCGACCGTTCCTTGGCATAGCTCACGGCTTCGTCGAGCGCGGCCTGGGCGAGACCGACGGCGACGGCGGCGATACCGAGGCGCCCGGAATCGAGTGCACTGAAGGCGATCTGCAGACCCTGCCCCTCCGCGCCGATCCGCCGTTCGACCGGGACGAAGGCGTCGTCGTAGTGGGCCGACGTCGTGGGTACCGCGTGCAGGCCCATCTTCTCCTCGGGCTTGCCGAACGAGAGGCCCTCGGTGCCCTTCGGTACCAGGAAGCAGGAAATGCCCTTCGACCCCTCGCCGGTACGGGCGAAGAGATTGTAGAAATCGGCAATTCCGCCGTGGGTGATCCACGCCTTCGCACCGTTCACCACATATCCGCCATCAGTCGCGGCAGCCTTGCATGCCAGCGCGGCGGCATCCGATCCGGCTTGCGGCTCCGACAGGCTGTACGCGCCGATGGTGTTGCCGCCCAGCATGTCCGGAAGCCACTGCTGCTTCTGCTCGTCCGTGCCGAAGGCCATCAGGGGATGGCAGGCGAGGCTGTGGACGCTGACCGCCACCGCGACCGCCGCCCACCGGGCGGCGATTTCCTCGAGAACCTGCAGGTACACCTCGTAGGGCTGTCCGCCGCCGCCCCACTCCTCCGGATACGGCAGGCTCAGCAGTCCGGCCTCACCGAGGGTGGCGAAGACCCCCTCGGGATACGTTTCGGACTTTTCGTGCTCGTCGACGATCGGCGCCAGGACCTTGTCGGCGACATCGCGCGTGAGCTGAATCAGGTCACGAGCTTCGTCGGTGGGCAGCAAACGATCGACGGCCACGAAATTTCTCCTCGAGAAGACGACAGAACAGTACTGAGCTACGGCCCACAGTACTGATGCGAAAGTAGTACTGCAAGGAATGCGCCAGTACTATCCGGTGTATGGAGCAGATCACCCGACCGGGATTCGCGACGCGACGGCGCACCCAGCTCTTCGACGCGCTGGTCGACCTCTTCCTGGCCGAAGGATTCGCCCATCTGACTCTCGACGAGATCGCCGCGCGGCTGCGGTGCTCCAAATCCACCCTCTACACCCTCGCCGACAGCAAGGAGCAGCTCGTCCGGGAGGCCACGGTGCATTTCTTCCGCCGCGCCACCGAGGACGTCGAGTCGCACATCGCAGAAATCAACGGGGCCCGAGAGCGGATCAGCGCCTACCTGTCCGCAGTCGGGACCGCACTTACGGCCGCGTCCGACCAGTTCATGGCCGACCTCGACGCCTTCCCGCCGGCCCGCGAGGTCTACGAGCAGAACACACAGATCGCGGCCGGGCGCGTCAAGGCTTTGATCGACGACGGTGTGGCCGGCGGAGACTTCCGTGACGTCCATGCCGCGTTCGCCGCCGATCTCGTGACCACCATGATGGTGCGCATTCAGCAACGCGGGGTCCGCGACAGCACCGGCCTCGACGACGCCCACGCCTACCGCGAACTCGCCGCCATCCTCACCGCAGGAATCAGTGCCTGAACAGTTCGTCGCACCCTGGATCGGGAACGACGCACAGGGTCGAACTACCTGCACCCCAGTGCTATTCGTTCGGACCCCGGACCTACCGGCCGCGAGGACCCGTAGGGGGGCTGCCCGCCACCCGGACCACCGGCCGGCGGGGCTGCGGGAGCGGACTCGGTGTTCGCCGACTTCTCCGCGACACCGATCGTGATGGAAATCGTCACTCCGCCGGCGGGTTCACCCGTCACGGTCGCCAACTCGGCGTCCCAACCGTCACCGAAGACGTTGTCCGATTGCAGAGACACGTCCGACAAGTTGCTCACGCTCTTCGCGTATCCGGTGTCGTAGGCGAAGACTTTCTCGCACGCGTCCTGCGGTATCGCGATCTGCGAGGTCAACCGCGGATCCTCTCCCGCCACCGCGGCTTCCAGGGAGTCGAACACTTCGAAATGGATATGTGGCCAGCGCCCCGAGTAGCAGGCCGGGAAGATGGACGTGAACGACACGGCTCCGGCAGAGTCCGCCACCTGGACGCCGCGCAGATAGTTCTGCTCGGCGATGTCCTGGCCATAGAGGGAGTACTCTCCGTCCCGGTTGCAATGCCATAGATAGACGGCCATGCCTGTCCCGGCCGCGCAGTCGTTCGACAAATCCTGAAGTGACAATTCGATGGTCGTCGGGACGCCCTCCGCGGTGCCCGAGTACGACCCGAAGCTGCTGCGGATGTCCTGACGCACCACGCCCGACTCGATCAGAACGTTAGGCCCGTTGGAACCGTCACCCGGGTAAGGCCCGGCTGTTTCCTGCGGCGCCGCTGCCACACAGGTGCCGTCGGTGGCGACGGCCGACGACGCTGCCTCTTCGCTCGACGCGGACGTCGCAGTGATGGTCGATCCGGAGGACGAACACGCGGCGAGTGCAGACGCGCCCGCCGCTCCGAGCACGAACAAGGCGCGGCGGCGCGAGAGCATCGTCCTCAGGTCGTGGGTGAGTCCGCGGTCGTGTTCGTGCGCGTCCGCGGAGTGATGGCGTGCGTTGTCGGTCATGAGCCCTCCATAGCTGCTTCCTTGTGAGGTCCATGCAAACAGCGGCACGTGCAGACAACCTCGAGGTGAGCTGTGAGATCGGTGTATGTCTGTTCTCGGCCCGCGCAGCGGCCCTGACCGTCGTCATTCGAAGGTCACCTCGGTTCCCCTGATGGTCGGCGCGCCGACGAGTGTTGTCCAGCTCGGCACGTCTTCCGGCGCAATTCCCCCGGCCTCGCCGTAGACGACGTCCAACGTGTCCTGCTCCATCTTCGAACCCGCGTAACTGGCGGGCACGACCTCGGCGCCCCATCCCGGAACCTGATCCGGGACGCCGGCCGGCGCGGGAAAGTATTCGATGCTCGGGGGGCCGGGATTCCGCGTGGGCACCTGGTAGGAGCCGTCGTTGAACGATCCACCCGGGTACTGCGGGAACTTGCCGCCGGGTGCGGTGACGTTGTCGTAGCAGGCGGGTCCGCGATCGTCGAGCAGGCGCGGCTCGTCCTGGTTGGGCAGGTAGCGACCCTTCGGGTTGATGAACTGAACAGTCCCTCGACCGCCTGGATTGGGATCGTCCAGCGCGAGTAGCTCACGGGCGATCGGTGCGGCCTTCACGAAGTCCGCCAAGGTGCAACCGAAGCTCGGAGAGTAACGGCCGAGGAGTTGCAGTGCTTCACGCGAATCGGCGGCGATCATGACGATGTTCTGGGCGTTGGTGTGCAGAAGGTCCGCGGTGGACGAACTCGTTCCGATGAGCCCCGAGAGAAGCCGCGAGATCTCACCTTGCTTCTCGACGACCGTGTTCCCCGTCGTGCGCAGGTTGTCGAGCGCGTTGACCAGGTCCGGTGCCGCCTCCGAATACGTCTGCGAGAAGTCCGCGATACCCCGCAGGTCCTCCTGAATGGCAGGAAGCTCCGTGTTGAGTCCGGCGAAGATCTCCTCGAGCCGATCGAGCGTCAGACCGAGTTCGGTGCCGCGTCCACTGAGTCCCTGCGACAGGGCGCCGAGCGTGTTCGCCAGGTCCTGCGGCGGGATCGCCTGCAGCAGCGGCAGCAAGCCGTCGAGGACCTCGCCGATCTCGACGGCGTTCCCGCTCTTGTCCTGCTCGAGAACGTCACCGGCCTGGATCGGCGGAGCCGTGTCCCCCTCCGGCACGATCAGCGACACGTACCGTTCGCCGAACAGGGTTTTGGGTAACAATCGCGCCGTCGCGTTGGACGGAATGAGCTCGGCCTTGTCCGGCTGAATGGCCAGATCCAAGGTGACCTCACCCTCCTTGGTGGAGGCCGAGCGCACCTCTCCGACGATCAGGCCACGCACCTTGACGTCCGCGTTGGGCGGGAGCGCATTTCCGACGGTGTCGGTGACCAGTCCGATCTTGACCACCTTGGTGAACGTCTTGTCGAACATGCCGATCGTGACGGCCAGGAACAGAGCCAGGACAAGGAAGAACACCAGCCCCAGTACGCGGCGGCCCACGACCGATGTCGTGCTTATCATTTCGTCAACCCTCACGATCGCCGTCGGTGGTCGACGGCGGAGACTGTGTCAGCAGTGCCCACGCCTTGATCTATCGTGCCTCGTAGCGGGCGGCTCTGGTGCCGCATCGGAGCAGTTGCAGACAAATACTCGAACGCGGGCGATCCCCCTCTTTGCGCCCATACGCTCGTATCGGAGCGATACCCTTGAGCGGGGGAGACTCGGCGGAAGGACACAATGTGGGGCGACAACGAAACAAGGCCACAGCGCGCGTAGCCGCTGTGTGATGGCCTCGGGCGGCACTCCGAGCTACCGATGTACGAGCCGACCGATCTGGTCGAATCAGCTGAACGAACCCGCACAGCGCTTGCCACCGTGGTGGCACAATTTTCGGAGGCTTGGGGGTCCGGGTCCCCACCTGACCTGTCCGCCTACTTACCCCGTGAACCGGCCGAGCGGCGATCGATACTGATCGAATTGATCAAGATCGACCTCGAATACCGCTGGGTTCGGCACGACTTCCCCAAACGACTGACCGACTACCGCGAAGAGTTCGCGGAGCTGCAAGATGGTCCGCTTCCTGCCGAGCTGGTCTACGAAGAATTCCACGCCCTCCGCCGAAGTTCGCGCGGAGTCGACGCGGCCACCATGGCCGCCACCATGGCGGGAAACCCTGAGCTCGACGAGTACACGAGTGACTACCGCAGCACGATGATCGCTCGTCCACGGGCGCAAGTTGTTCTCGGCAACATCGACGTCGGCGACCGCGTCGACGACTTCGACCTCCTGATGAGGATCGGGGCAGGCGCCTTCGCGCAGGTGTATCTCGCTCGGCAGCAATCGATGCAGCGACTGGTTGCGGTCAAGATTTCCCACAACCATGGCATCGAGCCGCAGACTCTCGCCCAGCTCGATCACGAATACATCGTGCGGATCTTCGACCAGCGACTCATTGCGGACGGCGAATTGAAGCTCCTCTACATGCAGTATCTCCCGGGGGGAACGCTGCTCGACGTCGTGCATCTACTACGCGCGACTCCTCCGGAGCGCCGCAGTGGTCAATTGCTGCTCGATGCCGTCGACGGGGTCCTTGCCGCCAAGGGCGAGGTTCGGCCCAGCGAATCTGCCGTTCGCGGTCGGGCTGCCTCACTGACGTGGCCGGAAACAGTCGCCTGGTTGGGCCGGCGACTCGCGGACGCGCTTCAGCATGCATCGGAACGAGGGGTATTGCACCGAGACATCAAACCCGCGAACGTGCTGTTGAGCGCCGAGGGAATTCCGAAGTTGGCCGACTTCAACGTCAGTTCCAGCAAGCGCATCAAGGGCACAAGTCCGCTGGCGTACTTCGGCGGGTCATTGGCGTACATGTCGCCCGAACAGCTCGAAGCATGCCATCCGGGCTCGCCGGCGACCGCCGCCGACCTCGACACACGAAGCGACATCTTCGCGCTCGCCGTGATGTTGTGGGAGCTGCTGACGGGACGCCGCCCATTCGCGGACGCGACGTCCGCCGGCGAGTCGGAGACGTCGCTCGCCCGCATGCTCGAACTGCGGCGCAGGCCCGTCGAGTCGAGGTTCCTGTCGGAGCTTCCGCCGGACTGCCCCATGGCGCTGCGCAGAGTGCTTTTGAAGTGTCTGTCGCCCGATCGTGAGGACCGCTACCCGTGCGGTTCGGAATTGGCACAGCAACTCGACCTGTGCCTGGAGAAGAGGTCCCGCGACCTGGTCTATCCGCCTCCGAACAGTTGGCGGGCACGCCTTTCGCGATGGCCCACTCCCGTCCTGTGGTCGTCTTCGCTGGTCGGAATCGGCCTGGCGACGATCTATCTGGCTGTGCACCTCCAGGAACTGCTCGACGATCGCCTGTCCGATGCCACCTATTCGAAGCTCTACACGAGCACTGTGGTTTTCAACCTCTGTGCCTGGCCGCTTGCGGTACTCATCTACGCGTACATGTCACGCGATTTGCTCGCGGTTCCTCGCGGCTTGCGTAAGGGCAGACGCTACGACGAGGCCGTCCTCGCGCGAGTGCGGTCGCGAACACTGGTCTGGGGTGACTTGTGTGCGCTGAACACGTTCGTGTTCGCCATCTGCGCCTCGGTGGCGGGGGTGATGATTCTTCGCTGGTTCACCGACCTTCCGGCCCGGTTGATGGTCCATGCGGCGACGACTGTTCTGGTGTCGGGCACCATCTCCGTTGCGTACACCTTCTTTCTGTCGACGTTCTACGTCGTCCGCTGTGTTTATCCCATCTATCTGCGCCACGGCGTCACGACCGCGCACGACGCCGTCGTGCTACACGGGCTGCGTCGGAGAACCACTGTCTATCTGGCAGTGACGGCATCGGTGCCCCTCGTCGGGGTGTTGGCCGGATTCAGCACCCTCGAACCCGCGGAGCTTCCGCTCGTGCGCGATTCGGTCCTCGGTTTGTGCGCGGCCTCCGGGCTGGCATTCGTCGCGGTGTACTGGTTGTACAGGAAGCTGGATGCTGACGTGCGCGCGTTGGAGCGGGTGGTCTAGCGCATCAACTGCGGCCGTGGACTATCGGTCGCGCCCGTGCCACGGTGGAAGAGCAACGATTTCTCTCAGAAAGCGCAGCGCCATGGAAAATACAGCCGAATCCGGTCCCGCCTCCTCGGAGTGCCCCGACTGCCACGCCCTCACCGCCGACCTCGAGGCACACAAACACTGGCACTCCCGGCTCGTCCACGACATCGCCACCGCCGTCGACAAAGACATCGACAGGCGAACACACACTTCGTAACCCGAGGTAACCGTTCTCGGCGACACCGAACGGATCCCGTGAGGGGATTGTGCATTCCGCCCAATCCGATTCATCGCGGGTGCTAACTTAGCCTTGCCTTGTTCCGCTACGGTGCCCTGAGGAGGACCTTATGGAACGGATGCCTCGCATGTGCATGACCCTTGCTGCCGTCGGCGCAGTGACGCTCGCTTCTGCCTGCGGTGACAGCGGCACCGACTCGGCCGATGCGACGGCTGGTCCGAGCGCCTCAGCCGCAGCGGAGGCCGTGCCGGCCGGCGTGGCAGAGCAGTACGAGACCCTCGAGGAAGAGATCGCCGCCGAGGGTGGTGAGACGGATTCCGGGGCGTGGCGGGTGGCGTACATCGTCGAGCCGGCCGAGCCGTGGTACGAGGCGGACGGTCCCGGTCAGCGCTTCCGTGAGCCGGCGCCCGGAGAAACGCACCACATCGAGATCATCCCGTTCGAGGCAGCGACCGGCCGGATCGTGCCGAATGTGCCGATCACGCTCGAGGTGGTGGCCGCCGACGGTCGAGTGGTGGAGACGAAGCCGCTGAATTTCTATTACAGCACCTTCTACCACTATGCGAACAACTTCTCGGTGCCGGATCCGGGGCGCTACACCCTGCGTGCAGCGCTCGGTGTGCCGACGTTCTTCCGGCACGCCGAAGCCGGAGAGGCCCCACCGATGGCGGAGGGTGTGACCGTAGAATTCCCCGATGTAGAACTGGCACAGGAGAACTGAGTACTTTCGATGCACTCGCTCGACTCGTCGTACGAACTGGGTGATCAGCTGAGCTGGCACTGGCAGCAGCAGTTGCGAAGCAGGCTGGCGGGGCTGAGTGACGACGAATACTTCTGGGAGCCGGTACCCGACTGCTGGAGTGTGCGCCCGCGCGGCACTTCGAACGCGCCCGTGCAGGCCGGCAGCGGAGCCTTCACGATCGAATTCGCCTTTCCTGCACCGGATCCGCCACCGGTCACCACCATCGCGTGGCGTCTCGGCCACATCATCGTCGGCGTCTTCGGGGCTCGTATCAGCAGTCACTTCGGGGGTCGTCCGGTCGACTACCAGAGCTTCGACTACGCCGGTACGGCTGCGGAGGCGCTCGACCAACTCGACGAGATGTACGACTTGTGGGTGCGAGGAGTCGCGAGCCTGACAGATGATGCCCTTGCCCGTCCCTGCGGTCCCAGTGAGGGGCCGTTCGCGGATCGCTCGATGGCGGCCCTCGTGTTGCACGTGAACCGGGAAGTCATCCATCACGGCGCCGAGATCGCCTTGCTCCGCGATCTGTACCTGCGTAAGGCGGCGCTCAATTTCGACGCGGAGGCGGAAGTCAGGCCGTGATGGGGTGTTCGATTTCGCCTACCCGGTCGAGCGTCAGGGTGAGGGTTTGTCCCGGCTCCGGCCAAGCTCCATTCTCGAGGGCGCATCCGCCCGGGAGGGTGCCCGTCGCGAACAGTTCCCCGGGGAGGAGTTGTTCGGACCGGCTGGCGTGAGCGAGAACCTCACCGATTCCCCACTGCATCCCCGCGCTCGACACGGTGGCCACCGTCTTGCCGTTGAGACGCACGCTGCCGGTGAGCCGATCGAGGTGTGGCAGTATTTCGTCCGCTGTCACGGCGGTCGGCGACATGGAGCTCGCGAAGTGCTTCGCCTTCTGCAGTCCGAAGCCACTGTCCATCTCGTCTTTCTGGACGTCCCGGGCGGAGAAGTCGTTGACGAGTACAAACGCGCCCACTGCAGCGAGAGCTTCCGCTGGGGTGGCGTCGAGTAATGGTTCGGCCAACACGAAACCGAGTTCCAGCTCGTAGTCGAGAGCGGAGGAGTACGACGGCGCACCGATCGGGGTGCCCGACGGGACGAAAGCCAGGTGGTTGCCCATGTAGTACATGGGCTGCCGATAGAACAACCGCGGCGGGGTGAACCGGGGAAAGGGCGCTCGCCGGAGAGCTTCATAGGCCTGTGTCACCCGGTATGCGGCAGGCATGAAACGTCTGGCATAGCCACGCGACGCATCTATATTGTGCTTCTCGTACAGCATGAAGTCGCGAAATGACAACGGCTGGAACGGCATCAACTGGACGGAGTTGCGTAGGTGCCGGTCCGCGGTGTCGATGTCCCACTCAGTGGTAAAGGGCGATCGTGCCCATGCCGGCACCGATTCAATCTTCGTCCACCCATCTGCGTGCCATTGTTCGTGCTCGATTCCTGCCGTCGTCCGTACTCGCCGGATGCGCACTGCGTCTGCCCTCTCCCCCTCGGTAGTGACCCTCCGGTTATACAGTGTCGGCTGCTAGCGTGGAAGGTCGCGACGTGCTGAGGGGGATGCTGTGCCGAGTCCTACTGTGGTCGAGGTCGAACAGAATGTGTTCTGTGTGACGGGGACCGATGTCAATTGGGTCCTGTTGCGGGATGGCACGGACCTGACGCTGATCGACGCGGGTTACCCCGCCGACGTTCCTGCCGTGGAAGAATCCATTCGTTCCATCGGTGGCCGGCCGGAGGATGTTCGGGCAATTCTCCTGACACACGCGCACATCGATCACATCGGAGCGATCAACCACTTCCGCGACAAGTACGGAACGCCGGTGTACATGTCCGCGGTGGAGACATCACACGCCAAGCGGGAGTACCTCGAACAGGCCGGTGAGATGGACGTCGTCAAGAACATCTGGCGGCCGGGAATGTTGCGGTGGTCCCTGCGCATCGCCCGGGCGGGCGCGACACGTCACGTCACCGTGCCCCACGCCGCCGAGTTCCCCGCCGCGGGTCCTCTCGACCTTCCCGGCACCCCGCTCCCGGTGGCGACCACCGGCCACACGTCCGGGCACACGTCGTACTACCTACCGTCTGTCGGCGCGGTGGCGACCGGAGACAGCCTCGTGACGGGGCACCCCACTTCCCGCACAGTGGGTCCGCAGCTGCTGCTCCCGATGTTCCATCACTCCCAAGAGGAGGCCCTTGCGTCGCTCGACGCCCTGGCCACCCTCGACGCCGATCTGCTCATTCCGGGTCACGGCCGAACACAGCGCACCCCGATCCGTGACGCCGTCGCTACGGTTCGCGAGCGAGCCGCCGGCAAGAACGGTTCCGCCCGCACCTGAACGAACTTCCATCCGGGTCAGGCGATGAACCGTCCGAGCCGGCCGGCCTGTTCCTGCAGCGACGGGACGTGTCTCAGCATCAGGTGGTGGTGATCGACGTGCCCGGACAGCGCGATGCTCGCTATGAGCGCGCCCGTATCGGATCGGATGGGGACGGCGATGCAGGCCGACGCGTCCCGGAGTTCGGCGAGTTGGGTGGCGAAGCCCTGGCTCCGGACCAGGTCCAGATTCGCGAGCAGCTCGCTCCTCGCGACGATCGTACGGGCTGTCAGCGCCCGTGGCTCCCAACGGGGAAACACGGATTCGAGTTCCGATTTCTCCGCGAGGAGGAGCTTGCCGACCGCGCACGCGTAAAGGTGCTGGTTGAGAAACGACTCGTCCTCCGGCGGCGGGTATTCGGGGTCGGCGTCGGCCGTGCGGACGGCGACGTTGGTGTAGAAGAACAGGTGGACCCCGAAGCGCACCGACAGTCGCAGTTCGGCGAGAACCTCACGCGCCGCCGCACATACGGTGGGCACGACGGCCGCGTCGACGAGGATTCCGATCTTCTGTCCGAGCGCGAACCCGGACAGGTCGGGGAGCCGCACCACATAACCTTCGCCCACGAGGATGTTGAGCAGTCGGTACGTCGTCGCCGACGGCATCGACAGGCGGGCCGCGATGCCTTTCGCTGTGACACCCGAGCCGGCCCGGGCCACCTCCTCGAGCACCCGCAGTGCGCTGGTGACGGCCTTCGGCTGACGCCCCGACAGGGCTCTGTCGTCGGCACTCATCGGCGGACCTCCCACGGTCGGTACCGCACCAGCAGGTCTTCGGCCACGGCCTCGTCGTACACACCCATCCGTTCTTCGATTCCAGGGGACCGACGCGCGCGGATCGCGAAGACCGCGGCGCCGACAAGCATCAGAAACAGGTAGACGGCGGTCGCCGCGCCCGCGACATATGTCCGCGAGAACGCCGCCCACCCGACCAGTGCGACCATCGCGGTCGCCGTCAGCACGCCGACGATCACGGGAAGTCGAGTCAGTTCGCCGATCCGCCGGAGGAACGCCGGCGTCGCGACACACAGCAGGACGTACGCGAGGACGTAGCCGTGGGCGGAAACGGCGAGCAGTCCGATCAGGACGTCGCGGCTCGAACCGCTGACGAACAGGTAGAAGACGGGCACCGCGACGACGACCGGCATCGCGGCCGTCAACGCCACATGCGGAGTATGGAACCGGTGGTGCGTCCGGCCGAACACGTTCGGAACCACCCCTTCGCGGCCCATCGCGAACAGGGTGCGCGACAGCGCCGTCGTCGAACCGAGGACGCACGCGAACCACGAGGCGCTAATACCGAGTTCCATGACGATCGACAGCGTCGACGAACCTGCGCCCGAGGTGTCGGGCAACGTGAGGACGATCGGCAGCGAGTCGACTCCCTGCCGCACCGGCTCCGGCAACTGCAGGGCGGCCGCGAACACGTACAAAACACCCAGGGCGATCGGGGTCCACCGGATGGCGCGGGGAACGGCGACGAACGGGTTGCGGGCTTCCCGCGCCACCGTGCCCGCGCTTTCGAACCCGACGAACGACGTGATCGCGAGCAGTAAAGCGAACCCGACCGCGGAACCTGATTTCGCGCCGCCCGCGGATGGGGTCGCGCCCTCGCGGACCGATTGCACGAACGCGACCACCAACGCGGCGGAGGCGGCCACGATCGCGAAGACCTCGATGGCGAGCATGATCCGCGCCGACAATTGCACGCCCCGGACCATGAGGAGAAGGGCGAGCAGTCCGACGATCGCCGCGAGGACCGCGATGAGGGGCGACCCCGCCGGAAGCCCGACTCGGCCGAGTAGCGCGGCGAGGTAACTCGCGGCACCGAGCGTGCTCGCCATGGCCGCGGCCGCGTAACCGACGAGAAGCGACCAGCCTCCGCCGAAACCGGGCACCGCCCCGAGTCCCTTCACGATGTAGCTGTAGAGACCGCTGACGGCCACCATCCGGGTGGCGAACTGTCCGATGCAGTAGCCGACCGCCGTCATCAGAATCGCCGCCGCGACGAACACCGCAATGGTCGCCCGGCCCGCGTCGGGTATGACGAGAGCAGGCAGCGTGACCATCACGGCCGACGGTGCGACCGCGGAAACGGACTGCCCGAGCACCTGGACGAAACTCAGACGCGCCCGCTCGAGACCGGCGACCGGTGATCTACTTCTGATTCTCGGTGTACCGGACACCATGCACCTGCTCTCTACACTTTCCGGCCGGCCTCGAGCGAGTGATCGACCCGGGGCTGCATGAGTGCACGCTAGCGCAGGAGACGAGCGCGATGCTCCGATCGGAATTAATTTTCGATCACCTCGAATGAGAATGGCCGGAGAATGTGCTCCCGATTCCGGGGGCCGCGTCGGCACATGCCGTGGATCAGCTGCACCGACCCGAAAAGCCGGAATGAGAATCGGTGCCGCCGTGGTCGGAAAAGTCGAATGAGAATGCTGCAGTCGCTGATTCCCATCCGGATTTGGTAGTGACTGGCGACACATTCGGGGCTTATCGTGGGTTCGGGCCACAGCACGACGAAGCGATAACTACCGCCAAAAGTGTTCTGCAGAAGCCAGATTCATTCACTGATTCATTCACCCCATCGAAGAGGACATGATGACTGCAGTCGTTCACACCCCCGCCGGACTCGACCCCCGAGTCGTCGACTTCGTATCGTCACCGAAGCGCATGTTCGTCGACGGCCGATGGGTGGACTCGGCGTCGGGCGGGAGGTTCGAGACGGTCGATCCCGCAACCGGACAGGTGATCACGACAGTGCCGCACGCCGGAATCGAAGACGTGGACAGGGCGGTAGCGGCGGCCCGGCGGGCCTTCGAGTCCGGGCCGTGGCGCTCGCTCACTCCCGCGGAACGTCAGCGGATCCTCTGGAAGATCGGTGACGGGATTCTGGCCCGGGCCGATCAGTTCGCGCAGCTCGAGTCGATCGACAACGGCAAGTCCGTGGCGGTCGCGAAGGCCGTCGACGTGACGTGGGCCGCGGAGATCTTCTTCTACTACGCAGGCTGGGCCACCAAGATCGAAGGCCGCACCATCCCCGTGTCGGTGCCGTGGGCGCCCGGAGCCCGCTTCCACGCCTTCACCACCCGCGAACCGGTCGGCGTGTGCGCGCAGATCATCCCCTGGAACTTCCCGTTGGTGATGGCCGCGTTCAAGGTGGCCCCAGCACTGACCTGCTCGAACACCATGATCCTCAAGCCCGCGGAGCAGACACCGCTCACCGCGCTGCTCCTCGCCGAGGTGATCGCCGAGGCCGGCGTCCCCGACGGCGTGTTCAACGTGCTTACCGGTTTCGGTGACATCGGCGCGGCGCTGTCGAGTCACGACGACGTCGACAAGGTCGCGTTCACCGGTTCGACCGAGGTCGGAAAGAAGATCGTCAATGCCGCGTCGGGGAACCTGAAGAAGGTGTCCCTCGAACTCGGTGGCAAGAGCCCGCAGGTGATCTTCTCCGACGCCGACCTCGAGGCCGCGATTCCCGGCGTGGCCAGCGGGTTCCTGTTCAACCACGGCCAGGCCTGCACGGCGGGAACACGCCTGCTCGTCGAGGACCGGATATTCGACGAATTCACGTCCGGCGTCGCCGATTTCGCGAAGTCGCAGAAGATCGGACCGGGACTCGACCCCACCAACGACATCGGCCCGCTGATCTCCCAGGAGCAGTTGGGCAAGGTCACCGGATACATCGACGCCGGACTCGCTGACGGTGCCCGCGCGCTCTCGGGTGGGCAGCGGCACGGCGACACCGGCTTCTACGTCGAGCCCACCCTGCTGGTCGACGTGAACCGGAACTTCAGCGTGTACCAGGAGGAAATCTTCGGCCCCGTCGCGGTGGCGGTGCCGTTCAGCCGGGAGGAAGGCGTCCGCGCGGCTGCCAACGACACCCCCTACGGCCTTGCCGCCAGCGTATGGACCCGGGACGTGTCCCGCGCCCACGAGGTGGCCGCCGAGATCAAGGCGGGCACGGTGTGGGTGAACTGCCACAATGCGTTCGACACGGCGCTTCCGTTCGGTGGTTACAAGCAGTCCGGGTGGGGCCGCGAACTCGGTGAAGGCGCCATCGCCGAATACACCCAGAGCAAGTCCGTCAACATCGCCCTCTAGATTCCTCGACCCGATCCGAATGAGAATCGTCCTGCGTGCGTTCTCATTTGCTGTCGACGGACTGTGCCGCTTCGGCAACTGCATCGACAACCCGCAGTCGCATGCTCGTCCCAGAGCTCACCGCGGAGCATTCACGCAGACCCTCTCCTCGTGAAAGTCGAAGGAATCCATGACAACCAACGCTCCCACGCACTCGAGTGCGGTCAGCGACGGCACCCCTCGCAGACTGGCAGGCGCCCTCGGTCCGGGTGCCATCGTGTTCATGGTCGTCGCAGCGGCGGCCCCGTTGACCGTGATCGCCGGAACCGTCCCTCTGGGCATCGCAGCGGGCAACGGCGCCGCCTATCCAGCGTCCTACATCGTCTGCACGGTGGTATTGCTGTTCTTCGCCGTCGGATTCACGGCGATGGCCAAGCACCTCCCCGGCGCCGGCGCGTTCTACACCTACATCACGCAGGGACTGGGCCGGCATGCCGGTCTCGGCTCCGCATTCCTCGCGTTGCTGTCCTACACGGCAGTCCAGGGCGCGGTGTACGGATACATCGGAGCCGCCGTCAACGATTTCGTCACCGCTCACGGCGGGCCCGAACTTCCCTGGTACGTGTGGGCCCTGGCCGTGACGGCCGTGGTCGCCATCCTCGGATACCGGCACATCGACCTGTCCGGCAAGGTGCTCGGCGTCCTGCTCGTCTGCGAGGTCGGAATCGTCCTCGTCATCGACGCCGCCGTCATCGTCCGGGGCGGCGGTGACGAGGGATTCTCGACGGCGGCGTTCCACCCCGCCGAGTTCTTCTCCGGAGCACCCGGCATCGCACGGATCTTCGCCATCGCCGGGTACATCGGCTTCGAGGCCACCGCCGTCTTCCGGGACGAGGCCCGCGACCCGGGCCGCACCATTCCCCGGGCCACCTACCTGGCGTTGCTGGTGATCGGCGGCTTCTACGCACTGTCGAGCTGGGCGATGGTCAGCGCGTGGGGCGACGAGGGTGCCGTGGCCGTCGCGACCGAGAATCCGGAAGGGATGATCACCGAGACCGCCACCCGCTACGTGGGTGCGATCGCCGGCGACCTCGTCCAGATCTTCCTGATCACGAGCCTGTTCGCCGCCCTGCTGTCCTTCCACAACGTGCTCTCCCGGTACATCTTCTCCCTCGGGAACAGCGCGGCCCTGCCGGCGGGATGCGGCCGCTCGCACGTCAAGCACGCGTCGCCGTACATCGCGTCGGTCGTGCAGACGGCGTCGGCTCTCGTCCTGATCGTCGCGTCCGCCGTTGCCGGACTCGATCCGGTGACCGAGGTGTTCGCGTGGTTCGCCGGTGTGTCCTCGGTCGGCATCGTCGCACTGATGACCCTGACCTCCGTCGCCGTCCTCGTCTACTTCGGCCGGACCCGGGTGGACCGGCGGGCGTGGAACACCGTGATCGCACCACTGCTCGGGCTCGTCGGCCTGGCCGGGCTCCTGATCATGACCGTCGCCAACCTTCCCCTTCTCGTCGGCGGGTCGAGCACTCTCGCCGCCGTCATCGGGGTCCTGCTCATAGGAACCTTCGCCGGCGGAGCGGCCGTCGCCGTGCTCCGACCTCACGCCGCACGCCATGACACCGCTGCGTCGCAGCAGATCGACACCGCTCTACCGCAACACGACACGAACGACACCATCATCGACAAGGAGATCGCACGATGAGTACCGCCACCACCGAGACCCCGGCCGCCATCGGTTCCGCCGCCCCGGACCATCCGCTCACTCCGTTGTCGGCGGACGAGATCCGTTCGGCGAAAGCACTCCTCACCGACGAGGGACTGATCGGCGAGCACGTGCGCTTCGTCTTCGTCGCACTCGCCGAGCCGCACAAGTCCACGGTCCTCGCGTTCACGCCGGGCGACCCGATAGAGCGGCGCGCCCGGATCCTGCTGCTCGATCGCTCCACCGGCATCGGCACCGACCTCGTCGTGTCGGTGACGGAGAACCGCGTGATCAGCAGGGCCACCGTCGATTCCGCCACCGACGGCCACGTGCCGATCCTCGACGAGGAGTTCGAGGACATCGAAGCGTTCCTGCTCGGCAGCTCCGACTGGCTCGCGGCGATGGCCAAGCGCGGCATCGAACCGTCGAAGGTCCGGGCCGTTCCCCTGTCGGCCGGCGTGTTCGGCCACGAGGACGAGGTCGGACACCGCATCGTCCGCGTCCTCGCCTTCCACCAGGAGGACAAGGCGGACCTGCCGTGGGCGCACCCCATCGACGGGGTCGTGGCGTACGTCGACCTCACCGAGCGTCGCGTCGTGAAGGTGGTCGACGAGATCGAGCTTCCCGTCCCAGCCGAGCGCGGCGAATGGAACGCCGAACCGCACGCCACACCCACCCGCACCGACCTCAAACCCATCGAGATCACTCAACCCGAAGGTGCCAGCTTCTCCGTCGACGGCAACGAGATCACCTGGGCCGACTGGAAGTTCCGCTTCGGTTTCGATGTGCGCGAGGGCCTGACGCTGCACCAGCTCTCGTTCGACGACGGGGGAGTGGAACGTCCCGTGATCTATCGTGCCTCGATCGCCGAGATGGTGGTTCCCTACGCCGATCCGTCCCCGGTTCGATACTGGCAGAACTACTTCGACCAGGGCGAGTACCTGTTCGGCCGGTACACCAACTCGCTCGAACTCGGCTGCGACTGTCTCGGTGAGATCCAGTACTTCGACGTCACGATCGCCGACGAGTCCGGTGACCCGCGCGTCATGAAGAACGCGATCTGCCTCCACGAGGAGGATTACGGCGTCCTGTGGAAGCACACGGACATGTTCAACGGCATGACCGAGACCCGCCGCTCGCGCCGCCTCGTCATCTCGTTCTTCCTCACCATCGGCAACTACGATTACGGGTTCTACTGGTATCTCTACCTCGACGGCACCATCGAACTCGAGGCAAAGGCCACCGGAATCGTCTTCACCTCCGCCTACCGCGGTACCGACGGATTCTCCACACAGATGGCGCCCGGCCTCGGCGCCCCGTTCCACCAGCACCTCTTCTCCGCCCGGCTCGACATGGCCGTCGACGGCAATGTGAACACCGTCGAGGAAGTGGATGCCGTGCCCGTCCCGATGGGCCCGGAGAACCCGTGGGGCAATGCCTTCCGCTGCCAGAAGACCAAGCTGACCACCGAATCCGAGGGGCAACGCACCGCCGACAACCTCAAGGCCCGGGTCTGGCACATCACCAATCCCACCAAGCAGAACCGCCTGGGGCAGGACGTCGGGTACGCGCTGCACCCCGAAGGCCAGCCGGTGCTCCTGGCAGACCCGTCCAGTTCGATCGCCTCCCGCGCCGCGTTCGCGACCAAACATCTATGGGTCACGCAATACGACGAGTCCGAGCGTTATCCCGCAGGCGACTTCGTCAACCAGCACCCCGGCCAGGCCGGTCTGCCGACGTTCGTGGCCGGCAACCGGGACATCGAGGGGCAAGACCTGGTGCTGTGGCACACGTTCGGGCTCACGCACTTTCCCCGGCCCGAGGACTGGCCGGTCATGCCGGTCGACTACGCCGGGTTCAAGCTTAAGCCGGTCGGCTTCTTCGACCACAACCCGGCGCTGAACGTGCCGGCGAGTACGTCGAAGCATTGCTGTGAAGGCTGAGCTGTGATCATCGCTGCCGCGCTGACGACCGCCCGCCCCGCCAATTTCTGGTGGCGGCGGGCGGCCGTGGTGCTTGCGCTGTTTTCTTCAGGGCTGCATATCGCTTCACTCGGCGACCATCGGGCGTCACCACTTATGGTGGTGCTTACGGTTGGCATGCTCCTCGGATGCCTCCACTGCGCCCGACACTTGTGGATGAGAGATAACTCCCGCGACTGGGGATGGGTCGCGATCATGAGCGTCGGCATGATCGCGCTGCATACAGTGGACTTCGGTCCGTCCGTGAGCGGCCACCACGGCCACATGACCCGTGCCGCGAACCCGACGGCGGTCGGGCATGCACTGTCCCTGCCCATGGCAGCAGCTCTTCTCACCGCAGCCCTCGAAGCGGTCATTGCTCTGTCCATGGTCTTCTATCGCACGCGGAACACAGACCCGTTGGCACCGAACTGGGACTGATCTTCCTCAGATCGCGGGCCGGTGCATTCTCCACACCTCGAGTGCGTCGTCGAGGACGACGTGGTCGGCGACCGCGAAGTTGTGACGTTCGTACAGTGGCAGGTTCCGGTGTGTCGAGGTATCGAGCCAACATGCCGCGTTGCGTCGGTCGAGTTCGGCCAGTCCGACTTTCAGAAGGTCACCGCCCAGTCCTCGGCCTCGCGCTGCGCGGGATACTCCGGCGGTCGCCAAGCACCAGGCGTCGTCCGGAACGTCCATCGCGGACAAACGTTGTTCCGCTTCGGCGGCGTGCTCGAAACGATCCCCATGGAGTTCGACGATCTTCGCTACAAGCGATTCTTCCGGCTCGGGCAGGTCCGGCGGGATGAAAGCTACGACACCGTTGTGTTCTTCGTCGATGTACGCGAGACCGTGTGGCAGCGCCAGGTGCTCGAGATACAGGCGCTGAAGTTCGGTCACACGCTGCTGGTGTGAGTCCGCGGCGACGCACCAGTTGGTCCATGGGTAGTCGGCGAAGGCGTCACCGAGGACGGTCGCGGCGCGGTCGAGGTCCGTCGTCGTCATCCGGCGAATGGAGGTTGGCATGACCGCACTACATCACGTCCGCTGAAACCGAAGCCAGTGATTATCGGCCCGCGGAGCCGTAGTCGATCGCTCACCATTGACAGAATGCTGCCATCATGACAGCATTCTGTCATGACTGAAACAGTGCACGTCGCCGTATACGACACCTTCGCCGACTGGGAGGTAGGCCACGCGATCGCCCACATCAACAAGCCCACCTGGCACAAGCAGCCTGGTCGCTACGCCGTCAGTACGGTCGGGTCCACCCTGGATCCGATCACCACGATGGGCGGCATGCGCGTGGTCCCGGACACCACGTTGGACAAGATTCGGCCGCAGGACAGTGCAATGCTGATTCTGGCGGGCAACGACATCTGGCCCACCGAGCAGTTCACACCCTTCGCCGAGAAAGCTCGCGAATTCCTCGCCGCCGGGGTTCCGGTGGCGGCGATCTGCGGGGCAACAGGGGGCCTCGCGCTCGCCGGGTTGCTCGACGATCGCGACCACACCAGCAACGCTGCCGAATTCCTCGAGGGAGTCGGATACGCCGGTGGAAGCCTCTACCGTGATGAGCCGGCCGTCACGGATCGCGATCTCATCACCGCTAGTGCCACTGCACCGGTAGAGTTTGCACGTGAAATCCTCGCTCGGCTGGATGTATTCGAGCCCAGCGTTCTCGCGTCCTGGTTCAAGCTCTACGGCCACCGCGATCCGGCCGGATTCTATGAACTCATGGCCGTATGAGTGAGCGGCCCGAACAGGAACTGCTCAGCGGGGCAGCCCTCACAACGTTCCGACTCAACGGTCAGTTTCTCGCTGTGGCCGAGGACTTGGCACGTCCGGCGGGGCTCACGGCCGCGTGGTGGCAGGTTCTCGGCGCCGTACTGAATCAGCCGCTGACGGTTGCCGGCGTCGCACGGGAAATGGGCATCACGCGCCAGAGCGTGCAGAGGATCGCCGACCTGCTCGTCGAGCGTGGACTCGCCGAGTATCAGCCGAATCCCGCTCATCGACGAGCCAAGCTCATCACCCCCACGCCGGCGGGGCGCGCAGCGGTGACCGGCATCGACCCCGCGCATGCTGCCTTCGCCGCTCGCCTGGCCGAGGCCATGGGACCCGACAAATTACGTGACGCGCTCGCAGCGATGCGCCGGCTTTCGGCCGTCCTCGACGATCTCGCCGACGGCCAGGAAGGTCCGTAGTTGTTCGATCTCACGGCCTGCGTGCGGGAAGGATGTGGGGGTTCAGGATCCCGGCGGGGTCCAGCGCTGCTCGTATCGACCGCATGACGTCGAGGTCGACCGCACTTCGTCCGAGTGTCATCCAGGGGGCCTTGGCCCGCCCGACACCGTGTTCGGCGCTGATGCTCCCGTTGTGGTCGGTGACGAGATGAAAAACGAAGTCGGACAGAGTGTCCCGCTGATCCGGCGCGGCGTCGAGAAGATTGACGTGAATGTTGCCGTCGGCCACGTGCCCGAAACAGATCGCCCGCACTCCGGGGAAGCGTCGATCGAGGCCAGTGGTCAGCTCGTTCAGGAAGGCCTCGATGTCGCGCAGCGGCGTCGAAATGTCCAACTTCACGGGTGGCGTGGACGAAGCGGCGCCCACCGACTCGGTGTGGCTCTCCCTGTATTGCCACAGCCTGTGCGCCGGTCCTTCCTCCACGACGGCGTCGAGCACGAATTCATGGCTGTCGTCCAGAACCTCGAGGAGCGTGGTCTCGGCGTCCTCGCGACCGGACACCTCCACCAGGACACAGAACGGTGCGTCGGCCGAAAGTGGCCGCCGGAGTTGCTGATGTTGGCAGACCAGGTCGATACCCGACCTCGTCATCAGCTCCGCGGCGTCGAGCGTCAGCCCGGCGCGCTCGAGGCGATCCACCACCATCAGTGCGTCACCCACCGAACCGACTGCGACGAAAGCGACCCGAGTTGCGCTCGGGGGTAGTACGAGTCGCATCAGGACGCGAGTGATCACGGCGAGTGTGCCCTCGGAGCCCGCGAGAAGGCCGGGCAGGCCGTACCCCACGTTGTCTTTCGTCAACTCTTTCCATCGGGTCAGAACGCGCCCGTCGGACAGCACCGCCTCGATGCCGAGCAGCTGAGACCTGGTGTCGCCGTTCTTGATTACCCGGATGCCCCCGGCGTTGGTGGCGACGATCCCGCCGAGGGTTGCCGATTCGCGGGAGGCAAGGTCCACACCGAACTCCACTCCGTGTTCGCGGGCCGCGTCGCGGGCGCGGGCAATGGTCACACCCGCTCCCGCGGCAATGGTGCGGCCGATCGGGTCGACGTGTTCGATGACGGAAAGCCGGGTGGTACTGAGCACCACCTCCCCGTCCATCGGGATCGACCCACCGACCAGACCGGTGTTGCCGCCCTGCGGAACCACGGCGACGCCGGCGCGGGAGCAGAGGGCGAGAACCGCCGAAACCTGCCCGGTGTCGGCGGGCCGGACCACGGCGGTGGTGTGCCCCTGCCAGTGCCCGGTCCAGTCGGTGACATAGCCGGCAACCACGCCGGGATCGGTGAGCACGTGGGACGCACCGACGATGTCGGCGAGCTCGTCGAGGAACGACTGCATCGAAACGGTCATGATTGCCTCCTCTCGACGAGATGTCGCAGTCCATCATCGGCGATGTGGAGGGTGTTCGGGAATCAGCGTTCGAAGGTGAGCACCCAGCGTCCACGCGAGCCGCCCGCATCGAGGGCGGCCAACGCCTCATTCGCCTTCTCGAGCGGATAAGTTCCGGCGATCCGTACCGCGAGCGGGGCGTTCTCGCTTCCCGTGCGTGCGACAGAGCTGAGCAGTTTCTCGAGCCTGGCTCCGTCGTGGTGGACCATCACGGCCTGAACGTCGACGCCGCGCACGGCCCCGGGCTTTGCCGGCGGCACGACGCCCACATAGGTTCCGCCGTCGACCACCGCGGAAACCGCCGCGTCTCCGAGTGCCGCGGTATCGAACACGGCGTCGAACCGGGTCGGCGGGATTTCGCCGAGAACCTGTACCGCACCCGCGGACCGCAGAAAATCGGTGTCGGTGGGGCGGCCGAGTGCGCTGACCGTCCATCCCCTCTCGACCGCGAGCGGGACGGCGAACCCGCCCACTCCACCGGCCGCGCCGGTCACCAGCAGCGTTCTGCCCGCGGGATCACCGAGGAGATCGAGTGCCTGATCTGCGGTCGACAGGTTGAGGGGCAGCGTTGCCGCTCCGGCGAAATTCAGGCCGTCCGGAATGCGGGCCACCGCAGTGGCCGGAACGACGACATAGTCCGCGAAGGCGCGGAGCGGTGCATCCAGCCGGTCGTGCAGGGCGACGACCCTCGTGCCGACGGCGGGTCCCACCACACCATCACCCAGCGCGTCCACGATCCCGGCCGCATCCCAGCCCAGGCCCGCGCCGTCGGGCTGATCTATCCATCCGAGCCGGTGATAGATGCCTTGCCTGGTCTGGAAGTCCACTGGATTGACTGCCGCCGCGCGGAGTTCGATTCGGACTTCCCCGGGTCCTACGTCCGGCACTGCCACCTCGATGATCTTCACGTCCTCGGCCCCGGTTGTCACTATTGCTCGCATGGTGCACCCCTTCGGTAGTCGCTGTTGCCGGTTCAGAATCGCCTGACTACTCTCCGTTGGGAAGTAGGCACCTGAAAGTGCGTAACGAAGCAAAAGGGGCGCCCGATGGCGACGACAACCGCAGGACAAGCGCGACATGCGGCAAAGCGAGAGTATGACGTGTATCTGGCGAACTGCCCGAGTCGTCAGCTCCTCGACCGGATCAGCGACAAGTGGGTGTCGCTCATTCTCGTCGCGCTGGGTCAGGGTTCGCGAAGGTACTCCGAACTGGCGCGCGAACTCGCCGGGGTCAGTCAGAAGATGCTGACCCAGACTCTTCGAGCGCTCGAACGGGACGGCCTCGTCGCACGCGAAGTGACTGCGGCGGTGCCCGTCCGCGTCGACTACGAGCTCACCGAACTCGGTAGGTCGCTACTGCCGATCCTCAGAGCGGTCAAACAGTGGGCGGAACACAACATGGACGACGTGACCACGGCTCGTGAGAGGTACGACGGCCGCGCGCAGTAGTCGCGACCTACTGCTGCGGCGGAGGAATATAACGGATCAATCGGTGACGCGGCCTACCGTCCGATCCGGGAGCACACCCGCCGCCACGAGTTCGTCGTAGATGCGCTGCTGCTCGGCGTCGAGACCCGAATACAGCAGGTCGTAGGCGCGCTCTTCTTCCGCGAGGACGGCGACAGGGTCCCAGTCGTCCCCGATGGCCTCGAGCACCGCGGTACGCCGTCGTGCCTCGTCGAGCGTGAGATCGAGCGCGAATGACAGTTCGGAATGGCCGCTCATCGGATCACCTTCGTTTTCGCAGTCGATATCGAAGGGCACAGGGTTACTCGAGCAGGTCCAAGATCACAATGACCTGGATCACGATCGGGAAGATCGCCCACTCGGTGACGTCGAGCGCGGACATGCTGCAGGCTGACGCGGCGTGGCTGTCGGGTACCCTGCCGCATCGTTGGCAATATGACGGGTGCCACAGGAATCCGGGGCTGGCTTCGGGAGAGGACCGATGGTCGAGTGAATATCGTCGAGACTCCGGAACGGCGGCGCGGAGCCGGTCGTCATCGCCCCGATCGTGGAGCGACGGAGCGTCCAGACAATCGGCGAGCACCCGGCACCGGGTTCCGCACCGACATCGAAGGCTTGCGGGCCGTCGCAGTGCTGGCAGTCGTGTTGTTCCACGCGGGCGTTCCCGGCCTCGACGGCGGATTCGTGGGCGTCGACGTGTTCTTCGTCGTGTCCGGCTTCCTCATCACCGGGCTGCTGTGGCGGGACGTGACCGCCACCGGGAATGTGCGGCTCGCCCGGTTCTACGCGGCGCGGGCCAGGCGGCTGCTGCCCGCCGGTGTCACCGTGCTGGTGGTCACCGCGGTCGGTGCGGCCATGCTCCTGCCGCCGCTTCAAGCCCGGGCCGTTCTGGGCGACGGGATAGCCAGCGCGCTCTACGTCGGCAACTACCGGCTCGCCCTGCAGGGCACCGACTACCTGTCCGCCGATACACCTCCGTCGCCGTTTCAGCATTATTGGTCACTCGGCGTGGAAGAACAGTTCTACCTGCTGTGGCCTGCGCTGATCATCGGCACGGTCTGGCTGGTCCGGCGCGCTCGAAGGCGCGCCGACGGCGAGGCCTCACCCTCCGTGTGGCCGTTTCTGTTCGGTCTCGCACTCGTGACGGCCGTGTCGTTCGCGATTTCGATGGCCTGGACGAGCACGCTGCCGCCGTGGGCGTACTTCTCCCTGCCCTCGCGAGCGTGGGAACTGGCCGCCGGCGGGCTGGTCGCGTTGTCCGTCCCGTTGTGGCGCCGGTTGCCGGCGCTTCCCGCTGCCGTCGCCGGATGGGCGGGACTGGTCCTGATTCTTCTGGGCTGTTTCGCGCTGGACGAGACGACGCCCTACCCCGGGACCGCCGCCCTGCTGCCCGTGCTCGGCACGGTGCTGGTGATCGGCGCCGGCTGCGCCGAACCCCGACTGGGCGCCGCCCGTGGACTCTCGCTTGCCCCGATGCGGGCGATAGGTCGGGTGTCGTACTCCTGGTACCTCTGGCACTGGCCCGTGCTGCTGCTCTTGCCGCCGCTGCTCGGCCATTCCCTGAGCCTCTTCGACCGGCTCGCGGCGGTCGCGCTGTCGGGCGGCCTCGCCGTCCTCACGCTGCGATTCATCGAGAACCCCGCGCGGTTCGCTGCTCCACTGCGTCGGTCGGACACGCGCAGCCTGGCTCTCGGCGGCGCCGTCACCGTGCTCGCCGTCTGCGCGGCGCTCGTACTGCTGGTATTGCGACCTATGCCGGTGGGCCAGGGTGCAGCGGCCGAGGCGCTCACGGTCACCGCGCCGGAGGTCACGGCGGTCCCCACCGTCGACCCGCACGACGCGGCGGTGCAGCAAGTGACCGCACAGGTGGCGGCCGCGGTCGCGCATTCGGCCGAGCTGCGCGCCGTCCCGTCCAATCTGACCCCGCCACTCGCCGACGCCCCGGCCGACAAGCCGGCGGTTTTCAACAACGGCTGCGTGCGCTCCTGGCTCGAGGTCGGGCTGGAGGACTGCGTGTCGGGTGATCCTGCTTCGGCCACCACGGTGGCCCTCGTCGGCGACTCACATGCCGCGATGTGGCACCCGGCGTTCGAGCCGGTCGCCGAGCAGCGACACTGGCGGCTCACGACGATGGGCAAGGTCACCTGTCCCTTGATGGAGCTGCCCATCACCAGTCCTTATCTCGGCCGGGCGTACTCCGAGTGCGAGCAGTGGCGCGGCGAGGTGACCGCCCGGCTACAGGCCGAGCGTCCACAACTGATTGTGGTGAGCATGTCCCGGCGGTACGGCGGCGACTTCGGATTTACCACCTACGACCAGGCCTGGATCGACGGCGTGACCCGCATGGTGGCGCAATTGCGGTCCACCGGCGCGGCCGTTCTCGTTCTCGGCCCCATCCCCGATCCGCGCTCCACCGTGCCGACCTGTCTGTCCGGTCACCTCGACGACGCCACGGCCTGCTCGCCGCCGCACGGTGCCGCGGTGAACTCCGCCGGTATCGCGGCCGAGGCGGCGGCGACCGCGGCCGGCGGGGGTCAGTACGCCGACCTCACCTCACTCTTCTGCACCCCCGACCGCTGTCCGGTGATCGTCGGCAACGACCTGGTGTACCGCGACGACAACCATCTGACGCTCGGGCACGCCCAGAACCTCGCTCCCGTCGTCGGTGCACTCGCCGACCGCGCTCTCGCCCGGCGCTGAGCGGTAACTTCTCTACTGCACCGGCGACGGTGGAGCGGTCGTGGTGGTCGGGATCGTCGTCGTTTCCGGTTCGGTCACCTCTACCGTCGTCGGGACCTCTTGCTGTGTGGGCGGGGTGTCGGTGGCTGCCGCCGCCGCGGACGGTGACGGCTCCTCCGAGAACGCGGCCGACGTGTCGGGCGTGACCACGGCCGCCGTGGGTGCCAGGGGAGCGGCGGTGGGGACGGCCGATGATGTCGTCGTCGGCACGGTGGACGAATCAGTCGAAGACAGAAGCTCTTTCGTCGCGGTGGACGTCGTCGAGGTAGTCAACGCGGTGTCGCTCGGGTCCGCTGTCGAGGCGGACGACGCGACGAGAGCGGTAGCGGACGCGTCGGCGGCGCGGGCCGCCGGCTGTCCCTTCTCTGCTTCCCGGGCCAGATGAGTCAGCCAGGCGGCGGCGTATTGCGAAGAGGTCAACGGCTTTCCGCCCGCGGGGTCGGCGTCGCGCCAATAGTCGAAGTGATGACCTGTTCCCGGACCGAGGGTCTGCTGATAGGGATCGCTCATCACTACGGCGACGGTATTCTCGTTGTCCGCGATGAATCCGATGATCTCGTTGCGAACCTTGGCAGGCAGGTAGACCAGGTCGATTGCCTGGTTCGGCGAGAGCGGTCCGGCGGGTGTATTCGACTGTGCCACTGGGGTACCGGGCTTGTAGGCGGGGTCCGACACCTTGATGAGAACGTCGAGGAACGTCTCGTCCGACTGCATCCAGTTCTCCTGCGACTGGATGTCGGCAAACGCGGCGAGGGCGATCTGTCCGAGAACCGTCGCCATGTCCTGTGCTGTCGCGATGGTCAGGCCTTCGCGTTCGAGCGCATCGACGTTCAGTTGTCTGCCCAGGTTGACGGCGAGCTGCAGCAGGGCGATGTTGTCCGGCGCGGAGCAGGTCAGGTCTCCTTCCGAACAGAAGGACGCCACTTTGCCGTCCAGCGCGCCGAATCCGCCGGATGTGCCCGGTAGGGCGCCCCGCCCCGGAGCGCTGTTGCCGCCGGACTGGTAGGCGAGATCGAATCCGTCGGGATTGCGGAATTCGTTCTCGGCGCCGGGGAAGGGGCCCCCGCCGACTTCACGTCCGGCATCCGCCAGGATCACCACACCGACCACGGATGCCGGGTCGACGATGTCGTAGCCGCCCTCGCCGACTTCCTGGTTACCGACTTCCATCGCGACCCGGCGCGCCACATCGGCGCCCTCGCTATAGCCGACGATGGCGAACTTCGTGTCCGGGCAGGAGGCGGCGATCGTACGCATCACGGTTTCGGTGTTGTCGACACCGACATTCACCGCGTCCTCGTACGACGACATATTCGCCGGATAGTCGATGTAGACGGCGGCGTAGGAACCCTCGCCGACGGCCTGACCGGGTGCGTTGACCACCGGATCCACCCAGTCGCTGCTGTACTCGCTGGACAGAGCCGCCGGGAGCGGCGTGCCGTCGGGCGCCACCAGCATCTGGTGCGTGCCCGCGTGCGGCGCGTCGTTGCGCCCGGCAACTGCGATGCTCACCATGTCGTAACACGCGGTCGAGGCTGCAGCAGTCAGGGCCGTGGCCGTCGTCGTAGGCGCCCCGGGGTTCGACCAGGGGGCGGCAAGCAGCGCGGCAAGTCCCAGCACGCCGGGCGCCAGAAGCCCCGACGCCATCCGGCGTCGGTGTGCCGCACGTGTCGTTACGCCATGTTTCATGGTCAACCTCATTCGGTCCGGCCCCGACCAATGACAATGCGTTACCAGGCACGTCGGAATCCGACACCGATGCGTTACATACCTGCGGCAGAGCTAGCAGGGCGCAGGCACCCGAGGCGGATTCCAGCGGTCGTCTGAATTCGATTCGAACCGAGTTCGGCATTCCGGTGTAGAGGCCGCAGTGGGTGCTGTGCGATAGGGGATCGGTGACCGGACCCCGCTCCTTGGCGGTCATCGATCGCCGACAACCGAGGAATTGGGCACTCCCAGTGAGAGAATCCAGACATGCGCCGAATAATCACGGTCAGTGCGGGTCGGCCTCCTCTGCGGGCTCCTGGCCGCTGGATTGTTCCTGTGGTGGCTCTCGCTTCCCGTGACGTTGTACACCGCTGGCTATACCCCTCTAGGCGAGGGCACGGTCGGCACCATGGAGACCTCTGAGACAGCCCCGTTCCTCATCGGCATGGGCGCGTTCGGATGGCGACTCGGACGTCAGTCACCGCCAGGTGTGAGGCAAATTCCCGGTCAACATCAGACCGAAGACTTCGGTACGGCGAACGGCGGATGATCAGGTTCACGGGCCTTCCGTACGCGGAACCAGCGGGAACGGAGCTCCACCGCGACTGTGCGCTAGCGGACGACGCTTCGCGCAAGCGGATCGGTGACGGGGTTCGTCGTGTGAGCGCTCTTCTGCCTATCTATGCCGAGAGACGCGTGATCTTGGCGAGGGTGTCGCCTAGCTTGTCGGCCGCACGGTCGAGCTCGTAGCGGTTCTGGATATTGAGCCAGAACTGCGCACTATTGCCGAACGCCTTGGCCAGCCGCAACGCGGTGTCTGCGGTGATCGACCGCTTTCCGAGCACGATCTCGTTGATCCGTCGGGGCGGAACACCGATGATCGTGGCTAAGCGGTTCTGCGTGATGCCGAACGGCTCGAGGAAGTCCTCACGGAGGATCTCACCGGGGTGAATGGGGCTCAGGTCTGTAGTCATTGTTGGGTTCCTTGGTCGGGTTCTTATGTCGGATGTTGGAGCGTCGGCTCCTGTCGGATTGTTAGTGATAGTCGGTGATCTCCACGTCGTATGCGGCGGTGGCGCGCCAGGTGAAACAGATACGGTACTGATCGTTGATCCGAACGCTGTACTGGCCCATCCGGTCCCCGGATAGCTTCTCCAGGCGGTTGCCTGGGGGCACCCGCAGGTCGTTGACATCGGTGGCCGCCTCGATTAACAGGAGGCGCCGGCGCGCGATCCGCTGAATGCCCTGCGGGAGCTTCTTCGAGAACTGCCGGCGAAAGACCCGCTCGGTCTCTTTGTCGGCGAACGATTCGATCACTCCACGAGTATAACGAACTGCGTTATTAACGTGCAACGTTATGGACTGTGGCGGGTGGCGGCGTGTCTCGAGCGGTGCCCCAATTGGCCATCCGCTTCCGGAACAAGCACCGACTGCCGTCGCCTTGCGCCCCGGCGCTATCCGTCCGGTCGCGGCTCGCTCTTGGAACTGGGCTGGGGCGGAGTCATTGCCGCAAGCGGCGGAATCCAGTCTGGCTGAAGCTTTCGCGCACGGGCGGCGGCAGTCTCCGTCCGAGCAGGGGTTCCATCGAGGTTCGGGTGTAAACTCGCTCTCTTCGTCTCCGGATGGAGTCTTTGGGAGCGATACGCGATGCCCGAGCACAAGGAAATGCAAACGATCGCGTGGCTGAAGAGCCGCACCGCGGAACTCGAGAGCAGGGACCATGCGTGAGGGCGTGGACCGAACACCCGCTCAGCTGGCTGCGGTGATACACGCCCGACGTGACGTCGACCTCGGGCCGGTGCGTAACTACCTGTCCGCCGTGACCGATCCCGACCGCACACCGGTGCATGCGGAGATCACCGCGCCGAGTGTCGAGATGGCCGACGTGCGCGTCACGGTGTCCCTGGGATGGCAGGATCCCCAGTTCCTGGGCACGTTCGACAGAACCGCCGGCACCCGCATGATCCAGGTGGCGATCAGCGCACGTTCCACCGGCGGCAGCACGGAGGAACCCGACATCAACTCTCGGGCGGTGGATCTGCCGGTCAGAGAGCAGATCGCCTGGGTGCGGGTGGTGCTGGGTGACCTGGCGGACTACGCGTATCGAATCCTCAACGACATGGCGCAGCTGCGGGTCCGTCCCGCCTTCTTCGTCGTGTTCGTCGATCCCCCCACTCCCCGGCTCGCGCCCAGCGACTTCAAGTGGCTCCTCGTCTGTGGAGGTCGCCGCGCCTACCCGGAGAAACTCGTCCCCGAGAATCGGGAGCTGCACACCTACCTCCGCCGGCACGGCGACATGATCAACGCCGACCTGGTACCCCACCCGCAAGCGCCCGCCCCTGAGGTGTGGGCATTCGAGTTCGTTTCCCAGCTCGCCGCCACCTTCGCTGACCGGCTCGGCCGAATGGGAGCTCACCGAGGGTTCACCTTCGAGGAGGTGAGCCTGCACGGCCGGGACCGGGTCGTCGTCCGCTACACCTGGCATCTGGTCGACGGAGACAAGAAGATCGCGTTCGACATCGACCTCGACGGTCTCCGCGCAAGTCGCCTGCGAGAGTTCGACGACCCTCGAGCACGTATGGCGGCATATGCGGTCGCCTACATACTGTTCGACCAACCGCAGTTCCCCTCTGCCACTGCCACCCTGGTCGACGGCGTGACCTGGGTCCGATTCGGCGACTCCGACTGAACCGCGGAGGGATCGCTGAGAGAACGCCGAGGAGATTCAATCGGTCATAGTTGAGGTTTGCGATCGGACGTGGACCGCACTTGTTCTGCGAGACTCTCGTACTCGGACTCCGTGATGGCAGATAGTCCCGGCACAAATCCCTCGCGCTCTAGGCAGAAGCCAGCCGCATAGCTGATCGGCTCATGTTCAAGACCTACCCAGTCCACTCGAATGTGCTGACGTGTGGGATCGGCAATCCTCCCAGGATGCCCGCTGCACAATTTCCGGGGCCTGGTGTGTTCCTCGTAGATTTCCCGTGCATTGTCGGGACCGGTGTAGATCACCGTTTGCCCCTTACGAAGGTCGGCTTCGGCTAGCGGGAGACGATCGCACATCGGGCTATTGTCCCTTTGGAGATCGCTGATCGGTGACGTTCTTTCGTCGGTGGGCATCTTGTGAACAAGTGGTTCGTCAGTGCGCGAGAATTCGATGATGACGAGGTCGGATTCCGAAGAGAACCGGTCAGACCCAGGTCGGGTTCAGCTCGGCTCCCTCGAAGTCGATCCGGCGACGCTCGAAGGGCCCGGTTCGTCGCTGTGGGACCTGATCAGTGGCCGCAAGCTCACCCTGCGCTCTCCCGACGACCTGCTCGATCTCCCCCGTCAGGGATGGCGACCGATCTTCCCCAGCTGGGAGTTCATCGACAACCCACGAGACGTCTTCGCCGCGCCACACCCCCATCGGCGAAATGCGTGGGTACTGGTGTTCCTGCACTGGATCGGAGAAGCCTGGACCGTCAGCACCGATCCCGGCCCGGTCCCGGTGCGGCGGCCCTGCGCAGCCCGGCGGGCGGGGCTGGAACTGCGGTGGCCAGCCGAGCAGACCGCCACGGTTGGCACACAGCCGGAATTGTCGATCGATCTGCTCAATACCGCCGACCACCTTTGGATGAACGACGTCGGCGATCACATGACTGTCCACGGGTGGGTGCTCGGACCGGACGGCGAACGGCTGGGAACCGGCGTGCTGTTCTTCACCCACGCACCTCCGCTGCCCGACCTCGCGCCGGTCGGTCGCATGTCCCTGCCGGTAAATTTCGCATCGGACATCGAGAATTTTGCCGCTGGACGCTACCGGGTCGTAGCCGAACTGCTCGACCTTCAGTTGCAGTCACCTCCGGGCACGCTCGTCCTGACGGAACCCGACATCCCCTGAGGAACCGCTTAGTTCGGCATGGGGATGATGTGGCGACGCAGATCATCCGGGTCAGGGAGTGTGAGTTCGACTGTGGTGGCGGAAAGCCCGACCTGTGGCCAGGCGACGAGATATCGCAGAAGGGTGGAGCGCGGAAGCTCACTCGTGGTGTACAAGAATTCGCGCCGGAACACGCCGGGTGTCGACCTGGCGGCGGTGCTGTGGCGGGGAAAGGGTTGCTCGGTCGAGTCGTCGGCGGCACTGAACCGGAAGGCCACCCCGAAGACTGGTTGGGGGTTCGGGCGGCCGGTGACCGGGTCGATCTCGGCCGGCGCCCTGTACTGGCGTTCGGCGACGTCGGCATGCGCGCCCGTGGCGATGACCACCACGGCGATGTCCAGCCCACCCTTGTAGGCGATGATCGTGCGTAGTCCGACCTGCAGGCCTTGGCTGCGCGCCAGAATGGCAGGCCCGTGCGCGATGGCGCCGAGGTCGGATGTTTCCGGTGGAAGCATGCCTATGTGCCACGACATGGCTCTCCCGATGTGGACGTAGCTCGACGGCGGTACATACCCGAAAACCAGCTCAGGGACGCGACACCGACCCGGATAGGCATGGTCAGGACGTTAGCCTCATCGATGCCATTACCGCCGTGAAACACGGCAGACGAGTGTCCCTCGACAAGGCGATCCGTCCCATTGATGGATCCGCCAGCGGGCAACCGCAGAGAGACCGCGAGGTGTCGGAACAAGCGGCCGAGACGGTAAACGCCGAGCCTGTTCGACGATGGCTCACGGCAGCGGAATGGGCCCGGATCTCTTATGCCCGGGCCACGCATATGCCGCGGACTGAACTGGGACGCCGACGGTTGGTCACAGTGTGTGCGGTCTTGCTCGCCGGCGGGGTCGTGGTCTGTGCCATTACGATAAGTCATTCAGCTTCTGCAGACCCGACCCCTGCTCCTGGAAAGGACAGCACTTCCATGACCGACGTAGCTGGTCCGGACGATGAATGGGATGACGTCGATCCGGAAGAGCCGATCATCGAGGGGGATGCCCCCAAAACGATCGAAGACATGGCCAGGGATTCACAAGCTGGCCAAGACCCGAACGCCCCACTCCAGAACATCGGCGGTTCAGCGATACGGGGTGAACGAGAAAACGTCTCGATCCAAGACAACGAGTAAAGCCGGAAACCGATCGGACTAGTGGCTCTCAAGCTTTCTCCGAGACACCCCATTCTTGTCGGGTCATCGCTGCCATTCGGGAAGCCAATCCACCCGATGAACCGCGGCTGGCACATCCGGCGCCGCTTCGCTCGCCGACGGACGTGCGCTTAGGCATAGGAGACGTCCGCGCCGATCTGACGCCAAACGCGAACAGTTCGTCAAGGCGATCGATGACCGGTCACCTTTGGGCTGATAGTTGTGGACGTAGAAGCGAGGCTGTTTACTTTGTGTCGGTGACCTCGCGCCCGACGGCTTCGCCCGTCGGTCTCCCTAGTGCGCGAGTATGCATGTGTTGCTCTTGGACGTGGAAGGTCGGGTGCTCGAGCAGTTCCTCAACGAGGGATTGACGTTTGCGGAAGCGGATGGTTGGCGGCGGTTCGCGCCAGTGCACCGGGACCTTTTCGATAATTTTCTGTTCATCGCGACCACACCCGCTGTCGGCGAGGGGACTTGGGCCAGGTTTCCGACCGCCTGCACGATGTACTTGTCGGCAGTCGGTGGCGACCTGCAGCGCCCACCACCGCTGATTCCGCCCGAGGTAGCCGCCACTGTTGCAGAGGTTCTTTCTCAGTTCCGGCGGACGCAGCCGGGAGACAAGTTCGTTGAAGGTCTGGGTCGTATCACCGAGCACCAGTACCAGCTCGCAGAGCAGCTCTTCTACGGTCTCGGTGGTGATCTCGGAGACGGCCTGTGGGCCGCTGGATTGCGCGTCTACAGCAAGATGATGTCGGCGCGCATCAGCGACGGCTTCGTCCACCCCGCCCTCGGCGGACACCTTTGGCACGATGTTCCAGCAGGTCCGCCCCACCTACCCGACAGCGGCCGCGACGTCACGATCCTGGACACCATCGAAGCGCTCAGCCAGACGTGGAGAACGTCGCGAACCGAACGACCGCGCATCGAGCGCACGATTCTCGATCATGCGCACACGCTTGGCTGGACCGAAGATCCAGGAAGGGCGCTGGAAAGGCATGGCGCGTCGGATGCCGAGAGACCCCCAACAGGCGACGGACTAACCGCCCTCTGACATCGAGATAGGCATCAGACGCTACGTGCACGCCTGCCGGTGACCGGTCATCGATCCGCTTGCGAACGACGGTCGACTGCCGCCGGCACGCGCGGAGACGCCACTTCGTCCCGAAGCAGGTTCGGGCAAAAGATCCTCTTTCTCTTGCCCGACGACGTCACTACCGGGAGAGTCACGACGATGAGTGTTCCCGATTGTACCGAGCTCGATCGGCTCTTCATGCTGTGGAAAAACAGATTGTGGACTGCGTTTGGTGTCTCTGAAAACGAGGCAGCGAGCAAACCAGAGCTCTATCGCTTCAGGGTCACCGGGATCGGTCGGCTCGACGAGAACTCTCTGGAGATCCACATCGAGTTCGCGCCTAATGCCGTCTACGGCATCGAGCACGTGCCCGCCTCGAAGGCTGGCATTGTGATCGCGCTGTACTCACATGGTGAGGTCAACGCTCCACCCGGGATGGAGCATCTGCTGACCGAATTCATCACGTCCGGCGGGATCCACCCCGCCAACCTCGTAGGCACGGATGCCGACGGCAATCCCCGGGTCTTCTGGGACACAGCAGGATAGGAACCCGCAGGCAAGTGTCCAGTGCCGGGCCCTCGTATATCTGGTCATCGTGGCAGACGCCACCATGACCAACGGTCACCTGTTCCGTATGCGGATCGGTGACCGGTCACCCGATCCGTGACGAACGGGTATCGCGGGTTCCGACTGCCGCGGTAATGTCAGCGCAAGGTAGCCCCGCGCCCGATGGCGTCGTCCATCGGTTCGTCGAGTGCGTGGGGTGTGACGATGACCGCCGAAACGGCTGATCGCACGCTCGCTGTGTTCTTTCCAGGATGGGTTCTCGATGATCGCTCACTCGCACCTGCCGTGGGCGATCTTGTCGAAGAAATACTGACGTTTTCCACCACCGGCAGCACGCCCTCCCCCTGTAGCGACACCGTGCGGGCGACTGCACGCCCGGCGTTCGGGCACACTCCTCTCGGCGACCCGGAGGGTGGTCCGCGGTGGCTCCTGGAGGTAGCCGGTGACGGTTGGGTAGCCGCGTGGTGGTCGGACCGCCCGGTGAGGGGACGCGTCGAGCTCACCGGGAGATTCGTCGTCGGGCTCGATTCGGGCGGGTCCGATGATCCCGCCCCCGTTCGGGGAAGGGTTCGCCGGGTGCGGGTGGTCGAGCAGCGACTCGAACGCACCGGGACCGGTGGTGTACGCATCGTTGACGGTACCGAGCGACTGACCGAGGTCGAGGCCACCCCGCACCGCCTGTGGACAAACTGGGACATGCCGTCGGACGATGAACAATTTATTGAATCCGGAGTACTGGTCGACCTGGACCTCGACGACGTGCCCACGACCGGGTCGGAGTTTGTCGCGGGTGCGGTATCCGTTGACGGGCCTGACGTGTGGGTCATGGATCGATCGAATCCTGTTTTGCTGCATGTCGATACAGCGTCGGCACCGCCGCGCATCGTCGAATATCTATTACCGTTGACGATCGAGCCGCCGGAGGACCGTTGGACTCGCGCTGTCCACGCCCACGGAGGCGGGTGTTGGATCACGTCCCCATACGATGTGTTCCGCTGCGATCGGGCCGGTGACGGGGCGTTGACCGTCGAACGCGTATGTACCGATGGCGGCCGGGGCGTCGTCGACGCAGAGCGGCTGTTCATACTCGGGTCGTTGTATCCGATGTTGCGCAGTGATCGCCGGCATGGTGTGGTGCGCGACGATCCGGACCCCCATCCTGTTCGAATGCTCGATGACGAGGGGCGGCTGATCCCGGTCGACGATCCGGCCACCTCTGCCCGGGTGAGGGCCGCCGCGCGTCGGGCGGACAAATCGTCCGCTGCCGATGGCACGGAATGGGTCGCCGACGTCGGGCTCACCGCACACTCACCGGACGGCACCCGCCGGGTCGTCGAACTCGATAACCGCTCTCGCGGCAGCGTTCGCTGGATCCAGTCCGACCCCTTCGGCGACCCCGCGAACGCGGACATTATGGCGCTTATTTCAGAGCCGCCGCCCTGTGCGCGGTCGAAAGACTAGACCGCAAGCCGATCCCGGAGAGACAAGGTGTGGCAATGTCGGATTTGTGAACGACGGCATTCCCGGCCCAGGCGATCCTCAGCACATGAATCGACATGTCGATCCGAACTCTGAATCGTTGGTGTGGCGGGTCGACGACGTTCTCGAGGACACCTCGCACGGCGACTGGATCGCGCAGACATTGCCGCGGTTCGAGTACACGGTCGGGTCCCTGGTGCCGCCAATCTTTACCCTGTATTCGCGCGTACTGCATCCCGCCGCCCGGATCGACCCCGACACCGGCGAGCGAGTCCCGGTGCGATGGGCCGAAGTTGCCGTTCATACCGGCGGCGTGATCCACCAGACTGTCGAGTGGGGCTCGTTGCTGCAGGCCGGCGTGCATCACGGTGTGGGTGACGGCAGCGGAATCGTCTGGAATCAAGAACCCGACGAAGGGGACATGCCGGAAGAGCAGTTCGCCGCCCTGGCCGATGCTCTCGTGCAACACACCACCACTCCGGATGATTGCTGGTTCGGCTTCTGGGAAGGCCGCGCCGGTCACGGCATGAACCTTCCCCATCCCGGTCCGCGCGTCCACATCCCATTCCGAGACAACTACCTGCTGCACGGCACCGTGCGCGATGCCGTACGCACCTTGGGCGGGTGGGGGCCGAATCTGTGGTGGCCCCAAGATCGGGCATGGTTCGTCGCCTCCGACATCGACCTCATGTCGACCTACATCGGCTCGTCCACTGCGTGCGCCCTGGCACTGCCAGCACACCCCGATTTGGAAGTGATCGACACCAGCAGCTCCCGCAAGGTCACCTGGGACAGCGACCATATAAATCCCTTACCGCCACGCCCGTACGGGCAATAACCGCCGATTGCCGAGCCCGACCCGTCCGCAAGCGGAACCACCAGCGGGACGAGATCGGCGCCGAGCGCATGTCCGGCTGCCGGCGACGCTCGTCCCGGAACGGGATGCGCCAACGGCCATGCACTACGGCACTAGCTCATCGGGAGCGGGTCTAGTCGCCCACGTCGTGTTATTTGACCGTTGAGTCCCAAGCACCACGCCGCCGGCGTTGCGCGTTCGAGAGATGGGAATCAGCGATGTACATCGGGTATGCACGAGTGTCCACCGATCAGCAAGACCTGACCGCACAGCAGCACGCGCTGCTTGGGCTCGGGGTGTCACCGGAACGGATCTACGTTGATCACGGCTTGACCGGTACCAATCGTCAGCGGCCCGGTCTGCAGAACGCCCTTGCAGCGTGCCGGAACACCGACACTCTCGTGGTGACCAAGTTGGATCGCCTGGCTCGTTCGTTGCCCGATGCTCGGGACATCGTCGACGAGCTCACGGCTCGGCACGCGTGCCTGCAGATCGGTGCCTCATTGCACGATCCGACCGACCCGGTCGGTCGCCTGTTGTTCAACGTCCTGGCGATGGTCGCCGAGTTCTCTGTTATCTGGACACGCCGGGACGCTCACCTCCCTGATCTGGGAGTTGCAGCCTGATGCACTGAGTACCGGCACAGGGAGGCCGGTATGCGGGTGGTCAAGGATGTGGATGGCGGCATTGTCCGACGGGTGATCCTGCTGGACGACTCCGGGCGCGAGATTGTCCCGGTGACCCGGTTTCTGGCGCATCTGCAGGATTCCGGTTACAGCCCGAACACCCTGTCTTCGTATGGCTACGACCTGCGACGGCTGTTCATGTTCCTCGACCAGCACAGCATGGGCTGGACCGAGTTCCGCCCGTCGACGGCGCTGGAGTTCCTGGGGTACCTTCGCAGGATTCCCAGCCGCGGCCCGGCTCAGCGGCTCGGGTTGGCGGTCGCGACCGCCGAGGGACGGCTGCTGTCTCCGGCAACGGTGTCCCGGATTCTGGCCGCGACGTCGAGTTTCTTCGAGTGGGCGATCGCCGCCGAGTTGTACACGACCTCAGATAATCCGATGCAGAAGCGCGAGGACGCCGCTCTCGCACGGGTCCCGGATCGGCACCAGCCGTTCGTGGGTGCGGCGAGTCGGCAACGACCGGTGCGCCGGGCGGTCCGGGTTCGGCTGCCGATCCGGCTGCCGCGACCGCTGAGCGGTGATGACATCGAGGCGTTGTTGGCGAGCATGTCCTCGTTGCGGGATCTGGCGATCTTCCTGTTGATGCTCGACGGCGGCCTACGCCCGGGTGAGGTGCTGTGCCTGCAGCTCGACGACATCGCTTACGGTCGGCGGAGGGTCGCGATCCGCAAGCGCGACGACCATCCGCGCGGTGCTCGCGCAAAGGCGCGACGGGAGCGGGTGGTCGACCTGCACGAGTCGCGCACGTTGGAGGCGGTGAGTCGGTATGTGCTGCACGAGCGGCCCCTTGACGCCACCAGCCCGTTCGTGTTCCTGATCGGCGGCACCGGCACGAACCGCGGGGAACCGCTCAGTTATCAGGCGATGGCGCGAGGATTCGCCCGTCGCCTGGACCGGTTGGGGATCCGGAGCCCGGACAAGACACCCCACGCGTTGCGGCACACACACGCGACGGCGATGTGGGAGTCGGGAATGAGAGAGCTTGCCTTGCAACGCCGTTTGGGTCATGCGTCGCCGGAATCGATCCGGATTTACACCCGGGTGTCCGACGATCAGGTGGTCCGCGAATATGACGCGGCGCTCGGACGGCGATGGTGACATTACCGCTGAGGCTCACAGGTGACGGATCGGTCGAGAGCCCGGTACCGAGCGAACACGTCGGCCGCGCCACCTACCGCGAGTGGTTGTGGCGACACGTGCCCACCAACCAGAAGTATTCGCGACTGTATGCCTATGACGATTTCGTCGAGCTGTGGCCCTCGCTGGCCGATTGGTTCGCCGCCCCTCTGTCGAAGCGCATGTTCGACACCGAGAATCCGGTGCCAGGGCGGAATCCACACGGAGGGGCGAGCGTGATCATGCCCTACCTGTCGTACCTGTCGCTCGTGCACGGCATCCGGCTCGACTACGACCTACTATTCGCCCGAACGTTCGCGAGCCCGTTCACCGCCTCCGCACGCACCGCCGGATTGGGAATCGACCCGGACACTTTCGAGCGGTACGTGAGCCGGCTCGTTCAGCTCGGGTACTCGACGCAGGGCGCGCTGACGGCCCTGAAATGGTCGTTCGGCAGGATGCTGCTGCATCGCGGTAACCCCGACATGACTGCGCTTACGATGGCCGATGTCTGTGAGTTGCGCTGCGCAGCCGACTCGTTCGCGGATCGTCTCTGGGTCGAACCGGTGCGAGAGTTCTATAGTCGTTCCCGAGGAAAGCGGCCTTCTACAGATCCAGCCGAGACATTCCGACGATCGGCAACGGCCCGGATCAACGGGGCGCATCTACTGCTGTTCACGATCGGGCAGGTCGATGCCGCGCCCCCGGGCAGGGTCGACGCCGGGTCGTGGACCTCACGCCTCGCTCCGGCCGGCACACCCCCGAAGATGACGGCGGTCATCGAGCGTTACCTACGGCTGCATTTGGACGCCAACCTCGGCCGGGAGCAGTCGGTCCGGCACTTCCGGGATGCGTTGCGGCGCCTGGTGCTGTGGCTGCGTGAAGCGCATCCAGAGATCACCAGCTTCGACCAACTGGACCGCAAGCACGCCGAGGAGTTCCTGCGCTGGCTCGGCGAGCAGACGAGTGAACACACCGGGATGCCGCTGGCGCTTACGACCCGGCGCTCGATCGTCACCCTGCTCGCCCGATTCGTCAACGAGACCGCCGCCTGGGGCTGGGACGACGTGCCAGGACGGGTCTTGTTCACCCGCGGCGACATCCCCAAGATTGCTCGGACGGTGCCGCGGTTCATCCCCGATCACGAGCTCACCGCGTTGATGTCCGCAATCGACCAGTTGCCCGACCAGTATCAACGGGCCGCGTTGATCATCGCCCGTTGGTCCGGGGCCCGCCGCGACGAGATACGCCGCCTGGCGATCGACTGCCTCGACGCCTACCCGGACGGGCATCCGCGGCTGCGGATCCCGGTTGGCAAGGGCTACACCGAACGCATGATTCCGCTGCACCCAGACGCCGCGGCCGCGTTGCGGCCGCTGATCGAACTGGCCCGAACCAGGAGAGCCCGCGGCCGGTTCGACCCTAGCGTCGGCCGGTCCGTCGAGCACGTGTTCACCGTGCGCGGCAAGCTGCTGTCCAAGGGTTTCCTGTTCGACCTCGCCCTCAAGACAGCCTGCACCACCGCAGGACTGCTCGACTCCCAGGGGCGCCCCACGATCAGCGCGCACCGATTCCGGCACACCATCGGCACCCAACTCGCCGAGGGCGGCGCACGGCTCCAAACGATCATGGCGGTCCTCGGCCACCGCACGCCGCACATGTCACTGATCTACGCGTCCCTGTCGGACCCGACCGTCAAACAGCAGTATCAGGCGGCCCTGGATCGGCACCTTGACGGTGTCACGCTCGCCGGGCCGGCCGCACAGGCGCTGCGCGAGCACCGCCTCGACCCGCAGGCGGTGTCCTGGCTGCAGACGAACTTCCTCAAGACCGAACTCGAACTCGGCCACTGCCTGCGCCTGCCGCAGGAAGGACCGTGCGAATGCGATCTCGTGTTGACTTGCTCAAAATTCCTGACAACCAGCGACTACGCGCCCCGGCTTCGCCAGCGGCTGACCACCGAACAAACCCTAATCGGCGACGCCGTCGAACGGGGATGGGACCACGAGGTCGAACGGCACCAACGCACCGCCGACCGCATCAAGGCACTCCTGTCCGACCTCGGCGAGGAACGGCAGCACTGAAAACGCATCGGTGAGGATCCTCCACTGAAGGGGTACTGGCATTCCTTCGAGGCGCTTGACTTCCGGAAGTTGTCCACATAATCGAGGGCGACCTGATTCGGGCACGAACGAGGGAGGGGATGCGGATCGCGAAGGCGAAGGGACACCTGAAGGGTAAGAAGCCGAAGCTCAACCCACGCCAGGAACGGCACCTGGTCGAGCTTCACGCGTCAGGCGAGTACTCGACCGCTGAACTGGCCGACTTGTTCTCGGTGGGCCGGTCGACGGTATACCGAGCGATCAAACGCGCCCACCGATCTCACCACGACGGTTACTCAGATTCCAGTACCCAGTGATTTCCGCACTCTCGAACGTCCGCCGGCGCCGGCCGCACCGGCGGACGTTCGGCTTTCGGTCGGCGATGTGAGTCAGCCCGCACACCCTGAACGTTGACCCATCAATCCGTCATCCCTGGATGGAGTTACGAATCTGCTCCAGGTCACCTTGTGTAATGGGCGTCGCGGTCATGAGACGCCACTGCCAGTGGTCGTCCGACCACTCGACGCTGTGGCGGTACCGGCGGGCTAATTCAGGAGCGATCAGGGTGGGCTGAGCCTGCCGGGGCCACCGAGCCAGGGTCGGGTGACCTTCGACGGTGAGCGAGGCGACGACTTCACCGGTGTGTGGATCACCGACAACGGGTTGGACGTCGACCCCGGTGGGCCAGTACCTGGGTGCGATCTCCTGTGCCAGAAAATGCACTTTTCGCAGGTGATCAGGGTGCCGGTGTCGTTCGTTCTCTGACTGTGGAGCGATCTCACCGTCCCAGTCGAACGTGGTGTCCGGCAGGTGCTCATAGATCTCAACGTCAATGACCTCTGCGGTGAGCTTGCCATTGCTGGACCTGACGCGCAGCAGGAGACCGGTCACGTCGTCGATCGCGAATTCCATCGTGTCAGCGGTCGACGGATCACTCATGCGCAGCGACCACGCACGGCGGCCGCCGACTGCGGTTTCGGTGACCGGTCCTGTGGGGGCAACCTTCTTACTGAGGGTGTTCGGCGACAAGAATGAGTCGGGGCCGACAAACAGGGTCGGGCTGATGGGCTTGAGGATGTGCAGGTGAATCTGCGCTTTTTGGCGGTGCATCTCGTCGTCGCGCCAACTGAACGCTACGTCGCCTTTGCGGATCAGTATGGGCTGGCCGGCCTTCTCGATTCGCCAGCGATCGCCCGGTCCATGCAGGAATTCCCAGGCGCCGTCTTCAACGGTCCCCGTACGGGACACGTACCGGTAGGTCAGTGAACCCGACAGGTAGAGCAGCGTGCTCGCCGCGTGTCGACCCATCAGTTCGATCCACGACGGAGGCGCAGTAGTCATGTCAGCAACCGTACGGCGTCATTTCGAAGCACCGGCAGAAGCTGTTCAAACGGATGTCGGAGTTTGCGTTTCGCATGCGCTGCCGGTGCGTTTTACAAGTGGATCGCTGATCGGAACGGCGCCACCATTCCGACGTTCCGGGTTCTGACGATGTCGCGGGTTACGGTCGGCCGGTGAATCTCGTTGACCGGTATGGCCCAGTCCTTGCCGCCATGATCGGCGGCGTGCTTGCTGCCTTCGCTCTCCGCGAATCGGAGGTACTCGACCACACCATCGCCACGAAGGACGGCCTGAGCGGGGTGCTGGTCACACCGCAGTGGGCCGGAACCGTCGCAGCAGTCGTTGCCGTCGTCGTGCTGACGGTGCTGCTGCGGTTGCGTTCCGGGATCGGGGCAGCGGCAACCGCGCTCGTGGGCGCCGCAGCGATCGGCCTGCCCGCTGTTGTGGCGGTGGCGACCGAACCGGCCCTGACCCTGAACGCGGTAGGTGCCGGCCTGATGCTCAGTGCGGCGGCATACTCGGCTGCGGGGCGGCGGGCACCACTGATTGCGCTGGCTATCGGGGTGCTGGCGGCGACCGTGTTCTTCACCGTGGCCCGCTTGTGGCGGGTTCCGGCGCAACGCTGGTCGGTCACCTTGCCCGGCGATCCGTTCTACGTTCCGGCGACCGTGCCGTTGCGCATCCTGGCCGTCGCCGTGATCGTTCTCGGCGGGATTGCGCTCATCACCCATCCCCCCGAGTCTGGTGCCGGGATTCGGCCGGCGATCGTAGGTGTTGTTCTGCCAGTGGCGTTCCTGCCGCTCTATGCCGTGCTGGGAACGACCGAGTCCGGTCCGCTGTCGTGGACTGTCGCGGTCGGGCTCGCCGTCGCGGCGACCCTTGCAGGGACATGGTTGCTGCCCGCCCTCGAGGGGCGCGTGCTGTTGGTGGGGTTGGCCGCGGCCGCCGTATCGGTCGGATACGTGCACTACGCCGCAGACGCGTGGTGGTGGGTCCTGGCCGGTGCCATCGCGTTGGTCGCCGGGGTGATGCTCGGGTGGGAGTATCCGATGGCGGCGGTGGGGATGGTTCTCCTCGTCCTGGTCACGGCCACCGGGCTGCTTCCGGACGGTGGCATCTTCGGCGCCGTGACGATCACGGCGTACACGCTGGTGTTACCCGGTGCGCTGGGGTTGTCCGTCGCGTCCGTCCTGTCGACCACCCCCGCGGATCCACCGATTCTGGTCAGCGCCGCGATGTTGCCGTTGACCATGACGTTCTTCGCGGTCTCGGCGCCACTGGCCGTCGCCGACTACGGGTGGTCGAACGGCTACCCGACCTCCGAGTCGGGACCAGTGGTCACCGTCGACTCGCCGCTGCCCCTCGGTATCGTCGTCGCGACCGTCACCGCCATCCTCGCCACGCTCGCCCTTGCCCGGCGCTCGGATCCCGGCCGCGTCCGCGTACTCGCGCGGCGCGGACGCCGATAAGTTTCGGGCGATGACCTGGATTTTCCGGCCCTCGGTGTCTATCCGGGGATGCCGAACTCGGTGCGGGTCGCGCCAAGCAGTGTGTCCACATGCTCGGCGTAGGTGGCGCAGGCGTGCGACAACGCCTGAAAGGCGGCGACGATCGGCCGTGGGTCTGCCGCGCTGAACAGCGCCGGCATCGCGTAATACGGGCGGTGAATCGGCCCGTGGTCGAACATCTTCCCTGTCGGTGACTTCTCCCCACCCGGCGCCGCACTCGAGCGGTAGGGGCCGCCCTTACCCTGGGGCGGTAGATTTTCCGCCGCGAGGCGGGTGGACGCGGACTGCGGATCGTCGAACGGTGCCGGGAGTGGATCACCGTTACGCAAGGACTCCAGTGCCGGTGTGACCCAGGGGCAGTCGGCGAGTCCGGCGAACTCAAATGCGCGGATCGCGGCCCATTGCGCCAGTCGCCGTTGTGTCTGCGGGTTCATCGCCACAATCGCGGCTGCGACGTCCGGTGCACAGTCGTCGAAATCGCGTAAAGCCAGGACCTTTTGCAGTTCGGGATGAGCCGCGAAGTCGATCGCCGTGGTCCGGGTTGTCGCGGTGGCGGTCGTCGTGCCCGTGGCCGACGAGCTGCCGTGAGCTGGCTCCTCCTCGCCTGCGGGTACCGGGGCTGGCATGTTCTCCGGTACGCCGAAACCGGGCATGTCCCACATCTGAGCCGCGGACTTCGTGATCCCGTCGTACGGCCACAGCCGGATCCGCCACACGTCGCCGGGTGTCGTCGATCCCGGCCACCCGTAGTTGACGAATCCTCGGCCGGAGATTTCCACGGTGTACCGGCCGGCTGGAACCGTGACGTCCACCGGGTCGGTCGTCGGTGATGACAAGGTCAGCACCCCGCGGTCGTCGACTTCCAGTCGCCCTTCGCTGACCTGTTGCCATTGATCCCGGTCCGCGGGTGGTCGTGACTGCCACACCTGCACGGTTACCGACATCTGGAAGTTGTTCTGGTGGGGGCACAGCACCAGCAGCATGGCCCCGTTGCCGGCGCTGGGTTGATCGGCCTGGGCTCGCTCCAGGAGTGCGAGTTCGACGTCCGGATCTCCGAGGCCGCCGTCGAGACAGAACTGGCCGTAGTCCATCGCCACGGTCATCTGTGTTTCGCTGACCGGCAGGGTGCGCTCCTCCATGCCCGTGATCCTGTCACGACGGCCGGACACAGCAGTCTCAACTCAAGCGAGAAGGTCGCTGGTGATCCCGGCTACGGATCCCTGTCCGACCAGCGGTCGGTAATGCAGAGCTGGATGGTGCGCACGACACCCCGCTTCATCACCGAGGTAACAGCGTTGAGACGGGCAATCAGGCTAATGACACGGGCGGGGAGCTCGGACGCGCGAAGATGGCGTTATGCCGATCCAGGACTTGTGGAATCAGGACAGTTTGGTGTGGCACTTCGGCTTGTTCGACGGAGGCCCGGCGATCGGGTCTGATCACGACGTCGAGGCGCCGCAGGTATGGGTGCGTGCACTCGAAGCCGTCGCCCGCGATCTGCGGTGCCTGCGGTACGGGCGCGACGTGCGGTTGGGCGGATTGGTGTGGGAGCTTGCCGTTAACGGCAACTACGCCGTCACCATCGGCTGGCAGGGCGTACACGGCATCAGTGGATTCAGCCGCTGCGACGGCTTGTCGATGGATGCTCCGTTCACTGAGGCCGCGGTCTGGGTGGCAGATACCGTTCAGTCAGACCTCGCTGGCTACGACTTCGTGCAGTGGCCCTCACAGGGACAACGCATGCTGCAGCCGCGCAAGCGCGACGATGGTCCGGTTTGGATCGATACCCATACCGACGCCACGGTTGCCGCCATTGGCGAGCTATGTCAGCACATCGAGCGGTAGGGCAAGACCCTGGTCCGTGAGTCTCTGAGGGATCCCGCCACGGAGTATCGGGCGGCGGCTCATCCCGCGCACGTTAGATCGACAACGAGGAGCTCTTCGCGGTAATCCCCGTCGTAACCTTCAGCCGTTGGATAGGTGTACACGCCCGTTGGACTGCGGCGGAGTTCGTACTCGCGCGCAGTTCCCGGTAGATACTGGCTCGCAATCCACCCGTCGGGAGCGTCGGCAGGAATTCCAGTCGCGACGGAAATCATCCGGATGCGGTCCACCCTGCCAATGGTCGGAAGCACGCGAGCCTGGATACGTCGGCCGTCGGTCCGATCCTCAGGTTCCAATACATTGAGAGCTCCGGAAAGCTCGATACGACGCGAGGCTGGCAGCGGCAGATCAACATTCGTCGCAACGTTAACGCCCGCCAGCTCCGCCACCACGTCAACGGCAACAGGTGTCCCGCCCTGCGTGATGTACGTATCGCGGGCACCGGCTGAGATTTCCGAGTGCAACCGAATCGGCATGGTGAGGTGCCATCCCTCCGCAAGATTGCGCCACCACCGTCCCAGCGTGGGTGTCCAGGACAGGTGGACCCCGATCTGGCTATCCAGGTGGAACGGCGCGGTGTAAGGCAGCACGTCGGACTTGAGCACAATCGGCACCGTCAGCGGACGTTGTGTCATAACTCCATCACACGATTGAGCACGGGTTGATCATATCGCCAGGTTCCGAGACTCCGATTGAGGAACCACCAGCGGGACGAGAACGGCGCCGAGCGCATGTCCGGCTGCCGGCGACGCTCGTCCCGGAACGGGATCCATGACCGGACACCGCTAGAGCGGGTCACGGCAGAGGGCGCTGGCCGCTCTCAATTCGTTGCTTCCGCACCCTGAACTCGTCCTCCGAAATCTCTGCCAACCCCGGCACCGTAGGGCCGGCCCATCCACCGTCGACGGTGGTCGGGCAGAATCCGACGGCGAAGCTCGCTGGCTCATCCTCAAGACCCACCCAATCCACCTGGACGTGTTGCAGCGTCGGGTCGGTGATTCGTCCTGGATGTCCATGAAATAGCAGGGCAGGTTGCGACGCCGGATTGAGAATGTCGCGGTCGGTGTCCTGCCCCCTATAGGCCACCGGAGTACCGCGCTGTATCCGATTCGTCGCGATCGCCTCGTCCCGCTCCACTCAGTCAGTATCCGTGCCACTTGAGCGACCGGGCGAAGGAATCGCCCACGGAATGGACGGGGGTGGCCGACCGCCCGGACTGGAGCGATAGACGGTCACCGATAGTGGATCCCCCTGCGGGACGAGGGTCGTCCGCTGCCAAACATGCGCCGCGGCGCACATCTCGTGCCGGTGAACGTTCCGCTAACGGCAACAGGCCTCACCCATGGGGATAAGGGTCCTGGTGGAACGGAACGAAATTCTCTGACGATAGACCTGGTGAGCGATATCCCTTGCGAACGCCGACCACGAAGGATTGCAACATGCTTGCAGCCAGGCGAAACAACGTAAGCGTGGCAGCCCTCGCCCTTTGTCTTCCGGTTCTGACCCTATCGACCGCATGTGGCGGAGGGCCGGCCGAGAACCCCCCGAGCACCGCCGCCGTTGAGACGACACGGGATGGGCAGTGTCAGCAGTTCGAGTCGTTCTCCGGGCAACTCCTCGTCGGCAATCCTCCGCCGGTTCGTACCGGGTTGGTGCCGGTGCAACCTGGCGAACTTTTGCCCGGTCCGGCTCGACCCAGGCTGGATTCGGTCGATCTCGAACCGACCTTGGACGGTGAGACCGTTACCTTCAGCCTCGGGGGCGACGGGTCGATGGGCTGGTCAGTCCGCTTCGTCCAGACGCCGTTTCTTCGAGGAACGGATGGCGCCGTGCCGATTTTGGGTTCGTGCATTCTGCAGATCGATCTGACCTCCGTGGACTCCAATAAAGCCGGAGACGGCCCCGGACTGCCGATGCGCCTCACCCCCGACGGCGACGCAGCGGCAGTGGTCGAGGTTCTCACTTACTCGAGCAGCGGCACTGTGACGCAATCCTTCGTCGGAACCCGAAGCAGCACACCCGAGGTCACAGTCGACACATCAACCGACAACCGCGCGATCACGGTCGCAGTTGCTCACTGAGCGATCCATCACCGGTTACCCGTCGATGTGCGCAATCAGAACGACGACTTGATGCGCTCGAGATCCTCAGCGGTGAGGGCCTCGCGCGTGAGAAGCATCCACCGCCACTCGCCGTCTGACCATTCGTGCTGGTAGTGCCCGCGTTGTATTTCTGCCAGGGTGGCGGCAACACCCTCCGGCGGGTCCTGATCTCTTGGCAAGCGCGCAAGATACGTATGACCTGAAACGGGAAGGTGGCTGATAACAGCCCCGCATTCGAGGTCACCACCAACTACATCGACGATCATCTCGCCCGGCCACCAGTGTGGTGTTGCGGCCCCAAGCGCCCGCAACTGCCGCTTGTACTGACTATTCGCGGGCTGATCCAACCAACTCGGCATCGGCATCTCTCAAGGCTGTCACACAGCGCGCACGGTAGCGCCAGATCGCCAACCGGTGAGGGATCCACAGCCGGGACGAGCGCCAACCGCTGCGGGCACGTGCTGGGCGCCGATCTCGTCCCGGTGAGGGGAGCGCTATCGCTGTTTCCGGACTCTCACTCGCACTGATATGCGCTCTGGGTACTTGGACTTGGATCTGGGAGGTCGGCGAGAACGGTCAAAATGCCGCAGACGTAGGCGCGGGACAGCTTCCATTCGTTGTTCACTCTCCCATCCGACATCTGTCAAGCTGCACTGAGTTGGGTGCCCTACTGAAGTTCGAGTTCGACCTCGCGGACTTGGAATATGTCAACGAGCCAGTCGAAGACCGTCGGACCCTCCGCGGCAATCGCACGTTCCAGTTGTTCGTGCATCTTCGACTTGTGATCGGGATGGCAGTGTTCGAGCTGGTCCTCCAGCTGGCGCACAGTTTCTGCGTACCCGAGTGCGGAGCGTGACTCACCGCTGTATTGCCAGACGAAGCGGAATCTTCCATCCGCGGGTGTGCCGTATCCACCGATTAAGCAGTCGGAGAACGCATCTAGACTGCGACCAAAGTATCCCCCGGGCCCCGATACTGCTTCACCCACGATCGTGTAGAAGTCCGTAAGTGAATGAACGAGGCGGCCATCTATGACGTACACGGCATCTGTCTTCGACATCCCAGCTCCATCAATTGGGAATCACGACTGGTGGTCCAACTTAGTAAACGGCATCCTGTCGGCATCCCGGCAGCGTTGTCGTCTAGCAGCCCGAGTTGGTGGGACGCGATCACCCTTCCCGCCTACCGGCCGGCGCCTTTCAGCACACACAGAAATCTCAGACGAGAGCAACTTGACGGCTAGAGTGGGCTGCGAGTTTCGACACCGTTGTCGGGCAGTGAAGCGGCGTTGGAACGCACGAAAGGGATTGGTCCCACTGGGTACGGCTCCATGCCTTCGACGCGGCCCTGCCCAGTCGTGTTGATCATGTCTGGGCCGACGGGTTCCACGGTGGTGAACTGGATGTATTGGGATGAGGGTTGCGCACCCCAGGCCCGCGCGATTCGCAAGGTCGTCTGGTCGCTGGGGCCCTCCAAGAGTCGCGCACGGTCCTCCTCGCGTATGGAGTAGTTGGTGGTGGCGTTGTACAGGGCGGTCAGTTGCTCGGCGGTGGGGACGAGATCGGTGATCGGCGCCGGCGGCGGTGCGAACTGGGTGGATTGGACGATGATGGCCGGTTCGCGCGGTTCGGTGTCATCGCCGGGCGAGCAGGCGCAGGTCGCGGTTGCGATCGCGACAAGAGCGCTGGCACCTATCGCGGCTTTTCTCACCCTCATGGTCTACGTATCGCCCCAAGTTGACGCAGCGTGACAAGCCCGTGTCACCCCAGCTTCCTGGATGCATCTCCATCAGCGATCGACTCCTGGTGACGTAATGGAACTGTCACAGCAAGATGGAGTCTCCCTAGTCGCGCAGGTCTTTCAGCGCTTCTTCGCGCTCCGCCGCGATCTTGTTCCGATACTGCTGAGTCAGAACTCTGGCAGACGAGGTGACGACGAAGCCACACTGTTCGTCAGTGAAACCATGGAGGCGCTGTAGTTCAGCGACTAGCTCCGCCTCGTTCGCTGATGCAAGAGCGAGGTCATCCAGCTCGTGACGGTTGTCTATCGCCCACAGAACTGCGTCCAATGCGGCGAGACGGCTCGTGACCTCTGGGTTTTGCACGTCAACTCCTTCGTGTCGCCAAGTCCTCAGGCGGTTTCGATCGAGCACTGCGATCGTCGCATGCCTTGGGACTCCCGGTTGGGGAACCTGCACCGGGACGAGATCGACGCCCAGCGCGCACCGGAAGGGTCAGGCGCTCGTCCCGAAAGCGGATCCTCAAACGGTGGCGGGCCCGAAACCACGCAGCGCGGGTTACCAACATCTCGCCGTAGCGCAGCGCCGCGGTGCCGTGACTAGCCCCAGTACGGTGGCTCCTGCTCTGGGTCGTCGAGCATGGCGTCGATTCGTTGGTCGGCCACGATCTGATCTATTGCTTCCACGTCGGCGCCGATGGTTGCGAAGTGCGGATCGACATCGTTGGTCACGCACCAGGCGCGATCTGCTGGCCAAATGAATGCGGGGTCAGGTGAGGAACCGTACGGCCACCGCGCAGGGTCACTGCTGTTCCAGTCTGCATAGTCCGCGAGTGTGCCGCGGAACAGCCAATAGTCGCGGTTAGGGATCACGAAGTTGGGCGCGACGTGGATGGCAGTATCTTCCCATCCGTCCCACATGCAGAAGTAGCACTCATTCGGTGTAGTTGTGTATTGCGACAGGAGGTCCAGTGCGACGCCGACCTGCTCTTTCTCGGTCAGTTCCTTCTGGTCGAACTCGACCTCGTTCGTCTTCTGGCCGGGGAAACTCGGATCGGGTATGAACCTCACCCGCGCATACTTCGGAAATCCGAGCGGACCTCGCCCCGCTAGTCGATACCACGGAAGACCCTGCTTGATTAGCCAATCCGCGGCAGAGGACTCTTTGCACAGTTCAAAGCTCACCTGACCATTGTCTACCGCGACCCCCGATTCGACGTTCCAACAGGGGATCCCTTTCCGGGACGAGCACGGACCGACACCGACTCAGCCAGGTCAGCCCACCTCAGACAACCGGAGAAGATCGAGCATTAAGAATCCGGGACGCTGCATCAGCTGGACGTAATCCTCCGGCCACGCCTGACGCATACTCTCCGCGGGGCGAGGCTCGATGACCTGGCGGATCACGAAGCCGGCATCAGTGGCTGCCGCGCATAGTTCGCTGAGCGGTTCGCGCCAATACTGAACTTCCTGCTCGCGCCCACCGACGCGCCAGATGTCTGCTTCTAGCACCACATCGAAATACGAACCGCCCTTACGCAGCCAATCCGTCGTGGCGTGCTGCGTCGAGATCACACACCGACCACCCGGCCGCAGCACTCGAAAGAACTCGCGGAATGTTGCGCGACGATCAGCGGCGTAGTGAATCGCCAGGGCACACAGGACGCTGTCGAATGATCCGTCGTCATACGGCAACGGCTGGTCGAGGCTGGCCTGCCGGATCTCCACACCCTCGCCCACGCGTTGCCGGGCGAGCCGGATCATTTCCTCGCTGCCATCGAATCCCCGCACCCGAGCTCCACCCTCGATCAACTCCTGGAGGTAGAGACCTGGGCCGCACGCCGCATCCAGAACGTCTTGGTCTGCGACGTTCCCTAGAGCGGCGAGCATCGCGGGCCGGTCATAGTGCGCGTTGGCCGCCCCACCAGCTGCATGATCTGCGAAGTCCTGCCCCATCGCGTCGTACGCCGCCCAAGAATCCATGCCGAGGAACGATACTTTGTCCGCGGAGTTGCTTAGTCACGGGAAGCTTCATCGGGGCGTGCACTTGGACGGTGCAGCTCAATGATCGCGAGGCCCTGGAATGTGTAGGGTTTGCAGGTGATTGTCGTCGTCGAAGGGCCCAGTGCCGCCGGTAAAACGACGTGGTGCCGGGCCACCGGTGGCCCGTTCGTCGCCGAATACAGCCCGACAGGCCAGGAACCGGATGGGTCCGATCCGGTCGAGCAGGCGACCTATTGGGCGCAGGTCAACGCACAGCGGTGGACACAGGCGCTGGCATTGGAGAACGCCACCGGGATGGCGGTGTGCGACAGCGATCCGCTGAAACTGCATTACAGCTGGTGCCTGGCTGCAGTGGGTGCGGCACCGGTCACGCGATTCGAGCACGAACTCGCCGCGGTCCGGCGCATGTTCGCTCAGCGTCGGGTCGGATTCGCCGATGTGGTGCTGTTGTCGATCCCCGGTCCGCAGCAGCTAGTGCGGCAACGAGCTGCGGACCCCACTCGACGGCGCCGTCATTTCGACCTACACGCCGCTCTCGCCGAACCGCTGGCCGAATGGTACGGCGCCCTGGATCGACTCGCCCCGGGCCGCGTCCTCCGCGGTTTCCCGACTGGGGTCGAGGTCGCGATGCGGCCGCCGCGCCCGGCCCGCCACGACACAGAACTGCTGGATAGGTTGATCGACGAGCTGCCCGCAATCTGATGCACTCACGCATCGACGGACACCGATTCGAGCCGCTCAGGGGTGCTTGGTTGAGCCCTGATCGGCGGGAACTACCGGTGGACGATCGTGGCACCGAGACGAAGACTGCCGGTGAGGAACTCGGCGACTCGGTCGATCTCGGTGGGCGTGCAGTTCACCAGTATTTTGACCTCAACGTCGCGTTTCATCGTGTCAACTGTGAGCGCGACCGCGGTGATGCCGGTGGTCGAGTTGGTACCACGGAACAGGTCGACGCCTTCGCCGTCGACTGCTGTGGTGTCAATCAGATAGCCATAGTCCAGCGGGTAAATCACGGAGGGATACCTCGGGTGGGCAGTTCCTTTCGGTCGATCTATCCGCATCTCGGCCGAGGAGACGAGCCTATCGAGGGCATCGAAGAAGGACATCTGCATCAACACAGTCTGTGACATCTACGAAGCTCCGATATGTCCGGTCGGGCATCGTCCACCGGTGCGGCCGGCCCGTGGAGTCATTTTTGGTGGCGAAGTTTCCACCCGCTGAGGGCAACCAGTCCAGCTACTCCAGCCCCTATCGCTGCACTCACGAGCGGTAGAAGCCACCAGATCACATCTGCTGTTCGGAACTGGACGGAGGAGATTTCGGTCAGACTCTCGGGAAGGAAGCTCGCCGGAAATCCAAAGGGCAGGGCAAGTATCGCGACGGCAGCAAGCAAGCCGAGCACCAATCCGAGAACAGCAAACAGCACCATGAGTGCGCCAGGACCCGTGTCCTTGTCGCGAGAGATGCTCCATCCCCACCATGCGAGAACAGCTCCGACCAATGCCCCTAGCACGGCGCCGACAACACAGAAGAAGCCGCCCACAGTAGTGAGGGACGGTACCCAGGGATCCTGTAGACGCCCGGTGGAATAGATCGCGATCCCTGCATCGAACGTACTGAAACTAGGCGGATCCATCCACCTCCACGCGACGGTAGACATAAGCCCCGCTAGTACACCGAAGCCGCTCGTGAGCACGATCACTGACCAGCGCGACAGGAGTTTGTCCGGCTTGATTGTTGCCATCTCCGAAAGTTTGTCAGACGCGCTGCAGACTTCTGGCCTTCGCGCCGTAAAGCTGCCGCGGCTCAGCCGACGATCATCGACGTCCGGTAGCGGAGCGCTGGGCGGCACGGATCGTCCGAATATTGAGTGCCCAGCCCATCCCACAAGCGGAACGTTGATCGGCACATCTCCGGAAGCGGGGCGTTGACCGAGACTCCCTGAGCTGCGCGTTCCCGTTCGACCCGTCCGGTGAGGATTTTGCTTCCGGGGCGTCAATCGGGACACCCCGAACGATCTAGAGCCGGGCATTCGAGGCGTTCATTGGCGGTCCGTTGACCCCTGAATTCCTGGGCGCGTCTCACAACGAACGCAACTCCTTGACGGCACCGATTCCCGGACTCGACACCGTCCCGGCGGAGGACCGCTTGCCGGTTCGGTAATTGATCCCGACGATTCGGCAGGGTTCTTGACTGCTCACGCCCTTGTTTACGAGATCAAAATAGGCGCGCCGTTCCCGATGCAGGGTCTCGCCACGCAGGGACCCGGTTGCTTCCGTATCTCGAATTCCATCCTCACCCTGAACTGTCGGGTGTTGCGACGACCGATAGAACCCAAGCGATGGCTAGCAGGGCGCAGGCACCCGGTGTCGAGTTGTGGCCGGACCGGCGAGACGGCCCGTCGAGTGGGCGTCGATCATCCGCTGTTCGCCTCGTTGAGCGAAACGCAGTGACGGGGACACGGCGGCACCCGCGTCGAGGAGCGCGCGAAGCGCCGGTTGTTCGGCGGCCAAGTGGAACCACTCGTCCTCCAGCGGAGTGCCGTCCTCGAGGGCCTGATCGAGTTTCGCGGCGAGGTGATTGCTCCATCGATGCTGCAATGCAAGGAGAAGGTTGTCAGCGCGTCCGAAAAGCCTTAACACGTCGGTACTTTCGCTGGCCTCAAGGGCTGCGTGCACGTCGAACTCTGCTACCGACAGCACATCCTCCAGCACAGCCCGCCGTTCGTGGAAATTCCTCCAGGACATTTCGCCACCTCCGTCGAATCTTGTGATGCGGGAAACGCTACGGGGATGTGGAGGCGATTTCGCCGTGCCAGGGTCGCGATTACTTCTCCTACTACGGGCGGAGAAACGACTCCGCTCTCGGAACGATGTTCCGGGGAACCTCATCCGGCTACGCTGGTGAGGTGCAGGTCATGGAGTACTTCCGCCGTCGCATGACGATGAGCGAGTACGACTACCCGCCCGGTGTCCCGATCTTCGGGCACGTCGCCATCGTTGCCGTGGCCGGTGTCGCCGTCGCGCAGCGAGATGCGTTCGTGCCCCCCGGATGGGCGTTGCCGGTCGCGCTGGTGGCCGCGGGAACATCCTTGGCAGGAGATCTGGTGAGACCTGGATCCATGATTCCCCGGCCTCTCCTGGCGGTCGTGGTCACCGCAGCGACGGCACTGCTGTTGGTGCAACAAGTGATCGGTCAGTTCGACGTGGCCCCGTTCATTCTCGTGTTCATGGTCGGCGAAGTCGCGGCGACGGCGAAGCTGGCCGTGAGCCTTACCACCGCGGCGGGTGCCGTCGCGGTGCTGTCCGGATTCGCCGTCGCCGACCGGCTGGGTGACGTGCCCTGGTACATCGCCGGTGTCGCGGTGGGGTGGATCATCGGACATCTGCTGCAGACCCAGCTCCGCCTCCTTCACCAGGAGCGCGCATCCCATGTCATCCAGACCGAGCAGGCCGCCACTCGCGAACGCCAACGCATCGCCCGGGAAATCCACGACGTGGTTGCCCACTCGTTGAGCATCACCATGCTCCATCTCACCGGCGCCCGCCGCGCCCTCGAAGAGGATCGCGACGTCGACGACGCCGTGGAGGCCCTCGCCGACGCCGAGCGCCTGGGCCGTCAGGCAATGGCAGACATCCGGCGCACGGTCGGGCTGCTCGAGGTGAAACCGGCCGGAACCCGGCCCGAACCCGCCATCGGTGACATACCGAATCTGATCGACGACTTCCGCCGCGCAGGACTCGAGGTGTCTTTCGAGATGCGCGGAGACCCGAGCGCGGTGAGCAGCGCGACCGGTCTCGGTCTCTATCGGATATCGCAGGAGTCACTGGCCAACATCATCAAACATGCGCCGGGCGCCGGCGCCGAGGTGACCCTCTCGATCGCGCCGGAGTCGATCACGCTGGTGGTGCGCAATCCGACCGCTGCTCCCGCAGCGCTACCCATGGACTCGAGTGGTTCGGGGATGCGTGGAATGCGCGAGCGCGCCGAACTCCTCGGTGGCACGTTGCAGGCCGGCCCGGATGAACAGGGGTGGTCGGTGCGCGCCGAGATTCCCCTCCCCACCGACTCCTGCCCGCTGTCGCTCCGGCGTCGTGCCCCGGAGCAGTCGTGACCGCCCCCGAGATCAAAGTGTTGCTCGTCGACGACCAAGAATTGGTGCGCTCGGGGCTCCGGCGGATTCTGCGACGCAAGGACGGTTTCGTCATCGTTGCCGAATGCGCCGACGGCTCGGAAGTGCCCGACGCCGTGGCTCGCCACGCACCCGACGTCGTGCTGATGGACCTACGCATGAAGGGGGTAGACGGGATTACGGCCACCCGTGAGCTGCAGGCCGGTGATCGACCCCCGCCGGTATTGGTTCTCACCACCTTCGACGACGACGAACTGCTGTCCGGCTCACTGCGCGCAGGCGCCGCCGGTTTCCTTCTCAAGGATTCACCCGCCGAGGAATTGATTCGTGCCGTGCGAACGGTCGCAGAGGGAGGAGCCTGCCTCGATCCGGCGGTGACCGGCCGAGTGCTGACCACCTATCGCACCGCCGCCGGGCCCACCAACGGCGCGGGTCGCAGCGTCGACGAGCTGACGGCGCGGGAACTCGATGTGCTCGCGCTCATCGGCCGGGGATACAGCAACAGTGAGATCGGCCGCGCGCTGGGTATCTCGGGAGTAACCGTGAAGAGCCACATCGGGCACATCTTCGTCAAACTCGATCTTCGTGACCGCGCCGCCGCCATCGTCTACGCATTCGACCACGGCATCGTCACGCCCGGCCACGCAACTTGAACCGATGTCCAGTTGTGCCAGCCGAGGGGCGCACGGCTCTGTTGGGCTCGATCACAAGTGGCATTCGTCTTTTTGATGATGTACAACTAACGCCATGACCGAATGTGATCCAGCGCACACTTAACCGTGACCGCGGAAAACGTCTACCTCCACGTCATTGCAGTCGACCCTGATCCGGAAAGGACCCCGGCGTGCACACCACCCACCACACCCCGCTTCCTGACGAGTCGACGACCTCGGTGGTGCGGTCGGGCGCTTCGATAGCGCTCGGTGCCGCGGCAGCAGTAGCGGCACCCGCCGTGGTAGTGACCGGGTCCGCGCTTCTGGCCGGCGTCGCAGCGGTCGCGACCCTTGCCTGCGTCGCCGCCGCATCGGTAATGATCTGACCTTTCTTCCACCATCAACATCGCATCGACAGGACACCTACATTCGTGAGCCTTCCCGTTTCAGGATCATCAACGACCCATGCACGCTCCTCCCGCCGGGCGGGGTCGATCAGTACCGAGGAAATCAAGATGCGTATCGAGGCGATGTTCGCCGGTGAACGCTCCGATCCCCGACCGCTCCGGGGTGATCACACCGCACCGGAGAGGATGGCGGTATGACCAACGTGGCACTGCTACTGGGCCTGTTGGCCAGCGCAATCGGCGGCCGCACGGTACTCCAGCGCGTCCTCACCAAGCCCAGCGCACGCCGGGCGCCCGGTGCACTGTACTACCCGAACGGGTGACGTCGGCCGCGGCGTTGTAAGCGTCCAGCGGGTGTTGCGATCGTCGTGCAATCCCCGCGGGCGGCCGTGGCTAGATTCCCTCGCACGAATTCCGCGTTCCAATCGACCCGCTCGAGGTTGCTCGACACGACGTACTACTTTGCCGCGTTAATCGTTCGGGCGAAGGGTTCCATCCAGTCGGGTCCTGTTCGTGGGAGGTGTCACGATTCCCGCTTCGGCGAGTCGGCTACGCCGCTGACAGGCGGTTGCTCCCACGCTCGTCGAGAAGCGGTGTGATATCTCTGATATCGAGGGAGGCTGTCATGCCCGATGTTTTGATCCGCAACTTTCCCGCCGAGGATTTGGCGCTGCTCGACGAGCACGCTGCCCGTCTCGGTATCTCGCGAACTGAATTCCTGCGCCGTCAGCTGCAGCAGGAGGCGCGTCGCACCGCCACCTCGGTGTCGACCGCCGACCTGATGCGGTTCTCGCAGGACTTCCCCGACCTGAACGACGATGAGGTCATGCGCGGCGCCTGGTCATGAGTGGCTCCACGTGGCTCATCGACAAGTCCGCGATGGTGCGCCCGGGCACCAGTCCGGACGCCGAATAGTGGGCCAATCGAAGCCAGCGCGGTCTCGTCCACATCTGCACCGTGACGCTGCTCGAGGTCGGCTGCTCGGCCCGTACCGCCCACGACCTGTCGCGGGGTCGACGCACCCCACCGCTATCGGCCATGCCCCTGGAGTATTCGACACCCGCGGTCGAAGACCGCGCCCTTGATGTGCAACGGTAACTGGCTGAACGTGGCCAACATCGCGCACCATCGATTCCGGATCTGCTCATCGCGGCGACCGCGGAAATCAAAAACCGAGTCGTTCTGCATCTGGACAAAGACTTCGATCTGATCGCGGCGATAACCAGCCAACCACTCGAACGACTGGTGGCATAGCGGTCTGGCCACGCGTCCCGCGCGGTCTCCACCACACGTGGACGCCGACGGGTCAGGTCGCGTCGCTGTGGTCGGTGCCGATCACGGTCCGGGCGATGGTGGCAACGACGAGATCCAGTGCCGTTGTATCGGTGCACCACCGCGGCGCGATGAGCCGTATGCGCAAGATTGCTGACAAAAATCAGGCAAAATGCGCAGCATGGTTGAGTCGCCCGGTGGCATACTCCGCGACATGACGAGACTCGATCGGACCGACGCCCGCCTGCTTCTCGCGCTTTGCGACGTCCCGCGCGCGACCGGCGTGCAGTTGGCGTCTCTGTTGGGAATGGCGCGTAATACTGTGCAGGCGCGGATGTCTCGGTGGGACGAACAGAAGGTACTGGCGCCGGTCGACCGATGCGTGTCGCCCCGGGATCTCGGCTATCCCTTGCAGGCCTTCGTCACTGCGGTGGTCGATCAGCATCGTCTCGAGGAGGTCATCGACCACCTCAGAGACATAGCGGAGGTCACCGAGGTCGTCGGCATCTCCGGGGCTGCGGACCTCCACATCGGCGTAGTCGCCGTCGATGCCGACGATCTGTACCGGGTGGCCGGGCTCATTCTTGCCGTTCCGGGGGTCGAACGCACGACGGTGTCTGTCGCAATGCGCGACGCCATTCCCTACCGAACCCGTCCGCTGCTCGAACGTATCGCCGGGGAGGCCGGGTAAGCGCCGACGAGGGAGGCCCGATCCTCACCGGCCTGGAATCGGCGGGTGCGAAGCCGCTTTCAAGGAATGGCCTCCCCGAATCGTGCCATTGGTGTGAGCTCCGACCGCCCGTGTCCCGGCTCACAACACGACGGTAAGCTCGGTGTGTGAGTGCAACCAGTTCGACGCCTGAGAGGCTCCTGGCTGTCGGTTCCGGTGTGAATCTCTCCCGGCACGCACAAGTGTTGAGCGAGGTGCACGACGCGGTACTGTCCGGGCAGAAGCCGCCCATGCCGCCGCGTGACGTCGTCGCCCGGTCGTGGTCGCGACTTCAGGCCGAGGGTGTCAGCCCCGCCCGGTGCGAAGATGTCGTATTCGCGGACTGCTCCGAACTCGAGTCTCGCCGTACCCGAACTGCCCTCCGTTCGGTTCTTCCGGAGCTCCGGAGCACGTTGACCGAGGTGGCCGACGATGCGAAGTTCATCGTGGTGATCGCAGACACCGATGGGGTGGTGCTGTGGCGAGACGGTTCCCGCGCCGTGCGCAAGGCTGCTGATGCGCTCGGTTTCATGGAGGGTGCACGCTGGTCCGAGGACTTGGTCGGTACCAATTCCGTCGGCACCGCACTGGTCGAAGGCGCTCCGGTGCAGTTATTTTCGGCCGAGCACTATGCGCGGTCGCATTCCGGTTGGTCGTGTACCGGGTCGCCGGTCCGCGATCCGCGGACGGGCGAGGTGCTCGGCGTGGTCGATATCAGCGGGTCGGCGATGTCGGTCCATCCGGCCACCATGGCGCTCGTGCGGACTGCGGTGCGCTTGGCCGAGTCGACGTTGTGGCGGGAGCGCACCGTCCAACTCGACAAGCTCCGTGCGCAAGCGGCGCCGGTGCTCGCCGCCGCCGGTGGACCCGCACTCGTCGTGGACCGGCACGGCTGGGTTGTGGAAGCCGGCGGAATCGCTGTACCTGAACGGTTGGCGCCTCCGTGCGCCGAAAAGCCGCTACTCGTACCGGGTCTGGGTTGGTGCGTGCCTGAGCCGCTCGGTGCGGGGTGGTTGGTACGTCGCCGAGCGGATCGGGCAGACATCGACCTCGAGCTCGACCTCGGTGCGTCGCCCCGCGCGACGGTGCGCGGAGATGTGAATTGGACCCGGGCCTTGTCACCGAGACACGCTCAGATTCTGCGTGTCCTCGCGGACGCAGGGCCCGGCGGTACTGACGCCGCCGCGATGAGCGAGGCGCTGTTCGGCGACCGTGACCACGTCGTCGCCGTCCGCGCCGAGATCTCCCGTCTCCGAAAAAGTCTGGGCCCGATATTGATTGCTCAGCCGTACCGGTTCGCAGACAATGTTCAGGTTCGGATGTTCGGCTGAGCTGTGGTGCGCACGGCCTGGATACGTGTGTCGACGAAGCTGCGTAGGTCCGCGCGGAGTTGGGGGTCGAGGTGCCAGCCGGCGGGACCGTCGAGAATCTCTCCCAGCCTGGCGATGTAGCCGGCGGGTGTCATACCGAATTCGACGAGGAGGTCACCGGTATTCCCACCCCCGTAAGGCAGCCAGCGGCGGGCGAACTCGAGGATCCGCGAGTCTTCGATAATGGAACGGTTACTCATGGGTGAGGCTCCTGACGGGTGGTGCGGTTGGCTGCGAGATGAAGGAGTCGGTCCGCAATTTCGCGGCGGTGGTGGGCCATTGCCTGCGCGTACAGTCGGCCGGCCCGGTAGGAGGAGCGGACCAGTGGTCCGGCCATCACGCCGGCGAAGCCGATCTCTTCGGCGGTGGTGGAGTGCGCCACGAATTCCTCGGGCTTGACCCACCGCTCGACGGGGTGATGCCGCGGCGAGGGACGCAGGTACTGGGTGATGGTGATGATGTCGCAGCCGGCGTCGTGCAGGTCGTGCAGGGCCTGGGTGACCTCGTCGGGGGTTTCGCCCATTCCCAGGATCAGGTTGGACTTGGTGACGAGTCCGTCCTCGCGGGCGGCGGTGATCACGTCGAGGCTGCGCTGGTAGCGGAAGGCGGGGCGGATGCGCTTGAAGATGCGGGGGACGGTCTCGACGTTGTGGGCGAGGACCTCGGGGCGGGTGGCGAATACCTCGGCGAGTTGCTCGGGTTTGGCGTTGAAATCCGGGATCAGCAGTTCGACGCCGGTGCCGGGGTTGAGCTGGTGGATCAGGCGCACGGTTTCGGCGTAGAGCCAGGCGCCGCCGTCGGGGAGGTCGTCGCGGGCGACGCCGGTGATGGTCGAGTAGCGCAGGCCCATGGCCTGGACGGACTCGGCGACGCGGCGTGGTTCGTCGCGGTCGAGGTCGTCGGGTTTGCCGGTGTCGATCTGGCAGAAGTCGCAGCGGCGGGTGCATTGCTCGCCGCCGATGAGGAAGGTGGCCTCGCGGTCTTCCCAGCATTCGTAGATGTTGGGGCAGCCGGCTTCTTCGCAGACGGTGTGCAGGCCCTCGCGTTTGACGAGGCTTTTGAGCTCGGAATATTCCGGGCCCATCTTCGCTCTCGTCTTGATCCAGTTCGGCTTACGTTCGATCGGAGTCTCCGCATTTCGGGTTTCCAGTCGAAGGAGTTTGCGGCCGGGCGGGCCCTGCGCGGCGTCGGTCGGAGTTCGTGGTGTCGCAGTCACGTGTCGATTCCTGGGTGGTGGTTCCCGCCGAACCGCGGGGCAATCGCGGTTCGGCGGGTTTGCTACATGTTGATCGGGCGACCCAGCGCAGCCAGCACCGATTCGTGCATGGCCTCGGACAGCGTCGGGTGCGCGAAGATCACTTCCGCGAGGTCGTCACCGGTGGCCTCCAGCGATCGGGCGATGCCGAAGCCCTGGATCTGTTCGGTGACATCAGGACCGACCATGTGCGCGCCGATGAGCTCGCCGCTGTCGGCATCGAAAATCGTCTTGACGAACCCGTCGGCCTCGCCGATCGCGAGCGCCTTACCGGACGCCTGCAGATCGAACTGCCCGATCTGCAGGCGACGACCGGTGCCGCGCGCCTGGTCCTCGGTGAGTCCGAGGCTGGCCACCTGCGGCCGCGCGTACGTGCAGCCCGGCACGTAGTCCTTGTCCAACGGGACCACGTGCTCGGCACCCGCCAGCTTGTCGACACACAGCACACCTTCGTGGCTGGCCTTGTGCGCCAGACACGGACCGCCCGCGACGTCACCGATCGCGTAGACCCCGAAAGCGGTGGTGCGGCACCACTGGTCGGTGGTGACGAAGCTCCGGTCGACCTCGACTCCGATGTCCTCCAGCCCGAGGTCCTCGACGTTCCCCTGGATTCCGGCGGCGACGAGAACCCGGTCGACGGTAACTTCTTCCACCGTGCCGTCTGTCGACGTCACAGTTACCGCGACCGAATCCGTGCCGACCGTCAGGTCGGACACCGAGGCGCCGGTGCGAATCGTGATACCTCGCTTCTCGAACTGCCGTCGCACGTGTGCGGCGACGGCGGCGTCTTCGACGGGCATGATCTGCGGTGCCACTTCGACAATTGTCACCTCGCTGCCGAGGTCCCGGTAGAGGCTCGCGAACTCGACACCGATGGCACCGGATCCGATGACCAGCAACGACTTCGGGAGTTCGGTCGGGACAAGGGCATCGAAGTAGGTCCAGACCCGTTCGCCGTCTGGGGTCACTCCGGGAATCGACCGCGGGCGCGCACCGGTCGCCAGGATGATGTGATCGGCCCGGTACTCGGTGGCCGGCACCGACTCGTCCTTCCCGGACCTGACGCCGACGACGCCCTTGTCGATCAGCTTGGCGGTGCCGGTGATCACGTCGACGCCGTTCTTCTTCATCAGGTAGCCGATGCCATCGGACAACCGGCCTGATACCCCACGGCTGAACTCGACGAGCTGCGTGATATCGAATTCAATTCCACTAGCGGTGAATCCGAGCGGTCGCAGGTTCGCCAGGGTGTGTGCAACGTCGGCGCCGTGAAGCAGGGCCTTGGTGGGAATACACCCCCAGTTGAGGCAGATGCCGCCGAGTCGGTCCCGTTCGATCACCGCGGTGCGGAGTCCGTGTTGAGCGGCGCGGATGGCGGCGACGTAGCCGCCGGGACCGCTACCGATTACCAGGACGTCGTATTTGTCAGTCATCGTTGCTCCCTAGACCAGCATCAATGCCGGCGACTCGACAAAGCGCTGCAACTCCTGCAGGAACGTAGCGCCGAGAGCGCCGTCGATCACCCGGTGGTCACAGGACAGGGTGACGGTGAGCATTGTGCGGGTCACCACCTGACCGTCGACGATGACCGGGCGCTGCTGCCCGGCACCGACCGCGAGAATGGCGCCCTGCGGAGGGTTGATGATCGCGTCGAATTCGCGCACACCGAACATCCCGAGGTTCGAGACGGTGAACGTTCCGCCCTGGAACTCGTCGGGGCTCAGCTTCCCGGCCTTGGCCTTCGTCACCAAAGAGTGCACTTCCCCGGAGATTTCCGCGAGTGTCTTGCTCTCTGCGCCCCGGACGATCGGCGTGATCAGGCCCGACGGGAGTGCGACGGCCACCGAGATATCCGCACTCGCGTACCGCAGCACCGACTGCGCCGCTTCATCGAACTGCACGTTGACATCGGGCACCTTGCGCAGCGCGGCCGCGCACGCTTTGACGATGAAATCGTTGACCGACAACTTGACCGCGGGCTCGGTCGCGTTGATCTGCTTGCGCAGTGCGAGGAGGTTGTCGATCTGCAGGTCGGCGGTGAGCCGGAAGTGCGGGGCGTTGCGCTTCGATTCCTGCAGTCGCCGACCGATCGCCTTGCGCATCGCGGTGAACGGAATCGTCTCGTATCCGGGTGCAACCTGCGCGGTGTCCTCGCCGGCGGGGGGTGTGGTTACCGGGTCCGGCAGCAACCGGAACTTCCGCTCAGCTTCCCGGATGTCCGCTTCACAGACCCGGCCGCGGGATCCGGTTGCCCGGCAATCGTGCAGATTGATGCCGAGGGTTCTCGCCAGGCGCCGAGCCACCGGTGTGGCGTCGATCGTGCTGTCGTCCTGGGTGGTGCGGCCGGGCACACCCGAACGCGCCGGAGTGGGTGCTTGCGCGACGGTTCCGCCCGCCGCACGGATCGCGTCCTGAACGTCCTGGACGGAGATCCGGCCTTCTCGACCACTACCTGCGACGAGTCCCAGGTTTATCGTCAGCTCGTCTGCCAACCTGTGCGCGTGCGGGGTGGCGAACACGTCATCCTCGGTCCGACCTCGCAGCGATTGCGGAACGGTCGTCGTCCCGCCTGCAGTCGCTCCGATGGTGCCGGCAGCCGGCGCTGATTCCTGTGCCGCGGGTGCAGACGGGGTGCGCTTGACATCCGGCTCGGCGGGTGTGGGCTGCCCGCCCGGGGACCGCTCGGACTCGGCGGGCACCGGTACCTGATCGGCCCCGATACTGGTCAGGACCTTTTCGATCTCCGCATCGGACACGGCGGCCTCTGCCGATACCGCCAGCACCGCACCGACCGGCAACGTCTCACCCGGCTTGGCGACCACCCGCCTCAGCACGCCGTCGAAGGGCGCCTCCAATTCGTTGGTGATCTTGCTGGTCTCGATCTCGCAGAGCAGGTCGCCCTTCGCGAAGGAGGTTCCCTCCTCGATCAGCCACTCCGTCACGGTGCCCTCGTCCATGGACAGGCCCCATTTGGGAACTTCGATCAGTTTGATGTCACTCATGTCAGGCACTCACGACCTTGCGGATGGCTGCCTCGATACGGGCGGCGTTCGGCAGCCACGCCTGCTCGAGCACGGGAGAGAACGGCACCGGCGTGTGCGGCGGGGTGACCAACTCGATGGGGGCCTTCAACGAGCCGAACGCCTGCGTGGCGATCAGTGCGGCGACGTCGTGCCCGAATCCGCATCGGGCCGCGGATTCGTCGACGATGACCACCCGGCCGGTTGAAGCGACCGATTCGAGGATGCCCTCCTCGTCCAGCGGTGAGACGGTGCGGGGGTCGACGACCTCGACGGAGATGCCTTCGGTGGCGAGTTTGTCGGCGGCGGTATTGGCGGCATTGACCATGGCCGAGAGCGCGACGACCGTGACGTCCGTGCCTTCACGGGTGTAGTTGGCGACGCCGAACGGGATCGTGTACGGGGCGTCCGGCACCTCACCTTTGAGGTCGTACAGGGTCTTGTGTTCGCAGAACACGACCGGGTCGTCGTCGCGGATCGACTGGATGAGAAGACCTTTCGCGTCGTACGCGTTGGACGGTGCGACGACCTTCAGACCCGGGACGGCGGCGAACACGTTGTACGGGGACTGCGAGTGCTGGGCGGCTGCGGAGAATCCGGCACCGATCATGCCGCGCACCACCATTGGGGTGCGGGCCTTGCCGCCGAACATGTACCGGAATTTGGCGGCCTGGTTATAGAGGGCGTCGTAGCAGACTCCGAAGAAGTCCATGAACATCAATTCCGCGACCGGACGAAGGCCGGTGAGCGCAGCACCCGCGGCCATACCGATGATCGCGGACTCGGTGATCGGGGTGTCGATGACACGCTCGGAACCGAATTCCGTCCACAAACCCTTCGTCACACCGAGCACACCACCGAACGCTTCAACCTTCCCGGATTCGAGTTCCGGGTTGGTGCCCGCCTGGCCACCGCGCAGATCCTCACCGATCTGCACTACAGTCGCGTCGCGCTCCATCTCCTGGGCGAGTGCGGCCTTGATTGCTTCGCGATACGTCGTTTTCGACGTGGTCATCTCTGTTCTCACTCTCAGTACGACACGTAGACGTCGGTCAGAAGGTTTTCCACCGGGGGGTAGCTCGCGGCGCGCGCTTTCGCGACGGCGTCGTCGACCCGCGCTCGGGCATCGGCCTCGATCGCGTCGAGTTCCTTCGCGGAGACCTTCTTGCTGTCGTCGTGGTTGCGGAAATTGAGCAGCGGGTCCTTGGTCTGCCGGATCTCGGCCACCTGGTCCGCCGTGCGGTAAAGCTGCGCATCGCCCTCGAAATGACCGTGCCAGCGGTGCGCGACGGCCTCGATCGTGGATGGTCCCCCACCACTGCGAGCTCGCTCCACGGCCTCCCGCGTTGCCTCGTACACGGCGAAGAAGTCGGTGCCGTCGACCGTGGCCGCCGGCATGCCGAACGACGACGCCCGGTCCGCGATACTCGGCGCGCCCACGGCGTAGTCGCGTCCGGTGGCCTCGCCGAATCCGTTGTTCTCGATCACGAACACGATCGGGAGGTCGAGAACCACGGCCATGTTCATGGCCTCGAACACGGTGCCCTGATTGGAACCGCCGTCTCCGGTGAACGATGCTGCGACGCCACCATTGCCGAGGGTCTTGGCGCTCAGCGCGGCTCCGATCGCAAGAGACGGGGCGCCGCCGACGATGGCGTTAGCTCCGAGCATGCCCACCGACAGGTCGGCGATGTGCATCGACCCGCCCTTGCCGTGGCAGAGCCCGTCGTCCTTACCGAAAATCTCTGCCATCATCCCGTGGAGGTCACAGCCCTTGGCGATGCAATGACCGTGCCCGCGGTGGGTCGACCCGATGTAATCGGTGTCCTCGAGGTTCTCGCATACACCGACCGCAATGGCTTCCTGCCCCGAGTACAGGTGGATGAACCCCGGGATGTCGCCCGTGGCGTTCTCTTCGTGCAAACGGTCTTCGAACGCCCGGATCTCGGCCATCTTCCGATACGCGCTCAATAGTGCACTTTTGGTCAGCGCCATTGCTCTCCTCTGTTTCTGCATTGGGGCCGCTGTTGCTGGGCCCGCCTCCGATTACGACGACGCTGCAACTTCGTTGTCGCCCGTGCCTCGTGTAACCCGGGTCATGAATGTAGGGCGATATGACGCACGCAATAAAGGTTGCAGCGGATTGCAATCAGGACGCCGCCCAGTCGAAGGAGGCCTCGGGCTGATTCGCACGGCGGCCGCCCAGGAGATCAGAACGAGACGGCGGCAGAACGCAGGGACTCCGCGGAAAGGAGCCGTCGACCCCTTACGTCGAGGTGACGCGGAAGCGGAGCCCGAAGTTGTTCAGGGTCGGGGGCAGGGGCTGCCCCGGCGCCAATGTGGGGGTGGAGGTGAGCTGGAAGTCGGCGGCCTCCAGCATCAACGCCAGCACGGTGCTCGTGACGAACAACACGAGGTTGCGGCCCGGGCATTCGGCGGGGCCGGCGCTGAAAGGCACCAGTTCGGGGCGGGATTGCGCAGTCCCGTCGAGCCAGACCTCCGGCGCGAAGCCGTTGGCGAACGGAAACGTTCGGTCGTCGCGGTGGAAGGCGGGGGCGAGGATCATGAATGCGGTTCCAGCCGGAATGGTGAACTCGCCGTCGCCGGAACCCCATGTGGTGTCGCGGGTGGAGTCCCGCAGAATGGTCGGCGTCGTCGGCCACAACCGCACCGACTCGAGCACGCACGCGCGAAGATACGGGTACTGCTGGGGCACTGTCGTATCCCAGGCGGCAACCTCCTCGCGGGCGAGTCGATGCTGCTCCGGGTGTGTGGACAGCAGTGCCAGAGCGCGACTGGCGGCGATGCCGGCCGCATCGAAAGCGAAGAGCCAGTGCGGTATCTGGCCGACCGGGTCGATGGCCCCTCCGGCCGGTAGGGCGGCCAGGGAACTGACCACGGATCCAGGCTCGGCCTTGTCGACGTAGGAGTACAGGCTTTCGATGAACCGATCACGGAGCTTGCGTGGCGGTGGAAGGAAGTACGACCAATTACCGTTGGCCCGAAGCTTGTGTAGCTGATCGGTGACCGCGTGGTCGTCGCGAGCCGACTTTCCCAGGACGATCTGGCGGACCATCCGCCACCACGTGCGGGTGAATTCGTCGTTGTCGAGTGTTCCCTTCGACTGCGCGGACGCCAGCAGGGCAGCAACCTCGTGCCGGATCACCTCGACCATCGGATCGGCCAGGTGATGCATCGCGTGTGAGGTGTCGAGAGCCTCCTCGTTGATGCGCCTTCGTTGCTGTCGAAGGTGTCCCTCCGAGATCAGCACGCCGTGCGGTTGGAAGGGCGACAGTGCACCCTTCTTCTCCCGGTTGGCGGGGTTGAACGGTTCGGGTGTGCCGCAGAGGACTCGGCCCGCATCGTCGCCGGTCAACACTACTGCCAGCCGCCGCTTCGGAAGCTGTAGTTGCAGCGGTCCCGGCCCATAGCGCTCCCGCAGCCGGCGCACGAAGGGCACGGTGGGCGCATCGGCGCCGAGTCGCTCCAGGACGGCCGTCATCGACGGACGCCGCGCGATGACACCGGCAGCGATCGGGGTGAATCCGAGTACTGCCGCGATGCGGAGTGCCTCGAGTCCCGACACTGCCGGACCGCCGCCGGGGGTGGCGGTCTCGGAGGCACGGTGCTCAACGTCTCGCGCGGTGTGGGGCGCCATGGAGGTCGTGGTACCCGCAGCCGTCGTGGGTAAACAGAAGGGCTCCTCGCTCAGGGTCCGTCCGGGCAGGAACTGGCCACCGCGCCGAGTCACACCCCGGGGCAGAGGAACTGACGTGCGCGGTTCCAGACGGGGAAGACCTGGGGGCTGTCGGCCTCCGGATGGTCACGTCGAGCGAGTTCGACGAACTCGAGGATCGTCTTTCCCGACGTCTCCGAGAGTCGGCAGGCTTGGAGGCTCAGCTTCGCCGACGCCGCGAACCCGATGTCCCGCGCGTAGGGCCCGAGGTCGCTGGTATCGACGAAACTCTCGAGCCGTTCTCCCCACCGGTTGTACGAATACTGCAGGTCGAAGTCGCAACCCGGCGGAAAGAGCTCACGGCAGGTCATCGGTCTACCGTCGATCATGAACGCCTTGTCCTCCATCGGCCGCGCGGCGGTGTCCTGCGGCGTCCGGGACGTGAAATAGAACAGGGCAACCGCCACTGCGCACAGTGCAAGCACCACCAGCAATGTCGACGCGAAACGCCTCATGGCCGTACCGTCCGTTCGATCGTCGTAGTTCGAGATCGTGTATCCATCCTGACGGATGTGAAGCGGCGCCGGTAGCGGTGCCCGACGCCGGTGCGGGTGCTCTGCTGGGCGGCCCCGGGTGGCGCGCTCCACCACCACCACCTCGTCCGTGCCGGATCATCGGCGAAAGCAACGCGATCCGGCCGTAGCCGGCCGGTAGCATCGGGTCCGTGACCGACGCGACCGCCCGTCCCAGCCGCCCCACCTCGCTGCGCGTCCTCGTCTACAGCGACGACCCGAACACACGTCGGCAGGTCGTGTCGGCTCTGGGTAAGCGTCCGCATCCCGATCTGCCGGACCTCGAGTACGTGGAAGTGGCGACCGGACCGGTGGTGATCCAGCACTTGGATGCGGGCGAAATCGACTTGGCCATCCTGGACGGTGAGGCATCCCCGGCCGGCGGAATGGGGATCGCCAAGCAGTTGAAGGACGAGATCGACCCGTGCCCGCCCGTGCTCGTGCTGACCGGGCGAGCTGACGACGCGTGGCTGGCCAACTGGTCGCGGGCCGAGGCTGCGGTTCCTCACCCGATCGACCCGATCAGGCTCGGCGAGGCGGTCGTCGCGCTGCTCCGCACGCGTATCTCGTCTTAGGGTCGGCTCTCCGAACCTCGCTTCTCGGGGACGGGTGCCAGCAGCGCGTAAATCCTTTTGACCTGCATCTTTGCCCTGTGACCTGCCCTGCGTGAGCTGTCGTGTGACCGCTGCGACCCTGGGGAATTACACCCGCGTAAATCTCTGGGGAACTGCGGGCGCTGAAACCGAGACAAGATCGCCGAAACCGGTAGTCTGTGTCTCAACTCACATATCTACGCGCTGAGGGATTCTCGGCTCGAGGAGATGGGGTATCGCGGCCAGGCTTCGCAGGGAGGTGCTCAGCGCATGAACGTCTACGTGCCGATTCTCGTGCTCGGAGCAATTGCTGTCGCATTCGCGGTCGTATCGGTGATCTTGGCGTCGGTTGTCGGTCCGAAGCGCTACAACCGGGCCAAACTCGACGCCTACGAATGTGGAATCGACCCCACCCCGCAGCCGGTGGGTGGTGGCCGTTTTCCCGTGAAGTATTACCTGACCGCCATGTTGTTCATCATTTTCGATATCGAGATCGTGTTCCTTTATCCGTGGGCGATCCATTTCGATGCCCTGGGCTTCTTCGGTCTCGTTGCTATGGCTCTCTTCATTTTCAGCGCTGCGGTGGCCTACGTGTACGAGTGGCGGCGGGGCGGTCTCAGTTGGGATTAGGTGTCTTTTCGATCGCTCGCAGCGCTCGCATCTGACGGGCCGCGAAGCGGATGAATAGCGAAACCGGAAGTAGGAAGAGTCGGATATGGGTATCGAGGAGAAGGTGCCGAGCGGCTTTCTGCTGAGCACGGTGGAAGGTCTGGCCGGTTACGTACGGAAGGGCTCCCTGTGGCCCGCGACTTTCGGCCTCGCGTGCTGCGCGATCGAGATGATGGCCACCAGTGCCGGCCGGTTCGATATCGCCCGATTCGGGATGGAAGCATTCCGGGCGTCTCCGCGGCAGGCCGACCTGATGATCGTCGCCGGCCGGGTCAGCCAGAAGATGGCGCCGGTGCTTCGCCAGATCTACGACCAGATGGCGGAGCCGAAGTGGGTGCTGGCAATGGGTGTCTGCGCCTCCTCGGGGGGCATGTTCAACAACTACGCCATCGTCCAGGGAGTCGACCACGTGGTCCCTGTGGACATTTATCTGCCGGGCTGCCCTCCGCGGCCGGAGATGTTGCTGCACGCCATCTTGAAGTTGCACGAGAAGATCCAGGAAATGCCGCTGGGCGTGAACCGTGAAGAGGCGGTACGTGCGGCGGAGGAGGCCGCCCTGGCCGTCACTCCGACGATCGAGATGAAGGGCCTCCTCCGATGACCGCCGCTGTGGTCACACGCGCGAGCGACGCCGAGCACCCGCGAGCGAAGCGAGCCATGTCTCAGCGAGGGAGCGAAGCGAGTGAGTGACGAGGGAAGGGTCCGTGAGGGAGGCCGAGCACCCGCGAGCGAAGCGAGCCATGACTCAGAGGTAATCAGCGTTCGCCGCGGGATGTTCGGTGTGCGGGGCAGTGGGGATACGTCGGGGTATGGGGGGTTGGTGAGTCCGGTGGCGTTGCCGGGCAGTTCTCCTCGCCCGTTTGGTGGGTATTTCGATGAGGTGGCGGATGCCCTCGGGGCGGCGTTGGCGGAGCGGGGTGTGGGGGAGGCGATCGAGCGGGTTGTCGTTTTCCGTGATGAGTTGACGTTCCATGTTCGCCGGGAGTTTTTGCCGGAGGTGGCGCGGGCGTTGCGGGATGATCCGTCGTTGCGTTTCGAGTTGTGTTTGGGGGTCAGTGGGGTGCATTACCCGCAGGAGGTGGGTCGGGAGCTGCATGCGGTGTATCCGTTGATGTCGATTACGCATAATCGCCGGGTCCGTGTGGAGGTGGCGATGCCGGATGCGGATCCGCATGTGCCGTCGTTGTATGGGGTGTATCCGACGAATGATTGGCATGAGCGGGAGGCGTTCGACTTCTTCGGCATCGTGTTCGATGGTCATCCGTCCTTGACTCGGATCGAGATGCCTGATGACTGGTCGGGTCATCCGCAGCGGAAGGACTATCCGCTGGGCGGTATTCCGGTGGAGTTCAAGGGTGCGGAGATAGCGCCGCCCGATGAGCGGAGGGGGTACAACTGATGGGCGAGGGTGCGGCGCGGACGGAGCGACCGGAGGTGATGGTCACTGTCGCCGGGCAGGATTGGGACGAGATTCTTGCGGCGGCGAGGGTGCCTGCGGAGGGTACCGCGCAGGGGACGGGCGAGGAGCGGATCGTCGTCAACATGGGGCCTCAGCATCCCTCTACGCATGGTGTTTTGAGGCTCATCCTGGAGATCGAGGGTGAGACGGTCACCGAGGCGCGCTGTGGAATCGGCTACTTGCACACGGGGATCGAGAAGAACCTGGAGTACCGGAACTGGACTCAGGGTGTCACGTTCGTGACGCGGATGGATTATTTGTCTCCGTTTTTCAATGAGGCGGCGTACTGCCTGGGTGTGGAGAAGTTGCTGGGGGTCACCGACGAGATCCCGGAGCGGGCCACGGTTGTCCGGGTGATGCTGATGGAACTCAACCGCATTTCGTCGCATTTGGTGGCGTTGGCGACGGGTGGCATGGAATTGGGTGCCGTCACCGCGATGTTGTTCGGTTTTCGTGAGCGTGAGCTGATCCTCGATGTTTTCGAGACCATCACCGGTCTTCGGATGAATCATGCTTTCATTCGGCCGGGTGGGCTGGCTCAGGATCTTCCGGCCGGCGCTGTCGAGAAGGTTCGTGAGTTGCTGACGGTGCTGCCGTCACGGATTCGGGACATGGAGAACCTGCTCAACGAGAACCGGATCTGGAAGGCCCGCACCGAGGGGATCGGCTATTTGGATCTCACGGGTTGTATGGCGCTGGGGATCACCGGTCCGATGCTTCGTGCCACCGGCTTGCCGCACGACCTGCGGAAGTCGGAACCTTACTGTGGGTACGAGAATTATGAGTTCGACGTCTGTACCCATACCGGTTGTGATGCGTACGGCCGGTATCTGATTCGGGTGGACGAGATGAAGGAGTCGCTGAAGATCGTCGAGCAGTGCCTCGACCGGTTACGCCCCGGCCCCATCATGATCGAGGACAGGAAGATCGCCTGGCCGGCGGATCTCGCGTTGGATCGTGACGGATTGGGAAACTCCACCAAGCACGTGCGCAAGATCATGGACACCTCGATGGAGGGGTTGATCCACCATTTCAAGTTGGTGACCGAGGGTTTCCGGGTGCCGCCCGGCCAGGTCTATGTGGCGGTGGAATCGCCGCGAGGAGAACTGGGCGTGCACATGGTCAGCGATGGTGGCACCCGCCCGTATCGGGTGCACTACCGCGACCCCTCGTTTACCAACCTGCAGGCGGTGGCCGCCATGTGTGAGGGCGGCATGGTGTCGGACGTGATCGCCGCGGTCGCCAGCATCGATCCCGTCATGGGCGGAGTGGACCGATGAGCTCCCTGCCGAGAAGTCAGAGTCCGGCGCCCGCGACCGCAGCAAGCAAGAGCACACCGGTGTTCGTCGAGTTCGGACCACGGCCCGAGGAGAACAACCAACTCGTGTGGCCGGGTGCGCGGGAGAGTTATCCGCCGGAGGTGCGGGCCAGGTTGGACGGAGAGGCCGCGGAGATCATCGGCCGCTACCCGAAGCCCGGGGCGGGGCCAGGAGAGCGACCGCAGAACACTGCCCGGTCCGCGTTGCTGCCCCTGCTGCATTTGGTGCAGGCGGAGGACGGGTACATCAGTCCGGCGGGTGTGGACTTCTGCGCCGATCAGCTCGGTCTCACCGGGGCCGAGGTTGCGGCGGTGGCCACCTTCTATTCGATGTACCGGCGCTCTCCGACCGGTGACTACTTCGTCGGAGTCTGTACCAACACTTTGTGCGCGATCATGGGCGGTGACGCGATCCTTGCGGCGCTCGAGGATCACCTCGGTGTGCGACCGGGTGAGACGACGCCGGACGGCAAGGTCACGGTGGAGCACATCGAATGCAACGCGGCCTGCGACTTTGCTCCTGTCGTGATGGTCAACTGGGAATTCTTCGACAACCAGACCCCGGAGTCGGCCCGCACACTGGTGGATTCGCTGCGATCCGGTGAGAAGGTGACACCCAGCCGGGGAGCGCCGCTGTGCACGTTCCGCGAGACAGCTCGCGTGCTCGCCGGATTCCCCGACGAGCGACCGGGAGCGTTGGAAGCCGGCGGCGGCGCCGGCCCTGCCACCCTGGCCGGGTTGCACGTCGCCCGAGAGCTCGACATGGATGCGCCTTCCCCGCCGGCCGGGCCATCGGGGTCGGGGCCGCACGCCGAGATCGGCAAGCCGTTGGCGACGGAGTCGACGAAGGACAAGCCGGCTCCCGCACCGTCCGAGCCGACGCCGCCGCACCAATCCACCTCCGGGACCGACCCGACACGCAAGGGAGACTGAGGTGCCGCTGACTCCTGTCCTCAGCCGGTACTGGGACGACCCCCAGTCCTGGACTCTCGACACTTACCACCGCCACGACGGGTACGAGGCGCTGCGCAAGGCGCTGAAGATGCAGCCGGACGAGGTCATCGACACGATCAAGGACTCGGGACTGCGGGGTCGTGGTGGTGCCGGATTCCCGACCGGGGTGAAGTGGGGTTTCATTCCGCAGGACGACGCCAAACCGCACTATCTGGTGGTCAATGCGGATGAGTCCGAGCCCGGCACCTGCAAGGACATTCCGTTGATGCTGGCCACCCCACACGCACTGGTCGAGGGCGTCATCATCGCCGCGTACGCTATTCGCGCCAGTCACGCCTTCATCTATCTGCGCGGTGAAGTGGTGCCTGTGCTGCGTCGCCTGCAGGCCGCGGTATCCGAGGCGTACGCCGCCGGGTACCTGGGCCGTAACATCCTCGGCAGCGGGTACGACCTCGACCTCGTCGTCCACGCGGGCGCCGGCGCGTACATTTGCGGTGAGGAAACTGCTCAGCTCGATTCCCTGGAAGGCCGTCGCGGACAACCCCGTTTGCGTCCCCCATTCCCCGCGGTGGCCGGGTTGTACGCCTGCCCGACGGTCGTCAACAACGTCGAATCGATCGCGAGCGTGCCGCCGATTCTGCAGAACGGGGTCGAGTGGTTCCGTTCGATGGGCACCGAAAAGTCACCCGGTTTCACTCTTTATTCGCTGTCCGGACACGTCAGCCGGCCCGGGCAGTACGAGGCGCCGCTCGGCATCACGTTGCGGGAGCTCTTGGAATATGCGGGGGGAATACGCGCCGGGCATCAGCTGAAATTCTGGACCCCCGGTGGTTCGTCGACCCCGATGTTCACCGACGAGCACCTCGACGTTCCGCTCGACTACGAAGGTGTGGGTGCTGCAGGATCGATGCTCGGCACCAAGGCTTTACAGCTGTTCGACGAAACCACCTGTGTGGTGCGCGCGGTGCTGCGCTGGACCGAATTCTATGCCCACGAATCATGCGGCAAGTGCACGCCCTGCCGGGAAGGTACGTACTGGCTGGTGCAGATTTTGCAGCGACTCGAAAGTGGGGGAGGTTCCGAGACCGACCTCGAGAAGTTGCTCGACATTTCCGACAACATCCTCGGAAAGTCGTTCTGTGCCCTCGGTGACGGGGCGGCAAGCCCGATCATGTCTTCCCTGAAGTACTTCCGGGACGAGTATCTCGCGCACTTCGAACAGGGCGGCTGCCCGTTCGATCCGCACCAGTCAACTCTCATGGCAGGAGTTCCCGCGTGACAGCCCAGGTGCCTGCGAGCGCAGCGAGCAAAGATGCACCCCCAGTGCCCACGAACGAGGTGAGCCTTGTCATCGACGGCGTCGATCTCAGAGTTCCCAAGGGCACGTTGGTAATTCGTGCCGCCGAGCTGGCCGGTATCCAGATTCCGCGATTCTGTGATCACCCGCTGCTCGATCCCGTGGGCGCCTGCCGACAGTGTCTGGTCGACGTGGAGGGGCAGCGGAAGCCGTTGGCCTCCTGCACGACCACCGTCACCGACGGCATGGTGGTTCGCACTCAGCTCACCTCGGCTGCCGCCGACAAGGCGCAGAAGGGTGTGATGGAGTTGTTGCTGATCAACCATCCGCTCGACTGCCCGGTCTGCGACAAGGGCGGCGAGTGTCCTCTGCAGAATCAGGCCATGTCGAACGGGCGTACGGAGTCTCGTTTCGAAGAAGTCAAACGCACGTTCCCCAAGCCGATCCCACTGTCCTCGCAGGTGTTGCTGGACCGCGAGCGGTGCGTGCTCTGTGCCCGGTGCACGCGTTTCTCCCAGCAGGTGGCCGGCGATCCGTTCATCGAACTTCAGGAGCGGGGTGCGCTGCAGCAGGTCGGCATCTATGCCAAGGAACCGTTCGAGTCGTATTTTTCCGGCAACACCGTACAGATCTGTCCGGTCGGTGCGCTGACCGGTGCCGCGTACCGGTTCCGGGCGCGTCCGTTCGACCTCGTCTCCAGCCCGAGTGTCTGCGAGCACTGCTCGAGCGGTTGCGCGCAGCGCACCGACCATCGACGCGGCAAAGTGCTACGACGGTTGGCCGGTGACGATCCGCAGGTCAACGAGGAATGGAACTGTGACAAGGGGCGGTGGGCCTTCACCTACGCCACCGAGAGCGACCGTCTCACTACCCCGTTGATCCGCGACGACACGGGTGCTCTGGTGCCGGCTTCGTGGCCGGAAGCCCTCGCCGTCGCGGCCCGCGGGTTGGCGGCCGCACGCGGAAATGCAGGAGTTCTCGTCGGCGGGCGGGCCACGGTAGAAGACGCATACGCCTACGCCAAATTCGCCCGGGTTGCACTCGATTCCAACGACATCGACTTCAGGATCCGCGCACATTCGGTAGAAGAGGCCGAGTTCCTGGCGGCACGGGTCGCGGGCCGCGGACTGGAAGTGACTTACGACGATCTGGAGAAAGCACCGGCCGTCCTGCTCGTCGCGTTCGAGCCCGAAGAGGAGTCGCCCATTATTTTCTTGCGGCTCCGCAAGGCCGTACGCAAGAGCGGGCACAGCGTGTACTCGATGGCGCCCTTCACCACCCGCAGCCTGACGAAGATGTCGGGCCGGTTGCTGCGCGCGGTGCCGGGAGAGGAGGCGGCGTTGCTCGACGCGCTCGCCTCCCACCCGGAGACGAGACTCGACGAACAGGGCGCGGCACTCGCGGAGGCGTTGCGCCAACCCGGTGCGGTCATCCTGGTCGGTGAGCGCCTGGCGACCGTTCCCGGTGGGCTTTCCGCCGCAGCGCGCCTCGCCGACACCACGGGAGCCCGTCTGGCGTGGGTGCCGCGGCGGGCCGGTGAACGGGGTGCGGTCGACGCAGGCGCCCTGCCCACACTCCTACCCGGGGGTCGGCCTCTCGACGATCCGGAGTCCCGTCGACAGGTGGCGGAAATGTGGAACGTGCCCGAACTGCCGTCGACTCCCGGTCGTGGAACAGCAGAAATTCTGGCCGCGGCGGCAGCAGGCACGCTCGGTGCACTGGTGATTGCCGGGGTAGAGGTCAGCGATCTGCCCGATCCGCGGGCCGCCCTGTCGGCAGTCGAGGCGGCGGACTTCGTCGTCAGTCTGGAATTGCGCAGCAGCGAGGTGACCGAACGGGCGGACGTGGTCTTCCCCGTGGCACCAGTGGTGGAGAAACCGGGCACCTTCCTCGACTGGGAGGGCAGGCCGCGCGTGTTCGAGGCGGCCCTGCGTGGGACAGGGGCCATGCCCGACCAACGGGTCCTCGACGCCCTCGCTTCGGAGATGAACATCCGGCTCGGACTGCCGGATGCTGCGGCGGCACGCGCGGAACTGGGGCGGCTCGACCGCTGGGACGGGGAGCGACCGGCCGGGCCCGCGTATTCTCCGCTTGCGGTGTCCCAACCCGGACCCGGTGAAGCGGTTCTGGCGAGTTGGCGGATGCTCCTCGATTCCGGACGTCTGCAGGACGGGGAACCCCATCTGGCCGGGACCGCTCGAACACCGGTTGTCCGGTTGTCGGCCGCGTCGGCCGCCGAAATCGGTGCCGCCGAGGGTTCCTCGGTAACCGTGAGCACCGACCGGGGATCGGTCACCCTCCCGCTGGTTGTCACGGATCTGCCCGATCGAGTGGTGTGGCTTCCCCTCAACTCGCCGGAATCCGCAGTCTTCCGGCAACTCGCAGCCCCGATGGGAAGCGTCGTCCGCGTCGCGAACGCCGTCGGTGCCGAGGCGACGCGGTCGTCGCCGACGAATGCGCCCGAGGAGGTCTCGTGACCGTTCTGTCGCTCGAATATCCCGACCCGACGTTGTTCGGCCACGACCCGTGGTGGCTGACCCTCGGGAAGGCCCTCGCCGTCTTCGTGTTCCTCATCCTGACTCCGCTGATCGCGATCCTTGCCGAGCGCAAGGTCATGGCCCGGATGCAGATGCGGATCGGCCCCAATCGGGTGGGCCCCGGGGGCATGCTGCAGAGCCTCGCCGACGGGGTCAAGCTGGCGCTGAAGGAGGGCATCACCCCGAAAGGCGTCGACAAGCCTGTTTATCTGCTTGCGCCGATCATCGCCGCGGTGCCCGCGTTCATGGCCTTCGCCGTCATCCCGTTCGGCCCGGAAGTCTCGATCCTCGGCCACCGCACGGCACTTCAGCTGACCGACCTCCCCGTGGCGGTCCTCTACGTCCTGGCGGTCACGTCGGTCGGCGTCTACGGGATCGTCTTGGCCGGGTGGGCGTCGGGCTCCACGTACCCACTGCTCGGTGGGCTGCGCTCGACCGCGCAAGTGATCTCGTACGAGATCGCGATGGCGCTGTCGTTCGCCGCGGTGTTCCTGCATGCGGGCACGATGTCCACGTCGGGGATCGTGGCGGCGCAAGACCGCATCTGGTACGTATTTCTCTTGCTCCCTTCGTTTCTCATTTATGTCACCTCGATGGTGGGTGAGACGAACCGCGCCCCGTTCGATCTGCCCGAGGCCGAGGGCGAACTCGTCGGCGGTTTCCACACCGAGTACTCCTCGCTTAAATTTGCCATGTTCATGCTCGCCGAATACGTGAACATGGTGACGGTGTCAGCGCTCGCCACCACCTTGTTCCTCGGTGGCTGGCATGCGCCGTGGCCCCTCAACATGTGGGACGGCGCCAATTCGGGCTGGCTGCCCGTGCTGTGGTTCACCCTGAAAGTCTGGGGATTCCTGTTCGTGTTCATCTGGTTGCGGGGCACGCTTCCGCGACTGCGCTACGACCAGTTCATGAACATGGGCTGGAAGATACTGATACCGGTGTCGCTGGTATGGATCATGATCGTCGCGACGGAGCGGGCCTTCCGCAACGAAGGGTACGACTTCTGGCCGGTCGCCCTCGTCACCGCCGGCGTGATCCTCGGGCTGGTGGTGCTCGCCATGTTGTGGAACCGGCTCCGACGCAGGCAAACCCGTGTACCCGAGCACGAGGCGTCCCGCCGAGCCGGAGAAGACGTTCCTGCGGCCAGCACGTTCGACCCCATGGCCGGAGGTTTTCCGGTGCCGCCGTTGCCCGGCCAGCGCTCACCGGTGCCCCCACGCACCCCCGTCACCGTGGGTCGTTCCGCAGGCTCCGCTCGAATGAACAGGGAGGACAGCGATGTCTAAGTTCCTCGACCCCATTGCCGGTTTCGGAGTGACGTTCTCGACGATGTTCAAGAAACCGAATACCGAGTACTACCCGGAGGAGAAGACCCCGACCGCTCCCCGCTACCACGGCCGGCACCAGCTCAACCGTCACCCGGACGGGTTGGAGAAGTGCATCGGGTGCGAACTGTGCGCCTGGGCGTGCCCCGCCGACGCCATCTATGTGGAGGGTGCCGACAACACGGCGTCGGAGCGCTATTCACCGGGTGAGCGGTACGGCCGGGTATATCAGATCAACTACCTGCGCTGCATCGGTTGTGGGCTCTGCATCGAAGCGTGCCCCACACGGGCGCTGACGATGACCAACGAATACGAGATGGCCGACGACAACCGGGCCGATCTCATCTACGACAAGGACCGGCTACTCGCGCCTCTCGAGCCGGACATGACGGCCCCACCGCACCCGATGGCTCCGGGCACCACCGCGGAGGACTACTACCGCGGCACGGTGACGGCGGCGTCCGCAGACACGCCTGCCGCGGAAGCCGAAGACGACGAACGCCAGGTCGAGGTGAGCGAGACGATCAGGAAAGAAGAGGCGCGGTGGTGACTTCCCTGTCTTCCGCCATCCTGGCCGCGGAGCCCCTAACCCGGACGTCGACGGGGGAGGCCGTCCAATTCTGGATCCTCGGCGCGGTGGTGGTCATCGGTGCTGTGGGAATGGTCATTGCGCCGAAGGCGGTGTACTCGGCCATCTTTCTCGCCATGACGATGATCATCCTGGCCATCTTCTACATCGCCCAGGGCGCATTGTTTCTCGGTGTCGTGCAGGTCGTGGTCTACACCGGCGCCGTCATGATGCTGTTCCTGTTCGTGCTCATGCTCGTGGGCGTCGACTCGTCCGACTCGCTGGTCGAAACGATACGAGGCCAGCGGACCGCCGCGATAGCAGCGGCAATCGGGTTCGGACTCCTCCTGATCGGCGGCCTCGGCAATGCGTCGACGCAGTGGGCGCGCTCGGCCGAAGGGCCCGGCTTCACCGATCTGGAGCAGGCCAACGCCGGCGGAAATGTCGAGGGCCTCGCCGAGCTGATCTTCTTGCAATACGTCTGGGCCTTCGAACTGACCGGTGCGTTGCTGATCACCGCAACCATCGGCGCCATGGTGCTGGCGCATCGCGAGCGGTTCGACACCCGCAAGGGGCAGCGTGAGTTGTCGCAGGACCGCTTCCGTCGATGGGCGGAACGGACCGTCGGCGACACCCCCGACGCCCACGTCACCCCACTGCCGAGTCCTGGTGTCTATGCCCGGCACAACGCCGTCGACATGCCGGCCCTGCTGCCGGACGGTTCGTATTCACGGCTGTCGGTCAGCCGGGTGCTTCACCAGCGCGGACGTCACCCCATCGGAGCCGTGCCCGATGAGAACAACGGCGAGAGTATCCCGCCGGCACAGTCCACAGCGTTCGGTGAGGAGGGCACACGATGAACCCGGAAAACTACCTGTATCTGTCCGCCCTGCTGTTCACGATCGGCGCGGCGGGGGTGCTTCTCCGACGCAACGCCATCGTCGTGTTCATGTGCATCGAGCTGATGCTCAACGCCACCAACCTGGCCTTCGTCACCTTCTCCCGGATGCACGGCAACCTCGACGGGCAAGTCTTCGCGTTCTTCACCATGGTCGTCGCAGCGGCCGAAGTGGTGGTCGGACTGGCGATCATCATGACCATCTTCCGCTCGCGCCGATCGGCCTCGGTCGACGACGCCAACCTGCTGAGGTACTGACATGAGTGGGGGGATTGCGTCGCTGGTCTGGCTGCTGCCCGCACTACCGCTCTTCGGTGCTGCCGTGCTGCTCCTGACAGGCCGCCGCAGCAACAAGTGGGGACACCTGCTCGGGTGCGGGACCGCGCTGGCCGCCTTCGTGCTGGGACTTGCGCTCTTCGCCGACATGCTGGGCACGGACGAAGCCGATCGTGCGGTACACCAAAACCTGTTCAGCTGGGTTCCGGTGGCCGGCCTACAAGTCGACTTCGGACTCCAACTCGACCAGCTGTCCATCTGCTTCGTGTTGCTGATCACCGGCGTCGGTTCGCTGATTCATATCTATTCCATCGGATACATGGCACACGGCCCCGACCCCGCCGGCCGCACCACCGGCCCCGCGCCTGATCACCTCGGGCGCACCACCGGCCCCGCGCCTGATCACCTCGGGCACTCCGCCGGCTCCGCGCCTGATCACCTCGGGCACTCCGCCGGCTCCGCGCCTGATCACCTCGGGCACTCCGCCGGCTCCGCGCCTGATCACCTCGGGCACTCCGCCGGCTCCGCGCCTGGTCGACGCCTGTTCTTCGCCTACCTCAACCTGTTCCTCGCCGCGATGCTCCTGCTCGTGCTCGCCGACAATTACCTCGGCCTGTATGTGGGCTGGGAGGGCGTCGGTCTCGCCTCCTATCTGCTCATCGGCTTCTGGCAGTACAAGCCGACGGCAGCGACCGCCGCGAAGAAGGCTTTCGTGGTCAACCGGGTGGGCGACATGGGGTTGGCCGTCGCGATGATGATCATGTTCGCGACCTTCGGCACGATCTCCTTCGCCGGGGTCTTCGGCGGCGCGGAGGCTGCGGGTCAGAACATCAGCACAGCAATCGGATTGACGCTTCTACTCGCCGCCTGCGGCAAGTCGGCGCAGCTGCCGCTGCAATCGTGGCTCGGCGACGCCATGGAGGGCCCCACACCCGTGTCGGCCCTCATCCACGCTGCCACCATGGTCACCGCCGGTGTCTACCTCATCGTCCGGTCCGGGCCGATCTTCGACCTGGCACCCACCGCTCAATTGGCCGTCGTCACCGTCGGAGCCGCCACCCTGCTGTTCGGGGCGATCATCGGCTGCGCCAAGGATGACATCAAGAAGGCGCTGGCCGCCTCCACCATGAGTCAAATCGGATACATGGTGCTGGCCGCCGGACTCGGTCCGGCCGGATACGCATTCGCGATCATGCTGCTGCTGGCCCACGGCTTCTTCAAGGCCGGACTGTTTCTCGGAGCCGGATCGGTGATGCACGCCATGAACGACGAGACCGATATGCGCCGCTTCGGCGGACTCCGCACCGTCATGCCGATCACCTTCGCAACGTTCGGTCTCGGATACCTGGCGATCATCGGAATTCCGCCTTTCGCCGGATTTTTCGCCAAGGACCCGATCATCGAGGTGGCCTTCGCTGCCGGGGGTGTCAAGGGCGTGATCCTCGGGACCGCCGCACTGCTCGGCGCCGGAATCACTGCCTTCTACATGACCCGAGTCATGCTGCTGACCTTCTTCGGGGATCGGCGCTGGGCGGCCGACGCACATCCGCACGAGTCACCCCGGGTCATGACGATTCCGATGATCGTCCTGGCGGTCGGTTCGGTCGGTTCCGGTGCGGCGCTGGCCATCGGGTCGTCGTTGGTGAATTGGCTGGAGCCGGTCGTCGGCGCTCACCACGAGGAAGCAGCGATCCCGGTGTGGATGATGACCGTCCTCATCCTGGTGGTCGTACTCGCCGGTGTTGCCGCGGCCTATCGGCAATATGCCGCAAGAGAAGTGCCCGACACCGCGCCGGTGGCGGTGTCCCCGCTGACCGTCGCCGCACGCAACGACCTCTACGGTGACACGGTCAACGAGGCGATGGTGATGCGCCCCGGCCAGCACCTGACCCGGCTACTGCTGTACTTCGACAACAAGGGCGTCGACGGGGTGGTCAACGGCTTCGCCGCCGCAGTGAGTGGGGGGTCGGGGTTGATCAGGCGTCTGCAGACCGGGTTCGTCCGGTCGTACGCACTGTCCATGTTCACAGGTGCGGCACTCGTGGTCGCCACGATGATGCTGGTGAGGCTGTGGTGAACAACTTTCCCTGGCTGACGGTCCTGTGGCTGCTGCCGATGGTCGGCGCCGGTGTGGTTCTGGCAATGCCTGCGCCCAGACGGCACCTCGCGAAGTCGATTGCACTGGGTGTTTCGGTGGCCGTTCTCGTCCTCGCGTGCGGGCTCGCGGTCGGATTCGATGCGGGCGGCGAGCAGTACCAGTTCGTCGAGTCCCATTCGTGGATACCGGCATTCGGTACCGGATACACGCTGGGCCTGGACGGCATCGCGCTTGTGTTGGTGCTGTTGACCGCGGTGCTGGTACCGCTGCTGCTCCTAGCGGGCTGGAACGACGGCCACGACGCCCCCGACTACACGCAGCGGCGGGTGGCCCATACGTATGTGGCGCTGATCCTGATGGTCGAGGCGATGGTGCTGGTGTCGTTCACCGCCCTCGACATCCTGCTCTTCTACGTGTTCTTCGAGGCGATGCTCATCCCGATGTACTTCCTCATCGGGGGTTTCGGCGGGGCACGCCGCTCGTATGCCGCGGTGAAGTTCCTGTTGTACAACCTGTTCGGTGGCCTGATCATGCTCGCCGCAGTGATCGGCCTCTATGTCGTGACCGCCGACGGGGGCACCGGAACCTTCGACTTCAGAGAGGTCGTGGCAGCCGCATCCGCGGGGGAACTCGGTGCCGACCCCGCCGTGCTCAATGCCCTGTTCCTCGGGTTCATGTTCGCCTTCGCCGTCAAGGCGCCGCTGTGGCCGTTCCACTCCTGGCTCCCCGACGCGGCCGTGGAGGCGACACCGGCGAGCGCGGTGCTGATGATGGCCGTCGTCGACAAGGTGGGCACCTTCGCGATGCTGCGGTACTGCCTCCAACTCTTCCCCGAGGCGTCCGCGACGTTCGCGCCACTGATCGCCACGCTGGCGGTCATCGGCATCCTCTACGGTGCGGTGCTCGCCATCGGCCAGACCGACATGATGCGGCTGATCGCGTACACGTCGATCTCGCATTTCGGGTTCATCATCCTCGGCATCTTCGCCATGACCAGTCAGGGTCAGGCCGGCTCGACGCTCTACATGGTCAACCACGGAATCTCGACTGCCGCATTGTTCCTCATCGCCGGATTCCTGATCTCCCGCCGCGGCACGCGCCTCATCGACGCCTACGGCGGCGTACAGAAGGTGGCACCCGTTCTGGCCGGTACCTTCCTCGTCGCCGGCCTCGCGACGCTGTCTCTGCCCGGGCTGGCACCGTTCGTCAGTGAGTTCCTCGTCCTCGTCGGCACGTACCCGCGATACCAGGTTGCCGCCGTATTCGCGGCCGGTGCACTCGTCCTCTCCGCCGTCTACGTGCTGTGGCTGTACCAGCGGATGATGACCGGGCCGATCACCGAGGACAATGAGAAGGTTCGGGACCTCGTGCCCCGTGAACTCGCTGTGGTCGCACCCCTCATCGCTCTCCTGATCATCCTCGGTGTGTATCCCAAGCCCGCCCTGGACGTGATCACCCCCGCCGTCGGTCAGATCCTCACGACGATCGACCGGCAGGACCCGGCGCCCACTGTTCCCACCGACCCCCGCAGCGGCTCTGTAGCCGAGCAGGCACCGGACGGAGGTACTCACCCATGAGTGCTCGTACATCTTGGGTCGGGCGTTCCGACGCCTTCCTCGCCCAGAGTCCGGCGCTGCCCACCCCGGACATCGAGTACGGCCAGCTTTCCCCGATGCTCATCGTGTTCGGCGTCGCCGTGGCCGCCGTGCTCGTCGAGGCCTTCCTGCCGCGCCGGGCCCGGTACACGAGTCATCTCGTTCTCAGCCTCGGTGGTCTCGCGGCGGCATTCGTTGCTGTCGTCCTGCTCGCGGGAACACGTAGCTCCGCGGTCATGGGCGCCGTGATCATCGACGGACCCACCCTGTTCCTGCAAGGAACCATTCTGCTGGTCTCGATTCCGGCAATACTGCTGATTGCCGAGCGAGGGCTCGACCGGATGCGGATGTCGGCCGGTGTGGCGGTGAGTGCCGGCCGGTCTACTGCCGACGACGACGTGGTGGCGGATGCCTTCGCCCCTCAAGCGGCGGCCCTTCCCGGGAGCGCAGCCGAACGGGAGGCCGAGGAGGCGGGTGCCGCCCAGACCGAGGTCTTCCCCCTCACGCTGCTCGCGATCGGCGGGATGCTGCTCTTTCCCGCTGCGGGCGACCTTCTCACCATGTTCGTCGCGCTGGAGGTGCTGTCGCTGCCGCTGTACCTGCTGTGCGGACTGGCCCGCCGCCGTCGCCTGCTGTCCCAGGAGGCTGCGCTCAAGTACTTCCTCCTCGGCGCCTTCTCCTCGGCGTTCTTTCTCTACGGGGTGGCACTGCTCTACGGCTACGCCGGGACCGTCCAGCTGGCGGGAATCGCCGATGCCGTCGCCGACCGTTCCGGAAACGAGGGGCTGGCCCTGATCGGCACCGGACTGCTCGCGGTCGGCTTGTTGTTCAAAGTCGGTGCGGTGCCGTTTCATTCGTGGATACCGGACGTTTACCAGGGTGCTCCTACCTCGATCACCGCGTTCATGGCGGCTGCTACCAAGATTGCGGCCTTCGGCGCGATGCTCCGCATCGTCTATGTCGCACTCCCCGGTCTCCGCGACGACTGGCGGCCCATGCTGTGGGTGGTCGCGATCCTCACCATGGTCGTCGGTGCCGTCCTGGCGGTGTCTCAGACCGACGTGAAACGCATGCTCGCGTACTCGTCGATTACGCACGCCGGCTTCATCCTCACGGGTCTCATCGCCGCCAATGACGCCGGGTTGTCGTCGACGATGTTCTACCTCCTCGCCTACGGTTTCAGCACCCTGGGCGCCTTCGCGGTGGTCACCCTCGTCCGGGACGCCGACGGAGAGGTCACAGAGATGTCGCGTTGGGCGGGATTGGGTAGACGTTCACCCCTCGTCGGGGTGGTGTTTGCGATGTTCCTGCTCGCTTTCGCCGGTATCCCCTTGACCAGTGGGTTCGTCGGCAAGTTCGCGGTCTTTCAGGCCGCGATCGAGGGCGGCGCCACCCCGCTGGTCCTCGTCGGCGTGGTGAGCAGCGCCATTGCGGCATTCTTCTACGTGCGCGTCATCGTGCTGATGTTCTTCTCGGAGCCAGGGGACGACGCGCCCACCGTGGTGATCCCCAGCGTGCTGACCACCGCCGCCGTCACCGTCTCCGTGGTGGTCACCATCGTGCTGGGCATTCTTCCGCAGACGGCGCTCGATATCGCAGACAAGGCGGCAGTGTTCGTGCGCTGAGCCGGGCCACTGATCCGCCTCGGGAACGACGGATGTGTCGCGCTCAGAAAATGGTCCCGAGATTGCCCTGCAACAGGGCCGACACTACATACAGCACAATGACCAGCGGATAGTACAAGTTCACGGCTGTCACCTCCATGGGAGCCCGGTCGTTCGTGATCGTGCGACGACCACCGGATGAGTACCCACTTGCCGCCCGGCATACGAGTGCACTGCATCACGATTCGGTACCCCACCCCGCACCGGGAAGGAGGCGTCTCGAGGCCTCGCCGTAACGTGCGAAGGCCGCACCCGAAACGATCGGATGCGGCCTTGCGTTACGTCTGGATCCTTAGACGGGATGCACGTTCTGGGCTTGCGGGCCCTTCTGTCCCTGGCCGACCTCGAACTCCACACGCTGGTTCTCGTCGAGCGACTTGTAGCCGCTGCCCGAGATCTCCGAGTAGTGAACGAAAAGGTCGGCGCTGCCGTCATCCGGTGCGATGAACCCGAATCCCTTTTCGCTGTTGAACCACTTCACAACACCCTGCGCCATACCGTTAACTCCCTGCAACTGTCCGCCGAACGCTCATATCGAGGTCCGGTCGTACCACCCATACTGCCATCCTCCGACGCGGAACGAGTGCATTTGCGGACGTTCGGCTTCCTGGCGGGGAAAAAATCCACGGTTGCGCACCTCCGCATCACTGCGGCTGCGTGATGTTCACCATCCAGGAGATGCCGAATCGGTCTACGCATGCGCCGAACTCGTCGCCCCACATCTGCTTCTCGAGGGGGACGGATACCGTGCCGTTCTCCGACAGCTTTGTCCAGTATCCGCGCAGTTCGTCGGCGTCGTCGCCGGAAAGACTCACCGCGATGTTGTCACCGGGATTGTGCGGCATCCCGGGAGGGGTGTCGGCGCCCATCAGCACGAATCCGTTGTCGGCTTCGAGCAGCGAGTGCATGATCTTGTCGCTGCTTTCGGTGTCGGGGGCACCGAATTCTCCGAAGGTGTTGATCGACAGCGAACCGCCGAACACCTCCTTGTAGAATTCCATCGCCTCTCGTGCGTTGCCGCCGAAGCTGATGTACGGGTTGAGACGTGAGGCCATGGCGAAGCTCCTTCTTTGTGCAGAAATTGTTTCTCGTGGCGATCCGACACACCGACGGTACAGCGAAGAGCAGTCCCTCGACCCCGGATCCGTGCAGCACCGGATCACGGCACTACCGATCAGGGCAGCAGTGGGTCGGTTTCGGTGGACACCGTCGCGAACGCTCCCCACAGCACCGGTGAGTCGACGATGGCCCGCTCTTCTCGCCACGCCGCCGACCGCTCCCGTTGCCAGTCGCAGAGCGCGCTCACCGCGTCCGGTTTCTCGTGCGCGGAATCGACGGAACACATGGCCGACTGTAGGGGACGCTCTCGCGGATCTGCGCCGGCCAGGCGTTCGAAGGCGAGGTCGGTGGGCAGAGCCCATCGAGTGGCGGTGACCAGTTCGGCACCACCGCTGATCATCGCCGAGACCAGCCCCAGCGCCTCGCCGAAGCGGAGGTCACCGCCGCTCTCGCAGGCGATCAGGGCGACCCTGCTCGGGATGGGCCACAACTCGGGTCCCGCCACGGGATCGTCGGTCAGGGTGTGCGTTCCCAGCAGTAGATCCTTCGCCGACAGCGGTCGGTGTGCCCGCATCGCCTCCGCGAACCCGATGGTTTCCGCCCGGCACGCCAGATGCAGTTCGGCGTGCTCGCTCTGGCCCGACTCGGGCGCCGCTGCGGTCACATGGCCGACGTAGATCAGGCGGCTGGCACCGCCCCGGAGCGCGTCGCCCAGCCAATCCCGGTCTACGTCCTCTCGGCGGAACAGGTCGGCGGGGCCGGTCACGTTCGGTAGGAGCCTGTTCTGCTCGGCATAGGCGCCGACCTGACGGGACAGGGGAGCGTCACCGGACATCCGGCCCAGCACCGAGCCGAGCACGGAATCCGCGCGATATCCCGGCACCCGTGGATCGAGGACGGCGACGACGGGCAGCTGGCGCGTGTCGAGCCAAGAGCGCGGGACGCGCCCGGGGGCGTGGACGATACTCAGTGGTGCGAGCAGGCTGACGTCGGCAATATCGATCAGGCGCAGGTGGGCGTCCGGCGCGATCAGTTCCCACGGAACCTGCGCGACGCGAGGTGACGGCTGGATCCGGATGTGAGGCCGAACCCCGCGGGTGTACAACTCGTACAGTTGGGCAGCGAGACCGAATGGGAGAAATGTTCGCGAAAGCTGCTGCGCCAGTGCATGCTCCGCGTCGTATGTGGCCAGGGCGCCGGCCGTCAGAACGTGTTCGAGACTCTTCGGATCAGCGGCATCGGGCAACGCGGGTGTCAGTGCGGCGAGAGTCTCGTCCACTTGTGTCGCGGTGACGACCGAGACTCCACCGGGATAGGTGTCGTTCGACCACCGCCACGACGTATACAGGTCTCCCGCGTCGGCCATCCGCACGAAGACGGTGGGACGCCCCGACATCACCACGCCGGAACCGATCGGCTGTCGCGAATCGGCCGCCCGTACCGCTTCTCGGCCTCCGCGATGTACGGCTCGAGCGCAACACGGCCACCGACTGACATCGTGAGGTGCGGTGGCAGCGAAACAGGAAGGCCGGCACCCGCGGCGACCCCGGCCAGCGCGGCACCGAGGTGGAGTGCGGTCGACACGTCGGGAGTGCGGTCGGGAAGGTCGGGCATCACGAGTGGCAACGTCGGCGCCGCGCTGCCGGTGGAGCGGCCGATGTCGAGTGCTGTTCCCGCGCAGTGCACCTCGATGAGATCACTGACGAGAAGGGCGTCACCGCAACCGTAGGAGAGGCGGAAGGCCAACGCCATGGCCGGGTCCGCGACGTGCCGGTTCCACTGCTCGCGCTGAAACCCGTTGGGAAGGGAGTAGCGGACGGCGTCGATGGTGAGGGCCGCGGGCACCGCGAGGTCGACGGCTCGTTTGTGCAGCGCCCCGTCGGGGTCGACGTTCAGCGCCGCTTCCAACAGCGTCGCGTGCCAGACGTCGACCTGTGCGCAGTGCAATCCGAGGCCCAGTTCGGCATAGGTTTCGACAGCGGAAGCCAGCAGGGCCTCACCCTCGTCTCGGCGGCCGGTGCTGAAAGCCAGTGTCGCCAGGCGAGTGTTGACGTCCGCGACATCGAGTACGGCCCCGGACTCCGCGAAGTGTTCGACGCTGCGCCGGTAGAGCGCGCTCGCACGTTCTGTCTGGTCGCGTCCCTCCGCCACAAACGCCAGCACCTTCAGCCCGATCCCCACCCGATGTCCGACACCGGCCTGCTCGAAGTACCTCTGGCTTTCCAGCAGCAGTGGCTCGGCATCCTCGTGACGCCCCGACCGGGCGCGCATGATCCCCAGATTCTGCTGTGTTTCGGCGAAGGCGTTGCTGTCACCGGCCTCGTCGAAGGCGGCAAGCGCCTGGCCGGCGAAGTCGTCGGCGAGGTCGAAGCGTCCGGTCTCGAAATGGACGGCCGCCAGATTCATCAACGGGTGACCAGCGAGATTCGGCGCGGAACGTACTGCGGCTTCCAGTGACTCGTGGGCCAGGTCGGCTGCGTAGGCCCATTGCTGACGGTGGATGGCAACGGCCGTCAACGACAACAGGCACGGGACGCGGAGGTCCTCGAAGTCGTCGGCGGCGTCCGTGAGCAGGGAGCGCGCTTGCTCGAGGGCCGTCTGCGCACCGTCGAGGTCGCCCACGTGCTGGAGGGCCTGGGACAGATTGATCAACGCGGCGGGCCGAATCCTGCGGGCGTCGGCCGGCATGGCAGCGAGGGCCTCGTGATAGCGGTCGACGGCCGAAGCGTGGTCACCCAACTCGTCTGACATGCTCGCGGCGTTGATCATTGCGCTGATCCGTAGATCACCGGTGGTGCTGCGCGCAACCTGCTCGAAGGTCGCCAGCGCTGCCGTGAGATCACCGCGACCGTAGGCGGCGCCGCCTACGGCGAGCAGTTCACGGGCTTCGTCCGGTGACAAGGAATCCGTCATGTCAGAAATCCGATTCCGAGGCAGCGGCGTCGATCTCGGCGAGCAGGGGCACGTCGCTGTCGTCGTCCGAATCCGGTGCCGCGGCGCGCTGGAGTCGCTGTCGCGCGAGGTCGCGGATTCGATCGCGGACGTCGCGCCCGCCGAGTGCCGGGTGGAGGTTTCCGCCGAAGCCAGGCAGGTAGACGTTCACGGTGACCCCTTGTTCCGATCCTGGTGGGGCGTCGGTGTCGCCGACCCAGGTGTCGCCGATCAGGTGTAGTTCGACGTCGGCGGTGTGGACTGGATCGGCGCCGGCCACGGTCGCGCGTGGCCGTAGGTGTGTGGCCACGGCCCCGGCCAGATTCGGCGCTCCCACCACTGCCACGCGCACGCTGGTGGTGCCGGCGACCCGCTGCACCTCCCAGGACACTGCCCGTTCGGATGCGTCGATCAGGCCGGGAGGGCAACGGCGCCAATCGGTTCCGCCCGTCCCCCGCGCCAGCACGAGGGTGCCGGCCCGGACCGCCGTCGCAGTGCCGGCCGCGAGTGCGTAATCCTCCGCGCGCGCGGAGTTTCCTGCCGACCGCGGTGGCACGGCCATGAGGACTGCGTCGGCGCCGGCGACCACCGACTCGCAGTCGTCGACAAGTCCGGCGATGTCACGGTCCAGCAGGGCGTCGTCGAGGGCTGGTATGGCATCGATCGTCGAGGCCGGCCACCAGCGTGCGGCCCACAGCGCGAAGGCGAGTCGCCGAACATTCGCGGCCAGACGCGGGCGTGCCGGCCTGTATTCGACCTCGTGCACAGACCCACCGGGCTCGGCCGGCGCCAGGGCGACTGCGGGCTCGGCCAGCGCCAGGGCGACTGCCTCGCCGTACAGCGCCCACACCCAGTCCTGCGCGGAGGTGACGTCGTCGATCACGGCGGTGGGCGGGGCGGGCTCGGTGAGCACACTCCAGCTGAGATGACCACCGGCGACCTCCAGGACGGCAACGTCGATACCCGGGTCGTCGTCCAGAACACTGGGGGCGTCGCCAGGAGTGATTACCCAGAGGTCTCCCGCTACCGCCCGTACCGTCACCGAGTCGGGCATCAGCTTGCCCGCGATCGGGACGAATCGGTGGAGTCGGCGAGCGGCAGCACGCTCAGTGCCTGCTTGACCCGCATCCGGTGGTCGAGGATGACCGATCGGGCGACGCCGTCGAGGAGGTCCCACACCTCGTCGAGTGTGTGCACCGACAACTCCCGGGCATCGCGGCCGTGCAAGCGCACCCACAGGCGCCGCAGGTACGGCTGCCACGGCTTCCGGAGTTCGGCGGCGATGGCGGCAAGCGGATTGGTGTCGGGCAGAGACTGGTCGTCGGTGCTCAGCGCGAGCCGGCGGGCCTGCAGCACATACGCCTCGCGCTGCCAGCGGCCGTTGATCACCCGGCTCGAGGCCGTGTCTGCCGCAGGACCACGATCACCGGCCCCGATCGGCCGTAAATCTACGGCCAGCGTGGCCCCCGCGGTCGCAATCACCCGCAACGACTCGTCGAGCAGAGCCCACGGCGAGCAACTCCGCGCGATCTCGGTCGTGACCAACTCGGCGACGGGCGGAAGTTCGGCTCGCTCACTCGAGGCGCGCAGCACTGTGAAAACACGTTCGTGGACGGTGCGGTCGAAGGGAAGCCCCAGTGCCGCGGTGGATGCAGACATTCCCAGGACGGGCGCCCCAGGCACCGGATGTGTGGTCAATCCCAGCTCGTGAGCCGTGTACGCATGGGCGGGTGTCCACAGCGCAATTCCGAAGTGGGTTCCGGCGGAACCGGAGACCAACCCGTCGAACACGCACTGACCGGAGTCGTCCGATTCATCGAGCCGTGCGCCGGGGCAGGCGTCGAGAAGTGCCTTGATCTTCCAGGTGTCGTCCTCGAGAGCGACGCGCGAGAGCGGTCGCCGGCCCCAGGCGAGATCGATGAGTGCCGTGAGTTGCCGGGCCCGCGATGGGTCGGTGATATGGGCTTTCAACGCCTGGGTGGTGCGTCCGGCCGAGTATTCGTGCACGTCGCGCAGGGTGTCTGCCGCGATCGACTCGCCGCGGTCAGGATCCGGCGGACCGGCCGTGGTGGCCAGCTCGAAACAGCGCTGAAAGTACAGGTCCTGCGGATTGCCCTCGGTGACCCGTAGTGCACGGCGGACCCGCTTGAGCAGAGTGAACCATGCTGCCGTGGCACGCAGCAGATCAGCGGAGGCATGCAGGCGTGTGGCCAGAAGCTCCGCGCCGTCGGAGGAGACGACCGGACCGGCGCACGCCGGGTTCTGCACGGGGCGAATCACCAGCGGATCGAGGATGAGTTTGACTGTGCGGCTGAGCGGCCCGCCGTCCGGGCCGCTGAGCGGTTCGACGCCGTCCAGTTCCCGCCACACCTCGTCCAGGACCATGGCGCGGGGTCGCCGAGTAGCCGTCGCCCCCCTCGCTCCCGTCCGCATTCGAGCAGGCTACCGCAGGTGCGCTCGGCGGAGGTCGGCAGAAATCTGGGATCGGTAGGGCGCGGGCCGTCCATACCTTTTAGCCATCGGCCCCACACCGCGGGCCGAAGAGATCGGAGACGGGCGCCGAGCGCCCCTCACGACATGTGAAGGACGGATCATGAACAAGATCGTTCGGACTCAGCCGAAGCGCGCATACACCGCGGGCGTCGTCGCGGTTGCGGCTGCAGCCCTGCTGCTCTCGGGTTGCAGTGACAGCGAAGGGTCCAATGACAGCTCCGACGCCCCCACGGTCGCCTCGGAGACGTCGAACGCCGCGAGTCCGGCCGGGGCGTCCGCGGCCGTCATCGACGGGAAGGCGTTGGACGCCAAGTTCGACGCCACCTGCGCCAAGCAGGGTGACACCCTGGCGCTGGCTCTCGCCGACACCGGCAATGCCACGTACGGGGACCTGGCCGTGAGCGCGACCATCACCGGCACCGACACCGTGCAGGCCGTCGGAATCGCCGGCAGCAAGGGCGGGTCCAACGGGCTGCCCTACGCCCTCGGATTCGGACAGGGAATGCCCGGCGGCACCGCGACGGTTGTGAAGGACGGTGACGTGTACAAGGTGACGGGGGAAGGCGTCGGCGCTCCCGACATGAGCAATCCGACCGCGCCGACCACGGCGAAGTTCGACCTCACCTTCGCGTGCTCCACCATCGTCGGCGGCTGAGCCGCACACCGCAATCACCACGGCGCGCGCGAGTCTCGGACAGATTCTGCAACAGCGGGATTCGCGCGCGCCGGGGCACTGCCCTCACCAACCACACGTATCGAATGGGAACATCATGAACAAGATCCTGCGCATCACAGCACTCTCGTTCTTCGTCGGTTCCGTCGGCTACTACCTCTGGTACGGCCTCGGTAACCGGGGGGCAACGGACTACGGGATCGAAGGTCTCGCCTGGGTCGGGCCGCAGATGATCTGGCCGATCCTCGCGACGACCCTCCTCATCATGGTTTTCGCCTTCACCGGCGACAGCGTGATGGCGGCACTGACCGGCACGAACAGCGCAGCGTTCCGCAACGGGTCGGTTGGGATCGGTACCGTGCGCGCAGTGCGGCAGACCGGGATGACCCTCAACGATCAGCCGGAGGTCCGAATCGATCTCGGTGTCGAGGATGCCGACGGCAAGACATTCGAGTCGCACGCGAAAATGATTGTGCCGCTTACTGAACTGGCGCTGCTCCGGCCTGGTGTCGTGTTACCCGTGCGGTACGTGCCGGGGCGCACGGACAAGGTCGAGATCGACCGCTCCGGCGACACCGCCGCGGCCACCGAAGCGTGGAATCACACCATGATCCGGCAGGGCATCACCTCTGTGGACAAGCTCGACATCGCCGCGCGGGGAGTCGCGGCCCAGGCGGTGGTGCAGTCGCTCAGCGTTCCGGGGGAAATTCGCAACGGGCATCCCAAGGTGCACCTCGGCCTGGTAGTCAGCCGACCCGACGGATCGACGTTCACCACCCGCGTCGAGAAGTTCCTGCCCTCACGCAGCGTCGCGCACGTGCAGGTGGGACGGGTGCTCGACGTCCACTACCTTCCCGCGAACGAGCAGGAGGTCGTGCTGGCGCTGCCGGTAAATGCGTGACCGGACACGTTGCCGTGCCCTGTCGCGGCCTGACCCACCGGGTCACCGTCCCGTTGGCGTCGGTGATGCTCGCCGACACCCGCCGCTACTTCGACCACCTGACCCGCTACCGAGCGGGGGATGCCGACGGGTTCGTCGAGTACGTCGCCCGCGCCGCGATCGTCTCCAGCGAGGCTGCGCAGGACTCTGCCCGCGCACTGGCCGAACTTCCGGTCTACTGGCGGGACATCGCCCGGCCGCGCAGCAACTCCGCCGACGAGAAGATCATCGACGCCCTGACACCTCGATCGGTAAGCGCACCATCGAGCACCTGTAACCGCTCCGAGTTGGGCGAGCTAGGCGTCGATGTCGGCCTCGATGGCACCGAGGATCTCGAACACGTCGGCTGATCGTGTCCGGAGCTGCTCAGCTTTCGCGTTCGAAGGTGATCAGCAGTCCCTCCACGCTGCCAGGGCCGATTCTGCCCTTGACATCGGACGAGGTTATCGCTTTGAGACGCCATCCTTGCTGGGCGTACTGGTTGAGCAGGTCTTCGAGTTTGCCGCCGGACATTTTGCCGCCGATCATTTTCTCGCGGACCTCGACGACCTTGTATGTGTATGTCACTGTTGTCGCTCCCGTTCGTTTCACTGTGCTCTCGGGGATAGTCGCGGATGTTCACCAGAACGGGTGAACGTCGAGATGAGGTGCTTCCCGGGTCGTCACCCGTTCTCCGCTCGTTTTGTCCCCGGTGCCCGCGATTTTCGGCCGAGTTACCGAGCGGGAGTGCCGGTACCGCGAAGGTTCGCGTTTCTGACATTTGGTTCCGGATTCCACGTCGAGACAGCCCAGATGACGACGACGTCGAGGGCGATGATCAGCAGTGACCAACCCGGGTAATAGGGCAGCCAGAGGAAGTTCGCCAAGATCGAGATGGCGGCGACGACGATGGCCGACACGCGGGCCCACCCGGCGCCGGTGAACAGGGCCAGGCCGACGATCGCGACGAGGACGCCGAGGATGACGTGGATCCAGCCCCAGGTGGTGAGGTCGAATTTGTAGACGTAATTGATGCCGCTGACGAATACTTCGTTTTCGGCGACCGCCGCGATGCCTTGGAAGAGCTGGATGATGCCGACGGTGACCATGATGACGGCGGCCCCCATCGACGTGCCGGCCGCGAAAGCCTGTTTGCCGGAGGGATACTCGGAACTCGCTGGATTCACTCCCGAGCTACGATCGGACATGGCTGACCCTTCCCGAGCTTCGGTTCTTGCCGGTACCACAATTATCTGCCGCCGTGTGGTGTGTTCGCGGCGAAATTAGGATTGCGGTTCGAATGAACCCGGGATGTTGTCGTGCCTGGGTGGGGATTGCCCCGGGCCGGTGAAGTCGGCATCGGCACCAAACCACGGCTGTACGTGGCGTCGAGGGTGCGGGTGGCGAGCCTCGACCGGCGGAGCCGTCAGCATTGCGCGATGCGTCATGTCGCGGCTACTGCAATAAAAACTACAGGCTGTCCACACCCCTATACGGATGCGATTCCGCCGCAACGTCGTCGATGGCTTGAAACCCCCTTGTCCACGGGGGACACTCGACGAACTTCACCCCGGGCACTCGCAGGAGGTACATGCCGCGAGTCTTGACGCACCACTGTCACGGCGTTTGACTTGGGATTGAAGCTTGTTCCGGCTCGCCCGACGGTGTTCTGGGAGGTTGACGTATGCGCGGCATGAGAATATCGGGTCCGGGTCATCGACGCGGAGCAACCCTCCGCCGCAGGACACTCTCGGTACTGGCACTGCTGGGTGCATGCCTTTTCCCACTGGCAACGACGCAGGAAGCCTACGGCCAACCAGCGGCAGAAACTGTCGACACCGGATTCTCGATCCCCTTCGCCGGAGCGCCTGGCTATGAACGCCTCGCACCGACGCAGGTGACCAGTCCGGGTCAGCTCAACGAGCCACTCGGCCAGCAAGCGGCCGACGAGATCGCCGATCAGATAGGGCTCGGCAGGGCTGATGCTCTATCGGAGCAGCAGTATCGCGACCTCGTTACCGGCGGCGGAGTCGGCGGCAGCCGCGACGCTGCCGAGGTGATCGAGGCATGCGCCCGAATCCTCACCAATACGAACGGTCGTCCCCTCTATTCCGACATCGACGGTCACCCCACACCGTCGGTCCTGGCCAGCTACGGCCTCTACGTGAACACCAGCGGATTGCTGGAGAGTCCGGCCAACGCGGATGCGCCGACGAGGCAAGTGAATTCTTTGATCGCCCCCGGTGGTTACGTGGGCACATGGTTGAGGAACAACGGTGCGACACACACCCTGATAGCGCTCCATCGGTCGGCATACACGGTGCAAGCGATCTACGGCTTCGCATCGCAACAGATGTCGGGCGCAGCTCAATTGGTGACCAACACCAAGGGGGGTGTGCGGTCGGAAGTTGGCATGTCGATGGCACCGCCACTCTGGATAGTGAACTTCGCCCTGCTCTACATACTGAATCCGTCCCTGGCCGCCGCGATGCCTGCCCACTGGGCGCCCATTCCGTCGGCAGTTGCCGACGCCATACAGTCGAGCCCCACCGGCCAGGTTCCTTTCAGGGACTATGCGTCCTACTTCCAATAATCCGATCGAGGAGTCCGGCGAAGTCTGGCCCGATGGCATGAGTAGTGACAATGTGGGGGTGATGTTCAGTTGTGTGTCGGCGATCCGTTCCACGCACGGACGAGGTCGTCGCAGAGGGACGTCTTGAGAATCCTCAGGCGCGCGAGGTCCGGTGGTCGCGGAGTCATCGCGGCTTGGAGGAGAACGAGGACGCTAGCGAACACAGCCGGGGTTTGATGACATTCGTCGGGGTGGGCGTGGCGCACCGGGATGTCTGCCAGTCACACGACCGGCTCGGCGAGGCGAGTGGGAAGTGAAGGACGCACACCTTCGACGAATTGTGTGATTGGGCGGTGCGAGACCTTCGCATAGTGCTGGGCGTGCGATCCACTGCACGGAACCGCACCGCGACGGGCGAGCTGATGGCCAGTCCGCCTGCCGATCGGCCGGCGGACGCTGGTCGGTCTGGTAATTTTCTATGCGCAATGGGGTCGCGTGCCCGGCATTTTGAATCCCGTCGGTGCTAATTCGGATGAACGTGAAGCAGTCATCGAAGTATGCTCGTGGATGAATTCGGGAATCAGGTTGTCGGCGTGCGCTATTCGAATGTGTGAAGTTCATCGCGCGGTTAGTGTGGAGCTCGAACGATGTCGTGTTTGATCTGCCCAGATGGGCGACGTCGTAAACGTCACAAGGTCCGTTTGGGTGAGCTTCCTGATCACCGGGAGACGCCTGCGGTTATTGTGTGCGTTGGACGATTGCCCGGCGAAGAAAGAGAGCACGATGGCGGTATCACCGAGAAGCTCCGAAGGATCGGCGAAGAACAGGACGAAGGCGATTCGTGAGTGGGCGATCGGGGAGGGTCTCGAAGTTTCCTCTCGTGGCCGTATTTCGGCCGAGGTCGAGCGAGCCTTTCATGACGCTGCGGCAAAGAAGGTTCGGATAGAAGCGGCGCCGGTGAAGAAGGTTGTTTCGAAGAAGTCGCCAGTGAAGAGGGCCACGGCGAACAAGGTGCCGGCGAAGAAGACGGCGGATGTGGAGAAGGCAGTCGCGGAGGCGACGCCAGCGAAGAAGATGACCAAGGAGATTCGTGAGTGGGCGATCGGGGAGGGTCTCGATGTGTCCTCTCGTGGCCGGATTTCGGCCGAGGTCGAGCGAGCGTTTTATGACGCTGCGGCAAAGAAGGTTCAGGTAAAACCGGCGCGGGTGAGAAAGTCAGCGGCGAAGACGACGGCCGTGAAAACGACGGTCGCGAAGACGACGGTGAGCAAGGTGCCGGCGAAGAAGACGGCGAATGTGGAGAAGGCAGTCGCGGAGGCGACGCCAGCGAAGAAGATGACCAAGGAGATTCGTGAGTGGGCGATCGGGCAGGGTCTCGATGTGTCCTCTCGTGGCCGGATTTCGGCCGAGGTCGAGCGAGCGTTTCATGACGCTGCGGCAAAGAAGGTTCAGGTAAAAGCGGCGCGGGTGAATAAGGCAGCTGCGAAGAAGGCGGCCGCGAAGAAGACGGCTCCGGAAACAGCGGGCGTGAAGACGGCTCCGGCAAAGGCTCCAGCGAAGAAGACGGCGGCGAAAGCGGCCGCTGCGAAAACGACGGCGACGGAGACGACGCCAGCGAAGAAGATGACCAAGGAGATTCGTGAGTGGGCGATCGGGCAGGGTCTCGATGTGTCCTCCCGTGGCCGCATTTCGGCCGAGATCGAGCGAGCGTTTCATGACGCTGCGGCAAAGAAGGTTCAGGTAAAAGCGGCGCGGGTGAATAAGGCAGCTGCGAAGAAGGCTCCCGCAAAAACAACGGCCGTGAAAACGACGGTAGCGAAAACCACGGCCACGAAAACAGCGGCCACGGAGAAGGTAGCTCCCGCGAAAAAGATGACCAAGGAGATTCGTGAGTGGGCGATCGGGGAGGGTCTTGAAGTGTCCTCTCGTGGCCGGATTTCGGCCGAGGTCGAGCGAGCGTTTCATGACGCTGCGGCAAAGAAGGTTCAGGTAAAAGCGGCGCCTGCGAGGAAGCCGGCCGCGAGGAAGGTTCCCTCGAGGACGACGGCCGCCAAGACCAAGGGTCCGCGAACGACGGCTGTGAAGAAGTCTCCCGCGAAGACGACGCCCACCAAGATGATGGTCGCGAAGACGACGGCTACGGGGAAGGTGGCGCCGGCGAAGAACATGATCAAGGAGATTCGTGAGTGGGCGATCGGGCAGGGCAAAGACGTGTCTTCCCGTGGCCGGATTTCGGCCGAGATCAAGCAAGCCTTCCATGACGCTCAGGCGCAGGTGCCAGTTGCGGTCGGCTGAAACGGGTGGTGTCCGCCATTGAGCGGACTTATCGGCGCCTGTTGGTGGGATCGATGTGGGCACCGCTCGACTGACGGGTAATTGTTGTGCGCCGTCGCGGGTGACACGTCGTCGGTCCGGTTCGTCGTCGTGGGTAATCCACGATGCGTCGAGCGGACCGCGGCGTGGCGCCGGCGCGGCCGGTGTGGCAAGGAACGCGGCACAGGGTGGTCGGTGACGTAGGCGATATGCCCGTCCGGTGTCACATCTCTGCCCACCCGGGTACGCGAACGGTCATAGTGGACAGGGAAAACGAATACGCGACGAGGGGAGCATTGTGGATCACAGTGCGCTGTTGACCGACGCTTTCGACCGTATCCAGGAGACCGTGCACGAGGCGCTGTCCGAATTACCGTCTGACGCACTGACCTATCGGGTGGACGAGGACGCGAACACCATCGCCTGGTTGGTCTGGCATCTCACCCGGGTGCAGGACGACCACGTTGCCGGGGTCGCGGGCACCGAGCAGGTGTGGACGTCGGGCGGGTGGTGTGAACGATTCGACCTGCCTTTCCCGGTGGCCGCGATCGGGTACGGGCAGTCGTCCGCCGAGGTGGCGAGGGTGACGACCGCAGCCGGACTTCTGCTCGGATACCACGATGCGGTCCACGACCGAACCGTCGACTACGTCCAGTCGATCGGTACGGACGACCTCGATCGCATCGTCGACGAGAACTGGGATCCGCCGGTCACTCTCGGCGTGCGGCTGATCAGCGTGATCTCCGACGATCTGCAGCACGCCGGGCAGGCCGCGTACATCCGCGGACTCTACGAACGGCGCTGACCCGGCCCACGCTTCGGTTCGTTGTCGGCGAGCCAATTCTCCACTCGCCGCCGTGAGCGCCGGCTCACCCGCTGCCGGACCGCCGGGCTCAGTCTCGCCGCACCGTGCAGCGCACCGTTTCCGACGAGAGCCAACGGTACATACCAGGCCAGTGTGGCTGGCAGTCCCAGCTCCCGCATCCCGGCCTTGCCGGAGAACAGGCGCTGGATGCTGAGGAGGCGCTGCCGGTTGATTCGGCGTCGCAACGATTGCGCACGGTCGTAGGAGAATTTGGCCCAGGACCTCTGTAGTGCGTCTGCCAGAATCCGCGAGTTGTCGTCCGGCCCGGGCGCGAACATCCCGATCTGGCACATGTTCCGCCGCCCGCTGTTTTCGTCGTCGACCAGCCAGTGGTCGTCGATGCCCATCAGCCACCCGATGTACCGCCACAGGTGCATGACGTCGCGGCCCTCGTCTGCGGAGACCCACACGCCGAGCGACCGCAGGCCGATGAGGAAGGTCGTCGAGAAGAGCGCGAGGGTGCCGGCCTGATCCGACTGATTGATCGGCATGCCCAATTCGGCGACATCCCAGTCCTCGTCCCGCAGCAAGCTGTGGTTGACGAACGCATGCATCAACCGGACGTGCACTGACAGCTGCCAGCCCTGCCGGTCGCGGTCCATCCCGCCGGGGAGGACGCACTCGTACCACCACCGGACCGTTTCGGCGACACGCGCACCCGCTTGATCGCCGACGAGCCTGCCTGTGGACACGAGCTGTCGGGTGGTCGCCGAACTCCGGTACCCGTTCATCAACGAGCCCGTGGCGAGAAGATCGAGCCCTGTCATGCCGCTACGGAGGCAGACGGCGGCTCCTCGCTCGAGTCGTGCGTCGTCCACCCAAGAGGGCCGGTGATCCACCGAGTCGAAGAAGGCGGTGAGGGGCGCCGCGGGGTCCTCCACGTTGGTGATTCCGCGGGACAGAGCGGTGGTGAACTGCGCCATCGTCACCGTCTTGTCGACGAGGATGGCCTGCGCGAGCGCCGCACCGAGCTCGTCCTGACTTGCCACCGCCCGGGCGTGACGGTCCACCTCGACGGGAGTCGGTGTCGTATCTCCGTGGGTGAGCAGTGACAGTGCCCGCATCGACCGGCGACCCCACTCGACATCACGGGCGAATCGGCGGGGCGGGACGAACTCGGACACGGATTCCCGGGTCTGCATTCCTGTCATGTCGATGAACTCGATTCGGGGCGCGTAGTACTTCCGACCAGCCCTGACGGCTGCTGAGTTACAGTGCACACCACCAAATTGGACGGGTACAAGTCGCATTGAGGCGCAGAAGGGACCGGTTTAGGCAATGGGCACTGGCCAGCGGAAAGGTCCTTCCCAGCAGCGTTCACAGGCGACGGTGGCACGCATCTTGTCGGCCACTGGTCAGGTTTTGGAAGCCAAGGGTTACGCCGGGTGCAGCACCGGCGCCATCGCAGAGGCGGCCGGTATCTCGAAGGGCTCGGTATACCAATACTTCGCCAACAAGGACGAGATCATCGAGGTTCTCCTCGACGGAATTCTCGACGAGACGACGCGCACCTTCGGGGAGCACCTCGACCGATCCGTCGGGCAGGGCACCTTCCTGCGAGATCCCGCTCTCCAAGGGCAACTCCTGGCCGTGCTGGACCGCTATCGCGGGATACTCGCGCCTCTGCTCAACGACGCTCCGCACCTCGGACTGACGCACCGTTCGGCACGCCTCGAGGAGCGCTGCCGGGACCTGCTGCGCACGTACGTCACGCTCAATCCGTCGGCGATTGCTCCCGGCGTGGATCTCGAATCGCTGCTGCTGGTTCTCACGGTCAGCTACCGAGCGGTGAGCGTCGAGTACCTGCGCCGAGACCTCCGGGAGCGCCGCAACGAGCTGGCGGCGGTGTTGTACGACATGACGATGGGCGGCCTGGCAGGCGGAAAACTCGGCGGGCTGTAACACAAAGGGGCCCTCGAGAGAAATACCAGTTGAGCCCCGTGGCGCTGTCGGACCCCGACCCGGCAGCGCCAGGGGCTTTCTCCTTGCCGCAGCCGCAGCCGCAACCGCAGCCGCACGTCGAACGACTACCGACGCCGCCCGGCAGGTGCACCGGGCACCTCTATCCGAACGACTCGCTCCAGCGCCCGCAGATCGCTCTCGATCCGGCGGAACAGCTGGTACACGCCGATGAACGCGAAGATTCCGCCCAAGCACAATGCTCGAACCGTCGCATTGACGGCGTCGCTGGGATCGCCGCCGACGAAACTGAGTCCGGCGACTCCGATCAACGGCACCGCCGCCGCGACCGCGAGGTAGCGCGGCATGCTGCGGGCGAGGCTTCGGATGCCGCGGCAGTCGGAGCTGCGCAACTCGCCGTGCGACAGGAGGATCGGCAACAAGCATCGGACGGCGTAGAACGTGAGGATGAAGAACGGGTACGCCACCGCCACTGCGCCGCACACCGCAAGTGAGGCCAACACTTGCGTGTAGGCGCGGAGCGGTATGCCGCCGGCGGTGATCTGCAGGGCGATCGGGTAGGCGACCCCGGCCACCAGCCACAACGCGAAGCTGACTACGACGGCACGATGGCCGAGGGTCAGCGTGGCGGCGCGGGCTTTGCCGAGAATGCCGGAACTGTAGGTGCGGCCCTGGCTGAGACCACGCGGCACCGTGATCGACAGCCGACACCAGTAGAGGATGAGAACCGCGCCGAGCGGAAAGGCGACACCGCCGATGATCAGGTGGACCTGCTCGAGATTCTCCTGTGCCTCCGCGGGAAGCGCGGAGATGATCAGGACCTTGTTGTAGTAGTAGTTGTACCCCGCCGCCAGCAGGTTCGGGATTCCGATCGCCGCGAGCCCGATGGCCGGGGCATAGCGCCACATCGTCGCGCGCCGGCTTCCCGGCGTCGGGTCGACGAGATCGCGTGCGTGCGGGTCGAGGCACAGCGCGAACTGGCGGGCGAGCTTGCGTCCACTCGACCACCGATCCTCCCGGTCGGGTGCCAGTGACTTCACCAGGACGCGGCGCAGCGCCGCCGGACAACCGTCGGGCAACGGGTTCTGTTCGAGGTCCACACCACGGCGTCGCGATTCGAGGAGCACGTGCGGTGACGGCGTCGCCTCTCCCGCCTCGCCGTCGGAGAACGGCCTGCTTCCGGTCAGTAGTTCCCACAGCAGGACGCCCAGTGCGTAGATGTCGCTCCGGGTGTCGAGATCACCAGCGGTTCGTGCCGCATCGGGGTCGCAGGCCTCTAGCTGTTCGGGTGACATGTATGCCACCGAACCGCCGACGAATCCGGCAGCGCCGGGCGTTGCCACATTGTCGCTGGAACTTACATTGAAGTCGGCCAGTTTGGGCACGCCCTCGACACCGAGCAGGACATTTGCCGGTTTGATGTCTCGGTGCAGCACTCCGTGTTTGCACGCGTATTCGAGGGCGTCGGCGAGGCGTAATCCGATCCAGGCGACGGTCTCAGGCCAGGACAGGGCGGCGATCTCGCTGCGCACGCTGGAATCTTCGGGCCGCATCTCTCCTTTCTCGTCGAGGACACGGTCGATCGAATCGAGGAGAAGTTGCCCTGAGCGTTTGTCGGGGGGTGTGGCGCGCACCAACCGGACGACGTCCAGCAAGGTGCCGCCCGGGACGTACTCCATGAAGAGCAACCGGAGTTGGCGCTCTTCCAAGAGTCGCTGATCGAAAACGCGCACGATGTACGGATGGTCGAGTTGGGCCATCGTCTGCGGCTCGGTGCCGACGTTGCGCGAGATCTTGAGTGCTACCCATCGTTGCATCGAGTGTTGCCGGGCGAGGAATACCCGCGCGAACGCTCCCCGGCCCAGCTCCCGGACGAGTTCGAAATCCTCGAGCCGGGCTCCGACATCGAATGCGTCGCCCACCGTCGGCTCCGACGTGCGCGGCTGCCGATGCGAATCCAGTGTGAGTAGGCCCTCGAAGCGGTTCGCCTGAGTGGGGTACGTCTTCAAATAGTCGTCGGCCTCCACCTTGTCGCCGCTGTCGCGTCGGACCCGGAATTCCTCGTAGAGGAGACCTGCCGGCAGCGGTTCGGCCAGGAGTTCGGGAAATTCGAGGCAATAGTCGGCGAGCCGTTTCGGCTGCCCCGAGCGCAGCCAGCGGTATTCGAGATCCACCTTGATCAGTTCGACCAGTGCTGCCCGTCGAATGGCTGCCGTATCGGGAAGATATTCGCTGAGGGCAGCCGGGGAACCGGACGACTCCCAGTCGGCGACCAGTTGTTCGACGCCACTGTCCACGACGAATCCGCTGTCCGACGCAGTGACGGGCGAAGACGCGACGGCCGTGTCCGGTCCCAGTTCGGTGGGTGGGCCGGTCGCGACCGTCACGTCACTCGGCGGGCGATCGTTCATGGTGTTCGATTCGGGACACGGGGCGGGGAGCCACGGCAACGTGACTACTCTCAGGATATTCCGGTCGAGTCCGGCCGGTGGCGAAAGCCGGTCAGGCGCTCCGCAACGGCAGGTGCGGGGGATCCTCGAGCACCGGATCGACGGGCTCGGACGGCACCGTGGCCAGGGCGGGGGGTCGCGTTCTGCCGGCGAAAACGGCCGACGCGACAAGGACCGGGACGTAGACGACGAGGTAGATGTTCTGCAATACCGGGGCGACGGGCCACGAGGGCGGGTACAGGAACAGGCCGATCACGATGAAGTCCGTGCTCCACCAGTACGGCCACGCCGCGGTCGCGGCGAACAATCCAGCCACGGCGCACCACCAGAGCCGGCTCACGGTCAGCGCGCGGTGCACCAACCAGACGAGCAGGGGAATCAACCACACCCAGTGATGACTCCAGGAATACGGCGACACCACGGCCATGGTGAGGCCGCTGAGGGCAACCGCGAGGAGGTGCTCGCCGCGCTCGTACAACCGCACCGACACCAGAATGCTGACAACGGTGACGGTCGCGGCCAGGACGAACCACACCCACAGCGGCGCCTGTCCGTCGGTCAGCCGGGCCAGGGTGCCACGCAGAGACTGGTTCGACGGATGTCTGTTGTCGGCGATGCGGGTCGAGTCGAAGAACGTGCCGGTCCAATACTGCCGCGAATCACCGGGGATTACCGCCCAGGCCACACCCACCGTCGCGAGGAAGGCCGATATGGCGACGGCAGCCGTACGCCACTGGCGCAAGGCCAGGAACACCAGCACGAAATACGCAGGAGTCAGCTTGATTCCGGCGCCGATCCCCGTCCCCATTCCCCGCAGCCGGCTGGAATTCGGCCGGGAGAAATCCCACAGCACTAGCAGCATCAGCACCAGATTGATCTGGCCGTAGAACAGGGTTGTCCGTACCGGCTCGAGGAAAGTGCACGTGAGGGTCCCCAGAGCCGTGACGAGCAGCAGGTAGGGGGTGATCCGGTAGCCGAGGATGCGGCAGCACAGCACGATGCACGCGGCGAGCACGAACAGATTCAGTGCCATCCACAGGTTGTCGACGTAGGCGCCGGGGATCCGCTCGAGCGGGACGAAGGCGAGTGCCGAGAACGGGGTGTAGGTGTACAGCAATCCGAGTACGACGGGGCCACCGTAGAGCGGCAGGTCGTGCTGCACCCGCCACCCACCGTCCCGGTACACGTGGAGGTCGGCGCCCCCGGCGAACAACCCGATGTCCGGGGTCCACGGATCGATGGGGCCGAGCACCAAGGCGGCGGCCACAGTTGCGCTCACCACCAACCCGATCACGAGTGTCAGGCTGCGAGGTAAGGGAACACGGTCGCCTGCCTCCGACCCGGCCATGCGCGTCCCCTTTTCTTCTCCCGCCCCGAGGTACACGCTAACCGGCGAGGGTCGGCGGCTTCGGTAGGGCGGGCGGGGCAACCGGATTCGTTATCCATCCGTATCGGCTCCGAGACGCCGTGACCCGAGCTGCGCGCAGGCCGGGGGGTTGACGGCACCCCCAGCGAGTGAAACACTGAACTAGATGGTTCAGCATTCAGCTCTCGACACTTCGTTCGCCGCACTGGCCGACCCCACGCGACGCGGAATTCTGCAGAGGCTCGGCAGGGGCGCCAGCACGATCAGCGATTTGGCAGAGCACTTCGAGATGACCCTTACCGGCATCAAGAAGCACGTGCACCTGCTCGAGGTTGCGGGAATGGTCGTGACGGAAAAGCGCGGGCGGGTGCGGTACTGCATGCTCGGCGCAAATCCCCTCGAGCGCGAGGTGGCCTGGATACGGGACTACCAAACGTCCCTCCAGAGCCGACTGGACCGTCTGGATGAATTCCTCACACGAACGGAAGGCACCTCATGAGCACCTCCACTCCCCCCACGGCTGCGACGCTCACCACCCCGGAGGACCGCGAAATCCGCGTCGAGCGCATTTTCAATGCCCCGCGCGAACGGGTGTGGGCAGCTTTCACCACCCCCGACCTGCTGGCACAGTGGTGGGGCCGCGGAAATCGGCTCGACATCGAGCGCTGGGAATTCGAGCGCGGTGGCCACTGGCGTTTCGTCGAACACTCCGAGGGAGACACCCATGGATTCGAGGGCCGGTTCCGTGAAATCATTCCCATGGAGCGCCTCGTGTACACCTTCGAATGGGACGGTATGCCCGGGCACGTTACGGTCGACCACAACACCTACACCGATCTGGGCGACGGTCGCACAAAACTGACGGTGGTCAGCCAGTTCCACACGCCCGAAGAGCGCGATGGCATGCTGCAATCCGGTATGGAAGGTGGCATGAACGAGAGTTACGCCGCCCTCGACGCGGTTCTGGCGCAGTCGACGTGGTGATCTCGCCGGTCGCTTGACCGGCCTCGGTCCTCCGGCCGCAGGTCGACCTCTCAATGGGCGTGCTCGATGGTCGACCGAGTGTCGCTGCTCGTCCTCCGCTGCCGACGTCCGAGGACCCAGCAAGCCAGGGTGATCGCGCACGTGAAGGTGAGGGTCGCGATGAGCTGGTTCCGCGCTGCGTCGTCGAACAGGGCCAGAACCGCCACGGCGGCGAGCAGGGCGAGAGCGACGTAGGACAGATACGGGAAACCCCACATCTTCAGCGGCAGATCGTTGCGGCCTTCTTTCTCGGCGCGGCGGCGTAACACGATCTGCGACACCGTGACGAATGTCCACAACACCAGAATCGTCGACCCGACTGCGTTGAGCAGCAGAGGAAGTACCCGATCGGGTGCGAGGTAGTTGAGAACCACCGTCAAAAAGCCGAAGGCCACGGACGCGAGCACCGCGAGGCGGGGTACGCCGTTGCTCGATACCCGCCCGAAAATCCTGGCCGCGGCGCCGCGCTCGGACAGCGAGTAGATCATCCGTGAACCACTGAACAGCATGGCGTTGAGCGAGGACAGTAGAGCGATCACCACGACGACGGTCATCACCGCGCCGGCCCCGGGCACGTGCGCGGCGTTCAGCACCGCGACGAAGGGGCCCGAGGAGAGTTCCTCGGCAGTCCACGGCAGTACCGTCACCATGATGAGGACGGAACCGATGTAGAACACCAGGATTCGCCACACGATGGAGCGCACCGCCCGGCTCACGTTGCGGCGCGGCTCGGACGTCTCTGCGGCCGCGATGGCCATTACTTCGGTTCCGCCGAACGCGAACACCACGATGAGTAGTCCGGCAGCGATGCCGGTGACCCCGTTGGGGGCGAATCCACCGTGACCCGTGAGGTTGGCCAGCGCGGGAGCATCGAAGCTCGGAATCCAACCGAAGATCATCGCGGAGCCGATGCCCAGGAACCCGACGATCGCCGCGATTTTCAGTGCAGCGAACCAGAATTCGAACTCACCGAATCGGGAGACACCCGCCAGGTTCACGGCGGTCAGCACACTCATGTAGAAGAGCGCCGCCGCCCATTGCGGCACCGCCGGTATCGACGCCGCGGTGATGGCCGCCGCAGCGGTCGCCTCGGCGGCCACCACGATGACCACCTGCACCCAGTAGAGCCAGCCGATCGTGCGCCCCGCGATCGGCCCCATCGCCTTCTCGGCGTGGACCGAGAAGGCGCCGCTGTCGGGGTCGGCTGCCACCATTTCGCCCATCATGCGCATCACCAACACGACGAGAAAGCCGGCGATCAGGAAGGACACGAGCACTGCCGGACCGGCGACGGCGATCCCGGCGCCGGAACCGACGAACAACCCGGCCCCGATCGCGCCGCCCAAGCTCATCATCACCAGCTGTCGTGGCTTCATCGCCTGCTGAAGTCCGCGGGTGACAATGTCTTTCGTGGGTGCAGGCGGTGTCTTCACCACTGTGTCGTGAACTGTGTTCATGGGGTCTCCCAGGACGTCAGACGAGCTGATCGAGAGCGATCTCGAAGGCGGTACCGGCAATCCCGGTCGGCTGCTGTGATCGCGCGTGGCACCGCTCGAGGGCAGTCGCCACGGTGGTGGACACATCACCGAAGATGGCGTCGTCGGACACCTCGATGTCGCCCTCCATCAGCAAAGCGAACGCTCGGGCCATGCCGCAGTTGGCGATGAAGTCGGGCACCACCGCCACACTCTTGTCGGCGTACTCGTAGGTGGGGCCGTAGAAGATCTCGTCGTCGGCGAAGGGCACGTTGGCCCCGCTCGCCACCACTTCGAGGCCGCCGTCGATCAACCGGTCCACCTGGTGGCGTGTCACCAGGCGGGACGCCGCGCAAGGAAGGAACACCTCCGCACCGACGCTCCAGATCGTCTCGTTGATGTCCGCGAAAGGCACTGCGCCGGGAGCGTTCAGCTCGTTGCCCGACCTGGTGAGGAACAGATCGCGGATCTGGTCGAAGTCGTAGCCGTCGGTGTTCGACACCCCGCCGTTGCGGTCGATGATTCCGACGATGCGGGCGCCGGACTGGGCCAGGTAGTAGGCGGCGGTGGCCCCGACGTTGCCCCAGCCCTGCATGATCACCCGCTTGCCGGTGAGTTCACCGCCGTAGACGCGGTAGTAGTGGCGCACCGACTCCGCGACGCCCCAGCCGGTGATCAGTCGGACACCGTGTACTTGGCCTGCGGATCGGGGGTGAAGCGCGGATCCTCGACCACCTTCGCGACACCGAGCCGGAGTTGCCCCACCCGCTGCACCCGTTCCCGGTCGCTGGCCGCGAAGTGTCCGTTGACGACGCCTTCCTGCGGGTGCCAGAGCCCGTAGCTCTCGGTGATCGGGACGACCTCGGCCATCTCGTCCACGTTCAGGTCGCCGCCGGTGCCGTAGTACGCCTTCAGCAGCGGGGTGACGGCCCTGAACCAGCGTCGCAACACCTCGTCCTTGCGGGGGTCCGTCGGATCGAAGTCGATGCCCGACTTGGCGCCGCCGATGGCGGGCCCGGAGACGGTGAATTTCACTTCCATGGTCTTGGCCAGGGACTCCACTTCCCGGCGGTCCAGGCCGCGCCGCATCCGTGTTCCACCGCCGGCAGCGCCCCCACGCAGCGAGTTGATCACTGTCCATCCGCGGGCGGACGTCTCGGTGTCGTGCCACTCGAAGACGATCTCGGGGGCCTTTTCTTCGAATCGGGTGAGCAGGTTCTTCATGGCTTCTTTCGGGAGTCGGGCGGCCGGGCAGCAGTGCGATCGAACCGTTCCCTCGATCAGCACCCGCTGTTACGGCGATCACTGTGGCGGGCGCCACTCCCATGCCGCAAGCAGCCCTGCAGCACGTAGCCAGGATGAACATCACCACGACAGGTTTTCGGTGTTTTTCTAGGCAACGTGCCCAGCAAACTCAGCGATCGACGTGCTGATCGGTGGCCCGGTACGCGGGAGCCTTCGCCGAACCGCGACGGTCGAGGGTGCGCAACAGCGGCATCGACCGATACGGAACGATCACGGAGAGCACCATCACGCTCGTGGACCGCGCGACGACGCTCGATTTGTTCAGATCGATCAACGTCTGCTGCAAGCCGAGATGTGATTGGGCCGCGACCCGGCAGAGGATGTCGCCCGAACCGGTGGTCGCGAAGGCTTCGAGCACACCGGGAATCGACTCGAGCTCCGACGTCACCGAGTCGAGTGCGCCCTGCGCCGTCTCGAGGGTGACGAATGCCTGCACGTCGAAACCGGCAGCCGAAATGTCGATATGCGGCTCGTAACCGGCGATGATGCCCGATTCCTCGAGCTTGCGTACCCGCGCCTGAACGGTGGCTCGGGCCACCTTGATTCGACGCGACAACTCCAGCACTCCCGCCTTCGGGTCGGCGTGCATGGCGTCGAGCAGCGCGAAATCGAGCTCGTCCAGCTGCACGGCATCCTTCATGCGAACACCACCTCCGAGGTCGAACAGCTAGTCCGACTGTATAACAAATCGCGTGATTTGCTCCTCGAAAGTGGCACTGCGGCTAGGAACTCCTGGCTCGGTTGCCTATGACGGCGGAGTGGGTTTTCGTGGTGACGCAGGCGACAGTCCGGCTTACCGGCCCATGAAAGAGGAAGACTCCGATGACGATCGAACAGACACTTACCGACAAGGAACGTTTGGCGGATCTCGATCTCGATCAGCTCAGGCAGTTGGTGGGTCTGGTGGAGTATGACTCGGCTGCGGATCCGTTTCCGGTCAGTGGTTGGGATGCGGTCGTGTGGGTGGTGGGCAATGCCACCCAGAGCGCGCATTATTTCCAGTCGGCGTTCGGAATGACTCTGGTCGCCTACTCCGGCCCTACCACCGGTAACCGTGACCATCACAGTTTCGTTCTCGAGTCCGGGGCGGTCCGGTTCGTGATCAAGGGTGCCGTGGACCCGGACAGCTCGTTGATCGAGCATCATCGCGTCCACGGTGACGGTGTCGTGGACATCGCGCTGGCGGTGCCCGATGTCGACAAGTGCATTGCGCATGCCCGGGCGCAGGGTGCGACCGTTCTGGACGAACCCCATGACGTGACCGATGAGCACGGCACCGTTCGTCTGGCGGCGATCGCGACCTACGGCGATACCCGGCACACCCTCGTCGACCGCAGCCGCTATACCGGGCCGTATCTGCCGGGGTATGTCGAACGCACGTCGACGCACCGCAAACGGGACGGTGCCCCGAAACGGTTGTTCCAGGCCCTCGATCATGTGGTCGGCAACGTCGAACTGGGCAAGATGGACGAGTGGGTCGGCTTCTACAACCGGGTGATGGGCTTTACGAACATGGCGGAGTTCGTGGGCGAGGACATTGCCACCGATTACTCCGCGCTGATGAGTAAGGTCGTCTCGAACGGCAATCATCGGGTGAAGTTCCCGCTCAACGAGCCGGCGATCGCGAAGAAGCGGTCGCAGATCGATGAGTACCTCGATTTCTACCGTGGTCCCGGTGCCCAGCATCTGGCATTGGCCACCAATGACATTCTCACCGCCGTCGATCAGCTGACCGCCGAGGGTGTCGAGTTCTTGGCCACCCCAGATTCGTATTACGAGGATCCGGAACTGCGGGCCCGGATCGGGAACGTGCGTGCTCCGATCGAGGAGCTGCAGAAGCGGGGGATTCTCGTCGACCGTGACGAGGACGGGTATCTGCTGCAGATCTTCACCAAACCGCTCGTCGACCGTCCAACCGTGTTCTTCGAGCTCATCGAACGGCACGGTTCCCTCGGTTTCGGTATCGGCAATTTCAAGGCCCTCTTCGAAGCCATCGAGCGAGAACAAGCCGCACGCGGGAACTTCTGACACGCGGCCCACAGCCGGGATGCTTCGAGTCAGGCGCGCACTCGTCGATGCGATGCCCGTGTCGGACGGAATGGCTTCGGTACCGTGTCGGAATGAGCACCCGCGATGTTCCGGCACAGATTGGCGACCTTCCTCCGATCGGGCGTCCGGCGAACAGCGCCCTGCTCGAGGCGGGCATCACCACCCTGGCGCAGGTGGCTGCTCGCAGTCGTCGAGAACTGCTCGCCATGCATGGCGTGGGTCCCAAAGCTGTTCGAATCCTTGAAGGCGCTCTCGAGGAAAGCGGACTCGCCTTCGTCGAGTGAGCACCGGCGGTGGGTGGAATCCCCGGCCGACTGACTGCTGACCGGAAGCGGCACTATTCCTTCGTTTCCGCTGCGCCGAGCGCCGTCAGCAGGAATCTTTCGGCGGCATCGGTGTCGGCGCCGAGGCGGCGGAGGGGACCCGGGTTGTCTGTTTCGTCGGCCATCAACGCGAGCAGCATGTGTTCCGTTCCGATGTAGTTGTGCCCCAATCGCAGAGCCTCGCGGGTGGATAATTCGAGCACCTTCTTCGCGCCTGCCGCATAGGGGATCAGAGCGGGGGATTCGGCGTCGGCCGGCCCGGCAGCGAGGTTTGCCTCCGCGGCTTCCCGGATTGCCTGCGGTGTAAAGCCCTGGTCGGCGAGCGCCCGCATCGCGAGGCTGTCGGGCGCGCACAGCATGCCGAGCAGCAGATGGGCCGACTGAATCTCGGACAGTCGCTGCGCCCGCGCTTCCTCCTGCGATTGGACCACCGCCTGCCGGGCCTTCTCGGTGAAACGCGCGAACATGTTGGCACTGCCCTTGGGTGTGAACCGCTGCTGGGCGGCCTGCTTCGTGACACCGATACAGCCACCGATCTCCGTCCACGACGCACCGCTACGCCGCGCTTGATCGACGAAGTGGCCGATCAGGTGGTCGGAAATTTCGTTGAGGTGCTCGGCGGTCAAGACCGCAGCCGTCAACTGTTCGAGGGGTTGATCGGGATATCCGGAGCGGATTCCGTCGATGAGGTCGTCGAGTCGTATTTTCATCATGCGTCAACGGTAGATTGACGCATGATGGCCGTCAAGGCCGGATTGACGATGCGCATTTTTCTCCAGCCGACGCCGCGCCGCGCGAATACGATGTCAGGAAGAACGTCGAGCCGGACGGGAGACTGATCATGCGTCACCACGATGAGGGCCGCGATCACGACGAGGCCGACCTCGAGATCCGACCCCAAGAAGATCATGCCGCCGGCCCCACTGCAGTCGCAGTGTCGATGAAACGTTCTCTCGAGCATATGGGCATGAGGCGGACGGCCGAGACTCTGCTGCGCCTCAATCAGGCCGAGGGATTCGACTGCATGAGCTGCGCCTGGCCGGACCCCGACCCGGGTCATCGGCACAAAGCCGAATTCTGTGAGAACGGCGCGAAGGCGGTTGCGGAGGAAGCGACCCGGTCCCGCGCCACTCCGGAGTTCTTCGCCCGGCACAGTATCGCCGACCTCGACAGTCACAGCGAACACTGGCTGGGGCAGCAGGGGCGGATCACCCACCCCATGGTGAAGCGGCCCGGGGCGACGCATTACGAACCGATCGACTGGGACGACGCGTTTGCCCTGATCGGCGGCCAGTTGAAGGCGCTCGACAGCCCGGACGAGGCCATTTTCTATACGTCCGGTCGGGCGTCCAATGAGGCGGCGTTCGCGTACCAGCTCTTCGTTCGCGCTTTCGGTACGAACAATCTGCCCGACTGTTCCAACATGTGCCACGAATCCACCAGCATCGCCCTTCAGGAGTCGATCGGCATCGGCAAGGCAAGTGTCGTGATGGAGGACGTGTACGACGCGAAACTGATTGTGCTACAGGGCCAGAACCCGGGCACGAATCATCCGAGGATGCTGTCGGCGCTGGAGAAGGCCAAGCAGAACGGTGCGACGATCCTGTCGATCAATCCGCTCTGTGAGGCCGGTCTGGTCAACTTCAAGAATCCGCAGACCCCACGCGGCATGGTGGGATCGGGTACCGACCTGTCCGACATGCACCTGCCGATCGCGCTGAACGGGGACCTCGCCCTGCTTCAGGCATTCGGTTCGCTGCTCGTCGAATGGGATGCTCTCGATCACGCTTTCATCGACCAGTACACGATCGGCTTCGAGTCGTGGAAACAGCATGTCGCCGCAGTCGACTGGGACGTCGTCACCGAGACGACGGGGCTGTCCCGGGAGCAGATCACCGACGCCGCCACGTTGCTTCGGGACTCCGACGCCACCGTGTTCTGCTGGGCGATGGGACTCACCCAGCATCGAAACTCCGTGGCCATCATCAAGGAGATCGCCAATCTCGCACTGGCCCAGGGCAATATCGGGAAGCGTGGTGCAGGGTTGTTTCCGGTTCGCGGGCACTCCAACGTGCAGGGTGACCGGACGATGGGTATCTGGGAGCGTCCGCCCGGGCATTTTCTCGATGCCCTGCAGAAGGAATTCCGTTTCGATCCGCCGCGCGCGAACGGGTACGACACCGTCGACTCGATCCGTGCCATGCGCGACGGCAAGGCGCACTTCTTCCTCGGGCTGGGCGGCAACTTCGTTCAGGCCGCCCCGGACACCGAGGTGACCGCGGCGGCGCTCCGCGAGACGCGCATGACCGTGCACATCTCCACCAAGATCAATCGTTCGCACCTGGTGTGCGGGGAGACGGCGCTCATTCTGCCGACGAAGGGACGCACCGAGAAGGACGTTCAAGCGTCCGGTCCGCAATTCGTATCGGTCGAGGATTCGACGTGCGCGGTTCACGCGTCGCGGGGTCCGCTGGACCCGGCCAGTCCACACCTGGAGTCGGAAGTGGGCATCGTGACGCGCATTGCCGAAGCCACCATCGGTGACCGCTACGGAATCGACTGGAAGGGGATGCGGGACGATTACGCGAACATCCGGCTGCACATCTCCCGCGTCGTGCCTGGATGCGAGGGGTACGAGGTGAACGTCCGCCGTCCGGGCGGTTTCATCCTTCCGCACCCGCCGCGTGACTCCCGAACCTTCGAAACTCGTTCAGGTCGTGCAGAGTTCGCGGTGTCCCCGATCGAGGTCCTGCAGGTGCCGCCGGGGCATCTGATCTTGCAGACCCTGCGAAGTCACGACCAATTCAACACCACGATCTACGGGTACAGCGACCGCTACCGGGGCATCGAGGGTGGCCGCCGCGTCATCTTCATGCACCGCGACGACATCGCGGCGCTCGGATTTGATAACGGCGACATGGTCGATCTCTTCACACGCTGGGACGCCGACGAGCGGGTCCGGTGCGCGCAGAACTTCCGCATCGTCGACTACGACACCCCGCGCGGCTCCGCCGCCGCCTACTATCCGGAAACCAATCCGCTGGTGCCGCTGGATTCGACGGCGCTGGGCAGCAATTGCCCTACCTCCAAGTCTGTCGTCATCTCGCTCGCCCGAGCGAAGGGGCGGGACGGCAATCAGACCGGCGACCAAGACGAGGTGGGCGCTGACTGGACACACAAGGCCGACCCGGAACCCCACCACCTGTCCTGAGTTCGTCCGCAGTTCGCCACTGTGGCCCCTTACCGTGCTCTGTTCGACGGGTGTCACCCATGCTCGCCCGCGCAACATCCCGGCTGATCGGGACGCCGGTCCCTTCCTCACGGGACATCGGGCCCGGCACAGTGAAGCGACTTCGACGAGCGAAAGGCGAGCCGTGGTGACCATCGATGACAAGAGCGCAACGCGGCCGTCGACGCTCCTCGACGCGCTACCCGAGCGGTATCGGACGGTGCTGCGCCTGCGGCTCGCTCATCGGTTGCCGGTCGAGCAGGTGGCCCGGGTTCTCGGCACCTCGACCGAGACTGTGCTGCTCACCCAGCACGCCGCGATGAACCTTCTCCGGCGAGAACTCGCGGACGGACGCCGCAATAAGATCGAACGCTGGATGCCGTGAGTCAGGTGGCCCGCACCGAATACTCAACGCACGACGGCGCCGCAACTCACACCGCATCCGACAAGGTGTATCCCGCGTCAGCACAGGTGTTTCGGCTGCTTCGGGCAAGGAGTGCCGAAACCGGGTGCTCGTCGGTCTCGGATTTCAGTCTGAAACCGACGCCGCGCACCGTATCGATGATGTCCGGTGCCCCGTGAGATTCGAATTTGCGGCGTAGTAGATAGACACACGTGTTGAGGACGTTCGACTTGGTTCCCGCCGGCAGCCCCCACACTTCCTGCAACAGTTGTCCCCGGCGGACTACGCGGCCGGCATTGCCCGCGAGAGCGACGAGCACGTCGAGTTCGGTTCTACTCAGCGCGATGCGGGCAGTGCCGACGTTGAGCACTGCGTTGTCGGTGTCCACGGAGACGCCGGACGAGGTGGACGAATTCGACGACGAGCGAGCTGGCCCCAGTCGTCGGAGGAGAGCGCGAAGCCTCGCGATAACCTCGTCGACGTTGACGGGAACACACATCACGTCGTCTGCGCCCGCCTCGAAGTAGGAACACCGGGTTTCCTCGTTCGCGAACTCGTCGACGACGAGGATGCCCGTTCTCGCTCCGAAAACACGCAAGACTCGGATGGTGTCCAGCGCCTCGAGGTTTCGTGAACGGGCGTCGACGATCACCACGTCGGCACGCCGCACGACATCTGCTCCATCGAGCGTGGCGGAACCGGGCTGCACGTGCATTCCCGCCGAGCGTAGGTACCCGAGGAGCCATGGTTCGGCGCTCGGAAGGAGGACAACCGTTCCCGGAACGGCGCCGTGATCGGCAAAGGAGTACATCGGTGGGCCCCTCCCTCCTGCGGCTTCGCCGCCCGTGAGTACTTCTCAACCACGGGTTGTTAATAAGTACTCACGGGTCAGTGGCAAGATCGGGAGAATCGACGGGAGTGTTACTGCGATCATTCTGAGTTGCCGACGCTGAGGGTGCAGAGGATGCACCCACTCATTCCGCTCCGGTGACGCGGGGCAGCCGGACCCGAACGCCGACTGGTCGGAGTCCGGCCCGGGCCCCGAGTGGCCAGGCACCGAGGGGACGATGGGCAGGGCGAAACGCTGGTGGGTATTGGCGGCAGTCCTGTTGCTGGTCGCGACGGCTTTCTTCGCCCTGCGCAGTTACCAGAATTCGACTGATCCGCAGCTGACACCGCCCACGGCGACCGATACCGTGCCGGCACAAGCCGGGTTGGTACAAGTTCGGTCCGGCTCCGGGGCAACTGGGTTCGGCCGTGATCCTGGGGCATGTCGACTCACACGAGGGGCCGGCGGTGTTCCACCGAGTCAAAAACCTGAAGGCGGGAGACTCGGTCGAGGTGAGCTTGACAGACGGCAACGTCGCCCATTTCTCCGTTACCAAGGTGGAGACATATCCGAAGAAAGAGCTCCCCGCCGAGCAGGTCTACGGCACACACGGCGACCACACTCTCCAACTCGTCACCTGTGGAGGGGAATTCGACCCGCACGCCTGTAGCTACCTATCCAACGTGGTGGCCTACACCTCCTTGGTCGATATCACTCCGGCGGCCACCAACCAGAAATGACCGGACCCCCCGGGCCCGAGCAAATTTCACGGAAGGAGGCGAAGGCAGCCACGGCCCCCGTCGTACAGCGAAGAGAGTGCTTGCATAGGGCGGGGTTCGCCCCGTTGCGAATCCGTAGGGCCGCGGCAACAGCAACGGATCGGTCAACCCTGTCGGTCATCTACCGCCCCGGCTAACGCACATCTCATCTGCACGTCATCTCGGTTGCATAACCTATGGGCTGTACCGGACGTTGCGGATTTACTCTTGGCAGGCTCCAGGATTTCGATCGAGAACCGCGCGTCCGATCACAACTCGGCAAGGGTCGCTCAGGATCTGCAAATGCTGTCGGTGAAGATCAGGTGCTGTCGGAATCCTCGGGCCGGAATCTGAGTCGGGCGGCGATGATGTCCTGGGCGATCACCGTGATCCTGCGGTGTTGCGCGAACGCCACAGCCCGTAGTCGGGTGAGGGCGTCGGCGGGAGAGACCCGAAGCTGGGCGGCCATCATTCCGGCGGCTACGTGCACTGTGCCGCGCGGAGACAGGGCGGGGTCGACCATCGTCGGGTTGCGCGAGGGATCGAGTTCCTCGACCACGATCGGGCGGAGCGCGGCGGCGTAGCCGGCCGCGGCCCGACAGCGCTGGGTATCGAGCCGGCCGGGCTGGGTGCGGTAGAGCTCGAGGACCCCGATGCGGGCGCCGTGGAACAGGCAGAGGGGGAAGGCGAAGACGGCGCGAACACCGAGGTCGGCTATTTCGGGGACGAGCATCGGCCACCGGGTTCGCTGCGGCGGGATCCGCCACATCTGGGTGTAGTTCGGGCACCGAGGAGCGATACGCGGTAAGGCCGGGGCCCTCGCCCAGGGTGAATTCGAGCTCGCCGATCCGTTCGGCGGTGATGTCGGTTGCGTACACCAGGTCCCGACTGGTGTCGCTGGCGAATACCGCGATGGCTATGCCGTCGACACCGACGTCGTTCGAGCATTGCCCGCACAGGGTGCGAGTGCGGGCGAGAAGGGACACCGTGTGATCGCCGTCGGGCTGAGCTGGGTTTTGTTCGTCGCTCATTTCCCCTACTGTCCCCGGCAGCGCGACCGCAAACAGCCCGCGGCTCACGCCACGAACCTCCGTATGGGTGCACTCGCTACCTCGGCCGGCGACACCCGGCGGGGACTCCCGCAACCCTCCCGCAACCGATGCGCTAGAAATAGGCGTGAATTCCGAGCAGGTGGTCGGTGGCGGTGAGCCGCAGCGGGTGGGCAGTTTCCGGTTCCTTCTCGCCGGCCAGCGGTGGGAGTGGTCCGACATCGTCGCCCGCATGCACGGATACCAGCCGGGTGAAGTCGACCCGACCACCGAGTTGTTGCTCGCGCACAAGCATCCCGAGGACCACCCGCAGGTCGCCCGGGTTCTCGATCGGATGGTCACCGATGCCGAACCGTTCAGCAGTAAACACCGCATTGTCGATACCGCCGGCAAGGTCCGCCACGTCGTCGTCGTCGGTGACCGTCTGCACGACGACACCGGCCAGGTGATCGGCACGACCGGGTTCTACATCGACATCACCGATTCGCACACCAGTGATGTGAAGGACTCCGTCGACGAAGTGGTCGCCGAACTCGCGCAGTCACGGGCGGTGATCGAGCAGGCCAAGGGGGCGCTGATGCTGGTCTACGGCATTTCCGCGGATCGGGCGTTCGATATCCTCGCCTGGCGATCCCAGGACACCAACACCCGGCTGCGCGCGATCGCCGAATCGTTCGTCGCCGGTCTTGCCGACCTCGACCCTGACGAGGCCGGGCTCCGCCGCCGCGTCGATCACCTGCTGCTGACCGTGCACAGCCGCCGGGACGCCTAGTCTCTACAGCAGGCCCCGGATAATCAATCGTGACGTTGGCCGATCAGCGTTCCTCGCACCCTGATGACGTGAGCCTGCCCGGTCGGCCCCGATGAACTTCAACCATTGATGCACTAGACGGATCGATCTGACCCCCCAAGATCGACCGGTGGGTCGACCTCGGCGCAGTAGATGTTCTCTCCACAGGAGATGATCATGTCCTTCTTGCGGTCGACGATGTGAAAGAAGCCATCCTCGGCTTGTCGTCCAAGGTCGCCGGAGTGGAGCCACCCCCGGCGAACACCTCCGCGCGGAGGCATCGGGGCGCTGCCAGTAACCGGCCATCACGGTCGGACCTCTGAAAACGATCTCTCCGACCTCTCCGGTAGCGACCTCGTGCATCTGGTCGTCGACGATCTTCACCTCGACCGATGAGGTCGGGATGCCTACCGATCCGAGCTTGCTCAGACTGTGGGCACCGTCGAGGTAGCAGGCGAATCCCGTGCTTTCGGTCTGCCCGAACACGGCCACTGTCTCGGGCCAGCTCTCCCGGTCATGACGCTACGTGTGACGGGGCGTACAAGAAAGGGGTCGATGCACATGAGGGATCAGAATTGGGCAGTTGCCCAATCGCGTGAAGCGAGTCCCATACTGAACTCAATGGACTGTGTGTTAGAGAAACGGACTATGTACCACGGCTTTGACCAGGTGCTTGCCGCTTCAGCGATCGATCAGTCCCCCAGAACGTCTGGAGGCACGTACATGACAAGCACGGAGGTGGACGCCCCGCAGCATTGGGGAGTGGCCGCGCAGACATCGACATCATCGCGCTGCGCCAAATTGGCCTGCGCTACCCGGACACTGCACTTGCTACTGGTAACCCTGTATATCAAGATTGGTCGTATTCCCCGATCCTCGGCGACTACCCTGGCGGGCGCCATGCCGTCAGGGTTACCTGACGGTTCGTGGCTTGACGGGTAAGACCGAGTTACCGGCAGCCTGCGCCGTCTGGATGAATTCGTGACGGTGCGGTACCCGACCGAAGCGCCCTTTGAATGGCGGGTCTGGCCCAGCGTCGAAACCCTTTGGTCTTGTTCCGCACTGGCTCGATCCGACGGCAGCTGAAGACACCCCACGGCCGTCTACGGCGCGGTCGCGGATGCTTTCGGAATGGATTTTCGCCATAGCGACAGGGTTGACGTGCAGATCGCCTCTTACGGGTTCAATCCTGCCGATGTTACCCACGTCGTGGTCTCACACGCGCCTCGATCTCACCGGTGGCCCGAAGCTGTTTCCTCATGCGGTGCCTCACAACCCCTGCAGTCTCATACATTCGGTGTCAGTACCTTCAGTGGGACGGGCAGTTCGCCGCAGTAGTCCTCGGAGATGGTTCAGTGCAGCGTCGGTCGGTTCCCGATCGTCGCCGGTGATCTGTTCGAGTATCAGACCTTCGGCTGCTGAGTAGATGAGGTGGCTCAAGGCCGGGTCAGGCTCGAGGCCGGCCAGCGTCAGTTCCGTGCCGATGGCATCGACGTAGGCATCGCGCACTCGCCGCACGTGGGGCCTGAGTCCGGGACGTCGCCGCGACTCCAGCATCAGCTCGAATTGAAAAGCCTGATCTACCGCGTCTACTTCTGCGAATGTCGACAGACCTGCGAACAGGGCGTTCAGATCACCGCTACCGGGCCGGGTACTGATCGTTGCCACACTTCGCGCGAAAGAACGTTGCAGCGCCTGCTCTACGAGTGTGTCGATCGAGCCGAAGTGGTGTGCAACCAACGTGTGGCCGACACCGGCCTCGGACGCGACCCGCCGATAGGTGAGGCGACGAAGTCCGTCATCAGCGACCGCGCGAATGGCTGCGTCGAGGAGGGCATCGCGGCCCTTACCGTACCGCGACTCGGTTACGCCGTAATCGACCATATCGACATCGCCTCTACTGGTTGGAATCGGGCTAGCAACCGCACACAGCTCCAAGTCCGACTTACGATCAAAGCATTGATTATTGCGTGGGAGTAGTGCATTCTCGTACAAATGGTCACATTAGACCAAACGTTCAAGTTGGCGCGACTGGAACACGAGCTACGTCAGCGCCGAGACGAAGCGGTTACGACTCCGGTGCACACGGATTCTTCCCTCCGGCACTCCCGGCACTCCCGGCGCAGCCGAACCGCGCTGTAGGCCGACATTGGTTCGAGAATCCACAAGAAGAGACGCGAGATGACATTTTCTGACACTCGGCACACTAGCCCGGTCGTCCTGATCACGGGCGGTGGCAGCGGCATTGGTGCAGCGACCTGTGAGGCTCTTCGTGCGCTCGGGTGGACGGTAGTGATCTGCGGCCGCCGCCGCGAGCAGTTGGATCAGGTTGCACATGCGACCGGCGCGCATCCGGCAATCGTCGACATCACCGACCCCGATGCGACACGGCGGCTGGTCGAGGGCACTGCCAACCAGTTCGGCCGCTTTGACGCCGTGGTCCTCAACGCCGGTATCGTGCGGCCCGGCCCGGTTGCGGAATTGTCGGAGCAGGATTGGGCGTCGGTGGTGGACACCAACCTCACTGCCCCCTACCGATTGCTGCACCACGCCCTGCCCCACCTGATCCGCAGCCGCGGATCAGTTGTCGGTGTCTCGTCGGTGAGCGCGCTACGTGCGTCGGCCGGGACCGCAGGCTACAACGCCACCAAAGCAGCTTTGACGATGCTCGTGCAGTCGGTGGCGGTCGACTACGGCCCGCAAGGGGTCCGGGCCAACGTTGTCTGCCCAGGCTGGACGCGCACCGAAATGGCGGACGCGGAGATGGCCGAATATGCCGAGGCCAGAAAGATCGACCCCGAACAGGCCTACCGAATCGCTACTGCGCTTGTGCCGTTGTACCGTCCGGCGCACGCGTCCGAGGTCGCGGCCACCATCGCCTGGCTTGTGTCCCCGGCAGCGTCTTATGTAAACGCAGCGGTCATTCCAATCGACGGCGGACTACAGGCCGTCGATCCAGGCACTGCCCCATTCGTCGACACCCTGCAGTCCGTCGATCCGTCCTGATTGGTATCGCAGGTTTCGAAAACTGTTGTGCGGTGACAGCCGGTGTCGGCTGCCACCGCCACTGGGCGTGGGTTCTTCGCGTGGCTCTACAGAACTTGTCGTCGTCCGGAGGTCGCTGCTGCGATGAAGGCGAACGAGGCAATCAAGCAGACGGCGGAGAAGATCAGTATTCCGCCGAACCCGGATGAATCGATGAATACACCGGCGATGAAAGGTCCCAGTGCGAATCCGCCTCCGATCATGAGGTTCACGGTGTTCATGACCTGGCCGCCGCTTCCTACCCTGGACAGGGTCGAGAGAAGATAAGGCTGGATTAACGTCCAGGCGAAATTGAATACGATTGCAGCGGTGACGAACTGGACTAGTGACGGGCCACCCAGGAGAAGGAGCACGCTCGTCGCTCGTTGCCATCACTACGTAGCCGGCGGCGAGAATTGCCCGTCGGCGTGGTGTCTCGCCGATCCAGGTGGCGATCAGCGCCGACGCGATACCCGCGACTGTGGCGACGGACACCGCGGATTCCGAAACTCTGCAGGGTCTCGATGGCGTGGGTGCAGCTTGCCGCGTGGAGATCGGTCGAGTCCGCATGTGGTGCGGCATAGGCGCGTTCGACGGGGATAAGAGCGGCCTCGACCAGGATAAGAGCGGCCTCGACCAGTACGCCCACCGGCTATGAGGTTGCCACGTCTCGCGCGATGCGGCCACCGTCGGGATCGTCTGTGCCCATGCCGAGTCCCGCCAGGGACATGGCTCGTGTGCTGAGCCACCGGTTGTGACAACTGTCGTCTCTGAGCATCACCGCTCGACCGCCGGCTGCAACGCCCAGCCAGTGCTTGCGTCGAGGGATGCCACCTCGTCGAGCAGATGGCTTCCCCATCTGCCGCCCACCACCCAGGCGTCCTCGTCGAGTTGTTCGGACCAGGCGGCAATGGATGCGAGCACCGCGTCGAGATCGGCGTTGCCGTCGAGTTGCAATTCGCCAAGCCGGAACGGCCAGTAGGTGGTGATTGTGCACGTCCCCGAAGCCCCGACATCAGGAAAGCACCGCCGTGGTCCACGACCTACTCGTCACCGGTCAGTTGCTCGGTTGTCGGGTCGATAGAGGCGAATCACGCCACCGCGGACCAGCATGCTCGTGGCGGTAGGTCGATCTGCGTCGGCCGTCCAGATCGTGGCATTGGTGTGTAGATATCCAATCGAGTCGCCGTATTCGTCGTGAGAGATGATGTTCTCGAGTGGAGTTCGATGGGAGTGATTCTGGGTACGAGCAGTGATCCGCCGACGCGGCGAGTCGGCCGGTCACGACGATCCGAAATCGAGGGTTCCGATCGCGGCTCTGCAGTGCATTCCGAAATCGACGATCGGGCTGGTTCCATTGGCAGGTTCGCTGATCGGAGACGCGAGAAACAAAACGTGACGAGCAATCTGATCGGCGGACACCACCGGGAACGATGCGATGTCGAAACCCTCCGCGGCATCGAGGTCGGCGCGCGACATCGGAGTGTCGACGATGCCCGGACATACGGCGTTGACCCGCATGCGCGGGTGGTCGACCGACAGAGATCTTGCGAGCATCACCAGCGCGGCTTTGGACACGCTGTACGGTGTCATTCCCTCGAACGCAATGAACGCCGAGTCCGAGGCCACGAACACCAGTGTGCCGATGTCGCTGGCGGACAGTGCTGCCACGGTGTGATTGGCCAGTAAAAAATTTCCCCGGACGTTCACCGACTGGACCTGATCCCAGTCTGCGGCGTCGATTTCGTCGACCCTGCGGCCCACCGGGCCCGATATTCCTGCGCATCCGCACACGGTGTCGAGACTGCCGTAGGTCTCGAGGGTGTAGCGAACAACAGATGCCACGTCTGTCTCGTCCGTGATGTCAGCCCGGACGAATACCGCTTCGTGCCCCGCAGCGCGTAACTCGTCCGCTACCTGTTGCCCTGCCGCATCTCGGTCGACGATGACAACTCGGGCCCCCTCCCGCGTGAGCGCTTCGGTGACAGCGCGGCCGATCCCGGACGCGCCTCCCGTGATCAGCGCGACTCGGTCATTCAGGCCCAGATTCATGTTCTGATCCGATCATTCAGGGTTGACGCGATGAAGATCAGACCAATTCCGCTTCGTAGTTGACTGCGGGGCGCAGCGTGGCCCAAGCGAACCCAGCTATCGAAACCGCGGGGATCAACAACAGCAGCCATTGAGCTACCCCGCCTTGGCCACCGAGCAGGACGTCGTAGTTGGTGATCGCGATGTATGCCACGGAGCCGAAGCCGGCGACCGACAGTACTGGTGCGATCTTCGTCGTCCACAGGTTCGTTTCGAGCTTGTTCCGGAGGAAGAACGCGATGATCGCTATGGACGTGAGGATCAGGATCACGATCAGAGCCACGGTGCCCAGCGAGAGGAGCCAGCTGAAGGTGACCGTGATCGGATCTGCACCGGCCATTCCGAAGCCGGCGACGACGACGGCAATGAACACACCTACGCAGAGCGCAGCGGTAGCGGGTGTTCCGGACTTGGCGGTGACGGTACCCAATCGAGCGGGCAGGACTCCCGCTCGGCTCAGCGCGTACAGGTAGCGAGCGAACATGTTCTGAAATCCGATGAGCATCGCAACGAAACTGGTGACGACGAGAACTTCGAGGGAGGTCGCGAGCCAGGGGCCGACTTCCTTCTCGGCAATGGCGAAGACGAATCCGGCAGGGTCGTCGGTGGCCGCAGCCTGTACCGAATCCGATCCGACCGAATTGCCGAGCGCCCAGACGGTCAGGGCGTAGAACAGGCCGATGAAGGCGATGGATCCGTAGACGGCCCGAGGAATAGTGCGACGGGGGTTCTTGGCCTCCTCGGAGAACACCACTGTCGCCTCGAAACCGGTGAAGCACGCGAACGCGAACAGGAAAGCTACTCCGAGACCTGGGCCGACCAGCGCTGAAGGATCGAAGGCAGCCAGTGAGTTGCCCGACGATCCGCCTCCGCCGAAGATGATCGTAGCGTCGAGGACGACGAGCACCGCGATTTCGAGGGCGACCAGAACGCCGAGAACTTTGAGGCTGAGGTCGACACCGAGAACGGTCAGAGTAGTTACGACCGCCAGCACCACGAAGACGATGACCAGCGGTGGAATGTCGACTCCGAGCTTGTCTGCAATCAGTGCGTTGGCGAATACCGAGAACTGCGACCACAGTGCCGATTGCAGGCTGCCGTAGAACAGGATGGCCAATCCTGCACCTGTTGTGGCCACGCGCGGGCCCAATCCGTGTGCGATGTAGGCCACGAATCCACCGGCGTTACGTATGTGCCGACTCATGGCGACGTACCCGGAGGAGAAGATTACGAACAGGGCAGCGGCAAGCAGATAAACCAGTGGGGCCGTTGCTCCGTTGGCGGAGAACACGACCGGCGAGGCCCCGATGATCGCGGCCATGGGCGCCACGGCCGCGACCACGAAGAAGATGATGGCCCCGACGCCCAACGTGCCCGGACGCAATCCGGATCGTTCGGTGAAACCGGGCTGGGGTGCTGCGCTCGAAGATATGGGTGGCGTGGTGGACATGGGGCGTCTCCGGGGTGGGCGGGTGGTGCAGGATCGAGTAGGTGGTGTTCGGCAGAATGCGTACGGCTCGAGCTACTTGGTCGAGGGGCCGGGCCGTGCAGCGTCGATCGCCGGCGTGCGCTCGAATTCCTGCGCGTACGAGCCCATCGTGAGGTTGACCAGTTCTCCGCTGTATTGATCGAGGGCGAATTGGATGCCGACGGTGCGGTGCGCAGCCAGGTCGATGAGCACCATGCCTTCGACACCGAGGTTCTTCTCGAGCCAAGAGAACAGGTACGTGTTCTCACGCAGCTTGTAGTAGGTGCAATGTTCGGTGTCACCGACACCGAGCTCGGTACCGCCGACGCACAGCCACGTAAAGATGTTCTCGTTCAGATAGACGTGGTCGTAGACGTCCTCGCTGCTGTATGCGTAACGAACGCGGCGTCCGATCAGTTCGTCTGTGGCGATATGCGCCGCTTCCGGGACGGCACCGGATCCCGCAATTTGGCCCTGGAACCAGCTCTGCCGAGCGGCTGCCGGGTTCGGGTCGAGTCCGAGCTCCCCGACCGCTCCGGTGACCTGCCCGCTGACGGTATCGATTGCGGCGCTGAGCGCGACGGGGTGATCCTCTCCGGCACGCAGGTAGTGAAGGTAAAACAGTCCGGGCTGCATCTCGAACAGCTCGTAGCTGTCGCTGCCGTGCGCGGTTTCGGTGCCGTTCTCGATCACAGCCCACTCGACTGCAGAATTGGAGAACTTCTGGGAGAGGGTGAACGAGTTACCGCTGTCGACGTATCGAGCGTCGAGCACGATCTCCCGGCCGTCGAGCGCCCTGCTGAGGTCAGGTAGGTACTCGTCGAAGCCGTCGGCCATTTCGGTGAGAGGGGCCCAGTTTTCCTTGTTCCAGCTGAATGGTGTTGTTGCACTCAACATTTGATGCCCTTCGATGGTTGATGACACGTGGCGCAGGGTACCGGCGTGCGGAAACGGACCAAACTGAACAGATGGTCGAATGTGACCCGAAGCACAACTATGCCAGACCATTTTCATTTAATCAAGGGGTTGATCGAATTGTTTACGCGTTGATCGTGATGGCAACAGGAAGGCGGCATGTCCGTCCGAGATGCCCCGATACCTCACATCGCGATGTGTGCACACATAAGCGAAACGCATCCTGCGCCGGAACGTGTTTTGTTCCGATGACGACGTGCACCGAGCGATGGGGACAGCGGTTCGGGAGCAGATTTTCCGCTCGTAGGCGGTCAGCGTCGTTTGATCTCGTCCTGATCTTTTGCGGTGGCCAGCTTCTGCAGCAGGCCGGTGAGAATGTGTTACGAGACGTGCTGATTCGGCTAGCGCAGACCGGCCTGGTGCATGCCCGGTGGACGGATCGCATCCTCCGGCGAGACGTTCGAGAACTTGGCCGAGGATCGCCCGGACATCCCGACAGCGACGTTGACGAAGCTGCGGGAGCTGATGAACGCCGGCGGTTCGGGACTCCCCTGGTCACCGGCTACGAGACACTCATCCCCGCGCTCACGCTGCCGGATGAGGACGACCGCCATGTGCTGGCCGCGGCGATCCGCGCCGGGTCGTAGGTGATCGTCTCTGCGAACCTGCGGGACTTCCCCGATGCGGAGCTGGCGTAGTTCGGCATCGAGGCCAAGTATCCGGACGAGTTCGTGATGGATCTGTTCCACCTCGACGGGGTGCGGGACCATCAAGCGGTCAGCGCGACGGCCGCGGCCTGGCGTCATCCACCCGGGACCCCGGCTGATGTGTGTGACCGCCTTGCGGCGGCGGGCCTTCCGATTTCCGCGGCCGCGCTGCGCCGCTGAGCGGCGCGAACGACCAGTCCGGTGGCGGCTGCTGTTGCCGCTCGGCGGGTGTGGGCACGGACCGTTGGGTGGTCGGCCCGGTTGCGGCGCCCGTCGGCCAGTTGCTTCGGCTTTGGAAGTACTGGGTGGCGTCGAGTTCCTGCTCGACCTTGCGTTCTTCCCGCAGCCGTTCGCGTCTGAGAACACCAACACGAGGAGGTCTCATGCTGTGGGAATTGCTCAGTCCATGCGGGTTGGCCGTCGTCGACGGGAGCGGCCGGAAGATCATGACCGCCTTCGTCGACGGATGGCTCGACGCGAAGCTCGCCCAGTGAGGCCGGTAAGGCCGATGCCAGCTGGTGATGCTGTTGGCGCCGGTGTGCGGCTGAGTGTGTCGGAGGGTGCGGTCACGATGGCCACCATGACCGCACCCGAGTCACCAGCGCCGAGCCCGCGAGTGGGGCAGGTGCCGCATGCGCTCAGTCCCCGCCAGTGGGCGCAGGCGATGCTGCGGCCCGGCCGGGCGGTGGTCTGCGATGTCGAATCCACCGACTTCGACGGCGCGATCCTCGAGATCGCCGTGACCGCGCAGCCCCGACACGGAAAGAACCCAGTAAATCGCGTAGTGCAGTCCCGCTGTACTACGCAATTGACGTTATTGAGAAGGGAGACAACCCGATGCATGACATGTGGAACACAGGGGGAAACGACGACACCGGTACCATCGAGCCCGGCGTAAATTTCAGCGGAGCGACTACGTACGGCTGCACTTAACGCGACCATAGCGCCGTCGGTTGGCCTCGCTATAGGATGTCGCCGCTTGGCGCCTCCACCCCTATCGCCCCTCCCGTGCGGCGACCGCAGATGACCTCAACTCCGCAGATCCGATATCGACCGTGATGGAATTTGCGAACACCCGATGCTGCGGACTCAGCTTCAGAGCAGCGTAGCAACGAAGAAGTTCGGGCCGATCGTAATCCGCTGCGATTCTAAGGTAATCGTACGGACCCTCCTCGGAATCGATCCTGTCGACGAGCCTGAGTTTGATAGAATCCGTGCCATCCAAAAGCCCCATTGTCAGCGCCTCTGAGACGATATGATTCGAATGGATTAAGTATCGCTCGGCGGTTGTCTCATTCATCTCGACGGCCAGTACTGCGGCGGAAGGGGACAACGTTTCATTGTTGTCCGATCGAACTACTTCGACGGTGTTTACTATCTCGGATGTGCCTACTAGTGGTCGCAATAGCTTCCGCAGGTTCGTTGTCGCCGCGATGATGTCCGGGCCATACCACGCGACGGACCCGTCGGTGGAAATATAGGCTGGCGGGAAGCGGGCGGAAATATTGCCCGGATCCCCGGCAAGGTAAAAGGTTCGCGTATAGTTGGCGCACCACTTCGTACGTATCTCCGGCGGTATGCCGGCGGTAAAGCCGTAACTCGATTCCACAAATTCGGTAGGATTAAACCTTGATACGACGGCTACAGCGCAGAAGTCGTTGCTGGGAGCAATTTCCCCGCACTTCTGGGTCCATTGAGCTCGGCGCTCGGCTTCACTCTGCAGAAACTCCTGCGAGTACATGGCTCTGCCTCTCTGTTACGGCGGTCATAATCGAGTCGGCAACTTGGTCTGGGGAGCGCTCGTCGACGGCGATCGGGAAAACCTGCACCTCTGGCGGCAGGGTATTCAGTACATATTGATACCTGGCGCGGATCCTGGTCAGGTGGTTGCGACTCTCGTGAATCTCGCGTAGACCGGATCGGCCGGCCAGTCGGTCCGTGGCAACGTCAATATCGATGTCGAGCCATATGATGAGTTGAGGCAGGGGTGTCTGCAGCATGACCGCCAGGTTTTCCAGGAGCACACTGTCCGGAATGCTGGTCAGAGAAAGCAAATACTCGCAGAGGTCGTCGATACTCCATGCCTCACCGAGCCGTCTTCCTTGCGCTTCCAACCAGCGGACTACCAGCTTCGCGTCTTTAGGTCCGAGAACGGTGCGAAGATCAGGAGTCGAATTGTGCGCCTCATCGCTGTCGATGATCTTCTTAAATGTGGGTAGATGGACTGCGGCATCGACTACTGGGTGGCGATCCGCCAGTACGAAGGCGGGCGAGGTCGCTCCAGAGAAAAACCGTTCGGTAGGGCCGAACATGCACATCTGAAGAAACATGGTCGCGAGGACAAGTCTAGAGCTGTTCAGCGAATGAGCCTTCGTACGTAACCTATCCAGAGCTTCGGATAAGTCACGCAACGGCGCATCCGCAACGTCGTGGTTGCGCATCGATGACAAGGTCACGCACGTGGGGACTCGGTCGCCGATGAGACTCAGGACGGTGGACTTGCCTGAGCCATCAATACCCACGAGTGCTACGACCGGCGGTTCGAGACGCGGCATCACGACTGGGCCTCCAGGGCGAGAAGATGCATGGAGGTCCGAACAACTTCGTCCAGGAACGGCAGTTCCTGATGTGTGTTTGCCATCATGTACAGCTGCAGTCTCGTGGTCGTGAAGTCCCAGAGCGCCAGTCGGTAACCCTCGAACCATGAGTCGACCCCAGTGTCGACGTCGTATCCGACTGCATGCCGATGTCGCTCGACCAGCTCGACTACTTCGTCGGCCGTAGCCTCTGGTGTCAGGACAAAAGCCATGAGTTCCACAAGGTCGCGCTGGGGCAAATGCAGCGTCGCCAACTCCCAGTCGTAGGCGACAAGGGACAGATCTGCGGCGCGCAGGGCGATGTTTCGCGGATTGAAGTCCCCGTGCACGAGAGTCCGTGGCGCCTGTTCGATCTGTGGCCACCAGTGCGGAATCGTGTCGACAATCTCGGTGAGCCGCCTCGAATCATCCGCGGCGATCCACGCCGGGTACACCTCGCTGTTGTGCTCGATCAGGGCCTTCCATAGGGGCCGCATGAGTCCTGCCCGGTGTGCCGTTTGAATCTCTCCCAGCCAGCCGGCTGAAATCAACTCTTCTTCGCGTCCCAGCCACGCTGCGTGGACGGACGCGATCCCCTCGATAGCCGAGTGCAGGTGGTGTGGTTTCCAGTCTTCGGACGGACGCCTGCTGTCGGCCAAGATCACGTCGGTTCCCAGGCGTTCCAACAGAACCGCATAGATTTCGCGGGATGGGTCCTCCGCTAGGCCGTAGAGCTCGGGCATCACCTGCAGCATTGCTTTGTTCGCGTTTCGATACACAGCGAGTTCGCGAGTGTGCGTGTCCTTGAAACCAGTGCTCTGGCGCCACTGCGAATACTGCTCGGCCACATCACCACCGAGGAGTGAAGCGATCTTCCCTACTTCGATGATCACCTCGCTGTCGAGCGGCTTGACCTTCAACATCAGGTCCACCACGGTCATGTCTGCGCCGGGGACCGAGTAGGCGATACGAAGCGGCACGAGGCCGGTGAGTTTCCGATTCTCGGCGGCACCGACAGCCTCGGTGAGCAGGCTCGATCTGACCTCGTCGCCGAGAACGACGAGCTCATCGATAACCAACGTGGGTTGTTCGAACCGCTCGGCGAGGAGAGGTGTCAGCAGTTCAGCGTTGATGGAATCCGGGCGAAGCCAGTCGACACGATTGGGCCGACCCAGACGTTCGTGAGCGTCAGCAAAATGACCGGCCGCGATTGCGGCCGCGGTCGACACGTCGAGGGCGAGCGCGAACCCGCAGATGATCTCCGCCAGCCGACGCGAGCTTCCCTCACCGACACAGCCCATCGCGGCCAGATAGTCATTCTGCTGCGGTAGGCGGGTGCCTCCGCCTACCGTGCCGACGACCAGATTCGGCATAACCAGGGTGGTCAGCAGGCCCTCTTCGCGTTCTTCGGTGGTAAACATCGCGGCGCTGGATTCGTGGACGCAGGCGACATCTTGACCGGTCGTCAGGAACATCGCGGCGACGACGTTTGCGACGTCGACATCCGCGAGGGACATCCCGCCGAATTGTGCGGCGTGCTCGGCCGCACGCCACGTCTTGTCGATTGACCGCGCCGTCGTCTTCAGAACGTGTCGGAGAGTGTCATGGTCGATTAGGCATTCCGCAACCACCCGCGATCCACGCCCGCCGATCCTGTTCAAGACCGATAGCTTCTTGTCTCCGCTGAGATTGCCTTCGATTGCGAACCACACCGGCGCAGGCAGACCCGGTTCGGACAGGCGATCCTGCAGCCACTGACATGCCCGCCAGGTCGCGATCGTGGTCATGTTCTGCCCAGCCGCATCGCCGGTCTCGTAAACAAGCCGCACGTGTACGACTCGCCCCAACTGCACCGGATCCACGTCGACCAGATTCGAGTGCTGTGACACAGCAAGCACTTCGGCGGCCAGCGGTACCCGTTGAGCGGATACCCATAGCGCGAATTCCGCGGCCTGCGAGATTCCGTTGAACTCGAACACGGGAGCGCGCACCATTCGCTGCCATATGACGTGGGTGGAGACCCCGCCGGCGCGGGTGATCGCCCGGGCGCCGCGGGTCACTGAGGCGACCAGCGCGCCTTCAGTCGTCGCGAGCGGGGCCGCGACCATGCCTTGGACAGCTCCTCCTCGGAAGAGCATCGGCCCTGCGAGTCCAACCGGTACCTCGATGGAGGCGACAAAATTCTCGAGGTTGCCTCTCAGCGTCTTGGCCTCGATTCGGGACTCCTGCAGCGAAAGCAACGGGGCGCCGGACTGTTGACGAAGCCAGGCGAGCCTTCGATGCCGAGCGTCCTCGGTGTAGTCACCACGGCAGGGGACCTCATCCTCGTTGGTATACGCGGTCATGCCAACGCCGACCAGATAGACGGGTTGTCGTCGAAGACCCTGTCCTTCACTCGTGGTGGACGTTGACCCGCGCGGACCCTGTCGGTCCATCTGTCGAAGAAGAGGGAGGCAGGTGCGGATCGGAGCCGGATGCTGTCGAGTTCGTCGTTGCGCCGCGCAGCAGCGTAGGAGCTACATTCGGTGCTGAGATGGATGTCGAGCAGACGCTCGAACCGGTGAGTGTCGGGCTGGTCAATGGAGGACCGAAACGCCACGGCGATTTCGTAACCCGCAGTCGGGGCGGCGCCGCCGTCGTTGAGCCTGAGGCAGAGATTGTGGATCGGCATTCCGGCTTCGATAGCGGTCCGGCGGACAGCGCGGACCACCTGGTCTTCGCGGAGCCTCGATGTGCCTGCCACGAGATCGCCCTGCCGCCCACCGTATTCGAGCCGCGGGGTAGTACCGATGTAGTCGACCACCCGCATGATGTCGCGGGTAGCACACCGGTGAATTCCTCCCAGCCTGGTGAGGACGACGTGGTAGTCATTGCCGACTTCCAGTTCGTGGGCCAGCAGCGTAGGGCTGTCTGGGGAGATGGCGTCATCCGCGGGGATGAATTCGTAGAAGGCGGAGGGTGTCACAAGAGGCGCAGCTGTCGGGTGACGGTCGATCGGCGTCGTCAAGGGTCCCTCGCAGGATCCGAGCGGGGCAGACAGGACCTCTACGTCCGGACCGAAGTCCTGTGCCAGACCTGGTAGGTACAGGCTGCCGATGTAGCTCGTCCAGACGACAAGGCTGCGCAGGTTCGGCCAGAGGTGAGTAGGCCGGACCGTCCCGAACCATCGAGCTAAGGCTTCGATCTGGTTCGCTCGCTCCGGATTCGGTGAACTGTACGGTTGGCCGCCCAGGGTGCCGTCGTGAATTTCCTTCGCGATTTCTGGCCACCACTGTGCCAGTTCTTCGGGGAGGGCATGGGCAATGGCTGGATTTATCGCGAACACGCAGCGGATATCATGCTCTGCCGCTATCCGCAAACGAAGGTAGGTCCGGCGTAGCGGATTTTCATCGGCGAAAATATCTGGCAGATTGCTCCACGCGGCGCGATTGCCCAGGCCGACAGCGATATCCTCGCCGAGGCTCTTGTAGTCGATCTGACTTGGTCCTATATGCGGATGGCCGCCAGAGGTGCGGTCGATCGGGGAAAACGGGTCCTGCCACAGGTTGAGAACGGAATTGTCGTCACGCAAGGCGCCCGGGGCTCTCTTCAGGATCGTTGAGAGTCCGGCGAAGTAGAAAGGGAGGAAGCTTTCCTTCAAATACGACTTCGTGACCGGGATGCGCTTTTCGACGCCTGTGGTTCCGCTGCTTGAAAAATACGCAAACGGATCCTCATCGGCCAGCACGCCAGGCTCTCCGGCTATCGCCGCCTCCAGCCACGGTCTGAAGTCTTCGTGAACGCGCACCGGAACTGCGGCTCGAAAATCGTCTATTCCTCGGAGTGACGGAAAACGATGAGAGTGGCCGAAGCTGGAATCCGCATTGCGGCGAAGTATTTCGAGAAGAAGGTTCGCCTGCACTTGGGGCGCCTTTCCCATGACCGATAGCAGCACTGACTTTTCATGCTCGGCGCGCGCAATGATGTGCGCTCGGCGCTGCGAAACCTCTGTCTTCATACTTCCACTCCAAATGAACTCATAACAAATCTACAGATAAACTGCGTCCAGTAGCCGCGTAGACGGGGCATTCCGCCCCAACAGTGACGATGTCAGTCGGTAAGGATCGACCCACCCGTAGACTGACGTATGACCTGCCACGTAACACGCCGCGTCGATCGCATCCGCATTCGACGACCTGAGGAGTCTGCGGGCGCGCGACATTGTTCTATAAAGAACTGCCCGATCCAGAGACGCGCCGACACCACGCCCCAACACGGCCGTGAAGTAAAGTCGCATCCCGAGCCTGTACTCGTCGAGCGGCACGGATCCGAGCACTTCCGCCGACAGTTCACCGAGCGTCGACCCCGTCCAGCCGCCGCGCCGACTCGATTGAACCTGACCACCCACTGGAACTCGGCCGAGTGGCAACCTGGACACAGTCACACCAAAGTGTGTGATCACCTTTTGCAGGAGTACAAAATCTGGCGTGATTTCATCGTCGTGCACAAGGACTACATGGTCATATTTGCGGACAATCGGAATAATATCGCGCAACGCAGTGATCACATAATTGGGATGCCCGTCGGTGCCGACCACGATCCTCAATGGAACACCCCATCGTGTGCCATCCAGATAGACCGGACCGCCGATGGATCGATGATCTAGACACAGCTTTTCCGATTGCAGAATTCCGACGATCTCGTTGACAGATGAAAGATGCCGCTGATCCCACCGGAGACCGGGGTTCTTGATGCCGAGAGTGTCGAGCTGTCGACACCATAACTCGACCATCCGAGCAGTGGCTGGGTGAATCCAGCCGTCTTCTTCGATTGCACTTCGATAGCGGTCCTGTGCTGCTACCGGCGTATTGATACCCGACGCATGGTAATCCACATACAAGGACCCGATTTCTATCTCGTCCAGTTGTGAGAAATTCTTGGCGGCGTGGCTCTGGTCGAGGAAGTTCCAGAATCCAATCGTTTGACCGCTGAGGTTCGGCGTTCGGGGATTCCATATGCAGTCCACCTCCGCGTGTAACAAGCTGGTTGCCTTCCGTAGGACGTCAACCCAGAGAAACCCCTTTATATGCGTCGGAGTCAGCGGCTTCGTCGGAGTGATCGTAACGGGAGCTATGAGGATCCTCATCGGTACGTTAACTCTCTGTATATGACGGCGCGAGCAGCAGTTGTCCTGTCTCGTCCGTGACAGGGCCCCACAATTCCTGGATTGCTGTCCGCGGAGTGGGGCCCGGCATCCGTCGTAATCGGTTGCTGAACTGGCCGTTTAACGCTCTCGAGACGAGTCTAATCACCACATGTGAAAGGTGGTTTCCGCGAAGCCCTCATCGAGTAATTTGGCCAGTCGGAGCAGGACTTCGCGGACCTGTTGGTGCCCTTAGGTCGGTGCCGACCTTTCCGAGTGAAGGTTCAGTGAAATCCTTCAGCGAGCCCAGCGCTTCAACAGTCGTTACCAAGCCGACCGATTTCGACGAGCTGGAACGTGGCATGTTGAACCGCTTTTTCAAAGGCCAGCCTCAGTTGGATTACACCGCGATATCTGCCTTCTCGGGCGGCAGCGTTTTGGACTCTGCCGCACTTCGATCTCCAATCAGCAGGGCGGATGCGATGAGGCCGATCAGCAGGATGACGGCGGGCAAATACATGGCTTCGCCGAGTGCTGTGCTGAGCTTGTCGAGTAGCGGTTCTGACATCTTCGCCGAATCTGCCATGCCCTCACCGATTGGGCTGTCGGTGGGCAGATGCTGGGCCGCGATTCGCGCCGACAGCAATGCGCCAACGGTAGCGGATCCGAGCACTGCGGCGACCTGGCGAGTGGCGTAATAGACACCGGAACCGGCACCGGCCAGCTGCATCGGCAGGTTGGTAGTGGCGCTGGTGGCTAGCGGAGCCCAGATGCAGGCATTGGCGACACCGGCGATCCCGCCGATTACCAGGAAAAGGACGATCGGAGTATCCGGCCGCATCAGTGTTGCGAACCCGAACATCGTCGCAGCGAACACAGCGAAGCCGATGGTGGGCAGGGTACGCGGCGCCATCCTGTCCGACAGCTTGCCGACTACCGGGGCGAGGATCCCCGCCAGGATGGCCATGGGAGCGAGCACGAGTGCCGATCCGGTAGACGACATGTCTTGTACCTGTTGGAGGTAGAAGTAGAATGGCACGAACAGGGCTGTCACGGCGGCATTTACGGCCCCGAGCGCGATGTTGGACATCGCGAAGTTGCGATCCTTGAACAGACTCAGCGGCACCAGCGGTTCCTCGGAGTTTCGGGACTGGTTATACATAAACAGGCCCATCACCACGACCCCGGCAATGATCAACGCCCAGATGAGGCCGTCCCAGTCGCGGGAATTGCCCTCCTGGATACCGAACACCAGTAGAAACATCCCGGCCGCGGACAGCGCCATGCCGACCAGATCGAACTTGTGCTCATGGGTTTCCAGGGCCGGCACCAGCCACACGGCAAGGGCGAATGCGATGACGCCGATCGGCACATTGATGTAGAAGATCCACTCCCAGCCCTCGGAGTCGACCAGAAAGCCGCCCAGGATCGGGCCGACGAGCGTGGCGAGACCTGAGACGCCACCCCAAAGACCCATGGCCGCGCCCCGCCTATTCGACGGGAAGGTGCGGGTGATGATGGCCATAGTCTGCGGTGTCATCAGCGCCGCACCGAGACCTTGGACGGCGCGCGCTGCAATCAGAATCTCGATGCTGCTAGACATCGCGCACCACAGCGAGGATGCGGTGAAGACGGCGAGACCGAGCAGATAGATGTTCTTGGGGCCGAACCGGTCTCCGAGCCGTCCGGTGATCAGCAGTGGCACAGCGTAGCTGAGCAGGTAAGCGCTGGTGACCCAGATTACATTGGAAATATCGGCGTGGAGGTCGTCCATGATCGCCGGATTGGCCACTGCGACAATGGTCATATCCAGCAGGATCATGAAGGACCCGACGACCAGCGCGTACAGCGCAAACCACGGACTACGTTGACTTGACATGGATTACGGGTCCTGTCTGGTAGGTGGCAGACGTGGTGATGGTTACTCGAAACCTGAAGGTTAAATCACCGCGACCTAGGTCGGTACCACTGTGCGCGTCACCTTTGACCCAGGATTGAGTCCACGCTGCGTGGTTACAGTGAATGTCCATCCGCACGTGGTCAAGATCACGGCGCGCTTCTCATCGCCATATTTCGTCGGTCGGGTGCGGAGATTCCGCACCCGACCGAGTTGGTTGGTACCCAGCATCACTGCCACCTGGATCCGTTCGTATCCATTGCAGCGGGCCTTAGCCGGCGAGGCGATGGTTCGCCCCGAATATGCATTTGCACGCGATAGCCACCTCGCCTTCCTCGGTGTCTTGTCCGTCGATAGCCACCGCCGACAGTGGCGGTCCGACTCGTCATCTGAGTTGGAATGTTCAATCGGGCAATCGTTGGATAGCGATTGACCACAACGGCTGAGGTATCGCGGTCGAGGTCGCGTGGATCAGGGTTGCGAAACAACAACACCTAATCATAGCCTCTCGACTATCACCATCGGTTCAGGGGAATTTCATGAAAGACAATTGGTTCAGGGGAGTTTCATGAATGCAATTAATCGAGTTCCGTCGTTGGCCGGTGTGAAACCCTCAAATACATTGAAGGTGTCAACGGAAGCGGGAACGCTCCAAGAGAAAGAAAAGAGGGAGCAGTGACGATCGAACTGCAGCGGCCGGTGGATGACCCAATCGTATTCGATGATTTCGACCGCCTCTCGTTCCGGGTGGATCACCGCGCCTACACCGACGACGACCTGGCCGCCCGGGAGATGGCCAGGATCTTCGATCGCTGCTGGTTGTACGTCGGGCACGAATCGGAGGTACCCGAGCCGGGTTCCTACGTGTCACGCGACGTCGGCGGGCGCCCGGTGGTCATGGCGCGCGGGTCCGATGGGGTGATCCGGGTGTTTGCCAACGCCTGCACTCACCGCGGGGCTCTGGTCTGTTCGCAGCCGGCCGGGCAGGCCAAATCGTTCCGGTGCCCTTATCACGACTGGACGTTCTCCAACCAGGGCGACCTGGTCGGGGTCCCGATGCCGGATGGGTACGGGCCGGACTTTCGGAAGGCGGACTTCGGCCTGGCGCAGCACCGTAGTGGCAGTTACCGCGGTTTTGTCTTCCTCACCTTCGATCCGGAGCAGCCGCGCACCTTGACCGAGTACCTGGCGGGAGCCACGGAGTACCTCGATCTGATCGATGACCAGTCCGAGGTCGGAATGGAGGTGATCCAAGGCGCGCAACTGCACGGGGCTCGAGCTAACTGGAAGCTTATGATGGAGAACAGCGTCGACATCTACCACTTCCGTGCACTGCACAAGCGCTACGTCGGCTACATGCAGTCGCTCGGGGGGGAGGCACCACGACGACGAGGTGGCTTCGGCCGCGCCCTCGGCCTGGGTCATGGAGCCAACGAGCTGCCGCCGGCCGCAGCCCGCCCGCTCGCCTACTGGACGCCGATGTTCGGTCCCGAGGTCCGGCCGAAAATCGAGGCGACCGCCGCACGTTTCGTCGACCGGTTCGGCGCCGAACACGCCGAACGGATCACCAGCACCAATCGCGCGTTGCTGATCTTCCCCAACTTGATGATTATCGATGGGCAGGCGATCACGATTCGCAAGATTGACCCGATCGGCGCCGACCGGATGTCGATCACCTCGGTTGCGCTGGCCCCCAAGGACGAAGATCCGGAGATCCGGGAACTCCGCAAGAGTTTCTACCTCACGTTTCTCGGTCCCGCTGGCTTCGCGACTCCCGACGACATCGAGATCGTCGAGTCGTGCCAGCGAGGTTATCTCAACCGCACGGTGCGCTACTCGGATCTGTCACGCGGTATGAACAAGGAGATCCCCGAGACGACCGACGAGCTTCCTGCCCGCGAATTCTGGCGGCAGTGGGACCGGATGATGCACGGCGGCGACGGTCACTTTGAGGTCGCTCACCAGGCCGAGTTGCAAGGGGCAGAAAAATAATGACCAGCGTACTGACAGTCGACGATGCAGCCCAGGTGGGGCTGTGGCACCGGGTGAGCCAGTTCATTTTCCGTGAGGCTCGGCTGCTCGACGAGTGGCGTCTGATCGAGTGGTACGACGAGATGCTGACCGACGACATCCGCTACATGGTGCCGGCTACCGACGTCCGCGACGAGTCGGCCGGCGCGCTCGGGCTCATCGACGACGATGCTGCCCGGCTTCGCCAGCGGATCGAGCAAATCCTCAATGGTGAGGTGTGGTGCGAGAACCCTCGGTCGCGAACGAATCGCATGATCAGCAACGTGGAAATCCTGGCTGATCAGGGCAGCTACCTTGAGGTGGCGGCACATGTCATCGCATACCGCTTCGGGCACGGGCGCTCTGACGCCTACGTCGGAAAATATCGGTTCGAACTCGTCCCTCAGGGCGAGTCGTTCCGAATCCGGAGACGGGTCGTGGTGCTCGACCACGAGACGTTGTACGAGCACGGCAAGCTCAGCATCATCCTGTGATGGGGCCGATGGCAGCGGCCAATCTTGGCGGCTTCCCAACCGTAGCTAACTTAGAGCGTGTCTCATGTGGATGAAGTGGCGTGTGGGGCATAATGTGACGCGTGTTAGATGGGTTGTCACTGCGGTTGGTGCCGGATGCGTTGTGGGAGATCGTCGAACCGTTGATTCCGCGATTCGCCGCACGGCCGCAGGGAGGTGGCAGTGCGCCGGTGGATGATCGGGCGGTGTTCACCGCGATCGTGTACGTGCTGACCAGTGGATGTGCGTGGCGGCATCTGCCGCCCTCGTTCGGGGTCACAGTTCCTACCGCGCACCGAAGATTTACCGTCTGGGCGGCGGCAGGGGTGTTCGAGAGACTGCACCGTGAGGTGCTCGACCGGCTCGGTAGCGCCGGTGAACTCGACTGGACGGCAGCGATCCTGGACGCCGCGAGCGTGCGGGCGAAAAAAGGGGATCGCTGACCGGGCCGAGTCCGGTCGATCGCGGCAAGAAGGGGTCGAAGATCCACGTCCTGTCCGAGTCGAATGGAATCCCGCTGGTCGTCGATGTGTCCGCGGCGAACACCCACGACAGCACCTTGCTGCAACCGATGGTCAGCGCGATCCCGGCGGTGAAGTCCCGACGTGGGCCGCGCCGTCGCAAACCCGGAAAGCTTCGCGCCGATAAGGGCTACGACTACGACAAGCACCGCCGGTGGCTGCGCGAAGAGGGCATTGTCCCGCGCATCGCTCGTCGCGGAATCGAGAGGAACGACCGGCTGGGCCGGTACCGGTGGAAGATCGAACGCACCATCGCCTGGCTCACCGGCTACCGACGCCTGACCATCCGCTATGAACGCCGCGCCGAGCACTTTGCCGGATTCCTCCATCTCGCGGCCGCGCTCACTTGCTTCAAGAAACTCCCCACATGAGACAACCTCTTAATAAGTACTCACAGGGGTGGTGGTCTAGCGGTACACCAGCCCGCCGTCGATCAGGCCCGCCTGCCCGGTCATGTAGTCCGAATCAGGCCCCGCCAGATAGGAGACGTAGGCCGCGACGTCCTCAGGCGTCTGGGCACGCCCGAGAGCGATACCGCCGACGAACTTCTCGAACGTCGCACCCTTCGGAGCGCCGGTGAGGGCCGCGAACCGCTCGTCGATGGTGACCCACATGTCGGTACCGACGACACCGGGACAGTACGCGTTGACGGTGATGCCGTCGGCCGCATACTCCTTGGCCGCCGCCTGCGTCAGCCCGCGGACCGCGAACTTCGTCGCCGAGTAGACGCCGAGCATCGCGAAGCCCTCATGACCGGCGATCGACGATGCGTTGATGATCTTGCCGCCATGCCCCCGCGCCCGAAACTTGGCTGCCGCGACCTGAATACCCCACAACACGCCCTCGACGTTGACCGCCAGAATTCGCGACACTTCCTCGGGCTGCACGTCTGCGAGGGGATTCACCTGCGCGATTCCCGCATTGTTGACGATGATGTCGAAGCCGTCCAATTCGTGCTCGGCCTGATCGACAGCGGACTGGACTTGGCTTCGGTCGGTCACATCGGCAACTACGGATATCGCCTTCGAACCCACGGCGCGGATCTCATCGGCCACCGCGTGCAGACGGTCGCCGTTGACATCGACGAGTGCGATGTCTGCGCCGTCCGCTGCTAAACGCAACGCGATTGCCCGCCCGATACCCTGCCCTGCTCCTGTGACCAGAGCGACTTTGCCTTCGATACTCATCCCTGAGCTCCTCTCGATAGTGATCGTCCTCACAGAGAAGGCAAGCACTGTCGATTGTGGGCACTCAAGGGTTGCACGCCGTAGCGCGCGAAGGAGTGACGACGAGTCAGCTGTCTCGCCGAACGGAGAGGGCGCGTGCCGGTCGGTTCTCGCGGTAGGCGCCGCCTCGGAGGACGAGTGGAGCGGGGCCGATGTCCGATGCGCTGTGCAAACGTGCACTGCCGTCGGCCGACCGATCGGCCGGGGCGGGGGTGATGTCACCGCGGACGGCCCGCGCCATGGTGGTGGCCTCGCCGATGGCGAACGCGATGGGAATGGCAACGACAACGGATGCGACGGCAGCGGCTGCGTCGAATGCGAGGCGCGTTACTGCGAGTGCACCATTGACTGTGTCGCGCACGCCCATGAAAGCTTCCTTCGCTATTGGTCGCTGTGGAGCACACGACCTCGCCGGGAATTGCATTGCGCCGTGCAGGTTACGATTGATCTTGCACTACTTGCGAGTACCAAACCGTCCAGTTTTCTTTTCTGCCCACGCGATACACCATCAGTGGAGGCCGAACGACATGGAACACTCGCCCGACACCGTGAAGCCCCCGTGGTACCTGCCGTGGGTCAACAAGGTGATCATCGGTCTGCATCACCTGGGGATCGCCATGCCGATGCCGACGCTCACCGTTCCCGGGCGAAAGAGCGGTAAGCCGCGGTCGACGCCGGTGTCACCGTACGAGGTAGACGGCTCGAGGTACGTGGTCGCCGGATATGCCCGATCGGATTGGGCAAGAAATGCGGAGGCGGCAGGCCGTGGAACGTTGACCCGCGGCCGTCACAGCGAGCAGGTGCGGCTCGTGGCCCTGCCGGTGTCCGAGCGGGGACCGATCCTGCGAGAATTTCCGGCCAGAATGCCTCATGGCGTCTCGATGTTCTTGAAGGCCGGAACGGTCGAGAATGCGTCGCCGGAAGCGTTCGAAGCCGCCGCGCCCCAGTGCGCCGTCTTCCGGATCGAGCCACTCGGCTAAAAGAGCAGCGACAACGCACGAAGCCGCCGGGACGCCGTTTATTGCCCTATGTCGCGTCTCCGCCGCCGAAACCGTGTGCCGAGGACGAACGCTTCGGCAGTGTCCAAAGCTGTACACGCGGCCCGTCGGCTGGTCCTCGGCCGTGCGCTGCGCAGCGAACGCCTCGGCGAGCAGTCGCTGTCCAAGCGCTAGCGCTGCCGATCTTCGCGTCCGACCCACTGTCGTCCGTGGCGTATGCGACCCAGGAAATTCTGCTGATCCTGTCGCTCGGTGGGCTTGCGTACCTCTACCTCACGCCGTACCTGGGTGCAGCGGTGGTGGTGCTCCTCGCGGTGTTTGTGCTCTCCTACCGGCAGGTGGTCTTCGCGTACCCCAGCGGCGGCGGATCCTACGACGTCGCCAACCGCAACCCCCGGAAGGTGATCACCATTTACATTCCCGAATACGTCGGGCACTGGTGGGAAAACCTTCTGCACAATCAGAGCGCACTACGCCTCGAGGGCCGATTGCTATATACGCCCGGTGTGATGGTGACCAGCATCCCTTGGTTGCTGGACTCCGCCCAACGCATCCGCGACCCGGCACCGCTTCCCGCGCCTGGCGACATCCGCCGCGGCGCTCTCCCCGCGAAGTCATCACCGCCTGACATCCGGAAGTGAGTCATCTTTCTGCCGGTCAGCATGTTCACCGAAACAGGAGCGGGGTACTCAGGGGACGTCCCATTCGGATCGATCAGCGACATGAGGATTGTCGCGAAACTTGGTGAATGTCATGAATATCGTTCACAGCACCGTTCGGGTGGTCTCCGGAGCCGGTGACGCTGCAACGGCCACTCTCGGTGCGATCGGTGGTGCCGCGATCGGTAGCGTCGTCGGCACTGTCAAGGGGGTCGGGGAGGGGGCAGTCGAGGGCGCTCGTCGAGGCAGCCATTCCACTCCAGCAGCCGTCGTGACGATGGGGGCGGTCGCGCTGACCGGCGTGGTGGAGTGGCCTCTCGTTGCCGCGGCCGGCGGTACCGCCCTGTTATTGCACCAACTCAAGCCCGGCCAAGGAAAAACTGAGGCACCGGCGGAGCCCGGCACGGCAGGCGACACGACTCCGGAAAGCACGAAAACGGCGACTGAGGCGCCGGCGGCCGGCGGCGCTGCACGAACTGCCACGTCGAAGCGTCAGCGCAGCGCGCTGCCCGCCAGCCACTGATCCCAGGGCACGCTCCAGTCACCGTTCTGCCATTGCTCCAGGGGGGCGCCGCCGGTGTTGCGCACCTCGACGATGTCGCCGGGGCGGGAGAAGTCGTAGAACCAGCGGGCGTTCTCGGGGCTGAGGTTCAGGCATCCGTGCGAGACGTTGGTGTTGCCCTGAGCCCAGATGGTGTCCGCGAGTTCGTGGAGGTAGATGCCGTCGGTGCTGATCCGGGTTGCGAAGTTGATCGACTCCTTGTAGCCGAGGCGGGAGTTCACCGGCAGCCCATAGGTGGAGGAATCCATCACCACGGGGTTGGCCTTGTCGATCACGGTGTAGATGCCCGGCTGGGTCCAGAACGTCAGGGTCTGGCCGCCGACGACTTCACTTCCGCCCATGCCCATCGACGTCGGCATGGTGCGGACCACCTCGCCGTTATCGCTGACGGTGATCTGTTTGGTGGTGTCGTCGGCCACGGAAATGTGGGCGTCTCCGATGGTGAAGGAGGTGGTCGCGTCCTCCTGACCGAACAGACCCTCGCCGAGAGGTTTTCCGTAGACATTCGCGCGGACGGTGACTTTCGTGCCGGGTTCGTAATAGTTCTGCGGGCGCCAGTGCACATTCTGATCGTCGGCCCAATACCAGGAGCCCGACACCGGCGGCGTCGTTTCGACGCTCAGTGCCCGTTCGGCGGCTGCGCGGTCGGTGATCGGCTCGTCGAAATGGGTGACGATCACGATGCCGACGCCGAAGGTGCCGCCGTCGGTGAGGAGGTTGCCACCGGTCGTCAGGAACGAGGGTTTGGTCTGGTTGCCGGGCCGCACGGTGGTGAATGTGCTCGTTCGATCGCTACGGGCGCCGTCATCGCCGACCGCGGTGATCACCAGGGTGTAGGTCTTGCCGTAGCCGAGGGGTACGCCCGGCTTCCATGACACGCGGTCCGGGGTGAAGATGCCGTCGATGACCCGGCCCTCGTCGTTGGTCATCCTGACCGACTCGAGAGTGCCACCCGTGGCGTCTACCGACACCGGATCGAGCGGTTTCACCGCCGCCACCCCGTCGGCCGGGACCACGGTGATCTGCGGCCCTGCCGACGGTTGCGCACTGGTGGGCGCGGACGGTGCGGAGGTGGAGCCACAGGCGGTGAGAAACGCGGTGCACAGCACCAGAGTCAGAAGTGCGGCCAGACAGTGGGAACGGTGATTGCGCATGACGGCGGCCCCCTCGATCCGTGTGGGTTGTGCAGACTAAACCTATCTCGCCGCTCTGCCGGGCGTGGTGCAGTTTCCTCCGCGGGATTCTTCTCGGTGCACACTGGTGACATGGCGCGTGTGCACACCGGTGAGTCGGTTCTGGCCCGGGCGGTGCGGATCGTGGAATCGTTCCACTCGGATGATTCCCTGCTGACGGTGTCGGAGATAGCTCGCAGATCGGGCTTGCACCTGTCCACCACCTCGCGGTTGATCGACGAGCTGGTCGGGTGCGGCTGGCTCGAGCGGGAGAATCGCCGGGTGCGGATCGGGGTGCGGCTGTGGGAGGTGGCCTCCCGGGCATCGCCGACTCTCGGACTGAGGGAGGCGGCGATGCCTTTCATGGAAGACCTGCACTCGGTGGTCGGACAACACACACAGCTGGGAGTGCTCGAGGGCGACGAGGTGCTGTTCATCGAGCGACTCAGTGCGCCCGGTGCCGTGGTCAACTACACACGCATCGCCGGTCGCATGCCCCTGCACGCGTCGTCGTCGGGCCTGGTTCTGCTCGCGCACGGGCCGGCCGAACTACAGGAGCGGATTCTGCGCGAGCCGTTGAAGGTGTTCACCGACAAGACGATCCACACCGAGCGTCAGTTGCGAACCGCGCTGGCCGATGTGCGCAAGCACGGCTACATCCTGTGTGCGGGTTACATCTACCCCAACACGACTGGTGTCGCGGTTCCTATCCGAGACCCGTCCGGTCGGGTTCTTGCCGCGCTGTCGGTCGTGGTGCCCAATGAGCAGGCCTACGCGCAGATCCCGGCCCTCAAGGCGGCGGCACGGGGAATCTCGCGAGTGATGGCAGACACCGTTCACGCACCGTAGTGACCCGGCTGACAGATTTACTTTCAACTATTGAAAGTGGTGTGGTGCCGATATCCGGCTGTCGATGATCCTCGACGGACAGCCAGATCGAGGAGTGCCAGATGCCGGAAAATGTGATCGCCCCCAGTGCCGCGGTGGACGCGACCCTGCAAGTCGTCGCGAAAGCGGACGTAGCGCAAGACGTTGTCGCGCTGACGCTGCGGCACCCGGCGGGCCGACGGTTGCCGGACTGGGCACCGGGCGCCCATATCGATGTCATGCTGCCCTCGGGTGCGACCCGCCAGTACTCGTTGTGCGGCGACCGATGGGACGCCTACACCTATCGGGTGGGGGTATTGCGCGAGCAGGACGGACGAGGAGGGTCTGCCTTCATCCACGATCGGCTCGCAGTGGGTGATCTCGTCGGTACCGGCGGTCCCCGCAACAACTTCCGGCTGGTTCCTGCGCCGAGGTACCTGTTCGTCGCCGGCGGCATCGGTATCACGCCGCTCATCCCGATGATCCACCAGGCGGACCTTCTGGGGATCGACTGGCAACTGCTCTACGGTGGACGTACCCGTGGATCGATGGCGTTCCTCGAGGAACTCGAGTCCTACGGTGAGCGCGTCGTCGTCGCACCCCACGACGAGGTTGGTCGTCTCGACCTTCCGTCCTGGATCGGCGCGCTGTCCGGCACCGATGCGAAAGTTTACGTCTGCGGGCCGTCGTCTCTCCTCGCAGCCGCCGAATTACTCTGCGCCGGTTGGCCTGCCGGGAAGTTGCGCACGGAACGGTTCGTGCCCGAGCAACATGGCGCACCGGTTCGGGACGAACCCTTCGAGGTGGAACTGGCCCGTTCCGGCTCGGTGGTCACGGTGACACCGGGTGCCAGTGTGCTCGATGCCGTGCAGGCAACCGGCGTCAACGTTCTGTCCTCCTGCCGTGAGGGCACCTGCGGAACCTGTGAGACCACCGTCCTCGCGGGCGAACCCGATCATCGCGATTCCATCCTCGACGACGAGGAGCGGTCCGCCGCCGACTGCATGTTCATCTGCGTGTCCCGGTCCTGCTCCGACCGTCTCGTGCTCGACCTCTGACTACCAGCGAAGGACTTTTACCGTGACGATGTTCGCCCCTGCCTCCACCCTGCCCGTCAGCGACGTCGACCCGTTCGCACTGGGTGTCCTGGAAGATCCGTTGCCGTATCAGGCGCATCTGCGTGATGCCGGCCCCGTCGTCTACCTGAGCCGGTACGACGTGTTCGCGATGGGGCGCTACGAACAGGTCCACACTGCTCTGACCGACTGGCAGTCGTTCCAGTCTGCCGCCGGTGTCGGGTTGACCAACTTCCGGTACGAGCAGCCGTGGCGGCCACCGAGTCTTCTGCTCGAAGCGGATCCCCCGCACCACGACGCACCACGGGCCGTGCTGAGCAAGATTCTCGGACCGCGCGCACTGCAGAAACTGCGCGCAGCGTGGTTCGCCGACGCGGAAGTGCTGGTCGACCGGCTACTCGAGTCCACAGAGTTCGATGCGGTCACCGATCTGGCCGCTGCGTTCCCGCTCCGAGTCTTTCCCGACGCGGTGGGACTTCCCGAGGAGGGCCGCGACAACTTGCTGCCCTACGGGGACCACGCGTTCAATGCGTTCGGTCCCGTCAACAGTTTGGTGGAGCGGGGTGCACCCCGAGTGGCCGAACTGTCGGACTGGGTCGCTGACCGATGCCGCCGCGAGGTACTCGCCGACGACGGGTTCGGAGCGCAGATCTGGGCGGCTGCCGATCGCGGTGACATCACGTACGAGCAGGCACCGCTCGTGGTTCGCTCCCTCTTGACGGCGGGCGTCGACACCACGGTCAACGGGCTCGCCGCCGTCCTCTACGCGTTCGCGCGTCACCCCGACCAGTGGGCGCTGCTGCGGCAGAACGCCGCTCTGGCGCGCACCGCTTTCGACGAGGCGGTGCGGTGGGAGTCGCCGGTCCAGACGTTCTTCCGCACCGCCACCGGCGACATCGACATTGCGGGCACCGTCGTCCCGGACGGCAAGAAAATCCTGATGTTCCTGGGTGCCGCCAACCGGGACCCTCGCCGATGGGACAACCCGGACGCCTTCGATCTCACCCGAAACCCCTCCGGGCACGTCGGATTCGGAATGGGCATTCATCAATGTGTCGGTCAGCACGTGGCAAGGCTCGAATCCGAGGCGCTGTTGACAGCGCTGGCGTCCCGGGTGGAGTCGATCGACATCGTGGGCCCGGTTCGGCGCCACCTCAACAACACGTTGCGTTCCTGGAAGTCCTTGCCGGTACGCGTCACGACCGTGCAGCGCTGAGCTGCCGAGAAAAGGGAGAGATCAGATGACGTTCGACTTGCGTGAGCGTATCGACCATAGTCCGATGACGCGGTACCAGTGGGGAGCGGTCGCGATCTGCGTGTTACTCAACGTCCTCGACGGCTTCGATGTGCTGGTGATGGCATTCACAGCGCAGTCGGTGTCGAAGGAATGGGCTCTGTCGGGCTCTGTCCTCGGCCTCCTGCTCAGCGCCGGGTTGTTCGGTATGGCGGCGGGATCGCTGTTCCTCGCGCCCTGGGCGGACACCATCGGCAGGCGGGCGATGATCCTGCTGTGCCTGGTGCTGGCGTCCACGGGAATGCTGCTGTCCGCGATCAGTCAGAGCGCGATGCAACTCGGGCTGCTGCGCGCACTGACCGGCATCGGCATCGGCGGAATCTTGGCCAGCAGCAACGTGATCGCAAGTGAGTACGCCTCGACGCGGTGGCGCGGTCTGGCGGTGAGCCTCAACTCGACCGGTTACGCCATCGGTGCCACCCTCGGCGGCATCATTGCGGTGGTCCTGCAGACGTCCTACGGGTGGCGGTCGGTGTTCCTGTTCGGTGGATTGTGTACTGCCGCCATCATTCCCGTCGTCTACCTGCGGTTGCCCGAATCGATCGACTTCCTCCTCGAACGCCGCCCGGCCAAGGCCCTCGAGCGCATCAACGCCTTCGCCGCGAAGGTCGGTCAGGACAGCCTGACCGTGTTGCCGGAGCCCAGGGCCAAGGAGGCCGCCGAGGGCGGATCGAAGATGCGGGCGTTGCTCGCACCGCAGCAGCGCCGCAACACCTTGCTGGTGTGGTCGGCGTTCTTCATGGCGATGTTCGGGTTCTACTTCGTCACCAGTTGGACCCCCAAGCTGCTGGTCGAGGCCGGTATGTCGGCGAATGAGGGCGTGACCGGCGGCGTGCTCCTCAACCTCGGGGGCATTTTCGGCGCCACGCTGCTCGGGGCGTTGTCGGCCAGGTTCGCACTGAAGCGGGTGCTGATCGCCTACATGCTCGTCGCAGGTGTGCTGCTCACCGTGTTCGTGCCCACCACCGCGACCATCGTGCTCGCCTTCGCCCTCGGTGCTCTCATCGGTGTGTTCGTCAACGGGTGTATCGCGGGCCTGTACGCGATCACCCCCTCGGTGTATGCCCCCGCGGTCCGAGCCACGGGCGTCGGGTGGGGTATCGGTATCGGCAGGATCGGAGCGATTGCGTCACCCATCGTTGCGGGGGCCCTCCTCGATCTGCACTGGTCCCCGGCTCAGCTCTACGTACTTGTCGCCGTGTCCTTCGGTCTCGCCGCCTTGGCGGTCTCGCGCCTGCGCGTGGAGCGCACCGAGGTGCACACCACCGCGACCACGGAGGTATCGCTGACCACACACTGAGTCAGCGGCGCGGGAGCGGAGTGCCCAACGACATTTTCATGGAGTTCCGGTCGCGGGCCGAGCACGCAGTGGGTATCTTGAGATCAGCCGGACGGTGGCGTCGTCTCCGAGGGGTCGACGTCATCGCTCCAGTGAAAAGGTTCGTGAGCTAAGCAGCCAGCTCGACGTTGGTGCATCTGCACTGATCACGAGAGGTGGGTCGCGCAGTGGACAAGTTGACCCCGTTCTACGCCGATGTGCAATCCCACTACGACCTCTCCGATGAGTTCTTCGCCCTGTTCCTCGATCCCACTCGTACCTACAGCTGTGCGTATTTCGAACGTGACGAGATGAGTCTCGAAGAGGCGCAGATCGCCAAAGTCGACCTTGCGTTGGGTAAGTGCGATCTGCGACCGGGTATGACGCTGCTGGACGTGGGGTGCGGCTGGGGGTCCACCATGCTGCGGGCGATCGACCGGTACCAGGTGAACGTCATCGGGTTGACGTTGAGCCGTAACCAGTTCGAGCACGTGAACGAGGAATTCTCGCGGCTGCCCCTCGGAGATCTCACGGCGGAGGTGCGCCTCGAGGGCTGGGAAGATTTCGACGAGCCGGTAGACCGGATCGTCAGTATCGGTGCTTTCGAACACTTCCGGCGTGAACGCTACGACACCTTCTTCCAGCGATGCCGGAAGATGCTGCCCGAAGATGGTCGAATGTTGCTGCACACCATCACTCAGATCAACCGCCACCGCATCCGAGAGCTGGGCTTGCCCATCAATCGTGAGGTTCTACTCTTCGGACAGTTCATTCAGCACGAGATCTTCCCGGGGGGTCAACTGCCGGAACCGGAGTGGGTGGTGGCAGGTGCGGAGAAGGCCGGATTTCGGGTGGAGCGGATACAGCCGCTGCAGCAGCATTACGCGCGGACGCTCGATTCGTGGGCCACCGCCCTGGCCGAGCACCGCGAGGAGGCGATCGTCGCCGCCTCGGAGCAGACCTATGACACCTACATGAAGTACCTGAGCGGCTGCGCGAATTACTTCCGCGACGGCTACATCGACGTCATGCAGTTCAGCCTCGCCTTATGACAGCCGAATTGACTGTGAGCGACCAGGTTGCGGCACTGGTCGGGCACACCTATCGAATGCCGGGTTACTACGAGGTCGGCCGCGAGAAAATCCGCGAGTTCGCCGATGCCGTGCACGACGATCACCCGGCACACCACCTCGAGGAGGATGCCGCGGAACTCGGCTATCGAACGTTGATCGCACCGATCACGTTCACGTCGATCCTGGGTTCCATTGTCCAACAGCATCTTTTTACCGAATTCGTGACGGTCTACGATTTGAGTCAGGTTCTGCACACCGACCAGCGCATCGTGGTACACAGACCTGTTCGGGTGGGAGACCAGCTCTACTGCGAGTCGACTCTCGAGTCGTTCCGGGAGTCGCACGGACAAGATGTCCTGGTGTTTCGAAACGAGATCACCGATGGTGACGGCGGCGCCGTGCAGACATCCTGGACGACGATGACCGCCCGTAGCGGCGGTGTGATCGACGAGGCACTCGCCGGCGTCGTCGCCGATGTCACTCGCCGCCGTGCGCCGCGAAGGTACTGACGTCGGCCCTGACCCAGTCGTCCGGGGAATGATCAACCCGGACCATAGCGGCCGACGAGTTCACCGCCGATCCGTGCGAGTTCGGATTGCACCGACGATGGGTCCAGAACTTCGACCATGGCACCCCACCCGGCGAGGTTGCGGGCGATGTCCAACGGGGTGGGTGCGGCGAGGCGAACGCGGACGCGGCCGTCGTCGAGCTCGGCGTCGGTGTGGCAGTGGCGGCCGAAGTGGTCACGGAGTATGGGCACGAACCGCGCTTCGATGAGGACGGTGGCCCACGTGCGTGACCGCTTCTCCTCCATTTGCCCGACGATTCGCTCCCACGCGGTGGCGAGCGCAAAGCCGTCCGGCCGCTCGGCCGGGTGGTCGGTGGGCTCGCTGGCCATGATGCGGTCGACGCGGAAGGTGCGCTGCCCCTTGTCGGTTCCGGCGAGCAGGTACCACGTGTCATCTTTGTCGACCAGCCCCCACGGGTCGACGAGCCGCTCGGATTGCTGTCGGGCGCTGTTGCTGTACGTCAGTCGTACCTTGCGTCGGCGGATCACGGCATCCTGCAGAAGGTCGACCATCTCGGGTCGGCGGCGGTCCCGCTCCCCCCACCGGGTGGGGTCGATCATCGTGGCGCTGGCAGCGGCCTCAGCGTCGGCCCGGAAGGTCTGAGGAAGGGCTCGCACGAGTTTGCGCATCGCCGCTTTCGCCTCGTCCGAGACGGCCGCGGCCGGACCGACCAGCAGAAACAGGGCCTGCGCTTCCGTTGCCGAGAGGCCGCTCAGATCGGTGCGCGCGCCACCGACGAGTGACCAACCACCTCCGCGGCCGGGTTGGGGATAGACCGGGATGCCCGCCACCGACAAGGCCTCGAGGTCGCGGCGGGCAGTGGCGACGGACACTTCGAGTTCCTCGGCGAGCTCGGCGGCGGTCGCGCGGCCACGCGACTGCATGAGTAGAAGGGTGGCGACGAGGCGGTCTGCGCGCATAGGTGAAGTCTCCTCCAGAAAGTGCTCACTTGGTGAGCACTTTGGGGCGGAAGATTGTTCTTGTCACTCACCGATGGAAGGAACCACACATGTTGCGAGGACTCACCACCGTCAACTTCTTCGCGGACGACCTTTCGGCTGCACGGGACTGGTACACCGAACTGCTGGGCATCGAGCCGTACTTCGCGCGCGAGGTGCAGGGAGCGCCCGCGTATATCGAATTCCGGATCGGCGACTACCAGCACGAGTTGGGCATCATCGATCGTCGATTCGCGGCGGAGAGCCGGACCGGTGAGGCAGGGGCGGGAATGACCTACTGGGCGGTGGACGACGTCGAGGCCGCCTTCGAACGGTTGCTGTCCCTGGGCGCCGTCGTGCATGCCAAGCCGGTCGAGCACGGACCCGGATTCGTCACCGCTTCCGTCGTCGACCCGTTCGGCAACGTCCTCGGCGTGATGTACAACCAGCACTACCTCGAGGTCCTCGGATCCCGGACGGGAGCCTGAGGTGAGCACCGTGTCCGCGAGTACGTCCGCCGAATGGCGGGACTGGCTCGCACAGAACTGTCGGTCCGAGAAGGAAGTGTGGCTCGTCCTCCACCACAAGGACAGTGGCACCGCGAGCGTGCGCTACGCGGAGGCGATCGAGCAGGCGCTGTGCTTCGGCTGGATCGACGGTGTGCACCGCAAGCACGATGCGCACAGTTCGCGGCTGCGATTCACTCCGCGCACCGAGCGGAGTTCCTGGAGCCGGGTGAATCGTGAGCGTGCGGCGAGAATGATCGAGCTCGGTCTGATGACAGAGCAGGGTCAGGCGATGATCGATCTGGCCATGGCCAAGGGAACGTGGCAGGTGCTGCCGGACGACGAGAGTGTCCCGGACGACCTGCGCACGTTGCTCGATCGAAATGAAGACGCACGCAACAACTTCGAAGCCTTTCCGCCGTCGTCGCGGCGGCTGATCCTGGAGTGGATCGCGAAGGCGAAGAGGCCGGACACCAGGCAGCGTCGGATCGAGCGAACGGTCGCGCTCGCCGAGGTGAACGTCCGCGCCAACCATCCGAGAACACGGTGATCGTGCCGCTCGGCGAGGATCGACGGAATCCCCGGAGCTGACTGGTGCCCGAGGGCAGCATGCTTCTTACCTGCGCCTTCCGCCGCCTGCCAGGGCAAAATGAGGAACATGAGCATTGCGAGGCGGTTGGACGCCCTTCAGCGTCGTCACCCGGCGCTCGGATTTCCGATCGCCGTGCTGTACAAGTTCCTCGACGATCAGGGCGTGTATCTCGCCGCATTGATCGCGTACTACGGCTTCATCTCGCTTTTCCCGTTGTTGCTCCTGCTGTCCACGGTTCTCGGTTTCGTTCTCGCCGGCAATCCGGGCCTGCAGCAGGACATCATCGACTCGGCGCTGCGCCAGTTTCCGGCGATCGGGACCGATCTCGCGACCCAGGATCGGATCGGTGGTGGGTGGGCCGGTTTGGTGATCGGCGTGGTGGGTGCACTGTACGGAGGTCTCGGCGTCGCGTTGGCGTGCCAGAACGCGATGAACACCGCGTGGTCGGTGCCGCGCCATCAACGGCCCGACCCGATCCGCGCCCGCGGTCAGGGTTTTCTGCTCCTCGGCACGATCGGTCTGGCTGTCCTCGGCACCGCCGCGATCTCCGGCATCGGTGCCGCGGCACATCTCGACGGACCCCTCAGCGTGCTTCTGATCGCCGCCACGCTGATCTTGAATTCCGGGATCTTCATCCTCGCCTTCCGGCTCACCACCGCACGGCCGTTGTCCAATGCAGATGTCGTTCCCGGGGCGGTGGCCGCGGCCGTTCTGTGGCAGATCTTGCAGACGTTCGGTGCCTTCTATGTCAGCAGCGTGGTGCGCACCACCTCGGTCACGAACGGTGTGTTCGCCATCGTTCTGGGACTGTTGGCGTTTCTGTTCCTTGCCGGGGTCACGGTCGTGCTGTGCGTCGAGATCAATGTGGTGAGGGTGGACAATCTGCATCCGCGCGCCCTGCTCGCACCGTTCACCGAGAAGGTCGATCTCATCGAAGGGGACAAGCGCACCTTCAGCGACCAGGCGCAGGCGCAGCGTGCCGTTGCCCACGAAGACATTCAGGTCACGTTCGACGACAGACGCGCCGACCGCAGCTGACGATGGATACTGACGAGATCCGACGACGACGACGACGGCACACCGGCGTGGCTCGCCACAATCTCGCGGATCTGAACGGTCGGACCGGCCGGTTCTGGTGATCGCTTCGTCCGCGAGCGACCGCGGCTGCGTGAGACGATGGACGAGTCGACATCCGGACGCCGGACGACGCTGACGGAGGCCTTGGCTATGGACGACGCGGCGGATACCGGCCCGCGGGTGGTGGTCGAGACCGAGCACGCCCGCATGAGCTACGACGCGGGGAAAACCGTTCGCATCGGCCGTGACCCGCAGATGGAAGTTACGGTGATCGATCCGGCGGTGTCGCGGGAGCATGCGCGCCTGAGCTGGGACGACGGCTGGCAACTCGTCGACGCAGGCAGCAAGAACGGGTTCTTCGTCGACGGTAAGCGCAGGGAGCGGCTCCGCGTCACCGATCCCGTCACCGTCCGCCTCGGCAACGCGTCCGACGGACCCGTGGTGCGCATCTTCGTCGAGGATCCGGAGGCGACGCAGCAGGCGGTCGGCCCGCGATGGAACGAGTCGACGGTCGAAGTCGGGGCCAAGCGTGACGACGCGGTCCCGACCCGTCCTCAGGATCAATTAGTTCCCGCCGGATCCGTCACGGTGGGTCGAGCGCCGGACAGTGACCTGGTCGTCCGCGACGTACTCGCCTCACGCAGGCACGCTGTCCTCCATACACGGAAATCCGGACTGGAGATCGAGGACCTCGGGAGCGTCAACGGAACATTCGTCGGTGGTGCCCGGGTAACTCGCGCCCGGCTGAACGACGGTGACGTCGTCACGATCGGCAACACCGATTTCAGCGTGGAGGGCGATCGGCTCGTTCCGCGGCGAACGACGGCACCGGCCGTGAGCGGACTGCACGTGCAGGGCGTGGGACTGACCATCGAAGGCGGGCGTCGACTGCTCGAAGAAGTCGATCTCATTGCAGGGCGGGGCACCCTCACCGCGGTGATCGGCCCGTCGGGTGCGGGCAAGACCACGATGGCCACCATTCTCTCCGGCTCACTGACCCCGACCGAAGGTGTGGTCGACTTCGAGGGCCGAAGCGTCCACGCCAACTATCAAGTCCTGCGGTCCCGCATCGGGTTGGTCCCGCAGGACGATGTCGTGCACCGGCAATTGACGATTCGGCAGGCACTGGGTTACGCCGCCGAGCTGCGGCTGCCACCGGACACGACGCGGGCGGACCGCGAGGACGTGATCGCGTCGGTACTGGCCGAGCTGCAACTCACCGAGCACGCGGACACGCGGGTCGATCACCTGTCGGGCGGCCAGCGTAAACGGGCATCTGTGGCGCTGGAGTTGCTCACCGGGCCGTCCCTCCTCATCCTCGACGAACCGACCTCGGGCCTCGACCCCGCGCTCGACCGACAGATCATGGGCACGTTGCGCCGCCTCGCCGACTCGGGCCGCGTCGTCGTCATCGTCACGCATTCGCTCTCGTACCTCGAGATGTGCGATCAGGTTCTCCTCCTCGCACCGGGCGGGAAGACCGCCTACGTGGGTCCGCCGGACGAGGTCGGGTCGATGCTGGGCAGCTCCGACTGGGCCGATGTCTTCGCCCGGGTCGCGGCCGAGCCCGACAAGGTGTTCGCCGAGTACCGTGCCCGCCGCACCTCGGTCGACGTGGGTCCACCGCCGCCGCCCGGACCGTTGGGGAGCCCCGCGCACACCTCGAGGTGGAGGCAGTGGAGCACCGTGTCGCGAAGGCAGATTCGGCTGATTCGCGCCGACAGGGGATATCTGATCTTCCTGTCCTTCCTGCCCTTCGTCCTCGGCGGGTTGTCCGTGCTCGTGCCCGGCGACACCGGATTCGGTCCGGCGCCACCCGAGTCGAGCGAGTTGAACCAAATCCTGGTCGTTCTGATTCTCGGCGCGACTTTCATGGGTTGTTCGCTGACCATCCGCGACCTCGTCGGTGAGCGCTTGATCTACCACCGGGAACGCGCCGCCGGACTGCTCCCATCCGCATACCTGACGGCGAAGATCGTGGTGTTCTGCGCCGCGGGGGTCGTGCAGTCGGTGGTGATGGTGACGGTGGTCTTCGTCGGCAAAGGGCTGCCGGGTCCGGGGACGGTCATCCCCTCGGGCGCCCTCGAACTGATCGTGGACATCGCCGTCACCACCTGCGCCTGCGTGGTGCTCGGTATGGCGTTGTCGTCGGTGGCGCGCTCGAACGAGCAGGTGATGCCCATGCTCGTCATCGCGATCATGGTCCAGCTGGTGATGTGCGGCGGCATGATCACCATCACCGGCCGCGCCGTGCTCGACCAGTTGTCGTGGCTGTTCCCGTCCCGCTGGGGCTTCGCCGCCGCCGCCTCGACGGCGGATCTACGCACGAACTCCCCTGGCACGGAGGACGACCCGCTCTGGCAACACGTTCCGTCGTGGTGGCTGTTCAGCATCGGCATGCTGGTGCTCATCGGTGTCGTCCTCGCAATCGTCAGCTACAGCAGGCTTCGCCTCCGCCGCCCACGTCGCCGAGCACCGGAGGTCCCGGCAACCGGGTAGTCGGTCACCTCACGCTGCACTGTCACACTTGGTCAATGGTGGCGCTGTATCCAGCTGTCGAACCCTACGACTCCGGATTTCTGGGTGTCTCCGACGGTCAGGTCCTGTACTGGGAGAGGGTCGGTAATCCTGCGGGTACTCCGGTGGTCTATCTGCACGGCGGCCCCGGCTCTGGTTGCACACCCGGAATGCGCCGGCTCTTCGACCCCTATGCGTTTCGGGCGGTGCTGTTCGACCAACGGGGATGCGGCCGTAGCCGGCCACTGGCGGATGATCCGGGCGTCGACCTCTCGACGAACACGACGGCGCACCTGATCGAAGACATCGAACGACTGCGGGAATACCTCCGAATCGACAGATGGGTCGTGGCGGGTGCCTCGTGGGGCGTCACGCTCGGGTTGGCCTACGCGCAGCGTCATCCCGACCGTGTGATCGGCATGGCGTTGGGTGCAATCACCACGGGCACCCGCGCAGAGGTCGAGTGGATCACCCGCGACATGCGGAGGGTGTTCCCGCGCGAGTGGGAACGGTTCGTCGAACCTGTGCCGGACGGCGAACGCGGGGGCAACCTTGCGGCCACATACGCACGCCTGCTCGCTCATCCCGACCCAGCCGTTCGCGAGAACGCCGCACTGCGGTGGTGCGAGTGGGAGGACACCCACGTTTCCCTGGCGCCGGGGTGGACACCGAACCCTCGATACCACGACCCTGCGTTCCGTATGGTGTTCGCACGCCTGGTCACCCACTATTGGGGTCGAGATCATTTCCTCGCAGACAACCAGCTACGCGAGGGAATGGACCGATTGACGGGTATCCCCGCGGTACTCGTCCACGGCCGACACGACGTATCCGGTCCGCTGGACACGGCGTGGGAGCTCTCTCGCCTCTGGAAGAGCAGTCGACTCGTCGTCGTCGACGATGGCGGCCACGGTGGTGGCAGCTTCACCGACCAACTCATCGCTGCGATCGACTCATTCGGTTGACGAGGTTGACACCATAGGACACCGTAGTTGACAAGGTTGACGGAAGGGGTGGGCGATGACGTCGCTGATGGAGCAGGAGAAGCGGCTGATGGAAGAGCTCTCGCAGCGGGTGCACCGTACGTTCGCTGCGGCCGCTGCGGCTGGGGTGTCCACTGACGCGTTCGCGGATGTGAAGGCGATCGCAGATGCGATGTCGGCTGCGCTCCCTATTCACCATGTCTACGACCAGGTCGTCGGTCCGTTCTACGATACCGCCGGCCTGACTCGGTGGTGGAATGTCAGTCGTCAGGCGGTGAGCAAGAAGGTTGCGACCGGGGCGGTGATCGCCTGCCAACTAGAGGAGGGTCAATGGGTCTACCCGGTGTGGCAGTTCACCAGCAGCGGCACCGTCGACCCGGCGCTGGTGCAGGTGTGGCGTGCTCTGCGTGCTGGGGCGGACCCGTGGACGTGTGCGCTGTGGCTGCGGGCACCGCAGGACGCTTTCGGTGGTAAGACCGCGGTGGATTGGTTGACCGAGGGTGGCCGGGTCGACCCGGTGCTGGCGGCGGCTCGCGCGGATGTGCAGCGGTGGGCGGCGTGAGGGAGGACGTTGCTCTGCGGGTGCCCGGAAAGCGCACGCTGACGGGGTTTCCGAGGTGGCGGTTGACCGGGAGGCGGCAAGTCAAGCGTGGACACCGGGTTTCGAATGGACCGTGGTGGTTTTCTTCTTCGGGTGGCGGACGATTCGATCTGTCCGCACCGCGGGGTACGTGTTATGTCGCCTTCGATGAGACGACGGCGATCCGCGAAACGGTGGGGGAGGCGTTGGCCTCGCTCGGGGTAATCGCCCACGACTTCGCGGCCGAGCGGGTGCTGTCGACTTTGCGGATACCGGGTGCCCATGACCTCGCGGACACCTGCGCCGGCACGGCTGCCGCGTTCGTGCTCACGCGGGAGATGTGTTCGATGACCCCGTATGACATTGCCCGGGCGTGGGCGGCGGCGTTTGATGTCGAGTTCGACGGCATCCGGTATCAGACGCGATTCACGACCGGCCCGTCGGCGAATGCGGCCGCAGTATTCGGTCCGGCCGGAGAAGCGCCCTGGCCTGTGGATCCCCGGACAGACTCTTTCGCGGCGGCGGCGAGACGTTGCGGTATTGCGGTACAGCCGCTTCCGAGGTCGGTCCGGGTCCTCGATCCGCCAACCTGACGATTCGGGGAACCGGCGTTCCGGGTTCCCGCCTCTTCGACTCGACGCACGAATGTCACAGTAGCCCAAGCGAACTGGGCTACTGCGACATTCGGTGCGCGCGCTCCTGTGGTGAGCGCGGGGGTGGTGTCAGGCCTGGAGGCCGGCTTCGATCTCGAGGCTGATGGTGATCTTGTCGCCGACGACGGCTCCGCCGCCTTCGAGGGGCATGTCGATGCTGATGCCGAAGTCTTTGCGGTTGAGGACGGTGGTGGCTTCGAAGCCGGCGACCGGGCCGTTACCCATGCCGGGGTTGACGCCGTTGAATTCGAGCGCGAGCTCGACCGGGCGGGTGACGCCGCGGAGGGTGAAGTTGCCGTCGACCACGTAGTCGTCGCCCTTGGTGCGGATGCCGGTGGAGGTGAAGGTGGCGGTGGGGAACTGCTCGGCGTCGAAGAAGTCGGCCGACTTGATGTGGGCGTCGCGGTCGGCGTTCTTGGTGTCGATCGAGGCGACCTGGATCTCGGCGGTGACGGAGGCGGTGCCGTCCTCGGCGACGGTGATGGCGCCGGTGAAGTCGTTGAACGTGCCGCGGACCTTGCTGACCATCAGATGGCGGACGGAGAAGCCGACGGTGGAGTGGACGGGGTCGATGGCCCAGGTTCCTGCGGTGAGGCCGGGCAGCGTGGTGATGGCGGTGGTCATAGTGAACTCCTCGAGAGTGGTCTACCGGGGCGGTGAAGAATCTGAAGTAATTGAACTTGCAACTACAACGATAGGGGGATGTCGTTGCGATGTCAACTAAAAATGAAAACTACTGGGTCGACGAGCGAATGAACTCGAGGATCTCGGACGTCACCGGGTCGGTGATGTCCTCGAAGTCGTCGTGCTTCTTCAGGTAGGCGGCCACCAGTGGGCAGACCGCGGCGATACGCAATCCCGAGCGGCGCACATCGTCGAGTGCATGGCGGATCAGGATGGAGCTGAGGCCGTGGCCGGAGAATGCGTCGTCGATTTCCGTGTGGAAGAAGATGCGGCGACCGTCGTTGTCGCGGTATGCGGTGAATCCGACGGGTTGTCCCGAGACGCCGAGCTCGTAGCGGTGCCGATCGGGCACGTGCGTGACCGTGGTGTCGAGTGCGGGAGAGGTGTTGTCGGAGTGCGTCATTGATCGTCCTTCTTGCTCGGTGACACTGCGGGTGGGTGGAATTCGGGAGTTCGGGTGGGTGGAATCTGCCGTTCAGGTGTTCTCGAGCATGTGGGTGCGCATCTCGCTGTAGTCGTGGCCGAGAATCGCGACGTCCCGGGGGCTGAGCAGGTCGAACATGTTCCGGCGAACCTCGGCCACGTGTCCAGGGCTTGCGGCGGCGAGCTTGTCGGCGCCGGCATCCGTCAACTCGGCCATCATTCCGCGTTTGTCGTGCTTGCACTCCACGCGGCGTACCCACCCGGCGTCGACGAGCCTGCTGATTGCCCGCGTCGCCCCGCTGCGAGTCGTGGTGACGGCCTCTGCCAGTTCGCTCATCCGCAGTCGCCGCTCCGGGGCCTCCGAGAGGACGACGAGCAGTTCGAAATCTGTGAACGAGATGCCCGCATCACGGGTGAGTTGCCGATCGAGCGCTTGCAGCAGCAGGCGAGTGGCGTCGAGATAGGCACGCCACGTCTGCTGTTCCTGCGCGCTGAGCCACCGAGTTGTCTTCACATATCAACAATACCCCGAGTAGTTGACAGCGCAACTACTTGGGGTATTCTCAAAGTAGTTGAAGACGCAATCACTCCGATTGGCCCGAAAGCTGACCGGCGTCCTCGTCGCCACCTCGCGAAAGGAATCACGGCTATGAACACCACGCCCGAGCAGAAGAGCTCCGAGGGGTTCGCGGCGCAGCGCGACCGAATCCGTGCCGAGCACCTGAAGCCGGTATCGACGCGGCCTGCGTCGTCGGCCCGCGGTCTCCATCACACCGCATTGATCAGCGGGGACGTCGAGCGCACGGTGCGGTTCTACCAGGATGTGCTCGAGTTTCCGCTCACGGAGCTGATCGAGAATCGGGACTACCCCGGGTCGTCGCACTTTTTCTTCGATATCGGAAACGGCAACCTGCTGGCGTTCTTCGACTTCCCCGGACTCGACATCGGCCCCTATCAGGAGGCTCTCGGCGGACTGCATCATGTCGCGATCAGCGTCGAACCCGAACGATGGGAACACCTGCGCCGCAAGCTGACCGACGCCGGCATCGAGCTGATCGAGCACAGCGAGGTCTCGCTGTACTTCCGCGACCCCGACGGTGCCCGCCTCGAACTCATCGCCGACCCGCTCGGGGAAATGTACGGGTCACACGTTCTCTGATCGAGAGCCCGTAACCACCACTCCCACATCTCGAAAGGTGCTCCGATCATGACCACTGCCGTAACTCGTCCCCCGTTGGATGTCCGCAGGGCCGACGACCGCTTCAAGACCCATGCAGGCTGGCTCGATTCCAAGCATTCCTTCTCGTTCAGCCGCCACTACGACCCCGCCAATACCCACCACGGGGTGTTGATGGTCAACAACGATGACATCGTCGTTCCGGGGATGGGTTTCGACACCCACCCGCATCAGGACATGGAGATCGTCACCTGGGTGCTGCAGGGTTCGCTGGTTCATCAGGATTCGATGGGGCATTCCGGGGTCATCTACCCGGGCCTGGCTCAGCGGATGAGCGCGGGCACCGGCATCTTGCACTCCGAGAAGAACGACTCGTGGCGTCTGGGCGGTGTCGCCGGTGCCCATGCCGACCAGCACAGCGACCCGGTGCACTTCATCCAGATGTGGGTCGTTCCCGACGAAGCCGGTATTACGCCCGGTTACGAACAACTCGAGATCGACCACGAATTGCTGGCCGGGGGACTGGTGCCGGTCGCGTCGGGCATGCCCGCGTACGCCGACCACTCGGCGATTCGGATCAAGAACAAGTACGCCGCAATGCACGTTGCGCGCATGCAACCCGGGCAGGCGCCGATCGCCCTGCCCGACGCGCCGTTCCTCCATGTGTTCGTGGCGCGCGGTGAGGCATCGCTGGAGGGCGTCGGGGTGCTCGGCGAGGGCGACGCCGTACGGGTCAGCGGCGGTGGAGGTCAGCAACTGACTACCGAAACCGGTGCCGAGGTCATCGTGTGGGAGATGCACGCCGAGATCGCCGGGTAGTCGGTCGGGGTTCCGGGGCGTCCGACACCCGTCGGGCATTCCCTCGCCAACTTCCTCCAGCTGTTGGGTGACCTGGGCCACATTCGGACTCATGCTGGGTGCATGACATCATTTCCCACGCTCGACCCCGAACTCGCGGCCGCGGTCACCATGCTCCCGAATCTCGATTTCTCCGACCTGCCCTCCGCACGGGCGACCTTCGACTCTCTGGTCGGCTCCCTGTTGGCTGATCTGTCGTTCGACGGAGTCCGTGTTCAGGAGTTGTCGGTCCCAGGCCTCGGCGACGACCCGGACGTCGGTGTCCGGTTCTTCACGCCGGAGAACACGGGGGGACCGCTGCCGGTTCTTCTATGGATCCACGGGGGTGGGTTCGCGATCGGAACGGCGGCCTCCAGCGACCCCTTCTGCGTCGAGGTGGTGCGGGAACTCGGGTGCGCCGTCGCAAGCGTCGAATACCGGTTAGCTCCGGAAACGCCCTTTCCGGGTCCGCTCGACGACTGCTACGCGGCTTTGACTCACCTCCACGCCCACGCGGACGAGTGGGGAATCGATCCCTCCCGCATCGCGGTCGGTGGTCAGAGCGCGGGTGGTGGGCTCGCCGCCGGAACCGTCCTGAGGGCGCGTGACGAGGGCGTCGTCCCGGTCGCGTTCCAGCTTCTTGACATTCCCGAGCTCGACGACCGGCTGACCACCGCCTCGATGACGACGTTCATCGACACCCCGTTGTGGCACCGCCCCAATGCGATCCTGTCGTGGCAGTACTACCTCGGGGCGTCCTACACCGGATCGGAAGATCCGAATGTGTCGATCTACGCGGCGCCGGCCCGCGCAACCGATCTTCGTGGCCTGCCCCCGACCTATCTCTGCACGATGGAATTGGACCCGCTGCGTGACGAGGGGATCGACTACGCCCTCGGCCTGCTCCGCGCCGGTATCAGCGTGGAGCTGCATTCGTTCCCCGGCACCTTCCACGGGTCCGGATTGCTGGCGACGGCGGAGGTCAGCAAACGCGCGATGGCGGAGGCACTCGACGCGCTGCGGAGAGGCTTGCGCGTGGTGTCACCAGCCTCGTAGCGTTGCTGGATGCAGGGACTGATGTACCGGCTCGCCGAGCTCGATGCGGACTCGGCGGGACTGGTACGAGTGATCGACTATTTCGACGCGCTGGTCCGACACGGCGCGGACACGGCGTCGATGCTCCGGGCGAGTGCCGCGCTGGCCGACTGCGTCGTCGGTATCGACATTTCTGGGTGGTCCGGCAGTTCCGAGCCGCGCCGCTGCGACCCTCGCGGGCGGTGGTCTCCGCAGCCCCGGCTCGCGCCCAGTGCATCGAAGGACGTCGTGGTCGACGATGTGGTGGTCGGGTCTGTCTGGATAGAGAGACCGGGTGCGAGTCTGCCGCTCGACGACATGCTCGTCGATCGGATGGCCTTGACCGCGGCGATCATCCTGCAACCGCGCCGTGTGCTCAGCGACGCCGAGCACACACGCAATCTTCTGTTTCCGATGGACGAGCTGGCGGTGCTTACCTCATGCGCTGCGCTGCGGATCGAACCGTCGACTCCGGTCCGTGTGCTCGTGTACACGGCCCGCGGCGGCGCGCGCCTACCGCTACCCGGTGAGCTCGCACCCGGCCGCTCCACCGAGATCGAGGTGGACGGCGATTCGCTGATGCTCCTTGCGGAATCTTGCGAGCCGACAAAGGAATTCGCCGACGTGGCCCGCTCTCGATCCGTGCAGGTGGGTCTCTCACTGGCGGGCCCGGCGTCGGACGCGAACACACTTGTCGGCACAGCGAAATTCGCTCGTAGTCAGGCTTCCGGACTTGAACCGATCGGAAACGCGGACGACCTCGGCGCCCTCAACCTACTGGTCGCAGGACAGAGCCTCGCACACGCCGCGATTCCCGATCTTGTTCACGCCGCCGAACTGCGCGACTCCGAACAAGGGGCGGAGTTGCTGGCGACGCTGCGGGTGTATCTGCGGTCGGGAACACTGCGGGCCGCGGCGGAGAGCATGCACCTGCACCACAGCAGCGTTGCGCACCGGCTGACCAAGCTGTCCAGGCATCTGGGTTTCGCTGTCGACGCGATCGAGAATCGGGCTCGTGCGACGGCACTGATGATGGTGATCGACAACCGGTGACGAGCTCACCCCGCGGCGGCCGGCGGCTCGGTGATCACTTCCCCCTCCTGATCGACTACTTGTCGAAAACTCGCTGGTCGACTCCCATTGAATGAGGAGGAAGGGATACACCGTGCGATACGACGACTGGGCCGCCCGGTCGCAGCAGTGGGCGGGGTTGCGCAGCGTGTCGACGAGCGTGTGCGGCGTGCCCGTGCACTATGTCCGAGCGGAGCCCGCTTCGACCGCGCCTCCCGACGCGCCAGTTCACCTGCTGGTGCCCCCGATGACCGGTAGCGCGAGCATGTGGATTGATCTCGTTCCTCACCTGCGCCGGCTCGGGCCGGTGATTTCCGTCGACGTCCCAGGGACGATTGCCGGCCACACCGGTGATCTGTATCGGCACGGGCCACGCGCGGACCTGGACGCTCGCTTCGTGGCGGCCTTCGTCCGGCAGCTCCGCCTCGAGAGCCAGCTGGTGCTGCACGGCTGGTCGATGGGTGGTTTGGTGGCGGCGCTGGCCGCCACGATAATGCCCGAGAATACGCTGGGAGTCGTCTTGGCGGCTCCGACGCTACCGTGGCGCCGGACGTCGCTAGCCGAGGCACTCGGGTGGCAGACGCTGGGGCGCCTCGTCGTCGCAGCCGGCCCGCCGACGACGCGGATAATATTGCGACTGACGGGCGGGCGCATACTCGACGCCAAGCGAACCGCGATCACAAACGCGGGCTCCATCTCAGGTCTCAGAACCGGCCTCGTCGGTGGCAACCCGGCTCGTGTCTCACGAGCACAAGTCGAGCTGTGGCTCGATGGCCTCGAGGCGGCCCGCGAGCACCCGGAACGGCTTGGGGGCACGGCCACGGCATTCGCGTCGATCGTCAAAGCGATGTTCATCACGCAAAGACAGACGAACGAGGCGCTCGATTGCGTGCGGGTGCCCGTGCTTGTGCTGTGGGGAAGGGACGATCACATTGTCGACCCCACGTCGCTCATGCAGCACGCCCGACGGCCGGGCTGGACGCCCCGACCCATCGATGACGTTGGACACCTACTACCCGTTGAGGCGCCCGACCTCTACGCGCAGGCGGTCCGCTGGTGGCTCGCCGACAGTCTTGGAATGCCCGGATTCGGAAGCCCTACGTAGGTGGGTGCCTTCCCGGCCCCAGCACAACGGCTCCGCGGAGGCCAGTTCCTCGCCGCTCGGACGGAGAATCACCCACCACGGATGAAGCAACGGCCAGCGGGTGATGACAGGGTCGAGCCCACGTCGACACGTTTGGATACTGCGTGTTGACGTGACGAACCGACCGCGATCGTCGGGGATCTCGCCGTCGACGGTCGTGTTCTCGTGAGAGGAGAACCATGACGAGTCAGGACGCGGCTTTCACCCTGACCAACCGGACCTGCACCGCGCCCTGCTGGGCGAACTGGTCGGCTACCTCGACGACCCGGACCCGAACTTCGCGATCCTGACGCCCCGTCTACTTGGGGATGCGAGGCGATTCGACGGCGAACAGTGGTGTTCGGCCGCGACGGTGAGGGGGTTGTATGCAGAAACTCGTTCCCGATGGGCAACGTCGGACGTTGGCCCAGCTCGACGAACGCCTCAACTTCTCGGTCGGTGATACAGGCGCGAAGCGTTCCGCGTTCTGGGTGATGTTGACCTTGTCGGCGGTGATCGCAGTGGCCGGGGTGGTAGGTGATTCCACCGCCACGGTGATCGGCGCGATGATCGTCGCACCGCTGTCGACGCCTATCCTCGGGGTGGGGTTGGGCATCACTACCGGCAGCGGCCGCCTGATCGCACAGAGTCTGCTTTACGTCGCAGCGGGCATCGTTCTGGTCGTCGTGTTAGGTGTGGTGTTCGCGCAGGTATTGCCGAATCCGACGAACGTGCTATCCAATTCGCAGGTACTCGGCCGAACCTCCCCGACGCTGATGGACCTGGCCGCCGCACTGGCCACCGGCCTGGTCGGTGCCATCGCCATCGCCCGAAAAGATGTCGGTGACGTCCTGCCCGGGGTCGCCATCGCGATCTCCCTGGTACCTCCGCTCGCGGTCGTGGGGGTGTGCCTGGGATCGGGGTCCCCCTCCCTGGCAGCGGGTGCATTCGTGCTGTTCGCATCGAATGTGGTGGCGATGGTTATCACCTCGACGGCTGTGCTCGTGGCCGCGGGATACGCCGGGGAGGTCGACAGTGTCACAGGCTCCCACCGGCGACGGGCCTATACCCTCCTGACGGTGGTGCTGCTCGTGGTCGCGATCCCGATGGTGGTCAACTCCCTGTCATCGGTGTGGGCACGGCAGATCAACACCGCAGCCGAGCAATGGCTGGCCGGCACCCCCGGCGCCGAGGTCACCGATGTCACCTGGCAGGGCGGCACGGCCACGGTCGCGGTCCTCGGTCCCGAAACGCTGCCGTCGCTCGGCGAGCTCGAGAAAACCGTCGAGGCGCTGATCCCCTGGAACCCGGACGTGCAGGTCGTGCACACCGTCGGGAGCCGGCTCGTGGCTGAATGAGAACCGCTCACCGATAGTGGCGATAAGTTTCGTCACGCTTCGGGTGCACCCGCAGGGCAGGTGGGAGCCTATCGTCTGCTGGCGGGGGTGATACGGAGCACTTTGTCGTCGTTTCCGTTGTCGGTGGTGACGAGCAGTGACCCGTCGGCTTGGGCGGCGACGGTGCGGATGCGGCCGAATGTGCCGGTCAGTTCCGGGGGGATGGCCTCGGCGATCACACGGATCCCGGCGGGGTCGAGTCGCAGGAACCGTACCTGGCGGCCCTTCAGTACTCCGACCGCGAGAGCACCGGACCAGGTGCCCCAGCCGGATCCGGTGACGAATGAGCCGCTCGCGGTGGCGATGGTGGCAGGGCCGGAACTCCACACCGCCTCGATCGCCCCGGGTACTCGATCCGGGTCGGTCATCGGCACGGATTCGTCGTAGAAGCCGTCTCCGGTGTCCGGGTGCCAGCCGTAGTTTGCGCCGGGAATCAGCCGGTTCACTTCGTCGTCGCGATGAGTGCCCTGTTCGATGGAGTAGATGTCGCCGGTGTCGGGGCGGATCGCCAGTCCTTGGACGTTGCGGTGGCCGAGCGTGTAGACCGCGCTGTCAGCGAACGGGTTTCCCGTGGCGGGTTCACCGGTGATGGCGTCGACTCGTAACACCTTCCCGCCGAGGGAGTTTGGGTCCTGAGGTGCACTCGCTTGGGTGGCGTCACCGGTGCCGATCAACAGTGTTCCGTCGGGATGGGGGAGGAGGCGGCAGCCACCGTGCCGGCCGCGGACGCTCAGCGGAAGTCCGGTGACCAAGACTCGGGTCGGGGCCAGCACGGTCCAGTCGAGGTCCGCGGTCCAGGCTTGCACCCGGATGTCGGTGACCTCGCCGGTGGTGTGGGTCTGGCAGGTATACAGGGTGCGGGTGGCGGCGAAGTCGGGGGCGAGGGCGATTCCCATCAGGCCGAGTTCGTCGTGGACGACGAGGTCGGACACATCCGCCGCGAGCACGCCCGTGCTGCCGTCGGGTCGTCGGACGGCGAAGCGGCCGGAGCGCTCGCCCGTCAGTAGGGTGCCGTCCGGGGCGGCCACTACGTCCCAGGGATGGTCGAGCCCGTCGATCTCGGTGACGACGTCGAGCGCGGGAAAGGACTCCGCATCGTGAGACGGCGCTGGACCGCATGCCGTCGCGGCCGTCCAACAGGTCACGATCACGACGACCGATGCCCGTCGCCGGCGGCGGCGACCGACCAGTGACCACACTGAGGGCACCCGACTCACCCTCTAATCATGGCAGCAGGTGCATCGGAAGGGTCGGTGGTCGACACGAAATTTCTGGCACGGCGAGCCCGGCGAGAATCTATGCCAAAGAGGCTTTCGATTAACGGATCGTCAACCACTCGAGACGTACTTCCCCCTCCTTTCAGCCGGAGCGGGAGCCGCCGACGGAGGAGTTCTCGGGCGGGCACCCTACGCGTTGCTGTGCCGCCACCTCCGAAACGGGCGGTTGCGACTGCGGCTCGCCGCCGGACTTCCGAGTCGATGGCGGTTTCTTCGGATGACCCGGCGGCGTTAGAGTGGCCGACGGTGTGCCGGGAAGTCTGGTCGGCGGTGTATTCGGCGAACGCAAGGCAAGGACTTCCGTATGAATTCACGGTGTGTGGTGCACCCGGCTGTTTCCCCCCGATCTCGGGTGCGCTCTTCGGGAGCGGTGTGAGCTCCGCGTGGCGGCCGGTTTCCTGGCGGCGGACGATGGCCGAACTGGTCGAGGGTCCGCGGGATCCGGCTGCCGTGGCCGCTGCGGTGCTGTGGCCGGTCGCGGTGATGACGGCGTTGCACCGGGTGCTGATCAAGGCGGTCGACGGGTACATCACCGACGACTTCGCGCCGGTCTACACGGCGGCGGTGGCGTTCTAGAACCGCCGGGAGGTCTACACCGCGGACTTCTCGTCGGTGGACCCGCACTATCTGTATCCGCCGAGCGGAACGCTGTTGATCGCTCCGATCGCGGTGCTGCCGCCGGAGCTGTCCCGATGGATGTTCATCCTTGCCAACACCGCCGCGATCCTGGTGGCGCTGTACCTTCTGCTGCGCATGTTCGGCCTCGGACTGCGGTCGCTGGCTGCCCCGCTTCTGCTGCTGGGGGCTTTCTTCTCGGAGGCGGTGACCAACACGTTGGTGTTCACCAACATCAACGGTCTGGTTCTGCTCGGGGAGATTGCCTTTCTGCTTCTGCTGCTGCGCCGCCGCGACTACTGGTCCGGCGCCGCGATCGGACTGACGTTCGCGGTGAAACCGATTCTTGCGCCGCTGCTGCTGCTGCCGTTGGTGCGGGGCCAGCGGAGGGTCTTCGTCACCGCGCTCGGGATACCTGTGGTGCTGACCGCTGTGGCGTGGCCGCTGGCGGCCGATCCTGCCGCGTTCCTCACACACACCGCCCCGTATCTGATGCAGTCGCGGGACTACTTCAACAGCGCCATCGTCGGCAACGGCACCTACTACGGTCTCCCGTCGCTGCTGATCACCGGTCTGCGGGGGTTGTTCGCGCTGCTGGTGCTGGGCTCGGTGTGGTTGCTGTGCCGGTATCACCGCAGTGACGAGGTGTTCTTCGTCACCACCACCTCCGGGGTGTTGCTGACCGGGTCGTTCCTGCTCGGCTCGCTCGGGCAGATGTATTACTCGATGATGCTGGTGCCGTTGTTGCTGTCGGTGGTGTTGCCGAACTCGGTGATGCGGAACTGGCCGGCCTGGTTGGCGGTGTACGGGTTCCTCAGCTACGACAGTTGGCTCTCGGGCAGGTTTCCCGAGGCCGGGCGCGCCGCCGAGTACATGAAGACCACCCTCGGGTGGTCGCTGCTGCTGATCGTGATCTTTGGGGTGTTGCTGCACCGCCGGCTCGCGGCTCGACGAGTCGCGCCGGCGTCACCGGCCAAACAAGATGTGATGGTCCAGTGACGCCGACCCGGTTTCTGCCCAGCGCCAGGCACCCGGCCCGGTTGGTGGTGATGGGCTTCGGCGCGGCCACCGTGCTGGGCACCGTGTTGTTGATGCTGCCGTTCTCGTCGGAAGCCGGGGAGGCGACCGATCCGGTGACCGCGCTGTTTACCGCCACCTCGGCGGTCTGCGTGACCGGTCTCGTGGTGGTCGACACCAGCACCTATTGGTCGTTGTTCGGTGAACTGGTCATCCTCGGACTCATCCAGATCGGCGGGTTGGGCATCATGACCCTCGCATCACTACTCGGCCTGCTCGTTGCCCGCCGGATGGGGCTGCGGATGCAACTGGTGGCGCAGACCGAGACGAAGAGCCTGCGCCTGGGTGAGAGCAAACGGGTCGTCCTCGGGGTCCTGAAAATGAGTGTGGCCGTCGAAGTCGTCGTCGCGATCATTCTGACCGCCCGGTTCGCGGCCGGGTATCACCAACCGCTCGGGCAGGCGATGTATTCGGGGATCTTTCACGCGATCTCGGCGTACAACAACGCCGGATTCGCTCTCTACGCCGACAGCCTGACCCGGTTTCAGACCGACGCGTGGATCATCGTCCCAGTGATGGCCGCCCTCGTCATCGGTGGTCTGGGATTCCCGGTGATCTTCGAGGTCACCCGCTCGATGAGGCGCACTGCCACACGGAATCGAACTGCGTCGCATTGGTCGCTGCACACCAAGATCACCCTGCTCACCTACGGTGTCCTCGCCGTGGTCGCGGTGCTGTCGATCACGGCGATCGAATGGGCCAACCCGCACACCCTCGGTCCGCTCGGTGTGCCCGGCAAGCTCCTGGCCGGGACGTTCGCCGGTATCTCGCCGCGGACGGCGGGCTTCAACTCGGTCGACATCGCCGGCATGCACCCGTCGACCCTGCTGCTGACCGATGTGCTGATGTTCATCGGCGGCGGCAGCGCGGGCACAGCGGGTGGGATCAAGGTCACCACCTTCGCGTTGTTGGCGTTCGTGATCGTCACCGAGATCCGCGGGGAACCCACCGTGCACGTCATGGGCCGGCGGTTGTCGGCGATGGTGCAGCGGCAGGCGATCACCGTGGCCCTGCTCGGGGTGGGCGCGGTCATGGCCGGCACCCTGACTCTGCTGTTGCTGACCGACTTCGATCTCGACGCTGTCCTGTTCGAGGTCGTCTCCGCATTCGGCACCGTCGGCCTGTCGGCGGGGATCACCGCCGACCTGCCGGCGGCCGGGCAGATACTGCTGGTGGCGCTGATGTTCGTCGGGCGCCTGGGCCCGATCACCCTGGCCTCCGCGCTCGCCCTGCGCGAACGTGGCCGCCGCTACGAACTACCTGAGGAGAGACCCATCGTTGGCTAGAACACCGAAACGCCACGTCCCCCGCGTCACCGTGATCGGGCTGGGACGCTTCGGCGGCTCCCTCGCCCGGGAACTGGTTGTCCGCGGCTCCGACGTGCTGGGGGTGGACTCCGACCCGGAACGGGTGCAGCGCTACGCCGACGAGCTCACCCACTCCGCCGTCGCCGACACCACCAACCGGGACGCTCTCGAGCAGCTCGGGATCCCGGAGTTCCGGCACGCCGTGGTCAGCATCGGCACCGATCTCGAATCGAGCATCCTGACCACCTCCCTGCTGGCGGACTTCGAGATCGCGAACATCTGGGCGAAGGCGACCAGCCGCCAGCACGGACGCATCCTGGAACGGGTCGGCGCCCACCATGTCGTGCTGCCCGAACACGACATGGGTGAGCGGGTCGCGCACCTGGTCACCGGACGGATGCTCGACTACATCGAGTTCGAAGAGGACTATGCCATGGTCAAGACCCTGGCCCCACCGGCGATCATCGGGTCCCCGCTGGCCGAGAGCGGGATCCGCAGCAAATACGGGATCACCGTGGTCGCGATCAAGCATCCCGGCGAGGACTTCACCCACGCGGCCCTCGACACCGTCGTGCGCGACGGGGACATCCTCATCGCCGCCGGCCGTAGCACCCAGGTCGAACTCTTCGCCGACCTGACCTGACCCGCCAGCTGACATCTGAACCTCCCGGTCCCGTTTCCCTTGTCGGACGACGAGTTCCAGGGACCGGGTCGACGCCGGCCGACCGAAAAGACACCGATGAACACCGATCCCCACCCCCACGGCAGACCCGTCGGGGGCCAGAACACCGGCGCGAGTCCGGAAACCGGGCACCGGCCCAGCGCCCCGGTGTCCGCTACCCGCGCCGACCCGCACCGGTACCGACACGATCTCGATGGGCTGCGGGGCCTGGCGATCGCTTTGGTGGTGATCTTTCATCTGTGGCTCGGCCGAGTGTCCGGCGGTGTCGATGTGTTCCTGGTGCTCTCTGGGTTCTTCTTCACCGGCATGCTGCTGCGGCGATCCGGTGCCGGGGGTGGCCCATCGATGCGAGCGGTACTGGGGAGAACCGCCCGCCGGCTGCTGCCGGCGCTGGTGGTGGTGTTGGCGACCACCGCGGCCGTCACCGTCCTCACACGACCGTTCACTCAGTGGAGTGTGGTCGCCGAGCAGCTGGTCACGTCGCTGCTGTATGTGCAGAACTGGCAGTTGGCGACCACGGCCGCCGACTATCAGGCCGCCGACGCCTCGGTTTCCCCAATGCAGCACCTGTGGTCGATGTCCGTGCAGGGCCAGTTCTATTTTCTGATCCTGATCGTCGTGGTGATACTCGCTGCCGGGTGCCGCCGGGCCGGAATCGCGGCGGTGGTGCGGCCGGTCACCGCCGCAGTGATCACGGCAGCCGGTGCGGTGTCGCTGCTGTATGCGGCAGAGGTCTCCCGCACCCACCAGGGGTGGGCGTACTACGACACCGCTGCCCGGGTGTGGGAATTGCTGGTCGGCGCCCTGCTGGCATGTGTGATCGGCCGGGTGACGCTGCCGCCGGCAACTCGTGCGGTGCTCGCCGGGACCGGCCTGGCGACGATCGTCGTGTGCGGGCTGGTCGTGGACGGGGCACACCTGTTTCCGGGCCCGGCCGCACTGATCCCCGTCCTTGCCACCGCCGCGGTGATCCTGGCCGGCGCCGGGATCGACGCCCACACCCCAAACGCGCCCACGGTGGTGCGGTTCCTCGCCGCACGGCCGCTCGTCGAGCTCGGTGCGATCGGGTATGCCCTGTATCTGTGGCATTGGCCGGTATTGATCTTCTACCTCACTTGGCGTGAACGGCCCGCCGTCGGGCCGGTGGGTGGGCTGATCGTGCTCGCCGTTTCGCTGGTCCTGGCCCGGCTCACCCACGTGTGGGTGGAAACACCACTGCGCCGCGGATCGGCGTCACCCTCGGCCGCGCGACCCGGCCGCGGTCGCCCTCGAATCGTCACCACGGTCGTCACCGCTGCCGGGGCTGCGGTGATAGCCGCAGCAGGGGGCTGGCAGTGGTATCTGTCGCACAATCCGGAAACCGCGGCCCGAGTCGGTGAGCTCGACCCGAAAATCTATCCCGGTGCCGCGAAACTACTCGATGGCGCGTTCACCCCGCACGCCAAAATGCGCCCCACCCTCCTCGAGGCACCTGGCGACCTACCCCCCTCCAGTTTCGACGGGTGCATCTCTGACATGAGCACCAGGGACGTGATCACCTGCACCTACGGCGATCCCGCCGCCGACCGGACACTCGCGGTGGTCGGCAGCTCCCACGCCGAACATTGGCTCACCGCCCTCGACGCCATCGGAAGTACCCGCGGTGTTCGGATCGTGTCGTATCTGAAGATGGGCTGCCCACTCACCCTTTCCGACGAACCGATGCTCGGCGATCAGCCGTACCCCGACTGCCGGGACTGGTCCGCCGAGGTCCTCGACCGCCTCCGCGACGACCGCCCGGACGCGGTGCTTTCGACCGCGACCCGCCCGAACCCGGACGGGCCGGGCGACATCACCCCGGACGACTACATTCAGGTCTGGACCCGGTACGCCGACTACGGGCTGACGTTCCTCGGCCTTCGGGACACCCCCTGGCTGCATCGCGACGGGGTTCCGTATCGGGCGATCGACTGCCTGGCGGAGGGCGGAGACGTCGATACCTGCGGGATGCCGCGCGATGCGGTGTTGGCCGCTCACAATCCCGCCCTCGCCCCGGCCGCAGAGTTCCCGCTGGTCTATCCGCTCGATCTGTCCGACGCCGTGTGCGATGTGTCGCTCTGCCGGGTCGTGGAAGGCAACATCCTCATCTACCACGACTCCCACCATCTCTCGGCGACCTATGTGCGCAGCCTCGCCCCCGAACTCGACCGGCAGATCGGGGCTACCACCGGCTGGTGGTAGCCCAGCCCCCACCGCACGGCACTGACCGGACGACGGTGCCCTTCGATCCACACGGGCAACTGTGTGGCGACCACCCCGGGGACCCCGTGCCTCTGGCGAACTCGCGTCGGGATCTCGCACGCCCGCGACGATAGGACCCCGCCGTCCCCTGCAGGGTCTCGACGGGCTTCGCGCACCGACGATTCTTTACGGGATCTCTATGTCCGAACACCGCCATGGCCGCCCGAGTGAATCTAGGCTCGATCGTTGTGGCCTCCACAGCGTCGGTGCTCAAAAGGGTGTTGCTGGGGCGCCCGTTCCGTAGTGATCGGCTCGGGCGCACCCTGCTGCCGAAGCGGATCGCGCTGCCGGTGTTCGCCAGCGACCCGCTGTCGTCGGTGGCGTATGCGACGCAGGAGATTCTGCTGATCCTGACCCTGGGCGGGTTGACCTATCTCTACCTGGCGCCGTGGATCGCCGGCGCCGTCGTCGTGCTTCTCGCGGTGGTGGTGTTGTCCTATCGGCAGGTGGTGCGGGCCTATCCCAGTGGAGGTGGCTCCTACGAGGTGGCTTCGGAGAATCTGGGGCCGGTTGCCGGGCTGATCGTCGCGGCCGCGTTGCTGGTCGACTACGTGATGACCGTCGCGGTGTCCGTCGCGGCTGGGGTGGACAACATCATCTCGGCATTCCCTGATCTCAACGCGCACCGGGTCGCACTGTGCCTGGGTTTCATCGTGCTGCTCACGGCGATGAATCTGCGCGGGATCCGTGAATCCGGGCGGGCGTTCGCCGCTCCGACCTACGCGTTCGTCGCCGGAGTCCTGGTGATGATGGTGATCGGGCTTTCCCGGGCGCTGCTGGGCGATCCGCCGGTCGCGGAAAGCGCGCAGTATCAGATCCATGCCGAACAGGTCGGTCTGAACAGTCTGGCGGTGGCGTTTTTGGTGCTGCGCGCGTTCTCCTCCGGGTGTACTGCACTGACCGGGGTCGAGGCCATCTCCAATGGGGTCCCCGCCTTCCGTAAACCCAAGGCCCTCAATGCTGCCCGCACGATGGTCGCGATGGGTGCCATCTCGATCACCATGTTCACCGGGGTGACCGCGCTCGCGCTGGTCTCGCATACTCGGGTCACCGAAAACACCTGCGATCTCATCGGATTCGCCGGGGACTGTGCCACCGATCCGCAGCGCACCGTCATCGCCCAGATCGCTGCAGCGGTGTTCGGTAGCGAGAGCATCTTGTTCTTCTATATGCAGGCCACGACGGCGCTGATCCTGATCCTGGCCGCGAACACCGCCTACAACGGGTTCCCGCTGCTGAGTTCGATTCTGGCCCAGCACCGATATCTTCCTCGTCAGCTGCACACCCGTGGGGACCGGTTGGCCTACTCGAACGGCATCATTGTGCTCGCGGTGATCGCCGGCACCCTGATCTACGCGTTCGACGGATCCGCGACTCGGCTGATCCAGCTCTACATCGTGGGGGTGTTCACCTCGTTCACCTTCTGTCAGGCCGGGATGGTGCGCCACTGGAACCGCGAACTCGTCGGCGCTCCCACCCCGGTGGACCGGCGCCGCATCTACCGCGCCCGCGGCATCAACGCATTCGGGGCCTGTTTCACCGGCATCGTCCTCGTCGTCGTCATGGTCACCAAGTTCACCCACGGCGCTTTCCTGGTCGTCATCGCCATTCCGGTGTTGTGCCTGCTCATGCACGGCATTCACCGGCACTACGCGGCGGTGCGGGCTGAACTCGAGTCCGACGGCGACGACGAGGAGACCTTGCCCAGCCGGGTGCATGCCGTGGTGTTGGTCTCCGGCTGGCACAAGGCCACCAACCGGGCGATCAAGTTCGCCCGTGCCACCCGCCCGGACACCCTCGTCGCCCTGACGGTGAATGTCGACGACGCCGACACCCGCCAGCTGCACCGGGACTGGGACAGTCACGAGGTCAGCATCCCGCTCACCGTGATCGAGTCCCCGTACCGTGACATCACCCGGCCGGTCGTCGACTACGTCAAACGACTCCGCCGCACCAGTCCCCGCGATGTGGTGGCCGTCTATATCCCCGAGTACGTGGTCGGGCGGTGGTGGGAGAACCTGCTGCACAACCAGAGCTCACTGCGCCTGAAAGGACGGTTGCTGTTCGAGCCGGGTGTGATGGTCACCAGCGTGCCCTGGCAATTGCACTCGACCGGCCGCCGGGATCTCACCCACATCGAGCACAGCCCCGGGGAGGTCCGCCGCGGCATCACCGGCACGGACTCCCCACCCTGACCACCTTTGTGACCACCGCGGTCGACGGCGGCACCCACCGCCGCGGGACGTCCCCACCGGCGGGGCGGTGTCCGATTTTCCGTCGGCCACGGTAGGGTGAGGGTGGTGCGCCGGGAAGTCTGGTCGGCAAAGTGTTCCGCTCTATCCCGACCAGGACAAGGACTTCCGCCATGTGGATCGCGCCGTACCGTTTGCCTGTTCCCGCCCGATCACCGTTCGGCTCGGAACGCCCGGGCCGGCGGTGATGAGCATGAAGTACCTTCCCGTCGGTACCCACGGCATTTACCACGAGACCGAGGACCGGGTCCCGGTCCGGCGCGCCTGCCGCGACCGCCTGCAGCACTGGCACCTCCCGCACGCCCTGACCCGGTTCGACACCGCCCTGGGCTCGACCACCGTCCTGACCGCGGGCACCCACACGGGTAGGCCACCGGTGGTGCTGCTGCCCGGTGCGGGCCTGAACGCATCGACAACTTTGGCCGCTATCGCCGCCTTGGGGGAAAATCATCGAGTCCTTGTCCCTGACTTGCCCGGCGAGCCGGGTCTGAGCTCGTCGCGCCGCCCGCACCGGCACTGGCACCACCTGTACGGGCAGTGGCTCGACGAAGTACTTCCCCAGCTGAGCACCGATCCGGTGATCGTGGTCGGGCACGCCCTCGGGGCGGCGATCGCGCTCGCCGCCACACCGGGTGACCGTGTGGCGGGACTGGTCTTGGTCAATCCGGCCGGAATCGCCGCAATCAGACGCACCTGGCAGTTGACCCGGATACGTGCGCAGTGGATGTACAGTCCCACCCTCGACCACAGCGAACAATTGCTGTCGTATCTGCTGGCGCCTCGGTTCATTCCGGATGTGGGCCTGGTCTGCTGGTACGCCATGATCGCCGAGCACTGCTTCCCTGGTCGGTTGCCGCGGCCACTTCCGGCCCGCACGGTCGGTCGCTGGGCCGAGCGGGTGCCGGTGATCGTGGCCACCGGTGAGCACGACCGGTTGGTCGGCCCGGACCGGTTGCGCGGGCGGGTGCGCTCGTTGCTCGGCGTCGACGTCCAGATCCTGCCCGGTTGCGGGCATCTCGTCCTGCGGGAAGCCCCCGAATCGGTGGCGGACCTGACCTCCTCGATTCCTCCCAGTGAGAAGGACACCGTGTGAGCACTCGTTCCCGGTTCGGGCGCCGCTGTACCCTCGTGTGATTCAGGTGGCGGCGACGTCCCGGCCGTGGAAGGCGACCAGTCCCGCGGCCGCGGCCACGGCCGCGAGCGCGGCGAGGACCACCAGCGGTGTCGCAGTGAATGATTCCAGCGGCATCTGCGGGATGTAGCCCAGCGGGGACAGGCCCTGCACCCAGCCCGGCAGTTGCAGGAGCGGGCCGAAGGTGCCGACCAGGTACCCGAACACCGGCAGAATCCACACCAGGGCGAACGCCTTCGGTGCGAGACCGAACAACAGCGCGGCTACCGCGGCCACGACCAAGACCGCGGGGGTGTGCGCGAGATACGCGAGCTCGAGCGTGATGACGTAGCCGGTGTTCCCGGTCACCAACGCCGCCCCGATTCCGGTCGCGACGCCGGAGAGGCCGAGTAGCAGCACCGCCCCCGCAGCCGCCGCGCCCACCCCCGATCCCATCCAGGTCAGTCGGCTGGTTGCGGTGGCCAGCACCGGGTCGGCTCGCCCGGCCGTCTCCTCGCTGCGCAGGCGCCTGACGGACCCGATCGCGAAGCAGGAAGCGAGGAACGCCATCGTAAAGCCCATCAACCCGAGGTAGCCGTCGACGAGGTTGCCGGTGGAGCCGCCCATGATCACCAGGATGTCGTCGGGCAGGTCCCCGAACGCGTCGGCGATCGATTCGGTGAAGGCCCCGTAGAACAGCCCGGCCACACTCAACCCGAGCGCCCAGCCGATCAGGCTGCCGCGCTGGAGTCGCACCGCCAGCGCGAACGGATTCGTCAGGGCCGCCGATGCGTCGGCCCGCCCCAAACGCGGGGCCAGCAGACCCGCCCCGATATCGCGGCGGGCCACGAGCCGGTAGGCGCAGGCCAGGGCGAGCGCGGCGAACCCGGCCGACAGTGTCAGCGGCCACCAGCGCGGGTCGACGAACACCCGGGTCTGCTGCGACCAGGCGATCGGGGACAGCCAGGACAGGGCGCTGCCGTGCTCGGCGGCAAGGTCACCGACCCCCCGCACCACGAACGCGGCCCCGAGGACGGCGCCGGCCCACCCGGTGGCTGCCCGCGCGTGCTCGGTCAACTGAGATGTCAGCGCTGCGACCGCAGCGAAAACCATTCCCACGGCGGCGAATCCGGATAGAAGCAGCAGCGAACCGGAGGCGTCGAACCCGGTGCCGGCCAGGGCAGCGGTGCCGGCCACGATCAAAGCGGTGTTCGCGACGAGGGCGGTGAGCATCGCCGCAGTCAGCGGCGCGAATCGGCCGACCACCCCGGCCAGGACCAGTTCGGTACGCCCGTCTTCCTCCTCGAGCCGGGTGTGCCGCACAACCAGCAGAATATTCATCAGCGCCGCCGCGACCATCAGATAGAGGGCGTACTGGTTGGCTAGGAACGCCTCCAGGGTGGGGGTATCCATGCCGTAGCCGGGGCCGGACATCATGATCGCGGCGGGGCTGCGGGCGAAGGAGGCGACGTTCGCGATGTCCTGCTCGGTGGGGTAGGCCAGTTTCAGGGCATTGGCGAAATACATCGTCATTACCGCGATCCCGAGCACCCAGGCGGGCAGCTTGATCCGATCCCGCCGCAGAGTGAAACGCAGCAGGGTGAGGGTGGCGCGCAGGGCGGTCATCGCACACCCCCCACGACGGCCGCGGTGCGAGCGTCGCCGTAGTGGCGCAGGAACAACTCTTCGAGTGAGGGCGGGGCGCTTTCGAGACTGCGCACCCCGTAGTCGGCAAGAGCCCGGACGATGTCGCCGAGGTAGGCATGATCGGCCTCGAAGACGGTGCGGCCGCGTTCGATCCGCAGTTCGTGTACCCCGGCCAGCTGGGCGAGCCCGGCGGGATCGCGGTCGGCGGTGACGGTGATCGTCGAACGGGTCAGGTGCCGCAGCTGGTCGAGCGTTCCTCTTTCCACCGTTCGCCCGTCCCGGATGATGGTGACGGTGTCGCAGAGCTTTTCGACCTCGGCCAGGATGTGACTGGACAGCAGCACCGAGCGGCCGGCCTCGGTGGCCTCGTCGATGCACTGCTGAAAAACCTGTTCCATCAACGGGTCCAGCCCGGAGGTGGGCTCGTCCAGAATGAGCAGTTCCACATCCGAGGCCAACCCGGCGATCAGGGCGACCTTTTGCCGGTTGCCCTTGGAGTAGGTCCGGCATTTCTTGCGGGGGTCGAGTTCGAAGCGGTCGATCAGGTCGGCGCGGCGGGCAGGGTTGACGTGTCCGCGCAACCGGCACAGCAGATCGATGGCTTCACCGCCGGTCAGGGTGGGCCACAGGCTGACATCGCCGGGCACATAGGCCAGGCGCTGGTGCAGCTGAACGGCGTCGCGCCACGGATCTAGTCCGAGTACGGTCGCCTTCCCGCCGTCGGGGCGCAGCAACCCGAGCAGGATGCGGATGGTGGTCGATTTCCCGGCCCCGTTCGGGCCGAGGAACCCGGCCACCTCGCCGGCGCCGACCGCCAGGTCGAGGTGGTCGAGGGCGGTGACGGGTCCAAATTTTTTGCTGAGGCCGACGGCCTCGATGACAGTGCTCATGGAGGTTCCTGATGTCGGAAGGGATCGGCAGTTGTCAGGGAGTTACGGCGGCGTCGCCGTCGCCTGCCCCGGCAGGGGGATCAGTCACATACATCAGGTAGTCATCGAGCATCTGCCGGTCGGTGAACAACCCGTCGGCATAGAGTTCGAGGGCGGGTGCGGTCACCGCGTCCGACAATTTCTGGAAGAAGCCGGTGAAGTCACCGCTGCGGAGCATCTCCGCCTGCAGGGACATCTCCAGCAGCATCGTCCCGACACTGGAGCTGGTGAGGAACCGGGCCCGCGCGTAGGGATCGCGGGAGGGTTTGATCACCCCATTGCGCACTCCCTCGGCGAGATAGGCGACCGCGTCGTCGACCAGGTGGTCGAAGAATGCGGTGGCTCCGGGACCTCCGGCCTGCAACGAGCGGGCCACGTACATCGCCAGCGGCGCATAGGATTGGAGCTGCCCGAGTTGGGCCAACCAGGGGCCGGTATCACCGGAGGCGACCACCTGCTGCTTCGATTCGCGGATCTGCCGCAGCACCCACTCGTCGCAGACCCGGCGTAGACCCTCCTTGGAGCGGAAGTGGTGCACGATCAACCCGCCGCTGACCCGCGCGTCCTCGGCAATGACCCGCAGGCTCGCACCGAAACCCTCCCGGGCGAACCGCGCAACTGCCGCATCCCGGATCCGCGCCGACGTGGTCAGGTCGGCGTCGTCCCTCCCAACCCCACGGATTGAATGCACAATCAGTATATTAAACGCACGTTCAGTCCGGGGCAATGGTGTGGGGTGCGCTTCTTGTGAGCCCAGAAAGTCCGGGGGCGACGTCGAGGCGGTCGGTGCCGCGACTACCCGGCGATCGATGCAGGCGCCGCTGCGTAATGGGCGCAAAGGTAAACAAGATTCAGTCATCGTTTCGGTCGTCGCTGTCGGCGTCTTCATCGATGAGGCGGCCGAGTATCTCGGTGGTGGCTTCGACGGCGAGGGAGAACGGTTCGAGGATCGCCTCGGCATCGGCGGCGCGCAGCTGGGCAGCGTCGTGGACGGTGTGCGCGGTCAGGGCGATGTGTCCGCGGTAGTCGTGGTGACGCAGGCCGTGCAGGAGCGCCTGATTGGTCTCGAGTAGCGGGATGGTGCTGATCACGAACCGGGCCTGGTTCAAAGGCAGCGTTTCGAGGAAATGCAGGTCCTCGGCGCTGCCGTAGACCGCGGTGACCCCGTCCCGGGTGTTGGCACCCACCCGGTGGGGGTCGAAGTCGACCGCCAGTACTCGGTGCCCGGCACGGCTGAGGTGGTCGGCGACGTGTCGGCCGAAGCGGCCGAGCCCATAGAGAATCGCGTACACCTCGGCATCCTTATCGGCGATGTCGACTGTTCGGGTCCCGGCCCGCTCGAACACCCGCAGCCACCGCTCGAGTCGACGGTAGAGCTTGTGCGAGTAAAGGATCAGATAGGTGGAGCCGCCGATGGTGAGAAGCCCGACGACCGTGATCAGGCTGACGGTGGCGGTGGTGATGTGGCCGAGGCTCGCGCCCAACGCGGCGAGAATCAAGGAGAATTCCGAGATCTGGGCGAGGGGAATTCCGGTAGAGAATCCGACCTGGATCGGATATCGCAGCGCGGCCATGATCACCGTGACGATCAGCGGTTTGCCGACCAGGACGAACAGTGAGAAGACCGCTATCTTCGCTACCTGCCCGGCTGTGTCGGCGAAGTTCAGCCCGGCGCCCAGGTCGAGGAAGAAGAACAGCAACAGGAAATCACGCAAGCTCACCAGACGTGCCCCGAGCGCGTCGCGGTAGGCGGTGGCGGCGAGCGAAACCCCGGCCAGGAACGCCCCCACCTCCGAAGAGAATCCGAGCGCCTCGGTCACCGCCGCGACCGAGGCCGCATAGGCAACGCCGAAGAGCACCAGCAATTCCTGTGACCGGGCAATCTGCTTCAGCAGCGACGGCAACACGCATTTCGCCAGTATGGCGACACCTGCCAACAGTCCCGCACCCTTGGCTAGGACTACCACGATGCTTACCGTCACAGCATTGTCGGTGCGCTGATCGAGCGCGTTGATCGCGATCATGACGACCACCACGATGATGTCCTGCACGATCAGCAGGCCGACCGCGATGCGGCCGTGGATCTGTTCGAGCTCACGAGTGTCGGAGAGAAGTTTGACGATGATAATTGTCGACGAAAAGGTCAGGGCCAGTGCGACGTACAGGGCGGCGACGGTGTCCATGCCGAAGCCGGCCGCGAGGAGGTATCCCACCACCGAGGTGAAAAGCACCTGTCCGAAACCGGTGATCAGGGCCACCGTCCCGGTGGTGCGGATCAGATGCATGTCGAGCCGCAGCCCGACGAGGAAGAGCAGGATCGCGATGCCCATGCGGGCGAGGAGCTCGACGGTGCTGTCGGCCACCACCCAGCCGGTGCCGGCGGGACCGACAAGGACACCGACCCCGATGAACGCGACAATCATCGGCTGCCGCAGCCGTGTGGCCAGCAACCCGGCCACCGCGGCGATGGCCAGGATGACCGCAATCAAGGCGAAGTCGTGCAACTCCACCATGCTCGACTCCTTCACATCCGCCCGGTCGACGCGGTGAGGCCATCCCATAACCGCGTCACTCCCGGTACGACCTCAATTCGGGCTTCCCCCGGAGGCAAGGTAGCCGTCGATGGCCCGTTGCAGGCGGTCCAGGGCGGCGCCGTAGGAGGTGAAGTCGCCGGTGTGCTGGGCCTCGCGCAGATCCGCCAGGGCGTCGTTGAGCTCGAGGACGGCGGCGGTCAACTCCCGCGAGGGAACGGGCGGCGATACCGGTTCCGCGCCCTCTTGGGGTGGGGTGGCCTCCGAGCCGGGGGGTGGCGGGGTGGCCGCGTCACCGCCGGGCGCGGTCGCGGCCCGACCGGTTCCGGCGCCGAACACCTGGTCGAGCGCTTCGGCGAGGGTGGGGGCGTAGCCGACCCGGACGCCGCCGGTGCCTTGTTCACGGTAGCTGACCAACACCCGGGACAGTTGCGGGAACGTCGACCCGTCCGCGGCGCTCGAGAGCCGTTCGGTGAAAAGCGGTTCGACGTAGAGGACGCCGCCGTCGGCGATCGGCAGGGTCAGCAGATTGCCGTAGTGAATGCGGTTGGACCGCTCGAGCAGGGTGCGTTCGGAGGCGACACGGGTATCGGAGATCATCGAGTTCTGGATCTGCTGCGGGCCTTGGGTGATGCTGTCCGTCGGTAACTGCAGCACCTCGATCTTGCCGTAGTTCTCAGGATCGGAGTGCGCCGAGATGTAGGCGGAGAGGAATTCCCGATTGAATCCGACCATCGCGCTGGCCAGCCGGAACGACGGTGCCGCGGTGTCGGCGTCGCCGACCAGGATGTAGTACGGGCGTTGCTGCCCCGTGGACTCCGACGTCGGATCCGAGGGAACCGACCAGAATGCGTTATTGGTGAAGAACTCTCGCGGGTCGTTGACATGGTATTTTGCGAGGCGTTCGCGTTGGATCCGGAACAGGTCCTCGGGGTAGCGCAAATGCGCGCGCAGATCCGCCGAGATCGTGTCCTCGGGTTGCACGGTGCCGGGGAAGATACTCATCCACGCAGCCAGGACCGGATCCTGCTGGTCGATTTGGTAGAGGGTGACGGTGCCGTCGTAGGCGTCGACGGTGGCCTTGACGGAGTTACGCACGTACGAAATCTCGTCCCGGGGCGGCGGTCGGCCGGTCTCAGGGGCAACGGGTTCGGTCAAGGCCCCGGTCTCCGCGTACGGGTAGTGCTCGAGGGTGGTGTAACCGTCGACGATCCAGGTGATCCGGCCGTCGACGACGGCCGGGTACGGGTTGGTGTCGGTGGTCAGCCACGGCGCAACGTGTTCGACGCGGGTCTTCGGGTCGCGGTTGAAGAGGATCTTCGAGTCGCCGCCGATGGCCCCGGAAAACAGGATGTTGCGTTCGGCGTACTTGGCGGCAAACGCAAACCTGTTGACCCAGTTCCCGATGGGCACTCCACCGGCTCCGGTGTAGGTGTAGGTAGAGGTGTCGGTGTCGTACTCGCGCGGTGGCGCTCCGGGCTGGGCACCGACGATGGCGTAGTCCGGCATATCCGAGTTTGCGAGCACCTCGCCGAAGTAGATGCGGGGTTGCTCGACCGGGATCAGTTGCCGGCCATCGGTTTGGGAGGCGATATCGCTGACGGTGTAGATGGGGTAGCCGCTGTCACTGCTGGCACTCTGGCCGGCCGCATCCCGGACGGCGGCGTTGACCCGGTTCGCCGGGGCGGCGACGAATCCGTTGCCGTGGGTGTACACGGTGTGCCGGTTGATCCACTGGGTTTGGTTGCCGCTGAGGCTGTTCGGGGACAGTTCGCGGGCGGCGACGATGTAGTCGCCGAGCACGCCGTCGACGGTGTAGCGGTCGAGATCCAGGGTCGGGGTGAAGCCGTAGAAGTTCTTCAGTTGCTGCTGCTGGGTGAAGGTCCGCGAGAGCACGTTCGGGTCGAGCAGTCGGGCGTTGGCGATGGTAGTGACATCGGCGGGCAGATCCCGCGGCGGCCGGGTGCCCACCCCCGGATAGTCCCGGTAGTCGACCTGCTCGGGCCCGATTCCATAGGCCAGCCGGGTGGCGGCGATGTTGCGTTCGATGTACGGGCTCTCCCGGTCGGCGGCGTTCGGGCGGACGGAGAACTGTTCCATCAGCGCGGGAAAGACCCCGCCGACGAGGATCGAGGACAGAACCAACAGGGCTGCGGCCATCGCCGGGATTCGCAGATCACGCACCCAGATCGCGGCGAAAAATGCGACGGCGCAGACAATGGCGATCGAGAACAGGATCAGCCGCGCGGGCAGCACCGCGTTGATATCGGTGAACCCGGCGCCGGTGAAGGTGGGTTCCTTCCGGTTGCCCCACAGCAGTGAGTACCGATCGAACCAGTAGGCGACCGCCTTGAGTGCGATGAAGGTGCCGGCGAGGACCGCGAGCTGGACCCGCGCCGCCGGGATCAACGCGGTCTCACGCCCCGCGGTCTCATTCTTCGGTGACAGCCGGATCCCGCCGAACAGGTAGTGCGTTCCCAGGCTGAGGAGGAAGGCAAAAAACACCGCGACCAGCATCCAGGTCAGTACCAGCCGGTAGAACGGCAGGTCGAAGACGTAGAAGCCGATATCGTGCCCGAACTCCGCATCCACCGTGCCGAAGCTGCCCCCATTCAGAAACAGCTGCACGGTCTCCCACCGCGATTGGGCGCTCAGACCGAATGGGAGCGCGAACAGCAACGGGATGCCGATACCGAACAGTCGCGGCCGGCTCATCACCACGGTTCGGTATTCCTCGATCGGGTCCTTCTTCGACACTGCCGCCGCGAACAACGGCCGCGCCCGGTACGCCCACAACAGCACGAGAAAGATCAGTCCCCCCACCAGGGCGGTGACCACTGCAAACGAGAGGAGACGGGTAATGAGGACCCTGCCCCACACCTCACGGTAACCGGCCTCGCCGAACCACAACCACTCCGTGTACACGGCGATCAACCGTGGCCCGAAGACCAGCACCGCGGCGAAGACCGCCAACACCGCCGTCCAGACCATCGCACGGCGTGACAACGGTCGCACCTGCTCGGCCCGTTGCAATTGGCCCACCTCCCGCGGCCCGCACGCGCACGGTGAGCGGCCCGATCGGCGTGAACGGCTCCTACACCGCAGATTGGCTGTCTGTTTCGTCCTATTCTAGGGGTCTTGGCCATCTCCCACCCGGGGGAATGGCGATCAGGAAGTACCCGAACCGCCCGTGCGGGGAACGGTGCGCGGGCGGCGCGTAAGCTGCGCGGCGCGGGAGATGAGAACTGAGGTGATCGACACGATGCCCGGTAGTTGGCGTGCACGGTTCAGCCGGTCCGATGTGCTCACCGAACGCCCCGACTTCGCGCTGGTAGGGATCCTGCGGGTACCCCAGATACAGAACAGTCCCGGCCGGGCCATCGCCCGCAGAATCGGCTACGCGCTGACCGCATTGGCTCTGGTTGTTTTGGTGGTCTACCTCGACCGCGACGGGTATGCCGACTCCCAGGAAGACGGGCTCTCGCTGCTCGACTGCATCTACTACGCGACCGTCTCACTCTCGACCACCGGATACGGGGACATCACCCCGATCACCGAGCAGGCCCGGCTGGTCAATACGTTGATCATCACGCCGTTGCGGATCTTCTTCCTCGTCGTTCTGGTCGGTACCACGCTCGCGGCGCTGACGGAGAATTCCCGCCAGAGTTTCAAGATTCAGCGATGGCGACGCCGTGCCCGCAACCATGTCGTCGTCGTCGGGTACGGGACCAAGGGGCGTAGTGCGGTCGCAGCGATGCTCGGTGATGGGCTGGTGCCGTCCGACATCGTCGTGGTCGACACCGATGCCGTGGCGCTCGACATCGCGGCCGGGCAGGGCCTGGTGACGGTCCAGGGGTCGGCCACGAAGTCCGATGTGCTGCGATTGGCCGGTGTGGAGCACGCCTCGTCGATCATCGTCGCCACGAACCGGGACGATACGGCGGTGCTGGTGACCCTGACCGCCCGCGAGATCGCACCGAACGCGAAGATCGTCGCGGCGGTTCGCGAATCGGAGAACGTGCACGTGCTGCGCCAGTCCGGTGCCGACTCCGTGGTTGTTTCTTCCGAAACCGCGGGCAGGTTACTCGGCGCCGCTACGACCACTCCGACCGTGGTGGAAATGATCGAGGACCTCCTCACCCCGGAATCGGGGCTCGCTATCGCTGAACGCACCGTCGAGCGGGACGAGATCGGTGGTTCACCGCGGTATCTGCCGGACATCGTGCTCGGGGTGGTCCGTGACGGCCGCTTGCTCCGCGCCGGAACGGCGGAGGTCGATGTTGTCGAGGCCGGTGACAAGCTGCTCTACATTCGTCGGGTGATGGATCGCGCCGACCACAGCGCATAACTCGATCATCAGACCGACCTGGGCGGAGGCTGAACGCCACGGCCGAATCTGGCGCGCACACGTCGGGAGCTTTGGGTAAGCCGGCCGAGCCTCATTACGACGACGTGTAACGGTCATCGACTTCCGGCCCGGTAATGCTGAAACTTATGACGCCCTCGTCGTGTGGCGCTCGGATCGGACCCTCGAGCGCGGGGCTGAGGTTCACGTCACTGACCGAGCCCATCGACGGCTGCTGCGCCCCGCGAAGGAGGCCGGCGCAGCCTCGTCGAAGGACGTGGTGGCGGATTCGCCGGCACTCTCGACCGCCTCCGAGGCCCGGAGATCCTTGTGCTCACCGACACTCCGCCGCTGGTGGTGGAGGGGGAGTCGATTCCGCCCGCGCGCGGCTTCCTGGCTGAATGGCTCATTCAGGCTCCGTCGGTGGCGGTAGCTGCCGATGGTCACCGAGGTGGCGTCGCCGGATTCAATGAGCGTGCAATCGGGGCAGCGCAGGAATCCTTTACCAAGATCTTACTTGGGCATTGCAATCGCATAACCATGCGCCCGGTCGGGGTGCGCGGTGTTGGCCACCGCGCCACAGGTCACTAGCGTGATATGGCAGAGACGATCTGCGCACGCCGGTCCCCTGCCGACCGGGCCCGGGGCTGCCTCGGATGTCCGCGTGTGTGGGCACGATGATTCTCAGCCGATCGCACCGAACGGAAGTCGTGGTGAACATCGAATCTTTTTCAGCGTGCACCCCGAACCTGTGGGGGTGGCCGGACCCTGCGTCGAAGACCACCAGCACGGCGCCCATGCTGCAGGTCGGTATCCAGAACCGCACCGGCGGTATTGCGGTGTTGGTCGTGTGCGGCGAGATCGACATCACCACCGCGCCCGTGCTGGCGCCGTACCTGCGGAAAGTGACCGCCGACAGCGGTGACCTGGTCCTCGATCTGACAGGCGTGCCGTTCCTCGGATGCACCGGTATGGCGTTGTTCGACACCGCGGCGAGCCGAGTACGCCGCCGGAACGCCACCCTCACCACGGCCGCGCAACCGCAGGTGCGCCGCATACTGCACCTGACCGGCCTCGACGGCACGCTGGGCTGCTGCGACACGGTCGACGAGGCCCTTGCCGCAGCACGCCGAATCCGCAACTGAGCCTCGTAGACAGGAGAAGACGATGCGAACCCGAAGCCGGCTCTCCGGCCTGCTCGGCGTGCTGGTGCTGATCTGGCTGATCATCGGCGCCGTCGCCGCCGGGCAACGCGGATACTACGACGACGCCTCGACCCACTGCGCCAGCGTCGGCACCATCGCCGTCACCATCGTGGCCGGACCGCTGAACTACGCCGGCATGAACCCCACCGTCGACTGCCAATACCCTCAGCCTGCCTCGTAGGTGAGGCTGGTCCGCTACTCCGGTGGGCGAGCGTTGCAGGTCGATATTCCGGTCATGGGGCGTTCACCCCACTGGCCTGATCCGGTGCTCGGTGGCGAGTGGTGGGGCCGGGGTGAGGCAGATTCTGCCGCAGAAGGCGGAGCATGTTCCTCGGGCTCATCAACCGCTCGGGACGATCGACCAGGGCGGCGACGCGGAGGAAGGCGGTTGCCAGCACGGGATCGTGTGCGGCCGCGGCGTGCAGCCGCGGGATGTAGGCGTTGGCGATCCGCACGCCGAGGCTGCGATCTCCGACCACCTCTGGGAAGGCCAGGTCTGCACCGACCGACATACGCCACGGCACGTCGACCACCTTCGACATGCCGCGGAAGAACGCCCGTGCGTCTACCGGCTCGCGGTGCAGGTGACGGCGCAGCGTGATGGCCTCGAGCGCGGCCACGGTCATTCCCTGCGCATAGATCGGGTTGAAGCTGCAGAAGGCGTCTCCCGTCACGAGGAACCCGGCCGGGAATCGGGCCAGACGCTCGTACCGCCGGCGGATGCTCGCCGGAAATCGGAACGACCGGGGTCGCTCGATCGGGTCGGCGTCTCGGATCGCCACGCAGAGATCCGGGATCGGCAGGGTCCGGGCGAAATCGAGGAAACCGTCCGGGTCGGTGGGTGGATAGTCGCCGAGCATCCCCATCAGCGTCACCAGGAAGCGGTCGCCCTCGAGCATTTGCAGGGCCCCTCCCCGGGGAGCATCGGGTGTCGGACCGATCACGACTCCGAGGTCGCCACCCATCCCCGCCGCCGGGGCCCGGTAGATCCGGGTCGCGTAGCCCAAGCCCACATGCACCCTGTCCTCCTCCGGTTGTTCGAAACCGAGTTCGGTCAGCCACCTCGGAGCGCGTGACCCCCTCCCGGTCGCGTCGACGATCAGATCGGCATCGAGCACCTCCTCCGTGCTGCCGTCGGCATGCCGCACCACCCGGACACCGGTGACGTGGTGGTGGCTGGGGGCGGTGACCAGGCCCAGGGACTCGCAGCGGTCCACGATGGTGACACCGGGCAGTTCGCACACCCGGGCACGCACTCGGTCCTCGAGGAACGGCCGGCTGGCGCTGAGGACGGTCATTCCGCTCTTCGGCTGCGGAAATCTGTACCCGCTCAGGCACCACCGCACGTCGCGCACGTTGTCGAGCGTGGGTACCCCCTGCCCGATCAGTTCCGCGGTGAAACCGGGAAATAATTCCTCGAGAACCTGTTGACCGCGTTCGATCAGGACATGGGTGTGGCGCCCCTGGGGCACACAGCGGCGCGGGACCGCGTCGGCTGGGAGGTGATCATGATCTACCACGATCACCTGCGCGTACGCCTCGGACAGCACCCGGGCTGCGAGTAAGCCGGCGATGCCGGCGCCGAGCACGACTGCTCGGTGTCCGATGTGAGTTGTCATGGGAGCCTCCTCGGGATGTGGCCGACGACTACGAGGAGAATGCGGAAATTCGGTGCTCAACCACCAGTCCGACTACTGCTCACTTCTGTTCACGTCCTGGCCCGTAGATTTCGCGATCCCACAACCACGAGACGATCCGTGCAACACCTTGTGTGAGGTGACGCCGGTACGTGCTGAACGGCAACCCGAGCATCTGGGCGGCGGCCTCCTGGTTCGCGGCCGGGCGCAGATACGTCCGGTCGACTGCGCGTACCAGTTTGTCGTCGCGGGGATCGTCCGCCAAGGCGTCCACCGCGTCGCGGAGCAACGAGTCGAGTTCGGTGACATCAGGTTCGGCGCGGCCGCGATCGCAGATGAGCCGGGTGCGCATCAACGGGTTCCGCCGAAGCAGGTCGAGGCGGTGCCAGTCGTGCAACGCCTGCCGGACCGCCTGCTCGAACTCGGGCTGGGACAGCACCAGCACGTGCGCCGCCGGCGGGGCAGGTGCAGTGGGAGTCTCCGACAGTGCGCGAACGGCGACCTGTTCGAACCAGGCATCGACCGGGACGCGCCGGAAATCGTGCGCGAACAACCCGTATCGGCGTGCACCGACCTCGAAATCGGCACCCTCCGCCCGGGGAAGGTCGGCGACGGCGAAATACTCGTTCCACCGGTCCGGCTCGGCCAGGGTGAGGAAGTCCCAGGACAGCAGTGGGGTGCAAAGGTACCGCTGCATGGTGATGATCGGGATGGCGTTCAGGGTGGGCGACGGGTCCTGGTACGTGGTGCCGTCGACGATGAATCGGGTCACGGTGATCGCCTCCCCACTTCTCGGCGGCGCATGCGCCCGGGCGAAGTTCCAGGCGGCCGCGGCGCCGGGATCCGCGGCCAGGTCGTCGGGGGACGCGCGACTCAGATCGAGGAGGCCGAAGAACCCGCGCGCGCCGCCGTCGGGACGGCGCACGATGAAGAACCCCTCGGGTTGGCGGCCGAACCACGCGGCACAGATCTTCGCCGACTCCGCCCCCTCGTGCGAGCGGACCATCTCGACGATCGTCTCGCGATCCTCCGCGCAGGCAGGCTCCGGATAATGATGGCCCCACGATTCCCAGTCCACCGGGGAGAGGACCCCGGGCAAATTCCGGAACACGAACTTCAGGTCGAAGATCACGCGCTGCTGTTCGCGCCCGCTACACAACGTCAGCCTGCGGCGGAGGTGCCGCCATACGCGGTGGAACACGGTCGTGTAGGAATCGAGGTCGCGCCACCGCAGATCAGCGTCTACGACGTCGCGGGCCAGGTCGTGCGGGAACAGTCCTTCCGGGCCTGCGTCGACGAACGACAAGTGCCGCAGCCAGGCGAATACCTCGTGCGCGTCGTCGAGTTCGAGGACGTCACGCAGCAGGGATTCGGTGGTCACCCGGGCGAGGGCGCACACCTCGAGCGCCCGCCGGTGCACGGGACTGGGCACCACATCGATGAAGCGTTGCATGAGCACACCGATGAGGTCGGGGGTCAACGGGTCGGCGGCGATCTCCCCGCCCCGGGATGCGACATCGGCCACCAGCGACAACGCCAGCGGGTGCCCGTGTGTGACTTCGCAGATCCGCTCGTGCATCTGCGGCGGCACCGCTACCTCGCGTAGGTACTGTCGGCACTGCCGCGGGGTGAGGTTCCGCATCGACACCACGCGTAACAGATCGCACCAGCCCGCATCGGCCCGCCACTGCGGGCCGGGCGGCGTCCGGGACGCGATCACGGTGAGCGCGGTCGCGGGTAGTCGGGGCAGCAACCGAGTACGTACCCATTCGTCGATGGGTGCCAGCACCTCATAGGTGTCGACGAGGACGAAGAGTCGTTCTTCTCCGCGAGCGATCGCCCCGGTGACGGGCACGTCGACGGTTTCGCCGAGTACGTCGAGAACGGCGGCGGGGGAGGGGGGAAGGTCGCGGCCGTCGAGCCGGACGACCGTGGCACCCGCGTCTCCCGCAATCTCCGCCAGCACGTCGAGCAGTGCCGTCTTCCCGATGCCTCCGGGGCCGTGCAGGTACAGCACCGACAGCTGCTGATCGGCCGACTCCAGCCTCGCCCGGACCAATTCACGCTCACCCTCGCGGCCGACGTAGGTGCGGCGGCGACGCACCTTCAAAACGTCGCCGAGAGATGTCGAAGGCTGCGCGATGCCCTCCATGAACCCATATTAGGAGCAGCACCGTATCCACACAGGGCATGATCTGGATGGCTGGCTCTCGCGCAGTCCTGCTGTTTCACCTGTCACCCACGCGAAAAAGGGCGTGGCAGAACACGATGGCCGTCCGCCGCCAGTCCGCCACCAGCGGTGAAAACGCGACATCTCGAGTGCCCGGCCCGCGGTGCGGAGAGTACGCTCGAAAACACCAGGTACATCGGTCTCCCGAAGCGGAGGGTGATCTTGATGCAGTGGTGGAGTTGGCTGATCGTGGTCGCGGCGGTGGTCGCGGTGATCATCGGTGTACTCCTGCTCGTGCAGGCCCGCCGCCGCGCCGGTGGGGTCATCATCGCCCACCCGGACAATCCTGAGGACGCCGGCGGTGGGGGTCGGCGATGAGCGTACTGATGCGCTGCAGCGAGATCATCGCCCGCCCGGTGGTGACGATGGCCGGTGAGGCCGTTGCCCAGGTCAAGGACATCGTCTATGCGCCCACCGGCGGTCAGGTCGCCGGGTTCACCCTCGCCGGGCGGGGACCGTTCTCCGGCCCCCTCGATCGGGGACTGGTGTGGGGGCGTGTGGCCGCGCTCGGCGCCGATGCGGTCATGATCGCTGACGAGGATGCTTTGGGCCCGCTGACGGGGGCCCTCGCGCATGCCTCTTCCCGCCGCGGATCCGGCAGCGATGTCCTCGGCGCCGAGGTGCTCACCGACACCGGCACCGCGCTCGGCGCCGTGGTCGATGTGATCGTGGAGGTCGGCGACCCCGCCAGCGGCCGATGCGATGTCGTGGGCTACGAAATCGAATCGTCGCAAGCTCTGCGGGGCAAGGGAACCAAGATGCTGCTGCCGCTGCCGGACACGCTGGCCGCGTCCGGGGAACATCTGATCGTGCCGGCGAGCGCGACCGGTTTCGTCCGTGATGACCTGGCAGGGTTCGGTGCCGCCGTCGCCGCGTTCCGGACGCAACTGCGAGGTGCATCCTGATGCGTTTCTCCGCCGCGGTGGGCCGGCAGGTCGTCGGCTCCGACGCCGCCGACACGATCGGGAAGGTCGCCGGTTTCGTGGTGGACCCTGCGGTGCGGCGGGTGGTCGCGGTGCAGGTGAAAAAGCCGGGGGAAGGCACCGTGGTGCCGTGGGCGAACATCGGCACATTCGGCGACGATGCGGTCATCGTCGGCGGGCCGGACGCGGTCGGTGAACCCGATGCGGCGATCGCGGCGCTGACCGGCCGCGACCACACCCTGATCGGCAAACGGGTGCTGACCACCGCCGGAAACGAGTGGGGCACCGTCGCCGACGTCGATTTCGATCCCGGCTCCGGGGCGATCACCGCCCTGCTCGGCGAGTGCGGTCAGGTGGCGGGAGTCCGCCTGGTCGGGGTCGGCGCCTACGCCGTCGTCGTCGACGTCCACTGAGATGTCCCGCCGCGCGCTTCACAACCGCAGTTCCGGGCGGCCACCCGAACCCCGGGACGATCGGAGAAAATTAACAAGGAACGACATGATGCGCAGCCACCACCCACCGACCGGACCGCTACCCCTGATCGAGGCCCGCGGCCACCGCGGTTTCGTCGAACGGCTGATGTTTGATTCGGCCGAACGCCCCGATCAGAACGCCCGCTGGCACCAACGGCTCCCCGGCCCGCAGACCCCAGGCATGGTCAGCGCCATCACCATGCTTTTCGGCATCTGGGTCGCGATGTCGCCGTTCCTCTGGCACGAGCCCGGCACCGACTTCTTGTCCCCCGCCCGCTGGAACGAGCTCCTGATCGGGTCCGCCCTCGCTGTCCTCGGCCTCGTCCGGCTGACCCGGCCAGTACGGGTGCTGACCGCGACCGCTGCCGGTGGGGTGGCCGGGGGCTGGTTGATCGTCTCCCCGCTGCTGTTCGACTACGGATTCGGTAGCGGGGCCACCCCCGCCACCATCAACGACGTCCTTATCGGTGTGACCGTCCTCGCCGTCACCGCACTCGGCCACCTCGACGCCCGCGCCGCCCTTACCACCACCGATGACACCGGGTGACCCGACCCCGATGGCGTAACCGGGGATTGACTAGCGCGGCACAGAGATTGCCGCATAGACCTTGCTGGCTCTTCCGGTGTTACGTGATTCCGGCACCCAAGGTCAGGATCATCGCCGAAACATCACCACACGACGAGCACGGGGCGCCGATCCACAGCGGACCCCGGTTTCGTCGACCACGTCGGAGCCCGACTATGTGTCAGGATCTCCGCACAGGGGAGCCGACCGCCCAGGTTGTCCACAGCGTAGCGATCGACGGTGGCGGCAGAGTCCACTGCCGGTGTCGGCTTCCCCCGGGGAAGTCGGCTTCCTCGTCGCTGACCACTTAGCGGTGTGTGCGCCGAGCCATGACGGTTTTGACCACGAAGAGCAGGATAAGGGCTCCGAACAGGCAAGTAAGAAAGCTGAATATCAGTCCCCTCCCTGCGACGTCGACACCGAACAGCCCCACCAGCAACCCGCCGATCAGCCCGCCGGCGACGCCGACCACGATGTTGAGGAGAATGCCTTGTTGGGCGTCGGTGCCCATGATCTTGCTACCGATCCATCCGGCCAGTCCGCCAAGGACGATCCAGCCGATGATTCCCAGTCCGAGCATCATGCGGTCCTTTCCCGCTGCGCCCACGCGGTGGTCCTGCGCGGTGCCGTGCCCGTCGCAACCGACTCAGGCGGGCCTATCTTGTGCGGGTACCCCGGGACACGCCTGCATCATCAACGGATCTGAAAGCGGCGATGGCATATTACGAGCTGCGACGAGGCATCGGATGGTGCCGCAACACATTTTCTCAACAGACACTTTGACGGATAGCGAACTTCTGTCACGGTCTTGCAGTGAGAGTGACCAGCGAAAGCGGGTCCGCGGCTCGCTCGTGGACATCGTCGCCCGACAGCACCGAAACGCCCGCTGGCATCAACGACTCCCCGCCCCGCAGATCCCAGGCGTGGTCAGCACCCTCACCATCCTGTTCGGGGTCTGGGCCGCGACGCCCCGGTTCCTCTGGCACCAGCGTGGCAGCGAACATCGTAATCCCGCGTCCGTTGGAACGAGTACGTGATCGGGCCCACGCGTGCTGCCCTCAGTCTCATCCCGCTGACCCGGCGCTGCGGGCGCACCGCCACCATTCCTCGGGGATGCTTCGGAGCACCCACTTCTTCATCTCCGTGCCGCGGGGTTCCTGGTCCGCAATCCCATTGCGATGTCCTGTGATTCCGACATCCGCCGGGGGGTAATCGCCGAACATGAGCGCACCACGAGCCGCCCTGATCGCGGGCATATCCCTGACCGCGCTCGTCGCCGCGGGGTGCGGCGACGACGGATCAACCGAGACGGTAGAAATACCCCCCACGTCCGCCGAAACCACGACCGATACCGGTCTCCCGACTCCGCTGCCCGGCACACCGGGCGCGGCCTTTCAGTTGCCCGGGGAAGTCGGCGACGACAACGCGTTCACCTACGACGAAGCCGCCGTCCCCGTGGGTTCGACCGTGACCATCGACTCCGAGGAGCAGGACGGCCGCACCACGGTCGCCCTCGACGCGACCGGCCTCACCCCAACCGCGACTTCGGTGTGCATGTACTCACCCAGCCGTGCGGGCCGGCACCCTCGGATTCGGGACCGCACTATCAGAACAATGTCGATCCCGCCGCCACGCCGCAATCCCCGTCGTCGGATCCGGCCTACGCGAACCCGCAGAACGAGATTTGGCTCGACATCACCACCGACGAAAGCGGCAACGCGCAGGCGGCGACGACCGTCGACTGGGAATTACGCGACAACGAGGCCCACTCGGTGGTGCTGCACGCGCAGCGCACCATGACCGGTCCCGGCCAGGCCGGAATGGCCGGTGACCGGCTGGCCTGCATCGACGAGGACTTCTGAGCTGGTCCACACCGTCGAACGCCGTCGACTCAGGTGGCCGGTCGTTCCTTCGGCACCAACAGGGCGAACAGCGCGACGATCAGGCCACGGCGAGGTACAACCCCCAGCGGCCGCCGAGCAAGGTGTCATGTTGTCGCGGACGAGATCGCCGAAGCTCACCGGCGACGGGGAGGAACGCGCCGACCGCGCGTGGGTAGTAGCCGTCCGACCGGTGGTGGCCTCCTCGCGCCCACTCCGTATCTTGCGGCTATGACGTATGCGCAGTGGGAACGGAAGACGGAGTGGCCATTAGCCGGCGCCGCATTGGGCTTTTTGGGAATCTACGCGTGGACGGTGTTGGGGCAGCCGGAGCGGACCTCCGCCGCACTGGCCGAACACGCTGTCCAGGTGATCTGGATTCTGTTCATCATCGACTACCTGACTCGGTTGATGTTGGCCGACAGGCGTGGCCGATGGTTCGTCTACCATCTGCACGAACTCGCCATCGTGGTGCTGCCGATTCTTCGGCCGCTGCGCCTGCTTCGCCTGCTGACGGTGGTCAGTTTCCTTCAGCGCTCGGTCGGCGGGGCGCTGCGGGGCCGTGTGGTGACCTACGCGATCACCGGTACCACCTTGCTGATCGTCGTCGCGTCGTTGGCGATGCTCGACGCAGAGCGTGACGCCTCCGATGCGACGATCACCACCTTCCCTGATGCCCTTTGGTGGGCGGTCGTGACGGTGACTACCGTCGGATACGGTGATCTCTCGCCGGTCACCCCTACCGGACGACTGATCGCCGTCGGGTTGATGGTGGCCGGGATCGCCCTACTCGGTGTCGTCACTGCGACCCTCGCATCCTGGCTGGTGCAGAAGGTGGCCGAACAAGATGAGGCGAACCAGGCCGCCACCCGGCAGCAGGTCGCCGAACTATCCCGGCAAATTCGAGCTCTCCGAGCCGAACTCGGCGGAGAGGACTCCTCGGCCCAGTACACAGAGAGCAATTTCTCCACTGTGAGAAATCGCTGACGTAATCGGCCGCGGTTACTGCTAGCCACGTGTGTGGGTGACGATTTGACGGCCGATGATAGTTGCGTTGGTTCCGGTCGCCGTAGACACGGCAGGGATCAGGATCCTCTCCAAGGTCCTACAGTGAAAGCAGGCCCCACCGACCTGGCCCACGCTCCCGCCGCCGTGCTCGTTGCACTGATTCCCATGCCTGCCTTGCTCCCACGCCACCGCACCACCGTCGCCGACTACAGTGACGAGCGGCGCCGAGCACGGTTGCGACAGACCCGTACCGGGCATCACTGGGTCCGGTTCGGGCGCACCCGCCGCGTGCTGGTGTGGCTGGCGGTGTGGGTACTGGTACCGGTGCTGTGCGCGGGCAGTGTGTATTGGATGCATGACGTGCTGCCCCAGCAGGTCCGGCTCGCCACCACTCAACCGCAGATCCATCCGGTGTATGACGCCCAGCGTTCGTCGGAACGGGACACCGCGGTCGTCGAACTGGTCGGGCTGGGCCACCTCGATGCCACCCGCACAGCCATCTCACTGCCCACGCTCTCGCGCATCGGGCAGGTGTGGGCGGTGCGCTACGACAACAGCGGTATCGACACCAAGGTGATCAGTAACCTGATCACCACCCATGCCCGCGACCGAGATGTCGGCTCCGTCGTGGTGTCCGGGCACAGCATGGGCGGCGTGATCGCCCTCGAAGTCGCTGAACACCTCTATCGCGACACCGATCTGGCCGTCGACGCGGTGATCCTCGATTGCACGCCCCTCGATCTGCACGCGGTCCGCGCGCAGAGCCGGGACGCCGGCGAAGACTTGCTGAGGTGGATCGGCTGGATTCCCGGGGCCCGCGAAAGTCGGGTGCTGCGGCTGTTCGTGGAGGTCGCCGCCCGACAGCACCGATTCGTCGACCCCTCGACCTGGTACCCCCGCATCGACCCGTCCGAGCTACGTGAGGTCATCGGCGAGGTCCTGCGCGAGAAGATCCTCTCTCGCCGGGCGGCGAGCAATGGGTTGATCGAGTCCCAATTCAGAGTCATCGTCGCCTCCGGCGCCATCGACAACCTCGATGCGCTCGCCGACCCGCGCGAGCGCAAACCCCGTCCCGCGATTGTGTTCCTGCGTCCCCGGGTCGCCGCCGCGGACCGGGTCGTCGACGTCGACTACAGCCAGCGCATCCTCATCGACCACTCCGGCGGACCGGAGGGCACCCTGCTGGTGGTCAAACTCGACGGCACCGGTCACGCCAACCCCAACCAGCACCCGGTCACCTACAACGACGCGATCGCCGACCGCATCGTCCCCTTCCTGCGATCCACCACCGACGCCCAGACTCCGCCATCGGCCGCCGTCGGCGAACCCTGACCAACCGGCGCGCCGGCGACCTGCAGATGTGCGGACATGCAGCGGCGGGCGTAGCGGCCGGAGCAGTACGCCCCGACCGAAATCACCGGGTCCCGAGGACTACGTGGTGGTCGAGGGCCACGGCGGTGGCGGTGGCGGATACGGGTAGACGTACCCAGCTGCCCAGAACGGGGCGTATCCGTAATGCTCGTACAGGCGCCGGTAGAAGTCCGAGACCGGCATAACCTGCGGGTCATAGGGGTCACTGCCGGCGACGTGTTCCTTGCTCCGGTCGAGGTGGACCGCGTCATCGGTGATACGGGTGATCGCGTCCACCGGCACCAGTCGGGCGGTCTTGCCGAACCCGAGGAACCCACCCGAGCCGATCCGCAGGAACCGCACCTTCCGCTCCGCCTCGTCGACGATCAATCCCTCGATCTTCCCCAGTTCGTGTCCGTCCCGGTCGTAGACACTGCGCCCACGGATGTCCTCGGCTGGATGCTCGAGCATCAGGGCGGCCTCGTCCAGATCGATCAGCGTGCGCTGATTCTCGCTCTCCGTCATCTGCCTCAGTCCTTCGCCGTCACGACCACCCCCGGTCGACGGGAGCGGGTCACTGCGCTCTGAATTCCCACTTCGCCGCTCTGTCAACCTGACATCCGATATAAACGCCACAGCAAGTATTGCTCGCTACATTTATTCGGTGATGCATTCGTTACCGATGGTCGGGCCTCGGTTTCAGATGCGTGCAGTAGGGTGGGTCATGATGAGTGCACCGGGAGACGAGGTGAACCGATCCCCTCGGCTCACCTCCTACTGGCAACGGTGCATCGACGCCGACACACGGCCCGCTCGCCGCGTACCCGCCCGCCGGGGCGAACCGACACAGCGATTCTCGCTACTGGACTACTACCGATCCCTTCGCAATCTCCGCGCACCCCTTCCGGATGATGGCGACGGCCACCGCCGATAGCGCCGAGTCCCGCCGTCCGCGTCTCGTCGTCTGCGGCATCTACACGCGCGCTAACCGATCCGATCCGACCGCCATCGAATCGGGTACTCGGTGATCTCGGTCAGCGACCGGCGTTGCCGCTCGGTCAGCGCCCCCACTCGCCGGTTCTCGGCGATTCCCGCCCGCGCGAGCAGCACCCGAGAACCCACCGGTCCCACCCCGGGCAACGCGCGCAACACCGCCTCCACCTTGGTCCGAGCCAGCGCACGCTCGGCCTGCGCCGCAGCGAGTAGCCGCGGCACGGTCCACCGCCCGGCGGAAATCTCGGTGAGCGCCCGCGCCCGCACCGTTCGAGCTTCGAGCGCGACCCGGCGTGCGTCGGCACGTTGTTCGGCCGACAGATCCGGCACAGCCAAGACCCTCACCACCCTTTTCGTTCCGCCGTCCCGGCACGTGGACGTACGCGATCGACGGACGTAAATCGAATCGGACATTTACGACAACTCGACAATATGGCACTATGCAAGAGTTGTATATGCGGGGTCTGCGGACGAGCAGTCCGCGGCCCGCAAAGACCTCGGGGTCGCGATGACCGCGCTCGGACTGCTGACGTGGCGCACCACAGCGCACCCGCGAAACGCACTACGTTGAGGATGATGACCGACCGACCACGCTCCGCACCCGCCACCGGGAACCGGCTCGGCGTGCACTCCGACATGCTGATCGCCGAATTCGGCTTCCGTGAGGACGTCGACCACGAATTGCGCGGTGAGATCCGTGAACTCGGCGGCACAACCGTCACCGGCGACGATCTCGACGGACTAGCCGATGCGGCCCTGTTGTGGTGGCGACAACCCGACGGCGACCTGACCGACGAACTTCTCGACGCACAGACCCTCCTCGGCGCGGACGGTTATTTGTGGTTGCTGACCCCGAAAACCGGCCATGACGGCTTCGTCGACCCGAGCGGGATCGCCGAGGCGGCCGAGACGGTCGGTATGACCCTCACCGCGACCCTCGACCGGCCGGATTGGCTGGGAGTGCGCCTGAGCCCGCCACGCCGTCGAGCCTGAGCTCATGAAGCCCGAAATCCTGCGGTGCCCAGCAGCACGGGCCTCGTAACGGCTTACGCGAGCGCCGTCTACCCCTCGGGGGGTCGGGTAACCCCAAAGGGTAAACGTCCTGGCTGTCCACCCTACGACGCCGAACGGACACGGAAGGGACTTCGAGGGATTCCCACCTGCGACACTTGCGGCAACGACTACGACAAGGCCTTCACCATCACCCGCGGTGACCGGTCCGCGGTGTTCGACAGCTTCGAATGCGCCTCGCAGGCGATGGCACCGCGTCGCCGGTAGCCGAGGCAACTACAGGTCGTCTGCCATGACCGGGGACGTCGAGAAACGCTGGTCCGACAGGGCCCCCTGCTGGGCTGCGCGCTATGCGGGCGTGGTGATCGGCGCCGCCCTGATCGTCATGGTGGTCACCGTCGTGCGGGCGGCCGCCGGGGAAGCGGCCGAGTGCACGACGCAGAGACGATGGTTTGGTCCACTGCGGGCCGTCCTAGACACCCGTGCCGGCGCAATGCCGGTTGCCGGTGTTTGCTGCCCGGTGTGGGTGGTAACCCTGCGCTCATGAGGTCCGCCCGCGCGTGCGGTGTCGCCGCCGCCTTGTGGGTGCTGGTTGCCTGCGGCTCCGGCACAGACACCAAATTTGGTGACACCACCACGGCTCCCCCCGAGGCCGCCGGCGCCCAGGACGAGAGAGACCGGGCCGCCGAAATAGCCAGATACAATGCTGATCTCGCTGCGTTCGTCGCTGCTTTTCGTACCCGCTATCCGGAGCTGGCCAGCAACCGCAACGACGACTCGATCGCGCATATCGCCATCGAACCGTGCATCGATCTCGCCAACGGCGCCGACGAGCAGACCGTGACCGCCACGATCACAACGCAGGCCGAAAACCGGGGCACCCTACCGACCCCGGAGCAGGCGCAGCAGATTTATCGCCTGGTAGAACCCATCTGCCCGTGACGACGTCGTACCGTGAGCGGTGACGGCATCCAGGGACGACACCACGAGCGACCGAAGACACGGCGTGCCGCGGTGCGGGGTGCGGAGATCCGCCAGCACCTGTGTCGGACCTGTGATGCACGCGAGCCTCCGTGCTCCGTGCTCACCAAAACGCGACCAGCGTGAGAAGAACTACGACGATTGCCGGGAACGATGCGGTATCAGTGGTGATTGGTGGCCGCGGTTGCCGCGTCGGCGAGTATCCGGATTCCGTATGCGATCTCATCGTCGGTAGCGGTGAGGGGCGGCAGCAATTTGACCACCTCGTCTCGGGGGCCGGAGGTCTCGACCAGCAGACCGTGTTCGAAGGCGTGGGCGCTCACGCGTGCGGCCTGCGCGGCGTCGGCGAAAACGAGTCCCTGAATCATCCCGCGCCCGCGAGAGGACACGGTCGGGAGTGTGGCAGTGAGATCGGTGAACGCCGCGCTCATCATTTCGCCCCGGCGGCGGGTGGCACCCTCTAGGCCGTCGTCGTTCCAGTAGTGTTCGAGGGCCGCCCGCGCCGTGACGAAGGCGAGGTTGTTGCCGCGGAACGTCCCGTTGTGTTCGCCCGGCTCCCAGATGTCGAGATGCGGTTTGAGAAGTGTCAGTGCCATAGGCAGGCCGTATCCGCTGATCGACTTGGACAACGTGACTATGTCGGGTTCGATTCCGGCGTCCTCGAACGAAAAGAACGGGCCGGTTCGTCCGCATCCCATCTGCACATCGTCGACGATCAACAGGATGTCGCGGTCGCGGCAAAGTTGGGCGAGCGCCCGCAGCCATTGCGGCCGTGCGACATTGACGCCGCCTTCGCCCTGCACCGTTTCGACGATCACCGCTGCGGGCTTCTCCAGCCCACTTCCGGAATTCTCGAGGGCGTGCTCGAGCCAGTGGAAGTCGTCGACGGTCCCACCCAGGTAGTGGTCGAACGGCATCGGGGTCGTATGGACGAGGGGTACGCCGGCGCCGGCACGTTTCATCGAGTTGCCGGTCACCGCCAGCGCACCCAGTGTCATTCCGTGGAAGGCGTTGGTGAAGCTGATGATGGTTTCGCGGCCGGTGCATTTTCGTGCCAGTTTGAGTGCGGCCTCGACGGCGTTCGTTCCGGTCGGCCCGGGGAACTGCACCTTGTAGTCGAGATTGCGGGGCGCGAGGACCACCCGATGGAGCGTTTCGAGGAATTCCCGCTTGGCGACGGTGTACGTGTCGAGTGAGTGGGTGATTCCGTCGCGTGCGACATAGTCGACGAGGGCGGATTTGAGCACAGGGTTGTTGTGCCCGTAGTTCAGCGATCCGGCTCCGGCGAAGAAGTCGAGGTATTCGTGCCCGGTCTCGTCGGTCAACCACGAGCCCGACGCCGTGGCGAAGGTGGTCGGCCAACGCCGGCAGTAACTGCGGACCTCGGATTCGAGTTCGTCGAAGACGGAGGGTCGTAGGCCGGCGCTCACCGGCGGTTCCGACCCTGGCGGGTGGCACCGATTTCCGCGGCCGTTGACGTCTCGACAGCTGCCTTCCCGGTCGCAGGGGGATGTTTGGCGAGAAAGGACGGACGTGGGACCGAGCCGGAGAACGGTCGGTCGATCGGATTGTCGACACTGTTGAACACCACGAAGATGTTCGCGCGCGGCAACGGGCTGATGTTTCCACCCGACGCATGCAGGGCGTTGCAATCGAAGACCGTCATCGATCCTGCTGCTCCGGTCAGCACGTCGATTCCGTGGGTCTCGGCCATGTCGGCGATGATGTTTTCAGCGGGGGCACCGACCCGGGGGGCAGTGGTGACCAGGGACTCCCGATAGTAGTCCTCAGGGGTGGCGCCGGCACACTGCACGAACGAACGATGCGTTCCGGGCATGATCATCAACGGTCCGTTGTAGGTCTCGTTGCGGGTCAGGGCGATCGACGCGCTCACCGCGCGTGGGTGCCGCATTCCGTCTTCGGCGTGCCAGGTCTCGAAATCCGAATGCCAGTAGAAGGCACCGCCGTGAAAGCCCGGTTTGTAGTTCAGCCGGCTCTGATAGATGTAGACCTCGGATCCGAGGATCTCTCGGGCGATGTCCTCGGCGCCGGATTCGGCGACCGCGTTCCGCACGATGTCGCTGAACTCGACGATGTCGAAGATGGAACGCACCGCGCTGGTGCCTTCTTCCCGGACGATCCGGGCATCGCCGCGAACTTTCGGATCGTTCTGGAGTCGGTCGATCTCGGCGAGACAGTTCTCGACGGACTCGGTGCTGAGCGCGTGGTCCTGCTGAAGATATCCGCGTTCGGCGAAGACCGCCACATCCGGAGTCGTGGACGTGCCCCACACGACGGGGTGTGGACGCTCGAGCACCTGCGGTATCGCTGACACGCGGGACGTGTACGGATCGGTCATCGTGGTCATTCCAGCAGCACCTGCATTTCGATGTCGGGACCGGCGGTGTGTCGTCGTACCGTCCGGCTCGTCGGGGTCACCGGGCGTTCGCCGCACCGCGCCTAACGGATCCGAGGTCGTGATTCTGCACAGCGGCGTTTCCCGACTCGAGTGGACCTGCGCCCGCGGGTGGGGCGATTGCCGTGCTGGGTCGAAAAGCACAGCTCAGTGACTTTTTTTGTCGTTACGTCCGGTCTCCTCTCGCCCGCTCGGCACGACCGAGCGAATACCCCGGCGCAGCAACTATTGCATAGTGCCATATAAACGCTATGTCGCAAATGTCCGTCTTTCCTCGCGGCCGCCGGTCCGAGCTCGAATGTTCGGGGTGTGGTGTCGGCCACTGACCGGAGTGCTGTTTGCTTTTGCTAATCCCGGCAAACCCGACCCGTCAGCCGCGACGAGTTCTGTTGTGTCTGAGCGTCCGTGTCGACCGGTCGCGAGTCGATCTGCGTCTCGGTGAGGGGAGTGACCGGCTCGCCGCCCAGGCCCGGAGTGCGCGATACACGCGTCGACTGGCCGGACGACAGCATTCGGCAAACGTCATTCGCGACGTTCATGCGATACCACCGTCGGGCCCCCGGGCAGTGCCGCACGGGCAGCGGCGGCGCGGCGCGGGGATGCGATCACACCCAGTACATATCGAGGGATGTCTGCGCGTCCGGTTCCGCGCCGGCCGCGGTGAATGCTTTCAGTGCCCGTACCAAGCCGACGCGAGTGGTCGGTGGCATCTTCTCGACCACGGCTGCGATCTCACGCCGACGGCGGGTCGTGACCTCCCGCACCACCGCCGCGCCACGTCTGGTCAACCCGACCATCAGCTCGCGGCGCGAGTGCGGACTGGCTTCCCGCGTGATCAGGTCGGCGAAGACGAGTCGATCGACCATCCGGGTAGCCGTGGACGGCTGCACGTCGAGATTTTGTGCCAGCGAGGCGAGGTTGATCGGGCCGTGCGTTTCGAGGACGACCAGGACCCGGAACTGCGGAATCGTGATCGAATCGTCCACCGACGCAATGGAGCGCGCCGACAGCGACACCAGCAGTCGCGACGCCGTCAACATCGCGTCTGTTATCGCGTCGACGGTCTCCACAGTGCCGGTTACGGTGCCCGTGGCCGGCCTTGTCTTAGGACTGTGCTGAGTTACCCTCCGTGGCATATTCCTACCATGCACCTTCACGGCAACAATTGCATAGCGCACCCCTGCTCACTCTCCGTTGGGCCGATTCGGTGGCTCACGAACGGTGTCCGAGTTACCGTGGAGCTGGTGCCGTCGGCTGATGGCGAGGGGTCGTCACATCGGTCGCGGCGCCGCACCACACACGCGGCCCGAGACAGACCGGTGCGGGTTGCATGATCTCTCGAGTGCCGTCCGAGCACGGGAGATGCAGCCGGTAAGGACCGACCGACCACTCACGTAGGGGTCAGGTTCTGGGCCGGTCGATGTCGCCGCGCCATCCCGTGGTGAGGGTGTCCTTGTCCTCGACGAAGCTTTTGAATCTCTTCATGTCGTCCTTGACGCGGCGGTCGAGGACACCGAGTGCGTCGGCGACATTCTCGACGAAACCATCGGGGTCAATGTCCATTTGCGCCGTCACCCGGGTGGTGGTGTCGCTGAGGCGGTGGAAGGTGATCACTCCGGCGTGGGACGGCCCCGAGTCGGATTTCCATGCCACCCGCTGGTCGGGGTGTTGTTCGGTGATGGTGGCGTCGAATTCACGGAGGTGCCCGGACACGTCGATCGTCCAGTGGGTGTGGGTGTCGTCGATCTGCCGGATTTCCTCGACCCCTTTCATGAACTTGGGGAACGATTCGAATTGTGTCCACTGGTCGTAGGCGACGCGAATGGGAACCTCGACGTCAATGGCTTCGGTGATGGTGCTCATAGCGAGCGGATACCCGCAATAGCGTCGGCTACCACGCTGATATGTGGAGGCCCGGCGGTCTACCCTGCCGCCGAGTGTGGTTCGTGCAGCACAGAGCGATGGGTGAACGCCGTACGCCGTGGTGTGTGAGGTGGGGCTATTCGGCCGGAGCCTATCTTTCGGCCCTCGGGCGGGGCAACTCACTGTCGGCTTCGGGACTTTCGCCTGGGTTCGGCCGCGCCGCTGCCTGGTCCATCCGATCGAGGTGCGACTTGATCCATTCGGTGCTTGCGGAGGTGGAGGTATGCAGGGTTCTGAAGGTGTCGGTCATGAAGTCCGTTTTCCAGTCCTCGGGGATGTATCTGGGAGCCCGCCTTTGGTAGGTCCTTGAAACCCACGGTACGGGCCGGGGCACATATTTCAAGGCGAAGATGATCCCGACTGAGGGATTCCCTCGCTGCGGGGCGGCACCGCCTGGCTGTTGTTCTGCAGAGGTAGATCTACAGACATGGGTAGCGCAGCATCGCCGGACCAGCGCACATCGTCGCCGGGCCTCGGGGAGTGGGGCGCACCGGCGAGGGCGCCGTTGTAACCCGCGGGAGGCGCGGCCGGCGAAAAATACAGCTCGCTTGTTCTCTGGGTGGCTGATCGGCAGTGCGGCTGGAAGGCCGGGCTGCTTGGCCGCCCGGATCAGCGTTTGTTGTAGGCGTGCCGCAGCTGCCAGATCCTGGCACCGCCAACTAATGCCATCACCAACAGTCCGGCGATGGCGGCGAACAGCAGGGCGATACCAAGTGGCAGGGAAAAATTCCAGCCGAGGAAGGCAATCGCGGTGCGCTCGGTGTTCTGAAGAATGAAGATCAGCAGAGCGAGGAGGATGATGGCGCCAACGGTCACCGCCACCCACATCCTCCCGGTTCGCGTGGGCGCCAAATCTACTTTGGCGGGCGTGGGTGCGGTGGTGCTGCGATCATCGGCATCCTTTCTCGCGGAATCCGGTTCATCGGCAGGCGGATTGCCACCGGGGCCTTTCGTGATCACTTTTCACGCTCCTTTGCCATCATGCGGCCTGCCGCTAGATCGGCAGACTCGTGTCACAGGATGGTTCCTAGATTCCCCTGGAGAAGCGCGGCGACGACGTACAGCGCGATCGCCAGGGGATAGTACGGATTCATGATTGTCACCTCATCATATTTCGGGCGGGGACCACCTCGACCGAGGGAAGTACGTTTTACTCGATGACCGCGCACGCGACCCGGGCACCGGCGTCGCCGGTCGACAACGTTTGCTCGTCCGGGACCGGGTCGCCTCCCGGCAACGAATAGCGGGTAGGGATGTTCGCGAAGTTGTCCGGATCGGCGTGGACGATCACCGCCCGCCCTTGCCCGTCATTGCGCAGATCGTCGAGCGTGAACGCCTCCGACGAGGTGACCAGAGTCCCGGTGCCACCCTCGCGAACGTGTATCGATGTCAGGTCGCCACTGGCGGGATGGCTCGTACGGCCGCCAGCCTGCATGTGTCCACCGGCGGACAAGAAATCTCCGGGCTCTCCGCCGCCGGGCGGTGTCGAGTCGGGTTCGCACAGTCCGCGTTCGTGAATGTGGAAGCCGTGGAAACCGGGCTCGAGACCGGAAACCTCGGCTCGAACCTCCACGAAGCCGGCCCGCTCAACGAAGGTCACCGTCCCCGCAGGTCCACCGTTCGCGTCGAGGAACCCTCTGGAGAGGACGTTGCCGCCCGGCGAATGGCCGGGGGTGGCCGGGTATCTCACCGGTGGTCAAGGGGGCGGTAGAACCGGTCCACACCGGTGGGACGGTTCCCGTCGACTCGGTGGGCTCGGCGTCGGTCGAGCAGCCGGTAACCAATACGGCGGCAACAAGGACGGCAAGAGTGGGCCCAGGTGACCGTTTCCGGAGGGGCGGGGCCGTCCGGGAAGGATCACTGCGGGTCAGGACGTGATGATCTGGTCGCCCTCGTCGAGCCATCGGATCCAGCCTCCCTGAAAGTTGGTTTGCCGGCCGCCGGAAATGTCGAACTCGTCTGTGGTGGGGAACCCGAACCGGCCCTGCTCAAAACCGTGGCGGCCCCATTCGGCGAAGATGGCGCCGTACACCGGATGAGTGCCCGCGGCGGAGGCGTAGATGTTGCCGTGCTGGAAGCGGTTGAATCGTCCCGCATCGCCGGGCGTGGAAAGCTCGCCGCTGATCGGCCATCCGACCGCCGAAGCGGGACCGCCGTCGCCGGCATATTTCTTTCCGATGTCGCCGTAGACTTCCCAGGCCCCCGGTGTCGTTGGTCCAGTACATCGCGCCGTGCTCGAAGTCTTGTATCCGGCCGCCGTTGATCCCGTATTCGTCTTCGGTACAACGGCCGAGGGGGCCGGCCTCGGCCCCGATTTCGGCGTAGCGGGTACCGATCGCACCGTGCGGGCGGCAGTAGTCCGGTTCGTCGGATCCGCAGGCCACTAACGTTGCGGCACAGAAACCGGCCACAGCGGCATAGGCGATCCTCCGGAACATCTGCTCCACCTCCCATCGTCGTTTGTATGGTCATCGGTGGTCTACCCGAGGCGTACCCCCACTCCCATTCGGGTAAACCGGACAAATCGCCCGACGCTCGTCGGTTGACATCGCGTCCGAACCGCGGAAACGTGGCAGGTGCCGGGGCGGTTTCGACGCCGGTCCCGCCATCGGCGTGAGGGGACAGACCCATCATTGCGCTACGGGCCGTGGCACCAGCCTCGATGGGCAGCAACCATCACAGCTCTATCATCCTGGGCCTCAGGTTAATCGAGCGAATCACGAGGAGAGGAGAGGCAGATGGAAGCAGAAAACTATTCCACGCTGATCGATCTCGACGACACGACATTGACACTGACGAATCCACTCGAGGACATCAGGGGGGAGAAGGTGTATGACCGCGAAGGACACGAGATCGGCGACGTCGACGGTCTGCTCGTCGATGAGCGGGAGAACAGGGTCAGATTCCTGCGGATCGGTTCGGGCGGATTCCTCGGACTGGGCAAGACCAAAAGGTTGATACCCGTGGATGCGATCACTCGGCGAGAAGCTGGAGAAGTTCACATCGATAGGACCAAGGAAAATGTCGCGGGAAGCTCTCCCTACGATCCGGAACTCGAGAACGCACGCGAGTATTACGCGGGCCTATACGGATATTACGGTTACATGCCGTTCTGGGCGCCCGGTTATGCCCCGCGGGGCCGTTGGTGATGCGCACTTTGCCGATACCGGCGAGTTGACCCCAACACTCCCTGCCCGTCATGGGAAGTATCGGTATCGCCCTCTCGCCGGGTGAACGAGGCCGCACCTGGGGTACCCGTGGGCAATGGACCTCGATGTCGTACTCGCGGTAGTCGGTGTGCTCGGCGTCATGGTGGCGGCGATATCGGCCAAGATGCGTCGTCTGCCGATCTCGGAACCTCTCCTGGGTCTTGCCGCGGGTGTGCTATTGGGGCCGCATTTCGCCGGTGCCCTCGCGATCGCCCCGCTCACCATCGAGCACACCCTGTTGCACGAGGTGAGCCGGATACTTTTGGCCATCTCCGTGATGGCGATCGCCTTACGTTATCCGGTCCACGACATCCGTCCCCGGGGGCGGGACGTAGTCCTCTTGATGATCATCGCTATGCCTGTGATGGCAGCGGTCTCGGCCGGGTTGGCGTGGGCGATACTCGGCCTGCCGATAGCGGCGGCGTTGCTGTTCGGAGCCGCGCTGAGCCCCACCGATCCGGTCCTGGCGTCCAGTGTCGTCACCGGTGATGCAGCCGAAAAGGACCTGCCTGCCCGCGATCGCCAGATCCTGTCCCTCGAGTCCGGGGCGAATGACGGCTTGGCGCTGCCTCTGGTCATCGTCGCGATCGCGGCGGCGGGGTCACTGTCTGCCGTCGCAGCGGTGGGCGAATCACTGTGGCAGATCCTCGGTGCCGCCGTGCTGGGCGCACTGATGGGGTGGCTCGGTGGCTGGGCACTGCGCTCGGGTGAAAAGCATGGGGCGACAGCGAGCGCACCGGCACTCTTTTTCACCGTTGTCCTCGCCTTGGGCATTCTCGGCCTCGCCGGACTGATACACGTGGACGGGATTCTGGCGGTTTTCGTCGGTGGACTCGCCTTCAATCGGACCGGGACGGGGGCCGATCGCGCAGCAGAGGTGCCTATCGATGAGGCAGTCAACCGTTTCGCGGTGTTGCCGTTGTTCGTGTTGCTCGGGGCAGCGTTGCCGTGGTCGCAGTGGAGTGAGCTCGGTTGGCGTGGCCCGGTTCTTGTTCTGGCGGTACTGGTGTTGCGGCGAATGCCGATCGTGCTGTTGCTGCGGCGGCCGCTGCGTCTGCCGATGCCCGATGCCCTCTATCTCGGTTGGTTCGGCCCGGTGGGGGTGTCGGCGTTGTTCTACCTGACCCTGGAAGCGAAACGGATCGGCGTGGAGGAAACGGTCCTGGCGCCAGGTTCGCTGGTGCTTGTCTGTAGCACAGTGGCTTTCGGTGTGACCGGAGTGCTCGGTCGGGTGCTCTACCGGCGGGCCACCGTGCAGGGCAAGCAGGTCACCGAACTCGGAGACGCCACTCCGAGTTGAGGTGACGAGGTCCTGCGTGGTATCGGGCGTTCGCTGTGCGGTTCCGTTCCGGTTTCGTGCGGAACCGCTCGGGTATGCCGAAAGGATGTGGTTCGACTCGTGGTCTGAAATAGCCCGCACCGCAGCGGTGGGGTCTGCAGCATATGTTGCGTTGATTGCGATACTCAGGATCTCCGGCAAGCGAACCCTGGCCAAGCTCAATGCGTTCGACTTCGTGGTGACGGTGGCGCTCGGTTCAACCCTGGCGACTATTCTGCTCAGTTCCGACGTGTCGTGGACCGAAGGGGCCATGGCGCTGATGGTGCTGGCGGCATTGCAATATCTGGCCGCGGCAGTGTCCTCCCGCGTGCGCCCGGTTCGGGCGGTGATGACCGCCGCGCCGACGCTACTGCTGAACAACGGGAAGTTGCTCGACGATGCCCTGGCCGCCCAGCGGGTCACTGCCGCCCAGGTGCGCCAGGCGATACGCGGCTCGGGTGCGGGGGACATGACCGCCGTCGCGGCGGTAGTCCTCGAATCCGACGGAAGCATGAGCGTAATCACCAGCGCCTCGGTCGGCGATGGGTCCGCACTCACGGATGTCCCTCGATGGCCAGCGCCCAGCCACCGATGATCCAAACTCGACGGAGAAGAACCCATGATCGAGCCGGCACCGAGCGCACCAGAGCCGTCCGCGGCACGTCGCGGCAATCGCCACCAGGTGGGCTCCTAGAATGGGGGGATCTCGCCGACGGTTGTTCGCCGACGCCGTACACACCCGTCTGTGGCCCATTCCCGCAGCCGCCGTCACCGCCGCACTCATCGCCGGTATCTTGCTCCCGGAACTCGATGCCGTCATCGACGACACACTGCCGCCGACGGCCGCAAACCTCCTTTTCGGCGGCAGCGCCGATGCCGGACGCGAGGTCCTCGGGGTAATCGCGTCGTCCCTGATCACCGTCACCGCGTTGACCTTTTCACTGACCCTGGTGACGTTGCAATTGGCCAGCAGCCAGTACACGCCGCGGCTGCTACGTACCTTCGCGGCCGATCGTTTCGTCCAACGCACACTCGCCCTGTTCCTGGCGACATTCGTCTACGCACTGACGGTACTGCGCACCGTCAGAAGCGACAGCGGCGACGACCCCGCGTTCGTCCCCAGAATTGCGGTCACCTTCGCGTTCGTCCTCACCATGCTCAGCGTCCTGGCCCTGGTGCTGTTTCTGGCGCACCTGGTACGCCAGATCCGCATCGAAACCATGCTCCACCACGTCCATACCGACAGTGTCGATGTGGCCCGACGATTCCTCGACCCCCGCCGCACCGGGGACGGCCGCGACACCAGACCCCCACCGCCGACACCACCCCACCCTCTCGAATCTGCCGCGTCGGGATTCCTCGTCAGCATCGACGAACAGGCACTTCTTCGCGCCGCCACCGAAGCCGGCGTGGTGATATGGATGGACCGAGCGGTCGGGGACTTTCTCGTTGCCGGTACACCGATCGGAGACTGTCACCCAGCCGGCCGCGGTGATCCGCTCGACCCGCAGAGCATGGACGCTCTCCGCGAACAGGTGACCCGATCGCTCGGAACCGGCCTCGAACGCACCGCAACCCAGGACATCGGGTACGGATTACGGCAACTCGTCGACGTCGCGATCAGGGCCTTGTCGCCGGGAATCAACGACCCGACCACCGCGATCCATGCGCTCAGTTCATGTTCTTCCCTGCTGTGCGAGCTGTCCGGATATCAGCTCGGCCCGGTGACGCTCGACGACGATGCGGGCATCACACGCGTGCGGTTGCAGCGCCCGACCTGGCCCGAACTGCTCGATCTCGTGTGCAGCCAGCCACGGCGTTACGGTGCCCAGGATCCGGTGGTGCTGGGCCGGCTGCTGTCACTGCTGCGCGATGTCGCCTGGCGTACAGAAGATCCCCACCACACGAGGGCAATCACCGACCAACTCGGCCGGCTGGAGCGCACCGCTTCCGAGCAGAACTTCGACGCCGCCGAGCGCGGAGAACTCGACACACTCGCCGAACACGTTCGCGCTGCCCTCGAACAGCACTGGACTCACAAATAGGAAGAGCACCCGACCCGGATAGCGACACATTCCGGCCGTATCGCCGGGTAAGGAGGGCCGCCACCGATGACGTGGCCACTGACCGCGGTCGGCTAACTGCTCATCGAAGGGGGCGGTCGCCGTTCTCCAACGCGGTCAGCCGAGTACGGCGACACGACTACTCGACTCGGTGACCGGGGCGCTGACCACGATGGAGCTAGATTTGATGCAGTACCAGGAAACCTTTTCTTCCGTGATGCCGATCCTGCCTACTCCTTCGCTGTCGCACTGTCGTTCGTGCCCGCGCTGGCGGCCGCAGGATCGAAATCCGACTCGATGGAGGTGCGCTGGGCCGCGGAGATGCTCGACACCCAGGCAGATCACCTCGCCCGCTGACTCGACGTGAATTACCTCCGTACCCGGGCAGGGACACGTGAGGTCTTCGACGCGTTCGCCGATGACCACCGGCCCCGCCCACTGCTCCACCGGTAGACACACGTCCGCGCGTCGGCGGGGAGACACCGATCGTCCCGCTCTGGATCTCACTTTTGTCGATTCTCATCTCAGCATTGCTCACAATTGCCATGGCGAATTGATGTTGCATGCGCAGGTTCACGGGTACGGTGTGTAAGACCTGCAAGCGACGAGTGCGGCCGGCAACAATATGAGCATTGCACGATCCGCGCCGAGGTCTGCCGCCGCTGCGAACACGCCTGCGTCGACGCCCTTGCCTGAGGCCCAGGCGAAGCCGCACCCCTCCGACCGATGTCCGTCTTACCGTGAGGAGCCGGCGACCCACGTGGTCGCCGCACTTTCTCGCCGTCCCCGGTTTGACCGAGACGGCAGCGGGTAGGCGGCAAACGAAGCGTAAAATTCGGACAAACCGGACACGAGCTTGTTTGTGCGCTTCTTGCGGATACAGCCTCTCGGAAGGACGCTGATGACTGAGCACTCCACCACAACCACCAGACCGCTTGCCCGGATCGCCGCCTTCACTGTCGGGGCACTTTTTCTCGTGGTCGGCATCCTCGGATTCATTCCTGGAGCCACAACCGGTTACGACACCCTCGGCTGGGCCGGCCACCACTCCGAAGCCGAAATCCTCGGAGTGTTCCAGGTATCGATCCTGCACAATGTGGTCCACCTGCTCTTCGGCGTCGCTGGAGTTGTGATGGCGCGCACCGCCGCCGCAGCGCGGATATTCCTACTCGGCGGTGGCCTCATCTATCTGCTGTTGTGGCTCTACGGGCTGATCATCAATCGGGACTCGGCCGCGAACTTCATTCCGGTCAACATGGCAGATAACTGGCTCCATCTAGGACTCGGCATCGTCATGATCGGCCTCGGCCTCCTCACCTCGAGTCGAGCGAAACACACGGCCGCGACGCCCACATAGCAGCAAACGCCGCCGGGTCTGCATGCAGTGCGGCAAAGATCGAAAACACCGAAGAACCCGAACTTGAACGAAGGAGAAAACAATGCGGAGAAAAATTGCCAGTGCATGTGCTGCTGCGGCCATCACCCTCGCCGGAGCAGGAGCTGCCGGATGTTCCGACAATGCCGATGACCCCACCCCAGCGAACACACCGACATCGATGCCAGAAACCACCGAAGACACCATGACCAGTGTCGACGCGACCGCCTCTGCAGCGTTGACCACGGCTCGAGAGACGGCCCAGGACGCCATCAACGCCGCCGTCGAGGCCGTACCGATCGCCTTCGCTCCCGGCACCGCCGACCTGAACGCGGCCTCCGACGCCACGATCACGGCGGTGGCTACTGCCTTGAAGGCAACCGAAGGTGATGTTCAGATCGAGGCCTACGCGACGAACAGTGACGAAGACGCGGCGACGGACCTGGCCGAACGGCGGGCCAACGCAGTCGCGGACGTTCTCGAAAGCAAGGGGATCGACCGTGAGCGGCTCTCTGCGGAAGGCATCGCAAACCCGGACAACGTCAACATCGATCAGGTAAAGATCACCGTCACCGAGAACTAGTGCACCCGGGACTTTCACGGCGGATCGGCCTTGCCGTGAATGCCCGGAGGGCTCCTTGTGCGGCTTTCGGGCAGTGCCGCGGGAACCCTAAACTAACGAACACACGGGCAGGCACTTTTCTTGGTCGCCGGGGCTGTTCCCGACTTCAGCCGCCCAGACAAGTGCCGCCGCGGGAGGTGGGCAATGCAACCGTCCGAACGGGTGCGACCGTTGTCTCGCCGTGCGACCGTGTGGACGGCGGCACTGTTGATCGTCGCGGCGCTGCTTGTGGTCGGGCCACGCCTGATCGCCGTCTATACGGACTGGTTGTGGTTCGGGGAAGTCGGGTACCGCGGTGTGTGGGGCACCATCCTGGTGACCCGACTAGTCCTGTTCACGCTGGTCACCGTGCTCGTGGCTGCCCTGATCTTCGCGGCGTTGTTCTGGGCGTACCGGTCGCGGCCACTGTTCGCCGACGCCGCGGCTGCCGCCGGGAAGGATCCCATCGAGCAGTACCGGACGGTGGTGATGAGCCGGCCACGGGTGTTCGCGATCGGCATTCCGCTGCTGCTGGCTCTGCCGTTCGGCCTCAACGCACAGGCGAACTGGGAACGAGTGCAACTGTTCCTCCGCGGCGGCAGCTTCGGAATCACGGATGCGGAGTTCGGGCACGACGTCGGCTTCTACGTCTTCGACTTACCGTTCTACCGGTTGGTATTGACGTGGTTGCTGGTGGCGGTGTTCCTGGCCTTCCTCGTCAGTGTGGGCGCTCACTACCTGTTCGGCGGGATACGGCTTTCGTTCAAGGAGAAGACCGACCCGGACGCCACCACCTCCGCATTGACGCGGTCGGCGCTGATCCAGCTCGCGGTGCTGGCGGGAAGCTTCATCGTGCTGAAGGCAGCGGCGTACTGGTTCGACCGCTACTCGCTGTTGTGGAGCAGCCGCAAGGAACCCACCTTCACCGGCGCCGGGTTCACCGATATCCACGCCGTGCTGCCGGCGCGGCTGATCCTGTTCTCGATCGCCATCATCTGTGCTGCAGCGTTTTTCGCGGCAATCGTGGTGCGCGATCTCCGGATCCCGGCGATGGCGGCCGCCCTGCTGTTGCTGTCCTCGATCCTCGTGGGCGGGCTGTTCCCGGCGCTGATGGAGCAGTTCTCGGTGCGCCCGAACGCCGCCGACCGGGAGAGCCCGTACATCGAACGCAACATCGACGCGACCCGGCAGGCGTACAGGATCGGCTCGGAGAGGGTCGAGTATGAGGATTACCCCGGTGTGGGTACCCGGCCACCACGGGATTTGCCCGCTGACGTCACCACCATCGCCAACGCCCGACTCCTCGACCCGAACGTGCTCTCGCGCACCTTCACGCAGCAGCAACAACTGAAGAATTTCTACGGCTTCACCCCGACCCTCGACATTGACCGCTACACGATCGACGGGGAGCTCAGCGACTACATCGTCGCCGCCCGGGAACTGTCCCCGAACAGCCTCAGCGGCAACCAGACGCAGTGGATCAACCGGCATACCGTCTACACCCACGGCAACGGATTCGTCGCCGCCCCAGCCAACCGCGTCAATGCCGCCGTGAGGGACGCCGCCGGCCAGAGCGCCAGCAGCGACAGCGGCTACCCGATCTACACCGTGAGCGACATCGCCTCCCAGGCCGCCGGCCAGCAACTCATCCCGGTGCAGCAACCCCGCATCTACTTCGGTGAACTCATCGCGCAGGCGAGCCCGGACTACGCCATCGTCGGCGCCCAGCCGGGGGCCGAGCCTCGCGAATACGATACGGACACCTCGGCATATACCTACACCGGTGCCGGTGGGGTACCGGTCGGGAGCTGGATCAATCGGCTGGCGTTCGCCGCCAAATACGGTGAACGCAACATCCTGTTCTCCGGTGCGATCGGGGCCGATTCGAAGATCATCTTCAATCGAGACCCGAAGACCCGCGTCGAGCACGTCGCACCGTGGCTGACCACCGACGGCAACCCTTACCCCGCCGTCGTCGACGGACGCATCACCTGGATCGTCGACGCGTACACCACCCTCGAGCACTACCCCTACGCACAGGCGGCGTTCCTCAGTGAACCCGTCACCACCGAGACGGGCCTGACACTCGCACGTGAGCAGGTCTCCTACATCCGGAACTCGGTCAAGGCCACCGTCGACGCCTACGACGGTACCGTCACCCTTTACCAAGTCGACCGAGACGACCCTGTCCTGAAAGCATGGATGAACGTATTTCCCGGGACGGTACAGCCCGAGGACACGATCTCGCCCGATCTGCGCGCCCACTTCCGTTATCCCGAGGACCTGTTCCGGGTGCAGCGGGAACTGCTGGCGAAGTACCACGTCAACGATCCACGCGAGTTCTTCACCAACAACGCATTCTGGTCGGTGCCCAGTGACCCCACGTCCGACACCGACGGACAGCAACCGCCGTACTACGTTCTCCTCGGCGATCAGGACACCGCCGCACCCTCCTTCCGCCTCACCAGTGCCATGGTCGGATTCAATCGCGAGTTCCTCTCCGCCTACCTCTCCGTCCGCTCGGACCCGGAGGAGTACGGGAAAATGCACATACTGCAGCTACCCACGGACACCCAAACCCAGGGCCCGCAGCAAACCCAGAACTCGATGATCTCCGATACCCGCGTCGCATCGGAACGCACTCTGCTCGAGCGGTCGAACCGTATCCACTACGGCAACCTGCTGACGTTGCCGATCGCCGACGGCGGCTTCCTCTACGTCGAACCGTTGTTCACCGAGCGGCTGTCCACCAACGTCGACGGCTCCACGTTCCCTCAACTGTCCCGCGTCCTGGTGAGCTACCGGGAACCGGGAACCGGGGGTGTGCGCGTCGGGTACGCACCCACGCTCGCCGAAGCACTCGACCAGGTATTTGGAGCAGGAACCGGACGCGCAGCGACCGCGCCCGGCGGCGACGCGGCCACCGCACCACCGTCGGACCCGCAGGCCACTCCCGCGCCGCCGGTAGAAGGAGCCGAGCCGATTCCCGCGCCGCCGGCCGGGCCGGCGGACTTGACCGCCGCGGTCCTCGAACTCAACGACGCCCTGGCCAGCCTGCGCGAAGCGCAGCAAACCGGGGACTTCACCGCCTACGGCACCGCCCTCGACCGCCTGCAACGGGCCATCGACGGCTACCTCGCCGCCGGGGGAAGCCTGAATTGACATTCTCCCCGGAAGTGACGCGGCCGCTGGGGTTTGCCGCGTCGACCGGGCGCGTGTGAAGGGATCGAGCATGGCGGATCTACACGAGTTCGCGCTGATCGCGGTCATCCTGGCCATCGCCGCGTGCGCAGGATTGCTGGCCACCCGGCTGCGGCAGCCGATGATCGTCGCATTCATCGGAGTCGGCATCCTGGTCGGACCGGCCGGAACCGGCTGGGTGGTCGCCGACAGCACGATCGAGCTTCTGGCACGCCTCGGCATCGCCATCTTGCTGTTTCTGGTCGGTTTGAAGCTCGACCTGCACCTGATCCGCAGCACCGGGCCGGTCGCCCTGGCCACCGGTCTCGGGCAGGTCCTGTTCACCTCCGTGGTCGGGTACCTGATCGCGATCGCTTTGGGAATGGACTCGGTGACCGCACTGTATGTCGCGGTCGCTCTTACCTTCTCCTCGACGATCATCATCGTGAAGCTGCTGTCGGACAAACGTGAACTAGAACAGCTCCACGGGCGGATCGCGGTCGGTTTCCTGATCGTCCAGGACATCGTCGTGGTGCTGGTGATGATCGCTCTCAACGTCTTCGGACGGCAGAGCGGGGACAGCCTGGCACTGAACATCACGCTGGTCATCGCCAAGGGCCTCGGCCTGCTCACCGCCGTCGCCGTGCTGATGCGCTACGTGCTGCCCTGGCTGCTGCACCACATCGCCCGATCCCAGGAACTGCTCGTGCTGTTCGGGGTGTCCTACGCTGTCTCGATCGCCGCGGTGAGCGACACACTCGGTTTCAGCTCCGAAGTGGGCGCCTTCCTGGCCGGGGTATCCCTGGCGAGCACCCCGTACCGGGACGCACTCGGGGCACGGCTGGTCAGCCTGCGTGACTTCCTGTTGCTGTTCTTCTTCCTGGACCTGGGATCACGGCTGGAATTTACCCACGCCGCCGACCAAATTCCCGAGGCAGCCATCTTCTCACTGTTCGTGCTCATCGGAAACCCACTGATCGTCGTGCTCATCATGGCCGCGATGCGCTACCCCGTGCGGGTCGGGTTCCTCGCCGGGTTGACCGTGGCCCAGATTTCCGAGTTCTCCCTCATCCTGGCCGCCCTGGGCCTCGGCCTCGGCCACATCAGCACCGCCACCGTCAGCCTGATCACGGTCGTCGGACTCCTCACCATCGGCGGTTCCACCTACCTGATCCTGTACTCACATCAGCTCTACCACCGGCTCGAGCGGTGGTTGAAGGTGTTCGAGCGCACCAGAACCCAAGCAGTCGACATCGCCGACGAGGATGCCGAGGTCTACGCGATTCTCTATGGGCTCGGCCGCTTCGGCCGACACATCGCCGATCATCTCAGCCGTGCCGGGCACTCGGTGTTAGCGGTCGATTTCGACCCCCACCGGGTCGGTGCCAACAGCCGCGACGGGGTCACCGCGGTCTACGGCAGCGCCGAGGACGTGCATTTCCTCGAAACGCTGCCTTTGAACCAGGCCCGCTTCGTGATCAGCACCATCCCGTTGCTCGATACCAATCTGGCGCTCCTGCACGCCCTGCACCACCACCAATACCGCGGACACATCGCCCTGACCGCCCACACCGTCCACGACGCCGAACAATTACTCGCCGCCGGTACCGAGGTGATCCTCGAACCCTTCTCTCTCGCCGCCGACGCCGCGACCCAGGCGCTCGACCAGCTCCTCGCGAAAGACGCCGACACGGATTCGTGAAACGCGAACTACTGCTGGCAGAACCATCCCCGACCGCCGCGGCGATCGGTAGCACGGCCGCCGTGGATCACGTAGGCCCCTGGCCCACAAACACGCGTTTGAGCTCGAGGCCGACGGCGAAGCGGAAGATCGCGAGCAGCCCGTCCGCGGCCCAGGTGCCGATCGACACATACAGGTGGGAGCACCACGGGCCCGGAGGTTTCCGCCCACGATCCGCGCGGAAACAATGGAGGTCGAACTGGTCGACGAGTGTTTACACGGATCCTTTATGGTGCAAACCGGGCGCAGGAAGTGCGGAGATCAGCGTGGCCACCGATGCGGGGGCCTCACGTAAACCGAGATGCCCGCACCCGGCCAGGAGCTGAACCTCGACCCCGAGCAGGGACCGTGCTCGTCGGCGCAGGCGGTTCCGGTCGAGCAGTGGATCGCACTCACCGTCGGCGACGATGACCGGAACTTCTCCGGCCCAGCGGCGGATCATCCGCGCGGGCAGTCGGCGCGGGAGCCTGCCGGGGAAACAGTGCTCAGCAATCATGCTGTACCAACAGACCAGGCTCATGTCCGGGGTGAACGGGGATCCACTCAGGTATCTCAGGAGTTGTTCGCTGTTGTCGAGGGTGGGGTGGAGCATCCACTTCGTGCGCAACCGGGTCAGCTGCCAGGTGCGTTTGATCGCGGTGATGCCTGCGGGGTTGACCAACACCAGTCCGGCGAAGCGATCACTCGGCGTGGCGGCAAGTGCAATAGCGGCGCCAAGAGCGTGGCCGACCACGATCACCGGCTCAGGGCGCAGCTGCGGGATCAGCTCGTCGAGCCAACGCCCGTACACGTCGTACGCGTGCCGGTGCGGGCGCCGCGACGAACTCAATCCGGGTTCCCCGGGCAGGTCGGGAACGAGGACCCGGTGGTGCTCATACAATGCGCAGACAGTCGCCACAGTGCTGGCGGCACTCAGGCCCGCCCCGGGTAGCAACACGACCGGTGGCCTGCCCGTATTGGTGCCGGCGGTCAGGACTGTCGTTGCCCCCAGCGAGGTTTCGAGTCGCAGAAGGGCGTGGGGCACGTGCCAGCGTTCGAGACTCTCGCGGCATGCACGGCGGACCGGAACACAGTCTTCGTCGTCGCGGTAGATCCCGTGGGTGGCGATGGGAAGGCGCTTCATGTTCGCCGCCCGATAGCAGACGAAATGTTGTTCGCTGGGCGGGAGGGCGCTACGGATGGCTCGGTACGCATGCTCAGTCCTGTCCTGGTCGGGATGTCGCGAAACCATTGCCGACCAGACTTCCCGGCGCACCGACTTCACTCTATCGCGACACCGCGCGATCAATGTGCACTGTGCCACCAGCCGATGCCACTCACACAAGTTTTCCGGGAGACGCTCAACCGAGGCGGGTACCGATTCGCACTCTACCCTTACGGGAGGGTACAGTGCCTCCGGTCGGTGAATCCGGCGAAGACCCGCCACACGCGCGGGCTGCGACAGAATTCTGGCACTCGACGGTGATGTCGCTTCCCCTCGATCGGTGCAGCGATGCGCCGACCGAACATCTACGGCATCGGCGTCACCGCGCCATGCGAACGGAGCCTTGGTGGCCACACAGCAGCTAGACGACCATATTCGTGATGAAGGATCGGTGCGGGCCGCCTTGCGGTCACCACGCCGATTGAAGACTGAGGTACTGGCCGGACTGGTGGTCGCGCTGGCCCTCGTCCCGGAAGCGATCTCGTTCTCGATCATCGCAGGCGTGGACCCCCGCGTGGGTCTGTTCGCCTCCTTCACCATGGCGGTGACCATCGCTTTCGTCGGCGGCCGTCCCGCGATGATCTCGGCGGCGACCGGTGCGATCGCCCTCGTCGTCGCGCCGCTCTCGCGTGAATACGGTCTGGACTACCTGATCGCCGCCGTCCTGCTGGCCGGTGTGCTGCAGATCGTCCTGAGCCTGCTCGGGGTCGCGAAACTGATGCGATTCATCCCGCGCAGTGTGATGATCGGCTTCGTCAACGCCCTCGCGATCTTGATCTTCACCGCGCAACTGCCACACCTGATCGACGTGCCCGCCCTGGTCTATCCGATGGTCGCGGCCGGACTGCTGATCATGGTGTTCCTGTCCAAGCTCACCACCGCGATCCCCGCCCCGCTGGTGGCCATTGTGCTGCTCACCGCCGCCACCGTGATCTTCGCGCTGAACGTCCCTAACGTCGGCGACGAAGGCGAGCTGCCGTCTTCGCTGCCGACCTGGGTGATCCCGAACGTGCCGTTCACCATGGACACGCTGTCGATCATCGCCCCCTACGCGTTGGCGATGGCCCTGGTCGGGCTGCTCGAATCGTTGATGACCGCGAAGCTGGTCGACGACATCACCGATACCCACTCGGACAAGACTCGCGAGGGCTGGGGGCAGGGGATCGCGAACCTGGTCACCGGCCTGTTCGGCGGTATGGGCGGCTGCGCCATGATCGGCCAGACCATGATCAACGTCAAGGTCTCCGGAGCCCGCACCCGCATCTCCACCTTCCTGGCCGGGGTGTTCCTGCTGATCCTCGTCGTCGGACTCGGCGACATCGTCGCGCTGATCCCGATGGCCGCCCTGGTCGCGGTGATGATCATGGTCTCGGTCGGCACCCTGGACTGGCACAGCATCGCCCCGAAGACGTTGCGGCGCATGCCCCGCAGCGAAACATCCGTCATGCTTGCGACCGTCGCGGTCACCGTCGCCACCCACAACCTCGCCTACGGGGTGATCGTCGGTGTGATCACCGCAATGGTGCTCTTCGCCCGCCGGGTCGCGCACCTGACCGAGGTCGTGGACGTCGCCCACCCCGACGAGAACACCCGCATCTACAAGGTGCGCGGCGAACTGTTCTTCGCCTCGAGCAACGACCTGATCTACCAGTTCGACTACGTCAGCGATCCGGAGAATGTCGTCATCGACCTGTCCGACTCCCACATCTGGGACGCCTCGACCGTCGCGACCCTCGACGCGATCACCACGAAATACGCTGCCAAGGGCAAGCAGGCGGAGATCGTCGGCCTCAACGCCTCCTCCGCCGAACGCCACGTGCGCCTGAGCGGGCAGATGGGTGCGGAGCACTGACATCATCAGTGCCCGGACGAATGCAGAGAAAGGTGAGCAGATGACGGACCGCCTCGAGGGTTCGGCATTGCGGCACATGCAGATCGGTGAGGTCGCCGAACGCACCGAACTGTCGATCAAGACGATCCGCCACTACGACGAGGTCGGCCTGGTACGGCCTTCTGAACGCAGTGCCGGCGGCTTCCGCCTCTACACCGATGCGGATGTCCAACGCCTGCTCGTCATCCGGCGGATGAAGCCGCTCGGATTCACCCTCGACGAGATGCGCCAGCTCCTCGACTCGCTCGAAATTCTGGCGTCCGACCCCGCAGCCGACGAACGCGCCGACGCCCAGGCATTCGTCACCGACTGCCACACGCGGGCCGAGGAAAGTTGTCGCAAACTCCGCACACAACTGGCCTACGCTGAAGAGTTGACCGCACTACTCGCCGACAATGCGACCACCGAAGTACCGTAGCTGCCCCAGGCCGGCGGTCTGTGGTCACGCCCGAGCCTTCCGCAATCGTCGTGACAGTGCTGAGGACGCTTGATGGGCAGTTTCGCCGACCTCTGTGACGATCCGGTGAGGCCGAACTGTGCACGCTGGCTACCCACACTGGTGTGGCAAAGAGCATCCAATACCGCCACGGCCCGCGGTATTGGATCACTGCCTTACCCACCACACTGCGAACGCCGAGACGATTTTCGCTGAATGGCCGGGCTTGGACGTGTCTATACGGCGAAATCGTACGAACCCTCCAGCCGAAGGGGTTAGACGGCCGGAGGGTGTGGCTGTCGCGGCGGTTGCAGTCCGTGATTTCGCGGCAGCACACAAGTCGGATACCCGAATCCGTCTGGATTACTCCTCAGCCGGGAACATCCTGCCGGGACGCCGCCCTAGTGTTTGCGATCTCGAAAGGTGCCGGTGCTTCGCTACTTCACTACGCGTCGCGGCTGCAAGCAAGGAGCAGTAGATTCTGGTCACTTTCGATGAACGGACTTCGACTGCAACGTGGGTGCCACTCCACCAAAGAGGGACGCAATCAGGTCACTCGCGGTTTGCCCGCGGCACGCAGAGGAAACCCTCGTTCGGAGAGACACATCTTGCACCGACTGCGCGAAGGGACGCATGATGGCAACTCCCCGATCTCGCCCGACTCGAAACTCGATGACCTCCACCCCAGTGCAGGCCGCCTCGTTGGTTCTAGGTGCGGTGTTCCTACTCGTCGGCATCCTCGGTTTCATTCCTGGAGTCACCTCCAACCTCGACCAGCTCGCGGGCGCTGGGCATGACTCCGGCGCGATGCTGGTGGGTCTGTTTCAGGTATCCGTGCTCCACAATATCGTTCACATAGTCTTCGGTGTTGCCGGTATCGCCGCTGCCCGCCTGGCGTCAGCCGCCGGGATCTACTTACTCCTCGGTGGCTTCATTTACCTGGGATTATGGGTTTTCGGGTTGGTGATCGACAAGGACGAATCCGCCAATTTCATTCCACTCAACTCCGCCGACGACTGGCTCCACTTCACTCTCGGCGCAGGCATGATCATGCTCGGAATCCTGCTCACACGCGGAAGTCGCGCCGACGCCCGCACGAACACTTCCTGATCAGGTGGCCGCGACCGCTTCCTGGTCTGTCCCCGATCGCGCGAGCGACGGATGAAACAACTGATGGCGCAAGTAGTACTAATTCCTGATCCTCGAACACGCGCTTCTGCGAACGTCAGCCTGGCCTGGCATACCGACTCGGCGGTGTTCGGTGACGACGGCTGCGCGGACATCGACATGCTCATCGAGCCGGGCTTCACCCGGCCACCGAATGTTGCAGACCTCCGATCAGGTGTCCGCGGTGAACGGCAGCAGCCTCGAGATCGGGACATTTAGGTGCACAACATCTACCTCGAGCATGATCCCGCCGACCGCGCCCGGCTGGCGTTCACCGTCGTCAACGCCAGCCGCAGCCTCACCGACCGGCTGGTGTCCATCAAATCCGCGGCCGACGCCGTGAACATTCTCGCACCGCCCGCCGCGCTCACGCTGCACCGGGAACGGCATTGGCCTCCGGGCAGCCGGTCGAGCAGCTGACCGAACCGGCCGCCCCCGACGAGCCGATCACCGTGCAGCTCACCGTGCCCGGCGGGCTGCAACCGGGCCTGACAACACCGTTCACCTTCGGCCGGGTTCGCGCGGATCGGGTCGGCCCAGGTGGCGGTTCCGGCCATCCGGTCGGCCAGCCCGAGCGAGAGCAGGATCTCGGTGGAGCCCTGATTGAGGGACACCGCCCGCTGCGGCGGCGCGTCGACGATGACGCTGTGGCGCAATTCTCGATCAACGTGAACTGCGGGAAATCGCGTCGGACATCGTCGACAACTTCACCGCTGTCCGCCGGCCGGGCCGCGAACTAGCCTTCCGCCACCTGTTGGGCGGTGGCGTACGCGAGTTGCAGGAAGTCCGCGCCGGCCAGAGCCGCCATCGCATCGGCCACCATGCGTGTCACGCGGGGGGGCGAAGACGTGCCCGATGGTGAAACCGGTGATCACCCAGACATCGAAGCAGAACGGGCAGGTCAGCAGTTCGCCGATGCTGTGCTTGACGCCGTCGGAGGCCTGCGGCTTCTCCATCACCTCGCCGGGCCCCCCGTCCCCGGCATGCTGGGTGAACGGTGCGCGGAGCGGCGTGGTGACGGCGTCCTTGGTCACCGTGCGGGAAAGTTTGTGCGCCGCAAACGCGGTGATGACGAGTTCTCGCACGGTCATCGCACGCGGGAGTTGCCGGTTGGTGAGAGCGCCGAACACCGTGACCACGGCGACGACGAAGGTGTACGCGGCCATCGTCGCCGCGTAGCCGTTCAGTGAGCGTTCGCCCCCGGTCGAATTCTGTTCGCGCTCGCTTGTCGCCGCGCTGCGTTCGCGCTCCGGCGCCTGTGCCACGTTCATCCACTTTTCCCTTGTTCACTGTGCCGAGTGCGCTGTCAGTCCACGATGGGAAAGAGCGAGTCGCCGTCTTCAGGAGTGCCGTCGACCTGACCTTTGTCGACCCGTGAATCTTCGACGATCACGCCGTCGACCACATCCGCGGACTTTCTGCCCTCGCCCGGAATCTCGACGTCGTCGTCAAGGACTCGGTCGACGTCCTCCTCGGTCAGGGAGTCGTCCGGTGCGGCGGCCACGGGAATGTCCGGCGGCACCTCGACCTCGACGTCGGGCTCTTCCTCGGATAATTTCTCGTCGAGAGTCTCGCCTTCACGCTCTTCGCGTGGTGTCATGCCGAACTTGTCGGCCTCACTCCAGTGCTCCGGCGGGTCCACGACGTCGTCGCCGTCGTTGTTCCGCACGTCGTCGGCATCGAGGCTTTCGGCTGGGTTGAGGGTGTCACCAGGACCATCTTCGATACTCATAGTTGTTGCGTGCCCGATCGAGTAGTCACCGAAACATTTGCAGTCACGGCCGGAAGACGGCCCGGACACACCCTTCCTGTTTGCTCTTGAACACCTGGTATCCGCGCACTGCCTCCTCGAGGGACATATCGTGGGTGATCAGATATGAGGGATCGAGGTCGCCCTGCTGGACGTAGTCGAACATCCGCGGCATGTACCGCTGACCGTGTTGCTGTGCCGTCCGGATCGTCAGACTCTTGTTGGTCACCACACCCATCGGAAACTTGTCCGTCAGTCCGTAGATGCCGAGGACAGACACGATCCCGCCTTTACGGCAGGCGAGAATCGCTTCGCGCAACGGGGTTGCCCGGTCGGATTCGAGCCTCAGCAGTTGTTTGGCGCGGTCGTAGAGTTGCTGCAGTCCGGTGCCATGCCCTTCCATGCCGACAGCGTCGATGCACGCGTCCGGGCCCCGCCCGCCGGTCGTCTCGCGTAGCGCCTCCTGCACGCTGTCGACGGACGTGTAGTCGATGGTTTCAGCACTGAACTCCCGACGTGCCAACGCAAGTCGCTCAGGATAACGATCGATGACGATGACCCGTTCCGCGCCGAGGAGACGGGCAGTGTGTGCGGCCATCAGCCCGACGCCCCCGCTGCCCCACACCGCGATCGTGTCGCCGGGCGAGATGTCGCAGAAATCCGCGCCCATGAGGCCGGTGGGGACGGCGTCGGAGAGGAACAGGGCTTGCTCGTCGGTGATGCCGTCGGGGATGGTGAAGCAGTTGACGTCGCCGAACGGCACGCGGATGTACTGCGCGTGGGAGCCCTGATATCCGCCGAACGGGTGGGTATACCCGTAGATGCCGCCCGTGGGATAGCCGAAGACCGCTTGCTGCAGTTCGGCATTCGGATTCGTCGTGTCGCAGACCGAATACAAGTCGTGGTCGCAGTACCAGCACGAGTTGCATCCAATGAACGACGGAACGACCACGCGGTCACCCACCCTGGTGTCGGTCGCTTCGGGGCCGACGTCCACCACTTCACCCATGAACTCGTGACCGAACACGTCACCTTCCCGCATGCCCGGCAAGTATCCGTCGATGAAATGAAGGTCGGATCCGCAGGTAGTGGTCAGCCGTACCTGCACGATGACGTCGTGCGGATTGACGAGTTCGGGGTCGTCGACGGTCTCGACTCTCAGGTCGTTGACGCCGTTCCAACACAGTGCACGCATGGGTTCTCCTCGTTCAATGAGCGGCCTGACGCGCGCTCGGATTGTGCCTGAGAGTGGGCAGTTCGCCGGTCTGCAAGAGCGCGCGGGCACGGTAGAGAGCCTTGAATGTCGCCGCCCCGGTAGGGATGTCGGGCACCGGCGTCTTCGCCCGGATCGTCACCTCGGTTCCGAGATCGTGCGGTGCGTCGCGAAATGTGAGCTCGACCTCTGGTGGATCGGCGGTGGAGTCGTCACCCGTCTTGCCGACGAACCGCAGCCTGCCGTCTTCTTCCACCAGCGTGGTATTCCACGTGGTGAGCTCGTCGGCACCGGGATTCAGCGTCCACTCGTAGATACCGGGTTCGGTCGACCGGACCTCGGCCACATCGCCGAGCACCTCGGACAATTTCCCGGGGTCACGCCAGAACTGTTCCACCTCCGAGCGGGGCCTGCTGATCGTCAGCGTCTGACTGTTCCCGCTTCCGGCGGTGGAGTCGACCACCTTCCCGACCAGGTCGGCCAGCTGCTCTCTCGCCTTGTCGATGTAGTGCACGGATCCTCCCTTCGTCTGTTCCGCGTTACCCGGATCCTGCGGACGGAAACAGCCGGACCGACGCCGACTCACGCTCTGTCGCGGTGGTACGAGCCTGGCGGATGGGGTACACGCAGTCCATGACAGACCAGCAGACCCCGAATCCCCCCGACCATGCGAGGCCTGAGCAGGCGACGGACGAAGAGGTCGCCGCGGCCGGCAAGTTGTCCGAGGCCCTCGAGACGGTGGAACGTGCCCGTGGACGTTTGTATGACTTCCATCAGCTGATCGGTCACGCCGACCTGATGTTGGACGAGGCGGTCCAGAAACTCCGTGACGCAGGACGTGACGACATCGCCGAGCAGGTGGAAAAGGAGCTGGTAGGCCGCAACGTCCTGCACGGGCGATGGACGTTCCAGATCGTCGAAGACTTCGACGACCACTACTGGTCCACCTTCCGGGACTGTGAGGCCACCGTGCGCGGCCAGCTGTGCGGCGGCCGTCGGCACGTGTTCGAGTCCGAAATGAAGGAATCCCGTCGAACGCACGGGCAACCCAGGCACGAGGCGCGGCCATAGCCGCGACGCGCCGTTCCGCCGCCGTTTCCGGGAGGAGGTTCCTGGGTAGGAGAAGACGATGGTCGATGAAAAGCAAGCCGAACCGGATCCCGACGATCCCCGCAAACCGGACTCGCCCGCGGATCTGACGAAACCGTCGTGGGGGTACGTTCTGCGGAAGACAGCGCACGAGTTCGGTCGCGATCAGTGCATCGATCTTGCGGCCGCGTTGACGTACTACGCCGTCCTGTCGCTGTTCCCTGCCCTGCTCGCGCTGGTGTCGCTTCTCGGCGTTTTCGGACAGGGACAGCGCACCACCGATTCGGTGTTGCAGATCGTCGACGACCTCGGACCCTCGTCCGCAGTGGACACCCTGCGGGACCCCATCGCCCAGCTCGTCCAAACACCCACTGCCGGTGTGGCATTGATCTTCGGCCTCCTGGGCGCCGTATGGTCGGCGTCGGGTTACATCGGCGCGTTCGGCCGCGCCATGAACCGCATGTACGAGGTCGACGAGGGGCGTCCGGTGTGGAAGTTGCGACCGTTGATGCTGTTGGTCACTCTGATCGGACTCCTACTCGTGGCGGCGGCGGCCGTCATGCTGGCGCTGAGTGGGCCGGTTGCCCGTTCGGTCGGTGACGCCATCGGATTCGGTGACACCGCCCTGACCGTATGGAACATTGCGCGGTGGCCGTTCGTGCTGGGAGTGGTCGTCGTCGCGGTTGCGATCCTGTACTACGTGACACCCAACGTGAAGCAGCCGAAGTTCCGCTGGATCAGTGCGGGCGCATTTCTCGCGATCGTGACGTGGATCGTGGCGTCCGTCCTGTTCGGCCTCTACGTTTCGAATTTCGGCAGTTACAACAAAACGTACGGCTCTCTCGCCGGGGTCATCGTGTTTCTGCTGTGGTTGTGGATCACCAACTTGGCGTTGCTGTTCGGAGCCGAGCTCGATTCCGAACTCGAGCGAGGCCGGGAACTGCAAGCCGGACTGCCGGCGGAAGACGAGCTGCAGCTTCCGCCGCGCGACACCCGCGTGTCCGACAAGAATGCCGAGAAGTATCAGAAGTACATCGAGCAGGGACGAGCACTTCGCGAGAGCGACGGGAACACTGCCGAACCAGACGCGGTACCCGAAGAACAACAGCGTTAATCACATCAGGAGTATTCGCGCCGACGGATTTTCTCACCCGATCGCGCCCGGAACGCTGACCCGAGTAGTGCCGAATAGTTACGGTGGTCGTCATGGCGGAACGCGGTGCTCGTCCCAAAGTTCCCGTAGTGCGCAGATTCATGCTGCGCGCGGTGCGGCACCTGTTCAGCCCTCTCCGCCCGGACGACTATCTGGAGCTCATCAATCCGCTGTGGACCACCCGCGAATTGCGGGGGCGGGTGGAGCGGGTCGAGCCCGCCAGCGCCGACTCCGCCACCGTCGTGATCCGTCCCCAATACGAGTGGTTCGGGCACGAGGCCGGACAGTATGTTCGCCTCGGCGTCGTCCTCGACGGCGTTTACTACTGGCGCGCCTACTCGCTCACCTCGGACCCCGACCCGGATGACGGGCTGATCAGCGTTACGCCGAAGCTGGTGGAAAGCGGCACGGTGTCGCCGTATCTCGTCCGCGACATCCGTCCCGGCGACATCGTGCGTCTCGGTGAGGTGGAAGGCACTTTCACCCTTCCGGACCCTTTGCCGGACAAGTTGTTGTTCATCAGCGCCGGCAGCGGTATTACACCGATCATCAGCATGCTCCGCAGCCTCGACCACAAGAATGCGGTCGACGACGTGGTCGTCGCGCACTCGGCCCGCAGCGAGGAGCAGGTTATGTTCGATTCGACGCTCCGCGATCTCGACCGTCGCCACGACGGGTTCCGGCTGGTGCTCCGCCTCACGGGGAGGGAGGGCCGGCTGACACCGGACGCGCTCGCCGAACTCTGTCCCGACTGGCGTGAACGCGAGGTGTTCGCGTCGGGTCCTGGCGAGATGCTCGATCAGTTGGTGGAGCATTGGAACGACCACGGCGATCCGCAGCGCCTGCACATGGAACGCTTCCAGCCCGTGATCGGTGGCGATGACGCCGGCGGTGAAGGAGGCGAAGTCCACTTCTCGGACAGCGACGTGAAAACCGAGGTCGACGGGGGAACACCGATCCTCGTTGCCGGGGAGAACGCCGGCTTGACGCTCCCGTTCGGGTGCCGCATCGGCATCTGTCACACGTGCGTCGGGACGCTGAAGGCGGGCCGGCTCCGTGACCTGCGAACGGGGGACGTCGTCGACGACGCCGTCGGACAGGCGGTCCGCACCTGCGTCCACACCGCAGAAGGTGACATCGAAATCGAGCTGTGAAATAGGGGAAGGACCTGCTGGTGAGTATCGACATCGAGAGCCCGCTCGCACATCTGAGTGACGACACCATCGAGGCGCTCGGACGCGAGTTCGACGCCATCCACGACGAGATCTACGCCGATCTCGGTGAACGCGACCGCAGATACATCAAGTCCGTCATCGCCGCGCAACGTCAGCTGGCGGTCGCCGGTCGCGTTCTGTTGCTCGGTTCGGTCAGCAAACCTGCCTGGCTGGCCGGGACCGCGTGTCTGGGAATGGCGAAGATTCTCGAGAACATGGAAATCGGCCACAACGTGATGCACGGCCAGTGGGACTGGATGAACGACCCCTATATCCATTCGTCCACGTGGGACTGGGACACGGCGTCGACAGCGAAGGCGTGGAAGCATTCGCACAACTACATTCACCACACGTACACCAATATCCGGGGGAAGGACAAAGACCTCGGATACGAGATCATGCGGATCGACCCGAACCAGCGGTGGCACCCCGTCTATCTCGCCCAGCCGTTCTACAACGTCGTGCTGATGGCATTTTTCGAATGGGGTGTCGCGCTCCACGACATGGACCTCGAGGCGGTCCGCTCCGGTGAGAAGCCGTTGAAGGAAGTGTGGCAGGACCTCAAAGGGATCGGCGGAAAGGCTCGCGCCCAGGTTGTAAAGGACTATGTCGGCTGGCCCTTGATCAGCGCAGGCGCCTTCGGTCTCACACAACTCGCCGCCCGCGGGCGACTCGGTCAGCCGGCAACGTCGAAAGCGGGCCGACTGCTGCGCGGCAAGCGCGCTCGCGGCCGGTGGTCGTCGGTCGCGGACGTGTTCGACCGCATGTTGCCCGGGATGGAGCGGACGTTCCTCGCCACCGCGCTGGCCGACTTCACCGCCAACATCATCCGCAACGTGTGGGCGCACGGCATCATCTTCTGCGGCCACTTCCCCGATCAGACGTACACCTTCAGCGAGAAGGAGGCGGAGGACGAAACTCGTGGCGGCTGGTACGTACGCCAGCTGGTCGGCGCCGCCAACATCGACGGCAGCCCGCTGTTCCACATCATCAGCGGCAACCTCGGGTATCAGGTCGAACACCACCTCTACCCGGATATGCCGAGCACCCGCTATTCGGAGGTGGCACCGAAGGTGAAGGACATCTGCGAACGGTACCAATTGCCGTACAACTCGGGACCGTTGATGCAGCAGTGGGGAATGGTGCACCGGACGATCCTGCGGTTGGCATTCCCGGGCGGGAAGCCGCGTCCGAAGCCAGGACCTTACCGCGGGGAGAAGGGCACCGACGCCGGCAAACGAAGCGAGGCGGCGGCGTTCCGTAGCCGCGTGCCCGCCGACAACCCTGCCGCCGGACCCGAACACGACTCCGGCGGAGTGGAAGTGACTCCGCCACCGCGGGACTGACAGGCGGGCGCGCCGGGTGCCGTAGTTTACGTTTGGACGTCTGCCCTCCCTGGCGTCGGTCGCAAACCAGGGTCAGGCGCGGGTGGAAGGATCATCGCCGCTACGCAATGGTGGCAGGTGCTCGATGGCACCGGCGACCGTCGCGAGCGCATGGCTCGTTCGACGGCACCCCACGGCCAAGGGGGAGTGCGCCCGGCGGGACACCTGATCCAGTCGATCCCGTGAACGGTCCAATCCGGTGAGAGGCAGAGCGGCGAGGGCATTTCCGGGCAAGCGTCTGGCAGCCAGGAGGCGCTCGGCACGCCGGTCTCGCGGGAAACCATACTGCCGCTGATGCATGCTCTGCGCCGCGGAGCGCACCCGAACGTTGGCCGCCGCCCGCGCAGCAGAGCGCCGAGGTCACCCATCCATCTGCACCTGTGCCCACGTTTCGAAAGCTCGCTTTCAGCGATGTCCTTCGAACCATCTCGCGAGATCAGATCGCGAGCTCAGACGGTTGGTTGAAGTGTCGCTCAGTTGAAGTGTCGCTCAGGTTTGTTGTACGGTTCAGTTATGAACGCCACTACAAATACGGGAGGCGGCCCGGCGTTGCCGCGCGGTGCCCGTCGGCGGATGCGTACCCGGACTGCGTTGCTCGATGCCGCGGAGGGCCTGATGGCGGCGAAGCCACATGATGCGGTCCGGATCGACGACATCGCCGAAGCTGCGGATGTCTCGGTCGGTTCGGTCTACGTGCACTTCGGCAGTAAAGACGGGATCGCGGTCGCGGTGGCCGAACGCGTCGCCGAACGGGCGACCGGTTACCTGACCGCGGCGTTCGACGCGAGCACCTCGCCTCTGGAGCAGGTGGCCGCCGCCGGCACCGCCTACATGCAGTTCCTGCTCGACAACCCTGTGTTCGTGCGTTATCTCGCGACCGAACCGGCCGACGGAGCTGCGGGTGCGGTCGAGCAGGTCGTGTCCACACGAATCGAAGCGTTGCGGGCGGCATTCCAGTCCCGGATCGAGGACGCCGTGCACTGCGGGGAGGCCGGCCCGGTCGATGCCCGACTGCTGGCCCATTTCCTGTTCGGCGCATGGAACGGCGTGGCTGCACTGACCCTGCGCCGTGACGCGGCGGCGCTCGATCGCGCCGATGCGCAGGCATGTCTGCAACAGGCCCGCCACATCGTCGTCACCGGGCTTGCCGCAACTACCCGAACCGCCACCGATGAAGGATCACCATGACGCCGCAGAACACCACCCCCGCAAATCCACTTCCGCAGTACTGGGAGCCGAGGAGGGCGAGCGGTGCACAGATTATGCGGATGATCGACTCCCTCGACCCCATCGATCACGATGTCGAGATCACCCATCTGAGCATGGACGTCCTCATTCCACCGCTGTTCGCCTACATGGCGTACACGTCTGGATTCGCCCGAACGCTCGGCAATCCGGCGGTGGCGAACCGGATCTGGCGCGAAGGCGCCGGTGATCAGATCCGCACACCGGTTCGGCGTGACCGCGACACCCTCACGTTCTTCGGCGAGTTCATGCGTCGCGGCCACCGCAGTCCGCAGGCGCAGGCGGTGTTCGACCGGGTCCAGGACATTCATCGCCAGGTCAAGGGCGTCGGCAACGAGACCCAGGTCCATGTCCTGGGAATGCTGATCTTCGATCCCGAACGATTCGCCAAGGCCGTGGGACACCGCTGGTTCACCGACAAGGAGAACGACGCCCGGTTCAACTTCTGGTTGGGCGTCGCCCGCGGCATGCGCCTGCGCGATGTCCCGGAAACCCGCGCCGAGTTCCTCGACTGGATCGACGAATACGAACGTCGCACCTTCACCCCGACGATCGCCGCCGCCGAGAGTTTCAAGGGACAGCTTCGCGGCATCAGTGCATATGTCCCGCGACCGCTGCGGCCGGCGATCCGGCATTTGGTCATCGACACCCTCAAACCGGAAGTACGGGACCTGCTCGGGGTGAGTGCACCGCGGCCCGTCCACAGACCCGCGCTCCGCGCCGCCGTGCGAGCGCTGCGCACCGTCAGGCCCATCGACCGCTTCCGCCTCGACCGAACCTGGGTGAACAGCTTCAGCCGCGTCGGCCCCGACCCCGACTTCGACACCATCGGCTACCAGGCGGACGCCGGATAGACCCGCCACCGTCAATCATTTTCTCGTAAGCAGTATCTCGGTCCTCGGGGCGGACTGGGGCGATCGAGGAGTTGAAGGCGGACGGACTCGAGGGCAGTATCGCCCCGAACGCGTTGGCACTTGTCCGATGGCACGATGTGTGATCAGGGGCGCTGGGCGTCGGGTCCGGCACCCGACGGCGTCCACGAGAATCGGTTCCTCGCGGACCCGCAGCCGCTGGGAGGCAAGGGCGGTGCGCCCGCGCCGGATCCGAAGCTCTATCCGACGTACGACGGGAGCCTGGGTGACCCGGCCTCGAGCGCACTGGGCACGGAAAAGGGGTCTCGTCGGCAAGGTCAAGGAAGCACTCGACCCGGACAAGCCCTGACCGCTATTCGTCGGTAGCGCCCCGACCTCGGCGACTGCCCCGATACGCCCCAATCCGCGCTGCGGCAAGCCACTCGGGCCGCAACGCGATCGAGGGTGGGCAGTTCACTACCGGATCGAAAGACGGTTGTTCGTCATCCGCGAGGTCGCGCACATCGCTCAGCACGACACGCCCTGACGGCGTGGGTGAATTGGTGAAAGTAGCCAGTTGTAAGGAGAATGCGAGCGGCGCGATCGCGAGGGCATCGGCGAGTGCGTTGATCGACGTCGTCGGCGGGTGCTCACCGACCGGTTCGGCAAGCACCCAGGTGGGCGGTCCGCCCGTCGAGGAGAGCGGCATGAGACTGCTGTATCGGGCGGTGTTCCATCCCGTGGCAGGAAGCGGCAGCATGCGGGTCAGCGACGAGGTGCCCGAGCTCGCCAACAGTAGATCCCACGGCGTGGGGCCCTCGTCCAGGTCGATCCGCAGAGCGAGACCCAGTACGTCGGGGATCATGGACGGAGTACCGATTCCACCGGACATCCGCGCGGTCACCGGCAACGAGATTCGGGTACGTCCCGGCCACCAGGACGAGTTGAATTCGACTGTGCCGCCGATAACCAGCCCCTTGGGGTGGAACACCCGTGCATGGCGGACGGACGCGGCAATGCGGAACGGACCCACGAATGCGCTGCGTACGGTGTCGAGTGCTCGTCCAGAATCGCCCATGGTGCCTTCTCCTCGGTGAGGTGTGCGGAAACCTGCGTCAGATGAGTCTTGTTCCATCGTCGGTGACCCGTGTTCCCCGCACAACTCCGACTGCACCCTGATCTGCCGGTGTGAGGTAAATATGCCGGTGTGAGATGCCGGCACCTGGGTATTCGGCACCGTGATCGCCGACTGTTTCTCCCAGTGAAGAGGGGTTCTTTCGTGACCGAGCAACCGTACGTTCCCACGGGAACGGCTGGACAGACCACCACGGTCAAGCGCCGCACTTCCGTACTCACGACCATTCGCGCTCGTCGTCCTTGCAGCGCTGATCGTGTTCGTCGTGCAGAACGGGGACACCAGCTACTTCGGCTGGGATCTGGACCTCGCTTTGGGGCTGTCCTTACTACTCGCCGCAGTTCTCGGCTTCATTCTCGGCATGCTGACCTCGGCAATTCTGCGGCTCCGTAGACGGAGAAACCACACCACGGAGGGGTGAGAACTATGACCATGGCACGCCCACTGGCTCTCGTCACCGGAGCGTCCCGGGGGATCGGGCTCGAACTGACCAGATTGTTCGTCAAGGACGGTTACGACCTCGTCGTCGTGGCGGACTCCGAAGCCCTGGACTCCGCCGTCGCCGAACTGAGGTCGACGGGTGCCGGTGTGATACCTGTGCGCACCGATCTGCGCACCGAACAGGGTGTGGCGTCGGTGTGGGAGGCGATCACCACAGACGGCCGCCCGCTCGCTGCCGCTGCACTCAATGCCGGTGTGGGACATGGCGGCGCCTTCGTCGACACCGACCTCGCCGACACGTTCGCCATCATCGACCTCAATGTGAGGTCGACCGTGCACCTGACCAAACTCGTGCTCGACGACATGGTCTCCCGTGGTGCGGGGCGGATACTGATCACCTCGTCCGTGGCCTCCACGATGCCCGGTCCGTATCAAGCCGTCTACAACGCTTCCAAGTCGTTTGTGCAGTCGTTCGCGGAGGGGCTGCAAGGGGAGCTGAAAGACAGCCCGGTCACCATCACGTCATTGATGCCCGGGCCCACGGACACCCACTTCTTCAGCCGCGCCGAGCTCGACGACACCAAGCTCGGTCAAGGTCCCAAGGATGATCCCGCCGAGGTCGCCAAGCAGGGCTACGAGGCCATGATGAAGGGTGAGCGCAAAGTAGTGGCCGGGTCGATCATGTCCAAGGCGATGGCGGCGGTGAACACGGTGACCCCGGACGCGGTCAAGGCGGCAGCGCATCGTCTACACGCCAAACCAGGATCCGGCCGGTGACCTGACACGCTCAATCCACAGTAGGGCGTCGAGTTGTTCGCGGCGGGCACTGCTCGCGCCGGCAGGGATGTGTCACCGTCCCCGCTGCGGGTACCCGCAACTATGCGTTTTCCCCATTTCACCCCCGCAGGCGCGAAGAAGCTCTGCGCGCGTTGTGCAGCCGTGGCATTCCTCCTCGGCGGTGGAGTGGCCGCCCAATCCGGTTCGGTGAACGCCGCTCCCTCACCGGATGGGTTCGACACCGTCCCCGACCGTACCTCGCTGTCTTTCGCGCACTCACCCAGCGGAACGCGGGTGGGTACCGCCAACTCCGCGGAGGCCCGACCCGGCCTGTCGACCGTCAAACTGTATGTGGCCGACTACATGCTCCGGCACGGAGACGGTTCTGCCGAGGACCGTGAGCTCGGTCAGCGCATGATTCGGGACAGCGACGACGGTGCCGCCTCCCAGGCGTACGCCAAGTATCCGCACTCCATCGACGCCGTGGCCCGCGAGTACGGTCTCACTGCAACGCGAGGCGCCGCCTTCTGGGGCAACTCGAGCACCAGCACGGCCGACACCGTCACCTTCCTGGAGGCGAAGAAGGCCACCGACCCGTCGAGTCCTATTCTCGGCTGGATGGCCACCGCCGCCCCCGTCGCGGCGGACGGAACGACCCAGGACTGGGGAACGAGCACGCTTCCCTCCGTCGTCGGCACCAAATGGGGCTGGTCCGACTACGGACCGGACATCGTCGCATCGGCCTCGTTCGGTCCCGACTTCTCGGTGGCCGCCAACACCTATGGGAGCAAGGAACAGCACACATCCGACGTGCTGGGAGCCTTCGGTCCCGAGCCGACGCCTGCGCCGGACCAGGTGCCGGTGCGCGAGCTGATCGAGCGTCTCGACACCACCGACAATCCCGTCGTCAGCCAACTGGCGACGGCCATCCCACCCGAATGGACACTACCGGCCGACATCCTTCCCGCCCCGTGACTGCTTGTGCGTCAGTGTCCTGTCGTGAGCGAACGGGGCGGTCGTGACCCACGGAAGGTCATCGCGTCGTCGAGGATCTTGCCGTGGCGAAAAGTGACGAGGTCGTGGAAGTAGTTCATGCGCAGCCGCCACGGGGCTTTCGAACCCTGCTTCGGGAACGACTCCACCGAGCGGAGTACGTAACCCGCGGCGAAGTCGAGGAACGGTTCTTCGTCGACCGACGCGTCACGTTCGGGCACGCAGTTCGTGTACCCCTTCTCGTCCATGTGCTCGAGAAGACGGCACACGTACTCACACACGAGGTCCGCCTTCAGGGTCCACGATGCGTTGGTGTACCCGATGACGAACGCGAAATTGGGTACGCCGCTGAGCATCATGCCCTTGTATGCCATCGTGTACGCGAGATCGATGTCGCGGCCGTCGACGGCGAGCGTCATTCCGCCGAAGGCAAGCAGATTCAACCCGGTGGCGGTCACCACGATGTCTGCCTTCAGTTCCTCGCCCGACTTCAGGGCGATGCCGTTCTTCGTGAAGCTGTCGATGTGATCGGTGACGATTGACACCTCACCATGACGGATGGCACGGAACAGGTCTCCGTTGGGGACGAGGCACAGACGCTGATCCCACGGGTTGTATCGCGGCGTGAAGTGGGTGTCGATGTCGTAACCGTGAGGAAGCCACTTCGTCTGCAGTTGCCGGATACGGCCCTTCATGAACTCCGGATAACGCTGGCACAGTTGGTAGATCGCGACCGCGACCGACGCGTTCTTCAGCCGCGTCAGGCCGTAGGCGACGCGCGCGGGAAGGTGCTTGCGGAAGCGGTTGGCCAGCGCATCCTCGGCCGGCATGGAGAGGATGTACGTGGGCGAGCGCTGCAGCATGGTGACGTGCTCGGCCTCGGCCGCCATCGACGGCGCGAGGGTCACCGCGGTCGCGCCGCTACCGATGACGACGACACGCTTGCCGGCGTAGTCGAGATCCTCGGGCCACTGCTGGGGATGCACCACCTGGCCGTCGAATCGTTCCAGCCCCGGGAAATCCGGGGTGTAGCCCTCGTCGTACCGGTAATAGCCGCTGCAGGAGAAGAGAAAATCCGCTGTCAGCGTTATCTTCTCGCCGGAGTCCGTGCGTTCGGCCTCGACCGTCCACGTCGAGGAGGCGCTCGACCATTCGGCTCGGACAACCCGATGTCCGAACCGGATGTGGCGATCGATGCCGGCCTCGGCGGCCGTTGTGCGCACGTACTCGAGGATGGAGGAGCCGTCGGCGATCGACTTGTCGTTCTCCCAGGGCCGGAACCGGTAGCCGAGGGTGTACATGTCGGAGTCGGACCGAATTCCGGGGTAGCGGAACAGGTCCCAGGTGCCACCGATCGCGTCGCGGCCCTCGAGGATCGCATACGTGCGGCCAGGGAACTTGTCCTGCAGGTGGTACGCGGCGCCGATTCCGGAGAGGCCGGCGCCGATCACGATCACATCGAGATGCTCGACTGTGCGCTCGGTGTCGGATAGGCCGGCGGCGGTGTCGGTGGACGTCATGACGGGTCGACCGCCACGTCGTCGAGCGCAACGTTGCGCGCGGAGGTGGACCGGCCGAGGGCGGCCACCTCTTCGTCCATCAACGGAAGAATCCGCGGGATGTGGGGCAGGACCGCGCGATCGCCGATCCTGGAGGTGACCACCGCTTTGAACCAGCCCACCGGCCCGACCCAGCGGGGTACGTACACGCGGCGCTTGCGGCGAGACAGGGCATGAACGAAGGCGTCGACGCACGCCTGTACCGACGTCGTCTTCCCGAGGGGGCCGGGCAGAACGGCGAGGAGCTGATTGAACGCCGACAGATCCGCCTTCGCGTCCTGGACGAGTGGCGTGTCGATCCACGACATGTGCGCCGATCCGACCGCTACACCGAGGTGAGCGAGTTCGAGGCGAAGGGCGCTGGCGAAATGCTCGACCCCGGCCTTGCTGGCGCAGTACGCGGCGAGGCCGGGTGCGGCGGTGAATGCGGCGAGCGAGGAGACGACAAGTATGTAGCCCTTGCGTTCGATGACGGACGGGAGCGCGGCCCGGACCGTGTGGAAGGCGCCGAGAATGTTGATGTCGAGAACGCGCTTGAAGGTGGCCGGGTCTACCTGCGACACCGAGCCGTAGCTGGCGATTCCGGCGTTCGCGAGCACCAGGTCGATGCCGCCGAACTTCGCGACGCCGGCGGCGACGGCTCTCTGCATCGCGGGCAGGTCGCACACGTCGGCGACGGCGGCGAGGGCAACGTCGTCACCGAGTTCGGCGACCAGAGCCTGCAGGGGCGCAGCATCCAGGTCGATCAAGACGAGCTTGGCGCCCTTTGCGGCGAGCGCACGGGCGGTGTCTGCCCCGATGCCCCGCGCAGCGCCCGTGATGAGCGCGACCTTGTTCCTGAGCGTGGGCATGGCGATCTCCTGGCGTAGTTATCTGGCACCGTCCGGTGTCAGTTTGTATCTGGAACCGGTCAGTGTCAATATTGGGTCGTGAGTTCGCCCAGGCTCGAGGAACCCGGTCGCACCTACCGCGGTGCGGGACCCCAGCAACGTCAGGAAGAGCGCCGACTGCGCTTGATCGACGCTGCGGTCGAGGTGTTCGGCACTACCGGATACCGCTCGGCGACGGTCGGGAAGATCTGTGCGGTCGCCGGGCTCACCAAGCGCTACTTCTACGAATCCTTCACCGACAGCGAGGCGCTGTTGCTCGCGGCGTATGGCACGGTGACCGATCGGTTGCGGGAGGATGTGCTCGCCGGCGCCGGCCGTGACCCCGCCGACCTCGACACCCGAGTGCGAGGCGCCCTCACCGCATTCTTCGAGTCCGTCGCCGAGGATCCCCGAATCCCGCGGATCGCGTTCCAGGAGGTTCTGGGTGTCGGGCCGGAAGTGGACCGCGCCTATCGCCGGGTCACCCTCGAGTTCGTCGACGCCGTTCTCTTCGTCATCAATCCGGCGATCGATCGGGCGCCGGATCCCCATCTGCACACCCTCGCCACCGGGCTCGTCGGTGCCGTCCTGATGATCGCGCAGCAGTGGGTGTTGTCGGAGAAACCTCAGCCCATCGAGGCGGTCATCGCCGACGCGCACACGATCCTCTCGTCCGTGCTGGGCCGCCTGACCGACTGATCGAAGCGGGACAGTTCCGCCATTCGACCGCGCCGCATCACATATATGTTGTTCGATATCTCTATGCGCCTGCCCGACCACCGGCCTTCGCGTCGGAGACCAGCGATTCGCGCCTTGCTCACTGCACTTCTCGGGGTGGCAGCCCTGGCGGTCCCAGGTCAGGGCGTCGCGCACGCCGCTGGGTACGACGGTCTGATCGATCTCGCGCCGTCCAACGCCGACGCCGAGGCGATCGGCGGTCTCGACCCACGACTGCCCACCGACCCGGCCGTCCTCGGCACCGCACTGTCCTCGGCCAGGGCCGACGGTATTGCCCCGGTGCGGTATTCGGCACTGCTGCACCAGTACTGGCTGGCCCGAGGAGCGGAAGCGTCCGGCATCGATCTGGCGACGTGGGATCCGAATGCCGGACTGATCGCCAATGCGACCGTCGTCGATCGCGTCTACGAGAACTACGGCCGCTATCAACGCGAGCGCGCCGAACTCTACTGGTCGGGCATGGCGGGCATGGCCGGCGGTTCTTTCGCCGCCGGTTTCTGGGACCTCGACATGGGCAGGACCGTGCTCGACGTCGACGCCATCCACGCCCTCGGTAACTCAGTCGCATCGTCGATCCGCGGTTTGCCCGCCGAGGCGCTGTCGTTGCTACCGTCCGATGTGAGGACATTGGCAACCATCGGGCCGTCGATCACTGCCGAGGACGTCGACTGGTATCAGAAGCGACTGCTGATGATGCAGAAGCACATCTACTTCGACATGGTGCCGATGCACGAGGCGTACCTGAACGGTGGACGCGCAGCAGTCGAGGAATTCGCGGCGGCACGCTTGCTCGACGACAACGCCAGGATCGCGTGGGAAGGTGTCTTCTCGGGCACGAAGTCCGGATACTCCGATGCCTTGTTCCGGATGGCGTCGCGCGAGCAGAACCAGATCATCGCCGACCAGTGGGACACCACCTCCGCGGCCCGCGACGGAGTGGGAAGGGCGCTGACCTACGCCACCACGGTGGCCGCCCAACCGTCGGTCCCCGGTTCGAGGTCGGCGGGAAAGGCGGCACCGCTGTCGGTGACCGGGTACATCGACGGACGGAAACTGCGACTGCGGGCACCCCTGCCCGGCTTCAACTGGGCCGACCGAAAACCACGCTGGGAGTACATCGTCAGCGACATCGCTCCGTCCTACCAGCGGCTGGTGGAGACACGTCCCGGAGAGATGCACGCGATTCTCGCGATGCCGTTCCGGGACTTCGTCGACACCCAACGCGTCGTCCGGCGTATTCCCGACCTCGTGCGTGATCTCAGCACCGGCTGGGAGTTGGTGCAGGCGCAGTAGTTCTTCCGCTCAGCCGGCGACGACTCCGCGTTCGTGCAGCGCGGCGATGTCGGATTCCGGCGTGCCGAGCCAGTCCCTCAGGACCTGTGCGGTGTCTTCTCCCACCGCGGATGCCGGTGCGACGGTGGCGTGGTGGCCGTCGAACGAAGCGGGATGCCCGGACGCGAGGTAGGTGCCGATGCGCGGCTGATCGAGGGGAGTGAACATCGGGTTCTTCTCGAGTTCACCGGACTTCACCACTTCCTCGAAGGTGCGGTAGCGCTCGGCGAGCACGGACGTCTTCGAGAGTGCCTCGGCCACTTCGGTTGCGGTGTGTTCGCGGAACCAGCGGGCGAACAGGGCTGTGAGGACGTCGCGGTGGGTGAAGCGATCGGTTTCGCGTGCGAAGTCCACGTCGAGTGCGGTGGCGAGTGCCTCCACCGCGGCCGTGGTTCCGGTGACGGCGACAAGGTCACGGAAGTGACGTGGGGTGAGGGCGACGATCATGAACCGTTCGCCGTCGCTGGTGGTGAAATCCGTTCCGTACGTGCCGTAGACGGAGTTTCCGGTCGCCGGCCTGCCGGTGCCGTTGATCTGGACTTCGGTGAGGTAGCCGAGCGTGCCTGCGGTGGCGAGCGCGACGTCCTCGAGCGGCAGGCGGATGTGGGTGCCCTCACCGGTGGCGTCGCGGTGCCGGACGGCGGCGGCAACGGCCAGCGCGGCGTACAGCCCACACACCACGTCCCACGCGGGCAGGACGTGGTTGACGACACCGGCATGATCGGTGGGACCGGTGATGGACGGGAAACCGAGTCCCGCATTGACGGTGTAGTCGACGGCGGGGGAACCGTCGGTGCCACCGAGAACTTCGAGGGTGATGACGTCGGAGCGCAGGGCGCTGAGCGCGTCGTGGGCGAGCCAGTCACGGCCACCGGCGTTGGTGACGAGGATTCCGCCACCCGCACCGGGGGCCGTGACCAGTTGCTGCACCAGTTCCTGCCCCTCGGGGCTGCGCATGTCGACGGCCACGGACCGCTTACCGCGGTTGAGACCGGTCCAGTAGATGCTCTCACCGTCACTCGTGACCGGCCAGCGCTTGTAGCAGGCGGAGCCGCCGACGGGGTCGACCCGGATCACCTCGGCCCCCAGCTGAGACAGCGTCAGCCCGCACAGGGGGGACGCGATGAAGCTGGAGACCTCGACGATCCGAAGTCCGGCAAGGGGAGTGTGGGCAGTCACGAGAGAAGCTCCTTGATGGTGGAGATCAGGCCATGAGGGCGGTGAAACGCCAGTCGAGGACGGGAACGTCGGAGGCTGTGGCGTTGTGCGCGAACACCAGCGACCGAAGGTGGAGTAGTCCACCCCCAGCGGCGAGGGCGTCGGCGCTCTCGACGCGGAGTTCACTGGTGAGGGTGTCGCCCTCATGGACGGGCCCGGTGTGATCGCACGACTTCCAGCCGAGGACGGTGACGAGATTGGGCAGGGCGCGAGTGGCCTGCCCGAGGGCGATTCCGATCGTGTGGCCGCCGTAGACGAGCCGGCCGTCGGCGCCGACGCGCTCGTCGTGGTGTGTGGCCGCGATGTTCAGGGTCAGGCGTGCGAGTTCCGGTGCGCTGGACACCACATCACCGCTGCTGCGGAACACCGCACCGGCGAGGGCGGGGGTGAAATGTTCGCCGGGCACCTTCTCGCGGTACACGCCGAGATCCCATCCCTCCGGTGCGCCGAAGGGCTGCTCCGATTGCGGACCGACGGCCGACAGGTCGTCCGCCTTCCGGACGCGGTTCTCATCGGGGCTCTCGGAGAGGGGAAGCATCGCGCAGCGGTAGAAGTCGAGGACCGTCCGGCCGTCCTGATCGGTCGACGTCATCCGCAGGGCGGCGAGGCCCGTGGGCTTCCGCCCGGGTTTCGCGGAGTTCTCGCGCAATCCCACTACTTCTGTGCGGGTATGGAGGGTGTCACCCAGGTGCGGGAAGTGGTGGAACCGCAGGCCGCGGTAAAAGAGGTTGGCCTTCACGTGATGGGTGGCCACCGTCGACTGTCCGATCGCAAGGTCACACACGAGTCCCGGGTTGGCCACCCCCTCGGACGCTCCGGTGACCGCCCGCGACAGGTGAGTGTCGAGTGGCAGCCGAATCCGGTCGCCGAGGATTGCCTGGTGGGTGGCCGAGAGGCCACTGGTCAGAGTGACGGCAGGAGCCGAATTGAAAACCTGACCGATCTCGAGTTCGTCGAAATACGGTCCACCGACGTACGTCTGCGTGATCGTCATTGTCCACCCACCTGTGCGAGAACCCGTCGTGCCGCAACTGCGACGGCCTCGTCGAGCATCTGACCGTCGAGTTGCGCGGCGCCGTTTCCGGCCGCCTCCGCGTCGGCGAGCGCGTCGATCACTCGTCGCGCATTCTCGACGTCGGCGTTCGAGGGAGTGAATGCCGCGGCGCCAGAGGAGATCTGGTTCGGGTGGATCACCCACTTGCCGTCGAATCCGAGGGCGCTCGTCCACGACGCCGAGTGCCGGAATGCGTCGTCGTCGGCGATGCTGAGGAAGGGGCCGTCGATCGCCTGGATACCTGCGGCGCGAGCGGCCACGAGGACCGCCTCCTGAATGACGAGCCAGTGCTCGGGGAGGGCTGCGCGGGAACGTCCCAGTGCGGCACCCAGATCGGCGTAGCCGACGATGACCGCATCGAGGTGATCGGCCCGTGAGATCGCATCGATGTTCTGTACGCCGCGCGGTGTTTCCACCAGCGCCTGGAGTCGGACGGTCCCGACGGCGTCCGCGGCGTCCTGCAGATCCTGGTGCGTCTCGGTCTTGGGAACGACGATGCTCGTCAACGAGGGGCCGAGCTCGGCACATGCGGCGAGGTCGTCCGCTGCCCACGGTGTGGTGAGCGCGTTGATGCGGACGGAGACTGCCCGGGAGCCGTCCGATTCGCGCACGAGGCGAGAGACGAGATCGCGGGCCGCAGCCTTCTTCGCCGGTGCGACGGCGTCCTCGAGATCGAGGACCACCTCGTCGGCGTTCGACTGCAAAGCCTTCAGTGCTTTGCGTTCGTCGGATCCGGGGGCCACCAGGACGGCGCGCCTGCGGGTGAGGTTCTGCACGATGCTTCATTCCTCGTTTCGGGATTGCCGGGTTTCGAGATAGCCGGGCACGGCCGATATGTACGGCCAGAACTTCAGGACCGCACACGATGCTGGCAGGGCCTAACCGGCTATGTCAAGACGGATTCTTGACTTACGACGAACAAAGCGCAACTATGGCCGTACAAATGTCGAGCGCCGAGGTGAGGGTTCATGGGCAAGTTGAACGAGGAAGAGACGTACCTGGTCGAGACGGTGCGGGCTTTCATCGACCGCGACGTCAAGCCGACGGTGCAGGAGGTGGAGCACGCCAACGAGTACCCCGAGAAGTGGATCGAGCAGATGAAGCAGATCGGGATCTACGGGTTGGCGGTGCCGGAGGAGTACGGCGGATCGCCGGTGTCGATGCCATGTTATGCGCAGGTGACGCAGGAGTTGGCCCGTGGGTGGATGAGCCTGGCCGGGGCGATGGGCGGGCACACCGTCGTCGCGAAGCTGCTGTCGTTATACGGCACCGAGGAGCAGAAGCAGCAGTATCTGCCGAAGATGGCGACGGGCGAGATCCGGGCCACGATGGCGCTGACCGAGCCCGGTGGGGGATCGGATCTGCAGGCCATGTCGACCAACGCGAAGACCGACGGCGACGATCTGGTGATCAGCGGTGCGAAGACGTGGATTTCCAACGCCCGCCGCTCGGGATTGATCGCTCTGCTGTGCAAGACCGATCCGAGTGCGAATCCGAAGCACCGGGGTATTTCGATCGTGTTGGTCGAGCACGGTCAGGGGCTCACGGTGTCGCGGGATCTGCCGAAGCTCGGGTACAAGGGTGTCGAGACGTGCGAGCTCTCGTTCGACGGTTATCGCATTCCGGCCACGGCGATCCTCGGCGGCGCCCCGGGCAAGGGGTTCGGGCAGATGATGAAGGGTCTCGAGACCGGGCGCATCCAGGTGGCCTGCCGGGCGTTGGGAGTGGCGACGGCGGCGCTCGAGGATTCCCTCGCCTACGCGCAGCAGCGGGAGAGCTTCGGCAAGCCGATCTGGAAGCACCAGTCGATCGGCAACTACCTGGCCGACATGGCGACCAAGCTGACCGCGGCGCGGCAGCTGACCTGGCATGCGGCCGAGCAGTACGACAGCGGCGAGCGGTGCGACATGGAGGCCGGTATGGCGAAGCTGTACGCGTCGGAGGTGGCGATGGAGATTGCGCTGTCGGCGGTCCGTATTCACGGTGGGTACGGCTACTCCACCGAGTACGACGTCGAACGGTACTTCCGGGACGCCCCGCTGATGATCGTCGGCGAGGGCACCAACGAGATCCAGCGCAACGTCATCGTCTCGCAACTCGTGGCCCGAGGCGGTCTATAGTCCCACAACCTGCACGTAGGATCGGTGCGCGATGAACGGTAGGGAACGAGAGAGCGAGCCGGCGTACCAGCTGGTGTCTAAACAGCTGCGCGAGCACATTGCTGCGGGCAAATACCGCGACGGCGTGAAACTTCCCACCGAATTCGAGCTCGCGGAGCAACACGGGGTGAGTCGTCAAACGGTCCGGCGGGCGTTCCAGGATCTGGTGGCCGAGGGCATCGTCTACCGGGTGCCCGGGCGTGGCACCTTCGCGGCCGAGTCCGATGGCCGCTACCTGCGTCAGCTCGGATCCATCGAAGACCTGATGAATCTGTCCACGGACACAACCATGGAGGTGGTCTCGCCGCTGCGCCGCCGGGTCGACATCGAGGCGGCGAGCAGGCTCCGGCTCGATACCGACCTCGTCCACACGGTCGTGTTCCGGCGACGTCACGACGACACACCCTTCGTGCTGACCACCGTCTACCTTCCCGACGAGATCGCACGGCTCGTCGTCGACGCGCCCGAGATGGCCGAGGGTGCCGTCAGCTCGTACACGATCATCGGCCTGCTGGAACCGCACCTGCGAAGCCCCATCGTCGAGGCGGCGCAGTCGATCACCGTGGCGCCGGCCACCGAGTTCGTTGCCCGGGAGCTGGGTTGCGACGTCGAGCACCCGATGTTGCGAGTAGACCGCCTGTACACCGACGCCGAAGGCCGGATCGTCGAACTCGCGGTCAGCTACTTCCTGCCCGAGCACTACACCTACCGAGTCACGCTCCGCCGCGGTGGGCACTGAACAACCCCAACCACTTCTGAACTGTGAACCAACGAGGAGGAGTACCGACATGCGCGTGTTCAACGGAATCGACGAGGTCGAAGCTGCGGTAGGGGAGTCCCTCGGCTTCAGCGAATGGCTGGAGGTCACGCAGGACCGCGTGAACCTTTTCGCCGACGCCACCGAAGATCACCAGTGGATCCACGTCGACCCGGAGCGTGCCGCGGACGGCCCGTTCGGCGCGGCGATCGCGCACGGCTATCTCACGCTCTCACTGCTGCCGAAGCTCGGCGCAGAAATCATGCGCGTCGACGGAGTGAAGATGGTGATCAACTACGGGCTCAACAAGGTTCGCTTCCCGGAACCGGTCCGGGTGGGGGCGTCGATCCGCGCCGGCGGCGAGATCGTCTCCTGCGAACGCACGGCAAAGGGCGCCCAGGTGGTCGTGAAGAACACCATCGAGATCAAAGGATCCGACAAGCCGGCGTGCGTAGCGGAGACCGTGCGCGTGCTCGTGTCCTGAGTTCTCAGTAGGCGCCCGGGGCGGTACCCGTGCCGAGGGACCCGAACTGCTCGACCACATCCCACAGCGGGTCGTCGGGCCCCACGTCGTAAGTGCACTCGGTGGGCCGGGGATCCGGAACGAACGCCCAGAACAGTGCCCCGGCTGCGCCCGCATCGCGTTGTCCGGTGAGTTTCGTGGTGATGTGTGCGGCCCGGTCATCGAGGTCGCCGCACGATCCGGCGAGTTCACCGATCTCGCCCATGAGGAGCGGCTTCCCCAGCGCCTGGGCCTGTTCGAGTCGTCGACCCAGACCGTTCCACTGATCGCCCGGCAGCGGGACGGCGTCGGCGCCGTAGTCGTGATACTGGACGACGTCCACATACGGCGACGCCCCGACGAACTGGTACTCATCGCCCTGGGTGCCGCATTGCCCGCCGCCGGTGAATCCGGCCGTGATCAGGGTCCGCGGGTCGCGGGCGCGGAGCTCGGCGCCGGCGTCGTCGAAGAAGTCCCGCAATACCTGCGCGGCGTCTGGGCCACACGACCGAGTCCACCACGAACAGGCCGCGTCCGTGCAAGTGCTCGTCTCCGGTTCGCCCACCAATTCCCAGGCGGCGAGTGAGGACGAGTTCTTGTACCGGTCGACGGCGGTGTGCATCCAGTCCTGGAAGCTCATCAACGTGCGGGGAGCCCCCGGTGTCATGGTCTGCCACCCGTCGACATACCACTGCCGGCCCTTGAACACGTCGTCTTCACACGCGCCGTCCTGAGGTGCGAGGACGGGGATCACCATCTGGTCGTGTGCCTCGGCGGCAGCGAAGACGGCGTCGATCGGTCCGAAGTCGAGCTGCCCGGTGAACCGGTTGATCGCCAGTGCCTGGAAGAGGTTGAACCGGGTCAGCGAGTGCGGCGGAAGTGACGAGAAGTAGGACCCGAGATCGACCATGGCCCCGCAACCCCAGTTCACAGACCAGTTGGTGGCCAACTGATAGGCGTTGAAACCCGTCGGCCACCAGTGTTGACCGTCGAGGGCGAATCCCTCGGAAGACGCCGTGACCCGCGACCCCGGCGCGGGGTCGGCAGCCCCGACGGCACCGGTTCCGAAAGCCAGCAGAGTGGCGGTGGCCAGCACGGCACCGGCTTTGGTGATGCGCGAATCGGCCATGGACAGATACTAGAGACCGAATGGTCCGAATGGGGTGTGGCGGGGACGGGCATCGATGCGCGGCGGTGCCAGGCGACCGTCCAGTCCCTGTGACCTGCGCAACTGCCGGGCGCTCTTCCTGCCTCCGAACGGGGACTACGCCTCGATCTCCTCCCTGTCGACCCGATAGTGTGCGGGGCGGGGGCCAGCGCCGACCATCACCGAGAACTCTCAGAGGTTTACATTGTCGAGTCCCGAAACCGACGCCGAGCTTGCAGGCCGCGTCCAGCGGCTGCTGCAGTTCCTGCGCGAAATCGTCAGGGCTCGCACCAAGCCTGTACTGCGCGTCGACCAGCACGAACAGGTGGAATGGCTGTACCGCGATGGCAGGGTGCTCCGACCCTCGGCAGATGCAGCGCAGGGTGACATTGTCCTCCGAGCGCCCGTCGCTGCCGTGGAGGATCCACCGGCACTGCCGCCCGTTCTGCACGGCTGGGTGGATGCGGCTGCCCGATCCGACAGCTCGCGGCCCGAACTGACCTTGAATGCATCGGACGCCTATGCGGAGGACTCCGACGAGGAATACGACGTCCGCCGGGCGTACGAGGTCCGGCAAGCCTTCGACGCGTACCTGCCGCGGTGGAAGGCCTGGGCGGCGACGGATCGCGAACAGCGCCCGCACGCCGAGCTGTACCAGTCACTGCAGTCGATACTGCAGGAGCTGAATGCCCGGCCCGAGTCGATCGAACTCGTCCTCGCCTCCGGTCTGCTCACCGTTCCCGGTGTGGGTCCGGATGCCGGTATCCGCACCCACCTCGTCACGCAGCCCGCAGGGATTTCCCGCGACGTTCGGACAGGTGACCTCCTCGTGCGGTTGACGCCGAGCACAGCGCCTCGGCTCGAAGATTCCCAGCTGCTGACCGGGCTCGGACTCTACGACAGCTCGCAGTCGATGCGACTGCAACAGCAGTTGCAGGAGGTCGCGACCTCCCCGCTCGGCCCCGAGATCGGGCAGTTCCTCCGGGAGTGGGCACCGCTGGCGGTCACCACCGCTATCGATGTCCGTGACGCTGTCGAGCCCCCGGACGAGACGGGGACGGCCACACTCGCCCCCGCACCCGCGCTGGTCCTTCGCAAGCGCAGCGCATTCGCGCTCGTCGAGTACTACGAGAAGATGATCGCCCATCTCGAACGCGACGGTGCCACGGTCCCGCTCGGGCTTGCCCAGCTGGTCGACGCGATCGAGCCTGCGGACCGAGTGACGTGGCTGCAGCGCACGGGTGCTGCCGCGCCCGCCACGCTCGCCGAGGACCCTCTGTTCCCCCTTCCCGCCAACGCCGAGCAGTCGCAGATCATCGAGCGCCTCGGTGGAGACAGTGGGGTGGTGGTCGAGGGGCCGCCGGGGACGGGGAAAACCCACACCATCGCGAATCTTGTCTCGGCCCTCCTCGCCCGGGGACAGCGGGTGCTGGTCACCAGCGAGAAGGCTCAGGCGCTGCGTGTGCTCCGCGACAAGCTGCCGCCCGAGATGCAGGAACTGTGCGTCTCGATCACCGACCTCTCGCGCGGTGGATCCGACGAGCTCAACCGCAGTGTCGCGACGATCGCCGAGCGGAAGTCGTCGTTCAACCCGGACAGCGAGGGCAAGCGGATCGCCGACCTGCGGGCCCAGCGGGCGGAGGCAATGCAGAAACGTGCGGTCGTACTCGACCGCGTGACGGCACTGCGCGAATCCGAGACGTACCTCTACGATCCCGTGGCCGAGGGTTACGAAGGCACGGCCGCCACGATCGTCCGTAAGGTCATGGCCCTGCAGGCCGACTTCCAATGGCTCCCCGGACCCCTGCTGAGCGAGGAATCGCCGCTGACGGGCGCCGAGCTCGACACCTTGCGCGCACTCTGTGTGACGGCAACACCGGAACGTGCCCTGCGCTCGCGGCAAAGTCTGCCGCCACTCGACGCACTTCTGCCCAACCGCGCAGAACTCGAACGGCTCTGCGCACGGGCGTCGACCACCGTTCCCATCGACACCCCGCAGTCGGCGCATCTACTGGACGTCCTCGGCGGCGTCGACACCGATACCGCGCACACGGTCCGCCGGCACTGCAAGGAACTGCAGGCCCGGGCGCACGACGTCCTCGAACTCGACGGCAGATTCCACGAACTGGCCGACACGGTTCTCGCCGGCCGGGCCACGCATTTGTGGGGCCGATTGGATGCGCTGCCTGCCATCGTGGAAGCGGCCGCCGCCGCCGACCGCTACATCGGCGCGCACGACGTCCAGAGTTCCGTCATGAGCAGGCCTGCACTCCACGCGGTCGGGGCGCTGGCGGTGGCCATGGAATCCGGTGCCGTGGAATGGAAGTCGCGCTTTCGGCGCAGCGACGAGCAGAAGGCCGTCGAGGAGCTCGGCATCGAGGCGACCGTCGACGGACTACCCGCCACCACGGCCGCTGCCGTCCGTCTCGTCACGGAACACCTACGCGCGCACGACGCCGCCCAGACCGCGGCAACACTGTTGGGCGATCTCGGCATTCCGGTGGAGATGAACGGTTCCCGCGCCGTTCAGGTCGACAGCCTCAACCTGATGGTCGGCAGAATCGCGCGGGTGCGTGCCTTGCTCGTGGCGCGCGATGCGCTTGCCCGTGAGCTGTTCGCGCTGTCGCCCACTGCCCCCCGCATGCGCACACTTCGCGACGCCACCGCGGTCGCCGGTGCGGCCGAGGCCATCACCACCCGTACCGACGTCGACAGTGCGCGTGCAGAACTCGACGCTATCGTCTCGGCGGTGTCTGCCGAGATCGACTCGGGTCCCTCCCCCGAGGGCACCGCTCTGGTTTCCGCACTCGACCGTGCCGACAACGCGGCACTGTCCGCTGCCCTCGCGGAATACGCCAGGGCGCGCGCCGAGCAGCACGATCAGTTGCTCTTCGACGAGTTGTCCGACCGCCTCGCCCCCGTCGCCCCGGCTTTTTACGAACTGGTGCGCCGGACAGCGACGCTTCCCGAATGGGACGAGATGAGTTGGCAGCTGTCGGAGGCGTGGGCGTGGCGTCGTGCCCGTCAGTGGGTCACCGAACAGCATCGCGCCGGGCGCGAGCAGGAACTCGAAGCCGAACTGAACGGCCTCGACGCCGATCTGGCACATCTGACCGCTCGGCTGGCGGCCGCGGCCGCGTGGCGGGACTGCCTCGAGAATCTCACCGCCGACCAGGTGCGGGCGCTCCAAACGTACCGAGAGCACATCTCCAACATCGGTGCCGGAGGCGGAAAGTACGCCGAAAAGTACCGCAGTGCAGCCAGATCCGCAATGGGAGAGGCGCAGGGAGCCGTGCCCGCCTGGGTGATGCCGCTGCAGCAGGTTCTCGCGTCCATACCGCCGGTTCCGGGCAGCTTCGACGTCGTCATCGTCGACGAAGCGAGCCAGGCCGACATCACCAACCTCTTCCTGCTGTGGCTGGCACCGCGGGTGATCGTGGTAGGCGACGACAAGCAATGCGCGCCCGCCGATATCCCCACCAACGGGACGCTCGACGACGTCTTCACCAGATTGGATGCCTACCTTCCGGATCTCCCGGAATACGTGCAAGCGACGCTGACTCCCCGGTCGAGCCTGTTCTCCATCCTGCGTACCAGTTTCGGCCAGGTGGTCAGGTTGCGTGAGCATTTCCGGTCGATGCCCGAAATCATCAACTGGTCGAGTACCCAGTTCTACGGTGAGCTTCCTCTGGTGCCGGTGCGGCAGTTCGGTGCAGACCGGCTACCGCCCCTGCGGCACACCTACGTTCCCGACGCCACGGTGTCGGGTAGGGACGCGACGCTCGCCAACCACGTCGAGGCGAAGGCGCTCGTCGATCAGCTCATCGAATGTCTCGTCGATCCCCGGTACGACGGAAAGACGTTCGGAATCGTTGTGTTGCAAGGGCAGTCGCAGGTCGACGCGATCCGCGGTGAATTGGTGCGGCGCATCGGAATCGAGCAGTGGGAGCAACGGCGGCTGCGGGTGGGAACACCGCCCGACTTCCAGGGCGATGAACGCAGCGTCGTCTTCCTGTCCATGGTGGTGACGCCGGAGCAGCACTTCGTGCCGCTGACGGCCAATCAGTACAAGCGTCGATTCAACGTCGCGGCGTCGCGGGCGCAGGACCAGTTGTGGCTGTTCCACTCGGTGACCGTCGACGAACTGAAGCGAGCAGACCTCCGTAACTCCCTGCTGAGCTACGTCATGTCGACGTCGCCGGCGCCGGCCGAGCCGATGCCCCAGGGTGTGAGCCGAGACGTCCGGACGCCACCGTTCGACAACCTCCTCGAGCAGCGGGTGTTCCACGACATCGCCGAGCGCGGCTATCACGTCAATCCTCAAGTCGAGGTGAACAATCGGCGTATCGACCTCGTAGTCACCGGCGGGACGATGAGGCTGGCCGTCGAATGTGATGCGGACGCCTTCTCTACTACGCCGGCACAGCGCATCGCCGACCTCGAACGCGAGCAGGAACTCAAGCGTTGCGGCTGGACCTTCTGGCGTGTGCGCGAATCCGAGTACTACCTCGACCCGAAGGCGGCGATGGCCGGTCTCTGGGACACCCTGGACAACCTGGGTATCGCCCCCCACGCCGTCGAACACGCCACCGCGATCGAGACGGCGGCCGCCGAGCGGGCGTCCGGAGACGGCGTTCCTCCCGAGCGCGGCAAGCACGCGGCGCCGGCTCTGGCCGACTGACGGACGGCGCGGTCAGGCGGTCCCGCGCCACTCCTCGAGCTGTTCGATCGCCGTGTGCGCCACCGCGATCGCCTCGTCCCGGTTGATGCGCGAGAGCAGGAACGCGCTGACCGACAACGACGTCAGCAGCCGCGTGCGGTGCTCGACGACGGCGGCAGGCGCGTCCGGATCCAGGGCACGCAGCGCGTGGGTCAGCGCTGCGGACAGTTCGCTGCGGTAGGCATCCACGACCATCCGCTGAGTCTCGTCGTGGGCGGCGAACCCGGCAGCGCTGTTGAGGAGCAGGCACCCACGACCCGGGCAGTCCTCGGGGAGCGTGGCCAACGTCTCGGCGAGAGCGCGGTAGTAGCGCACGCCCGCGTCGGGCCGGGTGGGTTCAGCGGTGAGGATTTTCAGACGCGGGCGGACGACCCGGTCGAGGTAGTCCTGCACGGCGGCGTCGAACAGGCCCCGCTTGCTGGTGAAGGCGTTGTACAGGCTCGAGCGGTTGAGTCCGGTGGCGCGTTCGAGGTCCGGCACCGACGTGGCTTCATAACCCTTGTCCCAGAACACGTCACGTGCGAGGCCGATCACCTCGGCGGTGTCGAAGTCCTGTGTCCGTGGCATGACGATCCTCACTCACTGTTGTGAAACGCTCATTTCAGTATATATTGAAATGGTCAGTTCACAATCAGGAGGAGCTTGCATGGTCACCGCCGGTCTGGTTCTCGCCGCTTTCGCCAGTGCATTACACGTGTACATCTTCGTGCTCGAGTCGGTGCTGTGGACAGCGCCGCGTACCCGCGCGACCTTCGGCACCACCGCCGACGATGCCGCCGCCACCAAGGAGCTGGCCTTCAACCAGGGCTTCTACAACCTGTTTCTCGCCATCGTGACCGCGGTCGGCATCGTTGCGGTCGCTGTCGGCGCGACTGCGGTGGGTGCTGCCCTCGTCTTCGCAGGTGCCGGATCGATGGTTCTCGCCGCGGCTGTCCTGCTGATTTCTTCACCGGACAAGGCACGCGCCGCTCTCACCCAGGGCACGCTTCCGTTGCTCGCGGTCCTTCTCCTCGCGCTCGGACTGGCGCTCTAGACATCTTTCGTCAAAGCAGTGAAAGGAACTACTCGTGGTATCGAGCACGCAGATTCAATTGATCAACCGGCCGGCGGGCTGGCCCACCCAGGACGACTTCCGGACTGTCACCGTGGAGTTGCCCGACCTCGCCGGTGATCAGGTTCGTGTGGTCAACGAGTTCACCTCCGTCGACCCATACATGCGCGGTCGCATGAACGACGTCAAGTCCTACATTCCGCCGTTCGTGCTGGGGGAGACCATGACCGGTGGCGCAGTGGGGCGAGTCGTCGAGTCGACCGCCGACAGCCACCCCGTCGGCTCCGTCGTGGTGCACGACCTGGGATGGCGCGACGTGGCGCAGGGCGATGCCTCCGCATTCCGTGTGGTGGAAGAGATTCCCGGTGTCCCGGTGTCCGCATACCTCGGCATTCTGGGGTTGACGGGCCTCACCGCCTATGTGGGTCTTCTGCACATCGCCCACATGAAGCCCGGTGACTCCGTGTTCATTTCCGGTGCCGCCGGTGCCGTCGGAACTGCGGCCGGGCAGATCGCCCGCCTCGAAGGCGCCTCCCGGGTCCTCGGATCCGCGGGCTCAGCCGAGAAGGTGGCGCTACTCACCGACCGCTACGGCTATGACATCGCGCTCGACTACAAGGCCGCACCCATCCGCAAGCAGCTGCTCGAAGTCGCGGGTGACGGAATCGACGTCTACTTCGACAACGTCGGCGGCGATCACCTCGAGGCGGCACTCGCCGCCATGCGCAACGGGGGACGAGCCGCGCTGTGCGGCGCGATCGCCGGCTACAACGCCACCGAGCGTGTGCCGGGACCGGACAACATGATGAACATCATCAGCCGCGGTCTCACGTTGCAGGGATTTACGCTGGGCAACTACACCCACGTGTTCCCCGAGTTCGCCGCCAAGATGGGACCGTGGCTTGCGTCCGGTGACGTGGTGCACGACGAGACGGTGGTCGAGGGCATCGAGAATTCGGTGGACGCATTCCTCCAGCTCATGCGCGGCGGGAACGTCGGGAAGATGCTGGTCAAGGTGTAGGCGGCTCCGCCGCCCGTGAGTGGTTGAGGAGTCCAGAGACTCGTTAACCACTCACGGGCGCGGAGCGCCTGTAGCGTTCGCGGACGTTGGGGGCAGGGTCGGCTTCGTAACGCTGGGTGGAGGTCTGATTCCACTTGGGTGGTTGCGTGGTGCCGGCGAGTGTCCACGCAGCCTGACGGCACGCGCCGACCGCGACGTACTCACCGGGTTGCGGCACCAGGACGGGCGCACCGAAGATGGCCGGGGCGATCTCACGTAGTGCCCGCGAGCGTGCGCCGCCACCGACGAGCAGGATCCGGCGCACGGCGACACCCTGCGCGACCAGGTGGTCGATTCCATCGGCCAACCCGCACAGCAACCCTTCGACGGCCGCCCGCGCGAGGTGGGCGGGCGTCGAATTGCTCAGCCGCAAACCCTCTATCGACCCTGTGGCGTCCGGTCGGTTCGGTGTGCGTTCGCCTTCGAAGTACGGCACCATCACCAGGCCGCCGCTGCCGGACGGTGCCGACAGCGCAAGCCGCGACAGCTCTTCGTGATCGACCCCGAGTAGTGCCGCGGTGGCGTCGAGTACCCGCGCCGCGTTGAGCGTGCAGACGAGCGGCAGATGGCGTCCGGTCGCGTCGGCGAACCCTGCGACGAAACCGCCGGGGTCGTTGGCCGGTATGTCCGACACCGCGGACACCACCCCCGATGTGCCCACCGAGACGATGACGTCACCCTCCTGTGCGTCCAGAGCGAGTGCGGCAGCGGCGTTGTCACCTGTTCCGGGGCCGAGTACCGCGCCCGACCGCGTCTCGCCGATCCGCTCGGAGGGCGCTGCCACTCGGGGCACCTGCACGGAGCGGCCACGGAGGGCCAGCGACAACAGGTCGGGTCGATACGCGTTGGCCGCGGCCGAGAAGTATCCGGTGCCGCTGGCGTCGCCGCGGTCGGTGGCCAGGGCGTCGAGATCGCGGGCACTGGTGAGCTGCCAGCCGATCCAGTCGTGCGGGAGGCATACCGCTGCCGTTCGGTCTGCCTGTGCGGGTTCGGAATCCGCGAGCCATCGCAGCTTGCTGACGGTGATGGCCGCGAGCGGGACGACACCCACGGCGTCCGCCCAGGGGTCGGGACCGCCGAGATCCTCCACCAACTGTGCGGCAGCCCCCGCCGACCGGGTGTCGTTCCACAGCAGCGCCGGGCGTACCACCGACCCGCTGTCGTCGAGGCACACCATGCCGTGTTGCTGGGCTCCCACCGACACCGCGGCGACGTCGTCGAGACCACCGGCCGTGGTGATCGCGGTGTCCAGGGCCCGCGCCCATTCCTGCGGGTGCACTTCGGTCCCGTCGGGATGGGGCGCTGTGCCCTTGCGGACGAGTTCTCCGGTGTCGGCGTCGCAGACGAGCACTTTGCACGACTGGGTCGACGAGTCGATTCCTGCGACGAGTGTCATTGCAGAATCCCGGCCTCTCGGTCGAGCGTCTCGCGGTCGGGAAGGTCCGCGCCGGCCTTGGCGACGGTGAGGGCGGACATGAGAACGGCGTTGGCGAGTACGGTGCGCAGCCGTGCGGGATCGAGTGCACGCAGGGCGCCGCGGTGTTTCGCGCCGAGCAGGCCCTGGGACCAGAAGCCGTCGAGCAGTCCGGCCATGAAGGCGTCACCGGCGCCGACGGTGTCGATCACCTGGACCTCGCGCGCGGCCATCTCGACGACACCCGCCGCGCACACCGCGAAAGCGCCCTCGGAGCCTTTGGTCACGGCGACCACTGCGGGTCCGAGCGCCAGCCAGTCGCGGGCGATGTCGACGGGGTCCCGGGTGGGGTCGAACCAGGCGAGGTCCTCGTCGCTGGCCTTGACGATGTCGGACATCGACACGAGGTGCTCGATTCGTTCCCGGGCCCGTACCTCGTCGGTAATCAGTGCGGTCCGGACGTTCGGGTCGAAACTGATGGTCGCCGAGGAGCGGAGGCGGTAGAGGATATCGGCCACCACGGCACATCCAGGTTCCGTCACGGCGGCAATGGACCCGGTGTGAACCAGCTCCGGAGTCGAGGCCCAGGCGGGGGCGGGCAGCGCCCATTCGAGGTCGAACTCGTAGGTGGCCGCACCTGTCGGGTCGAGTGTCGCGCGGGCGGTGGCCGTGGACTCTGCGGACATGCTTCCCGACGCCACACGGACGCCCGAGGCTGCGAGGTGGTCGAGGATCATTCCTCCCCGTGCGTCCTCCCCGATGCGGGTGACGAACTCGACCGGTCTGCCGAGGCGGGCGAGTCCGACCGCCACGTTGAGGGGGCTGCCTCCGGCGTACTCGGTGGTGGTGCCGTCGGCAGCGGTGACGATGTCGATGAGGGCTTCCCCGACGACCATGCTCATGACTGCACCTTCTCGAGCAGGGATTCGAGTGTTTTTCGCGCGCCGACCCGGTGTAGCGAATCGAGTGCCCACAGATAGGCGGTGACGAACCGTGGATAGTCGGCCAGATCGCCGAAGACCGATTGGTTCTCGATGAAGGCCGTAGGGTTCTCGTGCTGGCTCCGCGCGATCGGCACGAGGGAGTCCTTCATCTGGTCGACGACGTCGATGGGTTCGCCGTCCTCGTCCACTCCCTCGGCGTACCGGGCCCAACTCGCGACGATCGCGGCCGACAACCGAATGTGCCGGTCGGTGATCAGATTCTCGCGGATCACCGGCAGCAGCCACTTCGGGATGCGGTCGGAGGACTCGGCGCACAGGCGGGCGACGGTGTCGCGGATCTCCGGGTTCGAGAAGCGTTCGATGAGCGTGCGCTTGTACTCGTCGAGGTCGACGCCGGGAACCGGCGCCAGGGTAGGTGTGGCCTCGTCGTCCATGTACGACAACAAGAATTCGGCGAACAGCGGGTCCTGCGCGACCTCGTGCACGAGGCGATACCCGGAGAGGTACCCGAAATAGCAGAGGGCCTGATGACTGGCATTGAGCAGGCGGAGTTTCATCAGTTCGTAGGGTGCGACATCCTCTACCAACTGCACGCCGACCTGCTCGAACGGCGGCCGGCCCAGAACGAACGAATCTTCGAGAACCCAGGAGGTGAACGGTTCGGCGGCGACGGGCCACTGGTCGTCGACGCCGAATCGAGTCGAGAGTGCCTGCGTCACTTCTACGGTGGTCACCGGGGTGATCCGATCGACCATGGAGTTGGGGAAGGAGGTCTCGGTGCGCATCCACGCCGCGAGTTCCGGGTCTTTCATTTCGGCGTAGGCGAGGAACATCTTGCGCGCCACGGTGCCGTTTCCCTCGATGTTGTCGCACGACATGATGGTCGGCGACGCCAGTCCGCGGGCCCGTCGACGGGCCAGCGCTTCCACGATGAGCCCGAATGTGCTTGTCGGCGCGGCGCCGTCGCGGAGATCGTGGACGATGTCGGGATTCTCGCGGTCGAACTCGCCGGTGTCGTGGGTGAAGTTGTAGCCGCCCTCCGTGATGGTGAGCGAGACGATCCGGGTGGACTCGGCGGCGATCTTCTCGATCACCGCTTCGGGGTCGTCCGGTGCGAAGAGGTAGTCCACGATGGAGCCGATGACGCTCACGTCCCAGGTCCCGTCGCCATGTTTCAGGGCCAGGATATAGAGCCCGTCCTGTGCCTCGAGTACGTCCTTCATGCGCCGATCGCCGGGCAGAACCCCGACTCCGCAAATGCCCCACGCGCGGGCCTGCCCGAGGCGCAGTAGCTTGTCGACGTACATCGCCTGGTGTGCACGGTGAAAGCCCCCGACACCGAAATGCACTATCCCGACGGTTATGTCGTTTCGGTCGTAGGTGGGTACTTCGACTGCATCGCTGAGACGCTCCAGCGTCTGCGCGTTCAGTTGCATCGCTCTCTCCTCATTCCTGGACGCGTACGACGGCCTTGAGGCTGCCCGGCATCCGGTCTGCATTCAACGCTTGTTCGGCCTCGGCCAACGGGTACTTTCCGGTGACCATCGAATCGAGATCGACCCGGCCGGAACGGGCGAGTGCGATCGCAGCGGGCCAGGTGTTGGCGTACCGGAAGACGCCGGTGAGTATCAGTTCCCGGTTTTGAATCGTCTGCACCGGAAGTGTCATCTCGCTCGAACCCATGCCCACCAGGACGACGGTGCCCGCCGGCCGGACCGCGCCGATTCCGGCCAGCACGGCGCTCGGCGCTCCGGACGCGTCGACGAAGGCATCCACCCGAAGGGCCGACACGTCCTGCTCGCGCGGGTCGAGCACGGTGGTGGCGCCGAACTTGGCGGCCACTGCCCGCCTTTGTGCGTCGAGATCGGAGACGATCACCTCCGTGGCGCCGAAGGCCAGTGCCGTTTGCGCCGTGGCGATTCCGATCGGCCCGGCGCCCGCGATGAGCACCCGCGACCCCGCGGTCAGCCCGGCTTTCCGGGCCGTGGCGATGGCCACCGACAGCGGCTCACACAGCGCTGCCGCGTCGTCGGACATCTCGTCCGGGACGGCGTGCGCGAAGGCGGCGCCGATCGTCACGTACTCGGCGAGCGCCCCGTCGATCGGCGGGGTCGCATAGAACTGCATGTGCGGGCAGAGGTTGTAGAGGCCGCGCCGGGTCTCGTCGCTACCGGGATCGGGGCGCTGGGGTTCGATCGACACCCGCTGCCCGATCCGGTCTGTCGCGACGCCCTCGCCGACACCGACGATGGTGCCCGACGCCTCGTGGCCGAGAACGATGGGCTGTTCGACGACGAACTCCCCGATGCGTCCCTCCCGGTAGTAGTGCGCATCGGATCCGCAGACGCCGACCGACGAGACCTGCACCAGCACGTCGCCCGGAGCGGGGGTAGGTACCGCGCGCTCCCTGATCTCGATGCGACCGGGTTCGACGAGAACGCTGGCTCGCATCGTGCTGGGCATACGCGAGGGAAGTGTTGTGTGGGTCACATCTCGATGCTAACGTACTGAGCAGAAGAACGCATAGTGATCATTTGCTCACGGCTTCTCGGGCAACCGAAGTACCGCTCCACGGCCCGAGATCATGGCGAGGAGAACCAGTGACATCCCCCGACGCGACGGCGCCGACGCCGTCTCTCACCGCAGTCCCGTCACCGTCGACCACGGAAGATCTACGACTCGCGTTACGAGCGGCAACGCTCTACTACCTCGACGGGCTGACGCAGGCCGAGGTCGCGACTCGGCTCGGCGTCTCCCGGCCCACCGCGGGCCGCTTGGTTGCCCGCGCCAAGGCGCAGGGCTTGGTCCGCATCGACGTGCAGGTTCCGGCGCATCTCAGTGAGGCGCTGCGCTCCGACGAGGAACGCGCTCTCGAAAAACGGTTCAACCTGGTGGAAGCGGTGGTGGTGGCCGATTCGGTGGACGCCGCCGGCCCGATCGACCAACACGGCAGCTTCGCCGGGGTGGGACGCGCTGCTGCGTCGTTGCTCGTACGGCGGATCCGTGACACCGACACGCTCGGTTTCACCTGGGGCCCGGAAACGGTGGCCGTGGCGCAGGGTCTGCCCTCGGGTGCGGCGGTGTGCGCCACCGTTGTGCAGCTCGACGGCTCGGTGAGTGCCATCAACTATCAGACCGGCACCGAGTACGTCCTCGGTAGGTGTGCTGAACAATTGCAGGCGAACACTATTCGGCTTCCCGTTCCGCTGTACGCGGATGCGTCCACGGTGGTATCCATGCGGGGAGACTCGGTGATCTCCAAGGCGCTCGAGGTCGGTCGCACGGCGCAGATGATGATGTTCGGCACCGGCGCGGTCTCCACGTCGACCACGTTGTTCGAGGGAAGCTTCCTCGACACCGACATGCTCTCCGTACTTACCGACCTCGGCGCGGTCGGCGAGGTGGGTGGCCGTTTCTTCCGGCTCGACGGCACTGACGTGGATGGGCCGCTGAACGAGCGGGCCATGTCTGTTCCACTCGACGACATCCGGGCCTGCGAGGGATCGATCCTCGTCACGGGTGGAGCCGCGAAACACCATGCGGCACTGGGTGCCCTCAACGGCGGACTGGCCAAGATGCTGGTCTGCGACATCGAATGCGCGCGTTGGCTGCTCGATCAGTAGCACCACGCAAGAGAGGTGAAGATCGGTGAAGAAACACAGGAAACCGGCGACGATGCTGGTGGCGGGCGCGGGAGCGCTCTGCCTCACGCTCAGTGGTTGCGCGGGCGCCGGATCGCTGGGCGCGTCGGATCAGACCATCACCATTGCGATGGTGTCCAACTCACAGATGCAAGATGCTCAGAAGCTCGCGTCGCAGTTCGAGGAAGAGAACCCCGACATCGACCTGAAGTTCGTGACACTGTCGGAGAATCAGGCGCGCGCGAAGATCACGGCATCCACCGCAACCGGTGGCGGCGAGTTCGACGTCGTGATGATCAGCAATTACGAGACTCCGCAATGGGCCAAGTACGGTTGGTTGAAGAATCTGTCGGAGTACGCCGAGGCGACCGAGGGGTACGACGAAGCCGACTTCATCCCCACCCTGCGCGAGTCGCTGTCCTACGAAGGGGACATGTACTCGGTGCCGTTCTACGGCGAGTCCTCGTTCCTGATGTACCGCAAGGACCTGTTCGAGCAGGCCGGGATCACCCTGTCGGAGAAGCCGACGTGGACCGAGGTCGCCGCAGCCGCACAGCAACTCGACTCCGAAGACATGGCCGGTATCTGCCTCCGTGGCAAGCCGGGCTGGGGTGAGTTGCTCGCGCCGCTCGACACCGTCATCAACACGTTCGGTGGCCGCTGGTTCGACGAGGATTGGAATGCGCAGCTCACCAGTCCGGAGGTGGAACGCGCCGTGCAGTTCTACGTCGATCTGGTGCGCGAGTACGGCGAGCCCGGTGCCGCGACGAGCGGTTTCGGTGAGTGCGCCACACAGCTGGCTCAGGGGCAGGTGGCGATGTGGTACGACTCGACGTCCGCGGTGTCCACCCTGGAGGATCCGTCGTCGAGCGCCGTCGTCGGCAAGATCGGGTACGCACCCGCACCGATCGAGGTGAAGGACAACTCCGGCTGGCTGTACAGCTGGTCACTCGGAATACCGGAGAGCAGCGACAACCCCGATGCGGCGTGGAAGTTCATCTCGTGGATGACCGACAAAGAATACATACGCACGGTCGGTGAGGATCTGGGCTGGGAGCGGGTGCCCCCGGGCAGCCGTCTGTCGACCTATGAGATTCCCGAGTACAAGGAGGCCTCGGCGGCCTACGGTCCGCTGACGCTCGAGGCGATCGAGAACGCGACACCGGAAGCGCCTACCGTGCAACCGGTTCCGTACACCGGCGTGCAGTTCCTGGCGATCCCGGAGTTCCAGGATCTCGGAACCCGCGTCAGTCAGCAGATCAGTGCGGCCATCGCGGGCCGGCAGACCGTGCCCGAGGCGCTCGCCCAGGCACAGCAGTACGCCGAGGTCGTCGGCGCGACATATCGGGAGGAACAGTGACCACCATCGCGGAGAAGCCAGCCGCGGATAACACCGCTGACCGGGTGCGAGAACTGCGGGAGGCCAAGGACGACAGCGTCTCCCGCGCCGAGGGATGGCGTCGCCGAGGACCGTTGCTGCCCGCCCTGATCTTCATGATCGTGGTGACTCAGATCCCGTTCCTGTTCACGCTGTACTACTCGACGCAGTCCTGGAACCTGGTACGTCCGGGCTCCCAGGCGTTCGTCGGACTGCAGAACTACGTGGACGTGTTCCAGGACAGCCAGTTCCGTGAGGTCGCGGTCAACACCGTGATCCTGATCGTCGGCACCGTGCTGATCTCGGTGGTGCTCGGACTGCTGCTCGCGCTGCTGCTCGACCGCGCCTTCCTCGGCCGGGGCATCGTGCGTACCCTCCTGATCACCCCGTTCCTGGTGACGCCTGTTGCCGGTGCGCTGCTGTGGAAAACCACGATGTTCGACCCCGTGTTCGGCATCGTCAACTTCGTCCTCTCCCCGTTCGGTGTGGGGCAGGTCGACTGGGTCAGCAGGTTCCCGCTCCCCGCGGTCATGGTGAACCTGATCTGGCAGTGGACGCCCTTCATGATGCTGCTGATTCTGGCGGGTCTGCAGTCCATGCCGCGCGATATCCTCGAGGCGGCACGGGTGGACGGCGCCAAGCCCTTCGCGATGTTCCGTGAATTGACCCTGCCGCATTTGCGCCGGTTCATCGAACTGGGTGCGGTGCTGGGGGCGATCTACCTGATCAACACGTTCGACGCCATCTACATGATGACCCAGGGCGGGCCTGGCACGGCCAGTGCCAACCTCCCCTTCTACATCTATCAGCGGGCGTTCCTCGGATTCGACATCGGGCAGGCCGCCGCGATGGGCGTCATCGTCGTGATCGCGACCATCGTCGTCGCGACCCTGGCGTTGCGCCTGATCTTCAAGAGCTTTACCGGTAACGAGGAGGCAGCGTAATGAGTACCGACACTGCGGCGGCGCCGGTGGAATCGACTCCCGCCGTCCCGGAGACGAAGCGGGCGCGCAAGCACCGCAAGTTCAGCCCGTGGAGTGTGGTGGCGTGGATCGTGGCCCTCGGCTTCTTCTTCCCGGTGGCCTGGATGGTGCTCACCGCGTTCAAGCAGGAGGGTGACGCCTACACGACTCCGCCGAAGCTGTTCTTCACGCCTACCCTGGACCAGTTCACGGCAGTGCTCGAGAGCGGAATCGGCATCGCACTGCTTAATTCGGCCTTCGCGACCGCCATGTCGACGATCCTCGTGCTGGTACTCGGTGTGCCGGCGGCGTTCGCGCTGTCGCTGCGGCCGGTACGCAAGACGAAGGACGCCCTGTTCTTCTTCATCAGCACGAAAATGTTGCCGATCGTGGCCGCGATCATCCCGCTGTACGTGATCGTCAACGACATCGGTCTGCTCGACAACATCTGGGCGCTGGTCATCCTGTACACGGCGATGAACCTGCCCATCGCGGTGTGGATGATGCGCTCGTTCTTCCTCGAGGTCCCGGGCGAACTGCTCGAGGCGGCGAGCATGGACGGAGCGAGCCTGTGGACGTCGGTGCGTGAGGTAATTCTTCCGCTCGTGTCTCCCGGCATTGCGGCCACCGCGTTGATCTGTGTGATCTTCTCGTGGAATGAGTTCTTCTTCGCGGTCAACCTCACCGCCGTTCAGGCGCAGACCATTCCGGTGTTCCTCGTCGGATTCATCACCGGTGAGGGACTGTACTGGGCCCGACTTTCTGCAGCGGCGACGCTGGCGGCGCTCCCGGTCATCCTGGCCGGCTGGGTGGCGCAGAACAAGCTGGTGCGCGGCCTGTCCTTCGGTGCCATCAAATGATCACCCCGACAATCACTTCCCCCGACTTCGGTACTCACAAGAGGAGCAATCATGGCTGACATCGCGTACAAGGGCGCATCCTGCATCTACGAGAACGCTGACACGCTGGCGGTCGATTCGCTCGACCTCGAGATCGAAGACGGCGAGTTCATCGTCCTCGTCGGACCGTCCGGTTCCGGCAAGAGCACGGCACTACGCATGCTCGCCGGCCTCGAGGACATCGACGAGGGCACCATCACCATCAACGGCAAGGACATGGTGGGTGTGCCGTCGAAGGACCGCGACATCGCGATGGTATTCCAGAACTACGCCCTCTACCCGAACAAGACGGTGGGCGAGAACATGGGATTCGCGCTGAAGATGCGCGGGATCGGACTCGAGGAACGCAAGCGGAAGGTGGCCGAGGCGGCCAAGGTTCTCGATCTCACCGAATACCTCGATCGTAAGCCGGGCAAGCTGTCCGGCGGCCAGCGGCAGCGCGTCGCGATGGGACGCGCGATCGTGCGTGAACCTCAGGTGTTCTGCATGGACGAACCACTGTCCAACCTCGACGCCAAACTGCGCGTCCAGACGCGTACCCAGATCGCGGCATTGCAGCGCAGGCTCGGCACCACCACCGTCTACGTCACCCACGACCAGGTCGAGGCCATGACGATGGGTGACCGGGTTGCCGTCCTGAAGAACGGTAAACTGCAGCAGTTCTCGGCGCCGACCGAGCTGTACGACCGGCCGAACAACGCCTTCGTCGCCGGCTTCATCGGGTCACCGGCCATGAACCTCATGACCATGCCCATCGTCAGCGACGGAGTGCGCCTGGGAAACTCGACGCTCGCTCTCGAACGCGACCAGCTGTCGGCGCTGCACTCCGCCGGGCTGGACACCGTCACGGTCGGGGTCCGTCCCGAGCAGTTGGAACTCTCGACCGGAGAGGGCGGCATCGAGGTGATCGTCGACCTGGTCGAGGAACTGGGGAGTGAATCCTACGTCCACACCCACATCGCCGGCGACGGTACGCAACTGACCGCCCGTTCACTGACCCGCACCCCCGCGCGGCTGGCCGACACGGTGTCCCTGCGCAAGCGCGAAGGAGCGGTGCACCTCTTCCACCCGGAGACGGGCGAGCGGATCGGCGACTAGAGCGTGGGCGCGGCCGATCCGCGATCGGGCCCGCGTCCACCCGATTGTCCCGATCGTCGAATCAGCTGTTGGACAGACGTTCCGGCGCCGGCTTCTCGTCGAGTCGTGTGGCGGTCAGTGCCCCGGATGCTATCCCCTGCTGCAAAAGAAATCTCTGAAGCACCGATTCTGGCAGGAGGTGATGGGTTCATCAACGGTCGTTCTTCGGGGCTGGTGGGGCCGTGTCACGAGATCGGTACGGTCATGCCGGACGATCAGTTCAAGATCGTCATCCCGACCGCCACCAGCATGGTCGGAGAACCTGTTCACAGCGAAGGAACGCGGCAAGCAAGTGGTCCTCTTCAGCCGCAACGCTGCAGGACTGCGGTTGCGACCGCATCCGGTGCGGCATTCTCGGCAGCTACCCAAGTGATGCGGATGCCATCCGTATAGTGCGGCGGTTCGATGCGAGTGCCGACGTCGACTACCGTCCCCGAACCCTGCTCTCGCATGGCACACAGTACGGATTTCCTGATTGCGCCGGCGTCGGAAAAGCAGTTGATAAAAATGTCCGGATCTCCGAGCGACGCGCTCAGTTCGGATAACAGGCGGTCGGCGTCGGATTCTGAGGCCGGGTCTCCGCTGGCGGAGAGGGCCCAGATCCCGGATGCAGATGTGAAGAGCGTCCTCGCAGCCGCGTCGCCTTGCTTGGCATCGTGAGCGATCAGACCGATGCGCTGTGTTCCGGCGCGGACGAAGTGCTGTGCGATGAGAAGGCCGATGCCGCTGTCACCGCCCACGATGAAGACGGTGGCATCGGCAACGTCAATCGAACTCATGACTTGCGCCGAAGTGTCAGCGGCACCGAAACGTGGTTGTGATCGCCGGCGGTACCGTCACAGCCGGCGCATTGCGGCACGATTCCTGCGGCCCGTACGGAGAGTTGCTCTTTGGCTTTTGCGTCTCGCGATTCGGCCGAAGAAACTGAACCCGCGTACTCGTCCCGTGCGAGCAGCCCGGCTCCGTATGCTCCGGCGATCTGCGGCTGTGCAAGCACATCGATGGGGTGCCGCAGCGCCTTCTCGATGTAGTGCCGAGCGGCAGCGTTCTGCGCGACGCCGCCGGTCATCACGGTTGGCGTCGCCTTCCCGACCTGTGCTACCAAGCCCAGCGTACGGGCGGCAACGGCTTTGTGAACCGAGGCGGCGATGTCCGACTTCTCCCGACCTTGCGCCAGCATCGAGATGACTTCGGTCTCGGCGAACGTGGCGCACATGCTGCTGACTTCCAGACCTTCCGCGCCGGAGAGCGCAAGGTCGCCGACATTGTTGACGTCGACCTCCAATGCACGGGCGAGCACGTCGAAGAAGCGTCCGGTCCCGCTGGCGCACCGATCGTTCATGGCGAAGCGGTCGACGAGTCCGTCGGAGTCGACGGCGATGACCTTGCTGTCCTGCCCGCCGATGTCGATTACCAGCCGGACGCCCGGATACAGAGCAGCCGCGCCGCGTGCATGGCAGGTGATCTCGGTGAACGAGCGGTCCGCGCCGGGTACGAGCTTGCGTCCATACCCGGTGCTGATGGTGCGTCGTATGCTGTCGCGACCGATGCGGGCCGAGGTCAATGCGTGATCCATCGCGCGCAGCACGGCGTCACGGCTGACCGCCCCCATTTGCACGACACTCGATCCGGCCAGCCCGCCGTCCTGATCGACTATGACTGCCTTTGCCGTCGTCGAACCCAGGTCGACGCCCATCACGTACCAACCCATCAGGCTAGAGTCTTCATCCGCTGCACGTCGATTGCTTCGAGCATTGCCTCGAGGCGGCTGTCGAACAGCTCGTCGTTGTAGAACGAGGCGTCTGCGACGTCGCCTTCGAAGAAGAACGATTTGACGCCTCGCTCACGCTCAGCGGATTTGGCGAGCATCGACTGTGGATTTGTCATCGCTCGGCACGTTCGGGTCGAATGGAAGGCAATGCCATCGATCGAGTACTCGTCGAGACGGCGAAGCAGCAGCTCCTGCAGGTTTCTCAAACCGTGGTTGAGCGGGCAGAGCAGGTAGTGCTGAGCCATGCCGCGGAGAGGGTTGTCGATATCGATGAGTTGTGGTTCCTGCCAGAATGATTCGTGGGTGTAGCGACCGGCGACGACCGCGACGTCGTATTCGGCGAACTTCCTCGTGAGGAAACCGAGCTTGTTCCAGTTCATGATGCCATCGAAGTAGACGCGGTAGCGTTCGTTCGCCACCCCGGAGATGCCGTCGACGATGCGTTGCTGGATCTCGGCTTTCACGCCGGCGAAGTAGTCGACCAGTGCCTGGTTGCCGGGTAGGAAGTTGATGGGTGCGATGCTGGCAACCCAATCCCAGTACGTCGCGGGTGTCGGCGCCAGCGTGCACAGTTGCATCGCTTCGAGTCGCAGTTCGGAAGCGCGCTTGATGTAGGACATACTCTCGCTCAACAGGTCCCAGTCGAAAGGTCGTCCGGTCTGATGCTCGAGGAAGCTGACGAGTTCGCGCAACTGGCCTTCGGCGTACGTGCTGACTTCTTCCCATTCTTCGCCGCGCATATAGCCGGCGTCGGGCTTGTTGCCCCACAACATCGGCAGCGACACGTTGAAGATCGGAAGCTTGCGGTCGAAGACGCGGTAGGTCATGGCGTCCCACTGCTGTCCGGTGCTGCACCCTGCGTAGCCGTTGACGAAGAAGTCCGGTGCGGGCAACTTCGCTGCAAGTTCCTGCTGGTCCACCACCCCGACCACACCGGTCTGTCGTTCACTGATGGTTTGTTGGGTCAGAACCGCGCACCCTAGGTGCGTACGGGCGTATGAACAGAGCTCGCCGATGTAGCCGTACTCGGCCCCGGCGGCCTGCGCAGGCTCTTCGAGGTGTTGCGCGGCCAGTCGAGCGGCGAAGGCCTCACCATGGCACCATTCGAGTCCCGCCGCTTGGAAGAGCGGATTCATGGCGGCGCCGTTGTACCAGACGACGTGTTTGCCGCGTTCCTTCGCGGTGAAGATGTTGTCCCAGTAGTCTGCGGTCATCTTCCCGCCGAGCCGAGTGCTCTTCAGGCGGTTGGTCTTGTCTTGATTCTGATCTGCGAGCGTCATGGTGAACTCCTGAAGTGTGCGGCGGATTCAAGCCGGAAGGGGCGACGGGTGACGGCGGATTCGCTCGACGAACGTCTCCATCTTTGTGCGCAAAGTCTCGATCGGAATACCTTCGTGTTCGGTCTCGATCAGTAGCGATTGAACTCCGTGGGCCTCTAGCGCCTTGCGTAACTCCGGGTAGTACAGCATGTGAGGTTCACAGAATTTGGCCATCAGCACGACGACGCCTACCGAGCGGCTCGCCTCGAGCGATTCCAGCAGGTAGGTGTCCCAGTCGACTTTATTGGTAACTCGTGTCGGGCACGGCGCGTTGATGTTTCGTTCCAAGTACCACGTTGACAGCGCAGCGAGGGGATCTCCGTCTTCGGGGACGTCCGTGGAGATGTACCGGAAGCCGGTGTAAAGATCGTCGTCGACTACGAGACCACCGGATTCTTCTATGACGTCGAGAATCTCGGGCTTGGGTGCATGGCAGAAGTGACCCGACAGGTGGAGCCGCACGAGGTCGTCCGGTGCCTCGTCGCGTACGACAATTCTATCGAGCAGTTCGAGCAAGACCGCTGTGTGCTCATGGATGTCCATCACCATGCTCGACTTGACGAGTAGCTGCATCTCGCTGGCGGTGATGCGTGCTCGTCCGGACCGGCGTAAGTCGTAGAAATGGCGAAGCAGACGGCGGTTCTCATTGAAGGCTTTGATGCTTCGGGCCAGATCGGCGTCGGTGAGGCGGGCGCGCACGACGGTCTCGATCTCGGTCTTCAGATCACTGATCCGCCCGTCGACGCGAGGTTTGGTCCAAGCGTCGTCCATCGCGCTGGTGAATTGCGCGAAGTGCACCGGTTTTTCCGGACGGGAGTAGCGGATGGCGTCCACAGCTCCCAGGAGCTGAACGCAATGGTCGGCAACAACGAAACCATCGAAGACATCGAGTTCCCCTATGGATGCCTGATCGGCGACGCTCCGGGTGTATCCGCAGTAGAACTCGGCGAGCATGCTGCGGCCCTCGGTGATCGGGGTCTTGCTCTCTTGGATGATCACCGGGAGTGCGCCAACGGCGTGGACGATCTCCGACGGAAAATTCATGGGGAAGGATCCGATGACGGGGCGGCTATGTGCAGCTTTCCAATTCAGTGCATACGAGACCGGGTCGTCGGCGACAGTTCGTAGCGTCGCCATCGAGGATGCGTGGAGTTCGCTCACTTTTGTCCTTCGACTTCATTGGTGGAACGCACCGCATTGGCGCTTCACTCAATGATACGTTTCAGTACACGTTGTGTCCAAGAATGTATAACTATGTGGGTAAGGCTGTGCTAGAGACGGTCGGTATCGGAGAAAGTCAGTCGAGACGCGCGATGGATAGCCAGTGCGCATGGGCTGCTGGCGTCCATTCGGCACGCAAATTCTGCAGACGCTTGACCACGTCGAGGCCGGTCCAGTTGGGAAGAAGCGCGGCGGGCAGTTGCGGATCCATGTACGGAGTGTGGCGAAGGGCATCGGCAAGCTCTAGGTGAGCAAAAAGAGCTTCCTCGCCGGACAGGGGTCTTTTTCCGTCGAACCGAGCCAACAGTTCGTCGTAGCTGCTGGCGACCATTTCGAGATCCCACGAGCGATGGACCAACTCGTTCTCCGGAATCCCCACGTCAACGGGAGACCCGATGAAGGAAATGGTGTTCGATGACAACCCCAGGGAATCGATCGCCGTCTTTGCTTCGGGCAAGCGGTCGACGTGCGGAGTGACCCAGACGCCTGGGCTCGGGTTGCCGAAGCCCGCCCACCGAAACGCCGCGTACAACTTTTTCCGCATCGCGCGGTGTGATTCCGGAATCGGGGCGATGACGACGAGCCACCTGCCGTCCCATCGGCTCGACCCGGACATGTCGGGGAACACCCGCGTCACACCTTCGACGAAGAGCTGATGAGCCTGCTCGGTGAGACTCCACTTCGTTTGCCGACCGTCGCGCTCCGCGGTGATCAGCCCGGACGCACCCGCCCTCGCGATCGCCTGCCTACTCGCCGGCTCGCCGAATCCGAGGCCGGTGAGGACGTAGAGTAGTGCAGCTGTTCGCACCGGCCGACGATATGGGGCGACGAACTCACCGAGAATCGAGATGAGCGCGGAACGAGCGCTGCCGATCGAACTCGATTTCGTCTCCGCCGGCTTCGGCATGGGGTCGGTCACGGGCGTCATGGTATCTGCGCCGCGTCGATCATTATCGTCAGGAGCGCAGAGTCATGAGAACGCATGCTCTGTATCCGGCAGCGCCGATGCGAGTCCGCGCAGGATTTCGGCTGCTCCGGCGGCCATGTTCGGCACGAAGTGGGCAATGTCGATGATGTCGTCGATCGCAGCGGCGACCTGACCCGTCAGAACCAAACCGTCAGTGACGTCGCCCGTAGTCTGGGCACGCTGCATCGATTCGATTTTCCATCGGGTCAACTCCACGGCGTCGATGACTTCACCCGTCCCGTCTTCCTGGTGATTCAGGAGCTTCAGCGACGCAGCATTCTTCAGCCCTCGACATGGTCCGTAGACGCCGTCGAATGCGACGTCGTCGCCTTCCTTGGCGTCGAGGATGGCTTGGATGTAGGTCGGATGCCAGTCGGAGTTCGCACTGCTGGCTATGAATCGTGTTCCCATCGCGACCCCATCGGCGCCCATTGCCAGCGCCGAAGCCAAGCCTCGCGCATCGCGAACCCCGCCAGTGAGCAGAACCGGAACATCGACCGCTTCGGTCACGTTGGGCAGCAGTACGTACGAGTGCACGGCTTTACTCGGGGCATGTCCGCCCATCTCGAATCCCGCGGCAATTATCACGTCGACGCCGGCTTCGGCGGCTTTGACGGCATGTCGCGTCGATCCCACCTTGTGCTGATGGATGAGGCCGGCGTCCTTGATCATCCCGATGTAGTCACCGGGGAAGCCTGCCGAGGTGGTGAGCACTGTCAGCTGGGCGGCGAGGGACTGATCGACCCGTCGGGCGTCGAGCACCGTGCGAATGTAAATGTCGGTGAAGGGAAGCACGACGCCGTTGTTGTCGACGCCGACCGGGATATTGACTGCGAAGGGTCGGTCCGTCAGTGCAGCACATTCTTCGATGTGTTCGCGGAACGTTCGCGCCCCCGCATCGAGATCGGTGGGCATGCCGGGCATCGAGACAGTACCTAGCCCCCCGGCGTTGGATACGGCGGCCGCAAGCTTGGGAGTGCGGAACGGCCCAAGACCCTCCTGAACGATCGGGTGGTCGATCCCGACGAGCTCGGTGTAGCGGTTTGCGATGGGATTCATGTGTCCTTCCGAGACCGAGTGTGACTGGTGTTGTGACATTCTTGGCGATATCATCGCCGCATTAGTAGATGGTTATCGAAACCAGCGCGCGACGTGCTATTCCGTCCTGACCATTCCGACGCCGGTGTTCGGCGGCTCCTTCACTGGAAACGGACGTTCAACGCGACTGGGCGGGGGAAACCACGGTTTCGACTGCCGACCTCAGCTCGCCCGCGCTGATCTGTTCAGACACTTTGAACTTCTGGATCTTACCGGTCGGCGTCATCGGAAACTGGTCGGTGAAAAACCACAGGGATGGAGCCTTGTGGGCAGAGATGCGCTCACGACACCAGGTTTTCATTTCATCGGGCGCCGGACGCTCGCGGCCTTCGTGGAGTCGGATGACGGCGCCGACTTGCTCGCCCCACTTCTCGTCCGGGATGCCCACTACGATCACGTCGGCGACGTCCGGGTGCTGGAACAGTAGTTCTTCGATCTCCCGTGGGTAGATGTTCACTCCGCCGCGAATGATGACGTCAGTGAGGCGACCGGTAATCCTGATGAATCCGCGTGCGTCCATGGTGCCGAGATCTCCCATGTGCAACCAGCCGTCAGCGTCAATCGTCCTGGCGGTAGCGTCCGGCATATTGAAGTAGCCAAGCATGTTCTGATAACCGCGGCAGCAGATTTCGCCTTGTACCCCGATCGGCACGACTTCACCTGATACGGGGTCAGCGATCTTGACCTCGAGTTCGGGAAGGGGCTGGCCCACCGTGGTTGCTTGATCGACAGGGTCGTCGGTTACGCGCGTCTGGCTGATCACGCCGTGCATTTCGGTCTGTCCGAACAAGATCGTGAACTGACAATCGAGTTGTTCGATGACCTGCTTGATCAGACTTTCGGGTACGGTCGCGGCCCCGGACAGCACCGTGCGTAAGCTGGAAATATCCCGTGTCGCAAGATCGGGGTGTTCGAGCAACGCGATCAGCATCGTCGGAACCATCAACGAGTGTGTACCGCCGTAGGTTTCGATCATCTCGAGCGTCTGCCCCGCGTCGAATCCGGGTAGAACGACGTATGTACCCAGCGACGAGAACGTTCCCAGTTCAGTCACTGCCCCACCGCCGATGTGGTACATCGGCATCGCGTTGATGCAGACTCCGCCCTCCTCCATCCCCGCGCGTTCGAAGACGAACTTCGCCTCGTTGATGATGCCCTTGTGATGCAGCAAAGCTCCCTTCGGGAAGCCTGTTGTTCCAGAGGTGTATTGGATCTGGACGGGGTCGGTCGGAACAACCGCGGGTAGCTCCATGGTCTGGTCGGCGGCGGCGGCGACAAAGAATCGCCAGGTGCTTGTGCTGATGGTCATGCGCAAGGCTGGGACGCGGGGCCGGATCTCGTCGACGATCGAACCGAGATCGGTTCCGCGGTAGGAGTCGCGATAGAACAGTGCTACTGCTCCGGACTGTCGCAGTATGTACTCGAGTTCGTGGGCACGATATGCGGGGTTGGCGGCAACGACGACCATTCCCGCCATCGCGACGGCCTGTTGGAGAATGACCCACTCCGCACTGTTGGGTGACCAGATCCCGATCCGGTCCCCGGGCTCGAACTCGGCAAGCAGGGCACGGGCCACAGCTTCCGTCTCCGACAGCAGCTGGCTGTACGTCCACTCGGTGCGTCGGTCGGCTTCGGGAACGCCGTCGACGAGTGCAACTCGATCCGGCACTGTGCTCGCAGCTTCCCTGAGGAGATCGCCGAGGGTGATGTCGCGTACTCCCGAACTGGGGGAGGACAGCCAGAGAGACATTTCTGGGTGCATGATGCGTGTTCCTGTCTGGACGGGCGAGGACTGCTAGGTGTCATGGCAAGTCGACATACCCCACAGGTGATGGGGAAGTGACCTTGTTGCGTCGATCACACCCATACAAAGTAATACATCGTGAGCGACTCGGTGTCTAGTTCTGTATCAAACGTCGGCGTTCACTGGCGGGTACCCGCGCTTCGCGTGCCGACGTGTCGCAAGGCCGCCTTCGGATAGGCGGGCGATCGACGTAGATAGACCCTTCGGACGGCTAAGCATTGATCCGATGTGGGAGCGGTCGATCGTGTGCGTGAATATACGGCCGCATGACAGCGAGAGGCAATATCTATACATATGCAGTGTGCAAGTATCATCATCTGTAGAACAATCTCGACCGGGAGGTCACTGTGAACTCTTCTCCACTCGTCCGAGCCTATGGCGACTCCGGCGTTCTGCTGGCCGGCGGAACATCGGGTGTCGGTCTCGCGACCGCATGCGCCTTCGTCGACGCGGGAGTTCGTCGGTTGGTGTTGCTCGGCAGGAACGAGGCGCGAGGTCGCGATGCATGCCAGGTGGTCCTCGACAGGTGCGCGGACGTCGAGGTGACCTTCATTGCAACCGACGCGTCGGATGTCGACTGGGTGGAGCGATCGGTCGCCGCTGCTCACCGCGCATTGGGGACCGTGGACGTGCTCGTCAATTCGACTACGACGGCGTACCGGCCCGAGCTGTTGCATCGCACTCCGCCATCTGACATCGCAGGCATTCTCATGGGGCAGGCGCTACCGCCGATGCTGTTGACTCGCACAGTGCTGCCGCTGATGCAAGAGCAGGGAGGGGGCAGCATTATCAACATCGCGTCGGACGCCGCGAAGGTGCCCACCCCTGGCGAGAGCGCTCTCGGCGCGGCGATGGCGGCGATCGTGATGTTCTCGCGAGTCGCTGCGATCGAGGGCAAGCGAAACGGTGTACGGGTGAACGCGGTGACCCCGTCGCTCATCAACGGAACGCCCACCGCGGCTAATGTGCTCAGCGATGGGTTCAGCAAGTCGTTGTTCGAGAAAGCTGCGGCGCAAGCGCATCTGGGGGTTGCCGTGCCAGAAGATCTGGCGTCATTGATCGTATTTCTCGGCGGCCCGGATTCGGCTCGGTTGACGGGCCAAACGATCAGTGTGAACGGTGGGATTTCTGCCATGTGAGCGAATCTGCCAGGGTTCACTCCACGTCCCGGTGGATTCGAATCTCACGCCGCGGGCGAACCGTCGCCTCTGCAACCACTCTCGCCCAAGTCTGCGTCGTGATCTCAGCAATCAACTCCGCTGCACACTCGAGTGTTCGAACTCATGGTGACGATCCCGATCCATAAGCGAGTGCGCCCTGGAGTTTGCGCACGACGGCGTCGAGGGTCAATCGGCTGCCTCAGCCGACACTGATTTGCCTCGAGAAAGCGGCAAGAACATCAGTGAGTCGTCTTGCCACCTTTCTGAGGCGCCCCAGGTCAGCGCTTGAGTCGATCCGTGTGTGTTGGGACTCCGCTTCATTTGGCAGCAGAAGTCCTGGACGGGCCCGTGCCGCGTCAAGCCGATGTTCTCATGTCGAAATCGTTGGTTTTGTCGCTTGGTTGTAGTTGTCGCTCTCACTTATAGCGTTTAAGGTCAGTCCAAAGAGGCTCTCGTGAGGGCACCGGCCCTACCCGCGAGATCCCCTCGCGGCCCGTGCACGCTGGGCGGTGATGCTTGCGGACGCCGACCTAGGTGAGGACTCATGACTGCGCAACTGCCTACGACGCCTCTGTATCTGCGCGTGCTCGAGGGCCTGCTCGCCCACACGGCCGCACAGGCTGGATTTGCGGACGCCTGCGTACTAGTGGAGGACGGTGCTCGTGGCATGTTCGTCCCTCTTTCGCATAGCGGATCGCGGCCCTCCGGACTCCGAGTGCTGCCGGATGACGCGCTCATTCGTCGAGCATTGGCGTCGACCGAGCCGATTCATGCGGCCGGTTGGACCCTGTCAGGCAGCTGTTTGCGGGAACGCGATTCCGGGCGGGTAGTTCTGCTGCGCCTGTCCGCCTCCTCGTCAGCTCCCATCCGGCTTCTTTTCCTCAGCGACCCGCGACGAGAAGGTGACTTCACCCTTCGACATTCCGCCGCGTTGACTTCGTTCCGCTCGCTTGTCGATTCCGCTGCCGCCGCGGTTCTCGATGCCGAGGAGCAGCGCCGTCGAAGGCGGGACCTCGAACATGGCAAACTGCTCGCCGACGAGCGTGGGGCGGTGGTCGAGCGACTCGATGATGCTGTCGCGACTGCCGACACCATGTCTGCGATCGTTCGGGTTTGTGCGGAGTTGACGGGTAAAGCTGTGGTCCTGTTCGACCGGCGGCAGCGAAGAATCGCCGCCGCAGGTCCCAACTTCGCAGGACGAATTTCGATGCCTTCGCTCGAAACAATTCTCCGCTCGTACCCGCCGGACGCGACCGCGGGACCGCGACCAGTCGTTCTCGCTGCTGGACCGACGACCGACCTGGCCCGCCGCAAGATCGTCACCCCAATCGTCGAGCGGGGTGAGCACTTCGGCTGGCTGGTGATCGATGAACATCCCACGCCGCTGCGCCCCACCGATGAATACACCGCCGCTCGTAGTGCCCGCCGTATCGGCGCTCAGTTCCTGATCCAACGGCGCATCGCTCGTGTCGCGTGGAATGCAAAATCTGCACTGACTCGACAACTCGTCCGCGGAACGGGTGCTCAGGAGGACCTCGCGGCGAGCGGTGAGTATCTGGGTGTCAACACCGAGGCTCGTCGGGTACTGGTATTCGTACAGGTGCCGGACGGGGAGACCGAGGATCTCGACCATGCCCTGGTCGAACACCTGGAGCGCTCCCTCGGTGTCGAGGTGCTGTCGACCCGCGGGTCGGAGGGGCTGCTCCTGCTGGTCGAGGCCTCTGACGATGTCGGGTCGGTGGTGGCGGTGTCGCGGGTCAAGACCGCGATCACTCAGGCTGCTGCCGCGGTGTCCCAGCCAACTGGACTGATCGCCGGCGTGTCGTCGGTGTGCGAACCTGCCGCGTTCTCCCGCGCGTACCGTGAGGCCCGCGAAGTCGTCCGGTGTGTAGACCGTTTTACCGAGCCGACGGCGCACCGAATCCTCGCCGTAGACGATTTGGGGCCGGTTCGGGTGTTCCTGGCGAACGGTGACGTTGCGGCGCTGCGACGGTTCGTCGGTGACGTTCTCGGCCCCATTCTTGGAGACGCTCCCGGTTCGGCAGATCTACTGCGTACTCTGCAGTGCTGGTTCGATGCCGGGCGCAGTCCACGTGGTGCGGCAACACATCTCGGTGTGCACGAGAACACCGTGCGACTACGCCTCTCGCGCGTTCACGCCATGACCGGGCTCGACGTCGTCGGCAACGCCGCGGACCAATTGAGCATCCAGACCGCGCTTCTCGTACTTCGCTTTCAAGGCCACCCCGCACTCGTCGTCCCCGGCCGAATGGCGGCTGGCGAGGTGGACCTTCACGCTTCGGCGCGCGGGCTCACCACAGATTCGCAACCCCACACCCGGTCAGACTCTGTAGGGGCGACTGGCGCGGCAATGCCGGCGTAGACGGTTCGGCGCCGACAAGGACGAGTATCGAACTCGTCTCGCAACGCTCGTCTCACCACCAAGGTGCGACGGCGTTCGGTCGGGAGCGAACCGGCCGCACCTGCGATAAGTCGTCCACATCCCGGTTTACCTCTCTTCGTCGCAGGATCAACAGGTACGCCGCCGCGACCATCGACAAGGTGATGTGGCGGTACCACGCCTGGTACCGGCGGACCTGGTAGTTCCCGAGATCGGCCTGGTTCCGGGCGGATTGGAGACACTCCTCGATTGCCTGCCGTCCGTCCGCGACGCGGGCGAGTTCGGAGAGGATGCTGCCGACCGGACCGAAGCACAAGTGGTAGGTGACGTCGGACGGGTTGGTGATCGATCGCCCGGCGAGCAACCAGTTTCCGTATTGTCGTCCCGCCCGGTGTAGATCTACGGCTGCCCAGTCGCGCACACGGGATCCGATGACATCGTCGACGTGACTGAGGCGGTGCCATACCGTGTCCGATAGTGCGTCGATCACCTCGCTGGCGGGTCGGACTTCCAGGTTTGCGGTGCTGACCCGACAGTTGCCCGGGACCTCGACTACGTGGGGGACACCTCGCTCCTCCAGCCAGCTCCGCAGATGCCCCGACCGCCCATAAGGCTCACCGGCCGTGACCCACGCGAAGGGCACGTCAGCATCGAGAGCCCGCCCAATCATCGCCCGCGCTAGATCCGGCGGGCTCTGGTAGCGCACCGAGTCGTTGATGCCGACCGCGCGGCACCGGTCCCGGCGGTCTGTCCATTCACGCGGCAGGTGCAGCTCGCGGTCGATCAGGCCCCCACCCGCTTCGGACGCGTACGCCAAGAAGATCCCGGTTTGTGCGTTCTCGGGCCTCCCGGTGTCCGCCGAGACCCCTGTGGTCACCCCGGCAGAACGGTCTCCTCGCTTCAGGAACCGAGTGTCCCCGACTATCAGCCGTCCCTGCCACACGTCACCGACTGCCCGGACCACCATGTCTCGCACGTCGTCGCGCAGCCCATCCTCGTCCCACGATGCCGCGTTCAGCAATCGCTGCATGCCCTCGGGGCCGGTCTCGCCCGCCGCCTCCGCCAGGGTCCACCCATTCGTGCGTTCCAAGCCGCCCAAGAGTCCGTGGACGTAGGCAGACATCCTGCGGCGAGGCTCGACGCGGGGGAATCGATGTGCGAACTGGGCACAGAAAACGGCGAGTCCCCGCGGGAGGTCTCGCCGAGGTGTTTCGTCGCGGCCGTCAGGCAAGTACGCGAGATCCGGTTCGTTGGTCACGATGTGTCGTTGTAGTGCATTTAGCATAGTTCAGGAACCCCGGTATGCCACAGGTGGTGTGGATCACTCCACGACGGTGAAAGTGGTCTCAGTCTCCGAATAGAACCCTTTTCGCGCTCGGATCTGCGTACTGGCGCACATTTCCGAGTGATTCCCGGAAAATGGCTATATCCCATCAGTCAATGAATGGCAATAGTAGGGCGAAGTGTCAGTGTCGGCTACGACAGGCGGCGTGCGTGCGCTATTCCTGCGGAAGCCGGACACAACGTTGTTCTGCTGTTGTGGACCTTCTTATGGTTCGCGGTGACGTCGTCACTACCGCTGGGGCTCACCTCCCCTCCGCGATCTCACCTCAGAAGGTTCAGATGACCATGGACAACCACCGCCGGCGAAACACGGCCGCGCAGACATCCGATTCCGCTCCCCACAGTCCGGAATCCACCATTTCGCGGAAGATCACGTTCCGGATCGTTCCAATGTTGTTTCTCGGTGCACTACTCAGCTACGTGGACCGCACCAATATCGGCGTTGCCAAGCTCGAGATGCAGGCAGACCTCGGTCTTACTGAAGCGGCCTTCGGTCTCGGTGCCGGTATCTTCTTCATCGCATACGTACTCTTCGAGGTTCCGAGCAACATCGCGCTCCACCGACTCGGCGCCCGGATCTGGATTGCCCGCATCATGGTGACGTGGGGCCTGATCACCGCCTTGATGTCGCTGGTCGACAACCTCTGGATGTTCTACGGAATGCGCTTTCTGCTCGGCGCCGCGGAAGCAGGCCTACTCCCGGGCGTGGTCTACTACCTCACACGATGGGTACCGTCGGCGAACCGTGGACGAATCCTCGGACTGTTCTTCCTTGCCATTCCCGTCGCCTCGGCCATCGGCTCACCCCTCACAAGCACCCTCATGTCACTCCAGCCCTGGGGTCTCACCGGATGGCAGTTCATGTTCATCGCCGAAGGACTGCCCTGCCTGCTCCTCGCTGTCGTCATCCTCAAGTTCCTCCCGAACGAGCCGAGCGATGCACGATGGCTTGATGCCTCTGAGGTGCAGTGGATTACGAACAAAATTCGTCAGGAGAACCCCGACACCACCGGGAACGGAATCGGCCACTCCTCATGGACGGACGGACTGAAGAACTACCGGGTCCTCATGCTCTCGGTCGTGTACTTCTCCATGGTCGTGCCCATCTACCTCATGGGCTTCTTCCTCCCGTCGATCATCAAGGAGATGACCGGTGGCACCATCGGCACGATCGGCATCGGCTACATCGCGGCAGTACCGTACATCTTCACCGGAATCGCCATGGTCCTGATCTCCCGAAGCTCGGACCGAACCCAGGAACGCATGTGGCACTTTGCCGTTCCCACTCTGATCGGCGCGAGCGGATGGGTCGTCGCCGCCGCCACCGTCTCCTCGAATCCGTTCGTCGCCGCTATCGCGATCTGCGTCGGCACCGTCGGCGCGATGGCCACCATTCCGACGTTCTGGACCACCGCGCCGAAGGTCGTCTCCGGCGCGGCCGCCGCTTCCGGAATCGCATTGATCAGCAGCATCGGCAATATCGGCGGATTCGTCTCGCCGTACATGTTCGGAATCATCCGCGATGCGTTCCCCGGCGATGCCGGCAACCGACTCTCCTTCCTCGTCGGCGCGATCGTCCTGGGCGTCGGAGGCATCCTCATGATCACCATCTCGAAAACTCTGCCCTCCACCACGAACACTCTGCCCTCGACCACGTCGAAAGACGCGAAATTCGCACAGCTGCAACATGACTGACATCACTGACCCAGAAAATTCACCGACTCGACCACGCAAGGAAACACTGTGATCAATTACACCGACACCGAGTTCCACCCCCGCGACCTCACCGACCGGACCTGGACTGAAACCACTGTTCTGATTATCTCCGTACCCGAAGCGGGGATTTTCGGCAACGCCTATGTGCTGGCCCGTCCGAACCTGGGCGTCACCCTGTCCTCGGTGATCTTGGGCCAAGGATTCTGCCGGCAACCCTATGAGGTCGACTTCACCGACCCCCAAATGCACCTTCCCTGCCCCGAATCGTTCAGCAACTACTCCCTGGATAACGGCTTGACCGTCTCCTCGGATGGTCCCCGCAACTACCGCATGCAGTACAAGAATGCCCTCGGCGCAGCGAGTTTCGATCTCACCTTCGAAGGATTACACGACCCGTTCGATCCGCACGACCCCGATCAGAATCCACTCTTCGAGCGTGACCTCACCACTTCGGACGACTCCCGCAAGGGCGACGAATGGGAAAACGGTCACTTCGAGGTCAAGGGCCGGATCCGCGGCGAACTGGAACTGCGGGGCAAGAGCTACCAGGTCGAATCGTATGAGGGGATGGACCACAGTTGGGGTCCACGCACCGAAATCGGCACCCGCTCGGTCTCCTGGGTCTCGATCAACTTCGGTGAGGACTTCGCGATGCACATGGCGGTGCCGATGCGGATCGAACGAGGCCAGGTCTTCTACGACAAGATCCGCTTCGGTTACGTCGTCGACCACGGTGAGGTCCACGGCCTGATCGACGGAACGATCCAGGCCGAGCGCGTCGACATGCTCGCCTTCAGCAACCACGTCACAGCCACAGACGTGCGCGGCAAGAAGTACGAGTTCTTCGGTAGCGCGATCGCGGGCCACCCGTGGTACACGTTCAACCCGTCCCACGTCTGTTACCAGTCGTTGTTCCGCTACGAGCGCGGCTCCGCCGTCGGTTACGGCGAGATGGGCGACATCTTCGGCCTGGACTACCTGGCCGAGCGGATGTCCCGCCACGGCCGGTTGAAGTAGGAGCGAACCTCAATGACCAACGCAACCCTTGCCTTGCCCGACCGGGACTGGGCCGACGACCCCACCGACACACAGATCGAACATCTGCGTGCGCTGTACCCGACCGAACCCGAAGTGGATCGGACGCTGACCCGCAAGATGAAGCGGCGGGCACTCGGCCCGTACCGGCGGATGGACCTCGACGAGTTCGTCCGGTGCGTCGAGTCGTTCCTCTCCACTCGCATCGACGGCTCCTTCCGAGTCTCGGACGCGAGATGGTTCACCGGTGGTGTGTCCAAGATCCAGATGGGCTTCACCCTGCACCGCAACGAATCCGGTGAGTGGACGAGTGAGCAGATGGTGGTCCGAATGGACCCCGCCGAAGGGTCGAATGCCACCAGTCGGCTACGCGAGTTCGAACTCGTCGCCGCAGTGCAGGACACAATTCCCGTCCCACAACCGCACTTCATCGACACCGATGGCCAGTACTTTCCCGAACCCGCACTGATTTACTCTTACGTCTGCGGGGTCACCAAACCGTCGGCGACCACCACCGGGAAGATCAGCGGACTGGGGACGAACTTCGGTCCCGGCACCCGCGAATCTCTCGCCGACCAGTTCCTGTCCTACCTGGCGGCACTTCACACCTTCGATCTGTCCGCAGCGACGTTCACCAGCCTGGCCCAACCCCGGGTCGGGACCGACGACGCGGCACGGTGGCTACTCAACCAGGCCAGGCGCACCTGGGAAGAGGACCGGGCGGCCGACCTGCCGCTGATGGACGTGGCCGAGCAATGGATGCGCCACAACCTGCCCGTCCTCGATCACGCCGGCATCGTCCACGGCGACTACCGCAGCGGAAACTTCCTCTACGACGAATCCACCCTCGAGATCACGGCCTGGCTCGACTGGGAACGTGGTCATCTCGGCGACCGGCACCGAGACCTTGCCTGGACCACACAGTCCACCTTCGGCCACCACGACGAGCACGGCCGCTACCTTGTCTGCGGACTGATCCCCGAAGATGACTTCTACCGACGCTACGAACAAGCCACTGGACTTCCGGTGGACCCGGACAGGATCAGATTCTACAAAATTCTCAACGCCTACCAAATCGTCGTATCCACCATGGCCTCGGCACACCGCGTCGCCAAGCTGGGAAAATCTCATCAAGATGTCGTCCTGTGCCGGGTCAAGGGCATGGCCGCGGTCGCCGCGGACGAACTGAACACCCTACTGAGCGAGGTGCTCTGATGGACCACACGCGCAACACTCTCGGAGCCCTGCGCAAATCACTCCTCGACTCGGTCGCACCGGCCGTGGACCCGGCCGATCCGCTTGCCTCCGAGCAACTACCCCTCGTCGCCGACTACCTCGAATTCTTGGGTACGCGGATCTACCGGATCCACGAACGGTCCCGATTCGAACTGGCGGAATATCTTCGAATGGCCGAGGGAGTGCTGACGCACCTCTCCGCAACAGCCACCCCTACCGGCGACCTGGCCAAGCGCCTCGATGTCGCCCGGGCCGCACACGGTGCCGCGTCCACCGGCACCACCGAACTCATCGAGCAGGGCGCCGCACTCGCCGCCGCCGTCAGCACCGTCGCACAGGACGAGACGCTGCCGGACGAGGTTCGCCAGACACTGGGCCGGTGGGTGGTCGAATCCTCACGCGGGCTCCTCGCGTTCCAGCGATCCTGGTACGCACCGTTCGGGTTCGAATCCGACCGGGATCGGCTCCGGAGCATCGATGACTTCCTGGCAGGAAGATCCTGCGCGGACGCGTAATAGGTGACGAACTGAGCCTTCATCCACCGAATGCGGGGCACAGGTACCGCCGTCTGTGGGGAGGCGGTACCTCCTCGCCTGTGGCCCGCCAGGGTAATGCAGGCCCGACCGTCAGTACGTTTACCTCCCGCGGTGGGATACATGTGCAGAACACTCTTGCCGAGAGCCAACGACGGACTTAATATTGGACCAAAGGAGAGAATGGGATGGGTCGACACTCCCTGGCTATGTCTGCAACGGCGCGCGCAAACCGGCGTGGGTGAGAGGGCTTATTCCTTCTGGGTGATCTTCACCCAGAACAAACGAAAATTATTGAACCAAACTCTGCCGTCCAGCAAGGTTGCACCAGATGTCCCTCTCCATGAGGGTCTCCCCGCCGTACCGGCGGTTTCGCCAGAGGAGGACTATGAGCACGATTGATTACTCCAGCCTGTACATCGGCGGAGGATGGTCAGCCCCAAGCTCCGGTGAGACGATCACCGTGCGCTCCCCAGCCGACGGCGCCACCGTCGGGTCCGTCCCGCTGGCCGTCGAAACCGACATCGATGCCGCCGTCGCGGCTGCTCGCTCCGCCTTCGACGATCCGACCGGCTGGGCCGCGTGGGATCGGGTGGACCGCAGCAAGGTCCTGGAACGGTTCGCGGAGGAGCTCGAGTCCCGCAGCCCGGAAACAGCGCGGCGGGTGTCGCTGCAGAACGGCATGCCGATCTGGCTCGCCGAACAGTTCGAGGGCGGGTTCCCGCCCGTACTTTTGCGCTACTACGCCGGCCTGACCACCGCCGAGCCCGCCGAAGAGATGCGCCCCGGAATGTTGGGTGGGTCTGCGATCGTGACCCGCGAACCGGTCGGTGTCGTCGCGGCGATCGTGCCGTGGAACGTTCCCCAAGCCATCTCGTTCCTCAAAATTGCCCCCGCCCTCGCCGCCGGATGCACCGTCGTGCTCAAGCCGGCTGAAGAGACGGTGCTCGACGCGTTCCTCGTCGCGGAGGCCGCGCACGCCGCTGGGTTGCCTGCCGGTGTGCTCAACATCGTTCCGGGCGGACGGGATCTCGGCGCCTACCTTGTCGCGCATCCGGGCGTCGACAAGGTCTCGTTCACCGGTTCGACCGGCGCCGGCCGCGCCATCGCCGAAACGTGCGGCCGCTTGCTGCGCCCGGTCACGCTCGAACTCGGCGGAAAGTCCGCGGCCGTAGTCCTCGACGACGCCGACCTGGCTTCGTCGATCGACAACTTCTTCGGCGTCACATTCCTCAACAACGGCCAGATCTGCTGGCTCAACACCCGTGTCCTCGCACCACGCTCCCGATACGGCGAGATCGTCGACACCATCACCGACCTCGCGCGATCGCTGCCGATCGGGGATCCCCTCGACCCGAAAACCAAGATCGGCCCGCTCGTGTCCGAAAAACAGCGTGACCGAGTCGAGGGCTACATCGCGAAAGGACGCGCAGAGGGAGCCCGACTGACGACCGGCGGGGGGCGGATCGCAGGCCTCGAGCAGGGGTGGTTCGTCGAGCCCACCGTCTTCGCCGACGTCACCAACTCGGCAACGATCGCCCGCGAGGAAATCTTCGGCCCAGTGCTGACGGTCATACCCTATGAGGACGAGGCCGAGGCGATCGAGATCGCCAACGACAGCGACTACGGACTCGGCGGCTCGGTCTGGTCCGCCGACGTCGAACGAGCAACCGCCGTCGCCCGCCGAATCCGCTCGGGCACGATCGGCATCAATCACTACTCGAACGATCCGCACGCCCCATTCGGCGGTGTCAAGGCCAGCGGCCTGGGTCGTGAACTCGGCCCCGAGGGTCTGGACGCGTTCCGCACGTACAAGACCGTCTACCTTCCCCCGGCCAGCTTCTGACTGCACCGCAATCGCCCGCTCGATCGCGCGGCCCGCCCGGTCGCACGTAACACGGGAGCTGAGAGAATTCGATGACACACTCACACGATCACCGGCTCGCCCCTCTGTTCGACCTCGCGGTCCGGAGCGGGAATAGCCAAGCCGCAACCCGCCTGGCAGAGCAGGCCGCCGAGGATTTGCTCACCCTCGAATGGACCCGTCAGGCACTGCTTTCGCGCCTGCGTTCTGGAGGGGACGGTCACGAACTGCGCAGTGCTGCAGAGCTTCTCACCGAAATCGAGGCAATCCGGCGTCGGCAACAGGCGCGACGAATTGCCGACCGTCGGTCCCAATTCGCCGGACTCCGGTCACTGCTCACCCACCTGCGTGGGGCGTCGCGGGCCGAGCGCCCCTACATCGTGACCACTCGGTTGTGCCAGGACCTAGGCTTCCGGAAATCTGTGTACTCCCCAGCCACGAACTCCGGGTGGTCTCCCACCACGATCGCGATTCACCCCGATTTCGGGGACTCGTTCCTCCCCCTACGCCGGGCGGTCGAGTCCCTCACCCTTCCGCCGGGAGCCGCACCACGTGAGGAGGAGGTCATGCGGAGCGGCCGCGAAATTGCCGTCGATTCGGTCGACATCTACCGGGACACCTACCGCCCACTCGTCGAGCTGTCCCGGCCACGCGGTTATCTGGCAGTTCCGGTCGTTTCCGCAGGCCGGGTAACCGCCCTGCTCCACGCGGACCACCACGATGTCGACGTCGACGAGACCGACATGACAACGTTGCGGGCCGCGGCGGCGGTATGCGCGCTGACCGAGGAATATCAGACACTCAGATCAGCAATCGCCACCCGCAACCACCGGGTTGCCGAGGAAATCACGGCGATGCGGATCGCGCTCGCCGAACTCGAGCAGACCCAACTGAGCCTCGCTGAAGCACTCGGCTCCGCACCCGATCGGCCCGACAGCGCGGACGGGCCCGCCCGAGCCCCGCACTGCACTGCCCTGACCACAAGGGAACACGAGATCTTCGAGTTCGTGGCCCACGGCACCCCGTCCGCCGACATCGCCCGAGCACTGTTCGTCTCCGAGGGCACCGTGAAGTCCCATATTCAACGGATCTACCGCAAACTCGCCGTGTCCACCCGTGCCGAGGCGGCAGCGCTCTACAGGAATCTGCACCGCCACGGGCGGGGCGGGTGCTGAGGAAATCCCAATGGCTCCCGATGAGGCTTTGAACGTCGAGATCGACCGAATACTGGCCGAGCTTGCCTCCGGTTCGACGACCGATCCTTGCGCGGCGGGCATCCGACTCGCCGACCTGATCGAACGACGCGACCGGACCCAGTCCGTCGAACTCAGCCAACTGGACACTGCGGCGCGGGGGTTGCACTCGGCCACATCCATCCTGCAGCGCGCCACCACCGTCGACGATGTTGTTCGGGCGGTCTGCCCTGGTGCCGCCGATATCGCCGAGTGCAACAACGTACTGTTCTCCGAACTCGACGGACTACACGCGACACCACTAGGCGCCGCCCCGGGCCCCTCCCTCCCTTCGCCGTTCCAACTCCCCTCGTCGATCATCGGCCGGGGGAATTCCGGTATCCCGGCGGCATTCCCCCATGCGGGATACACGGTGTTCCGGGTCGACATCGACGGCAGTCCGGCCGCCGTGATTCACATCGGGGCAACGCCCGACGAACCGGTCGTCGATGCCCTGATCTCCTACGCGGGACTGGTCGGCACCGCCCTCGAGTGCGCTGCCCTGGACCGGCGGCGGCACCGCCAGCGCGACCTCCTCCATACGCGCTGGGGCCGTGACTATTCACCCCATGAGCCCGCCGCCGCGCCGACTCGGGTTTCGCCCATGCCCGAGGTTGCCCATGCTCTGACCATCCGCGAGGGCGAAATCCTTGCATTGATGCTGACCGGTTCCTCGAACGCCGCGATTGCCACCGATCTGGTCATTTCCGTAGAGACGGTGCGGTCCCATGTGAAGAAGGTGCTGCGTAAGTGCGGCGTCGCCAACCGGGCCGAACTCATCGCTCGCTTCGATACCGACTCGCCGGCTCAGGAAACGGACAACAAATAGCCACCACAAACACCGATAACCGGGTGGGCATTCTGTGCGACATCGTGCCGCAGATGCCATAACCCCGGAGTTCGCCGCTTCCCGGTACGACCAACACGTGGGGTTTCTTACCCGAGTTGCTGCACCGCACGGGAAGGCGGCGGGTCCGGCTGACCACGCCGCCTTGCGCCCCTTTCGTCACTCTCTTGCGCCATGCCACCCGACTCGATGGCTGTCTCAACGGTGACGCCCGTCGAGTTAGAGGGGGCTAGCGCAATCTGCCACCATCGATGTCCCTAGGACGCGAGTATCTCGGTGATATTCGGCACCTCGCCTCGAGGGAATCCCGTCATCCGGCACCACGAGAGCTCTCGCGCAACCTGCCGCGCGGCGGCATCAGTGACCGTGCGGCGCGCCGCAGCCGCGTCGGGTGACCCCGCAGCAGCGAGCACCTGGTAGCTGTGCGCGACAGCCTCTTTCAGGCGGCGTACCTGCGCTCGTATCTGTTCTAGGTCAGCTGGGGGAGTGGCAGTTTCGGCAAGTAGTGTCTGAGATTCGTTACAAACCCCTGGATCCAGATCGGCCAGGACCTCGAGCGTGCACCGGTTGTCTGTATGCTCTGCGAGCTCGTACGGGTACTCGGACGCGTGCACGTCCAGCACCCAGTCCAGGCAGGCAAGCACCAGCCCGGCCTGCTCCGCCGCGAACGAATCGTTCGGATCGAGCGCCGGAAGCACCGTCTTGGCGATTGTGTTTCGGACTGCGCCGATCTGTTGGGCCACAGTGGGAATCATGGGGACCTCCTAGTCTTTGCCGACGATGGTCAGCAATTGGTCGAGATAGAAGGCGCCGAGCCCGCCGAGGAATGTCTGCATCGCATCCAGGTGGGTGAGGCGCTCGGCCGCGTTTCTCGGTCCGGTGCCGATCAGGGCGACCGCGGCCCAGTACATGTTGACGACTGTGTAGTACTCGAGTCGTTCTGCATCCACAGGCAGGCCCGACAGTTTCTCGTATTCCGCGATCATCTCCTCGCGGGTCACCAACGCCGAACAATAAAACTGTCCCGTTTCCGGGTCGTGCTCACCCCACCCCTCCATCATCGCGTAAGCCAAATCATGGTGGCGGTCACCGAGATAGGTGAGTTCCCAGTCCAGCAGAGCGGTGATTTCCCCGGAGTCCTCGTCGAAGAGGAAATTGCCGTTTCGGTAATCTCCGTGCACCACCGAGACGTGATCGACCGCTGGCCGGCGGTCCCACAACCACTGCTGGGTCAGGGCGATCACCGGATGCGCCTCGAAGGCGTCCTCTCGCCATGCGCGGTCGGTGGCTGCCAGGCGCCAATCGATTGCGTCGGTCGTCGCGGGGCGTGGACGCTCGAAGGACGGGAGATCATGGGTGCTCCAGTCGAACCGGTGGAGCTGGGCCAGATGGCTGACGAACTGGGGTCCCAAGATCGGGCGCAACGCCGGACCGTATACGGTGCCAAGTCCAGACGCCGTCTTCAGCGCCGCTTTCGCGCTCGCCGATCCCGGAACATAGCCGCAGATCATCGCCGGGGCGCCGAGCTCCGCCGGGTCGTCAGTCGCCCAGTACGCCTGCGGCACTGGGACGACACCGCCGAGCATCTGCAAGACCTCGAACTCTCGCAACCGTGGGGTCTCGACCATCGACCCGGGTGGATCCATGCGCAACACCATTCGGTCCTGTCTCCGCCGCCCGTTCTGTTCCCAGTCCAGGCCGAAGACGAACTGCTCCTTCGAAGCGCCGCCCGCGAGTCGGGCGATGCCATCGATCCGGAAGTCTCCGTCGATTCGCCGGGAGAGGAACTCGTGCAATCGTACCGACACCGTGTCGACGACGGGCTGTTCGTGGATTACCGTTCCCCGCCGTTCCAGCTTTCGGCGTAGTACGGCGTCGATCGTGGGTTCCACCTGGCCGGTGGAACGGGAAGTATTCGTTGTCGCCACCATGGGTCATGCTCCTGTAGCGTACGTCGACGGCGCGGTAACTGCGCTGGGCTGTAGCAGGACCACCTTCGCCACCTCACCGCGCAGCTGTGCCTGGACTGCGGACTCGATGTCGGCGAATGGGAACGTCCCGATAAGTCGATCGAATGGGAACTCGCCTGCCCGATAGAGATCGAGCAGGTAAGGGATAAAGGTGCGCGGGTCGCTGTCACCCTCAGTGATGCCCCGCACGGTCAATCCGGCCACCATGGCCGGCACGATGGGCAGCGGCAGGGTAGCCGCCATGTCGTGGGGCACCCCTACCAAGCCGATGGTGCCCAGCGGTGCGAGAACGCCGAGCGACTCCTCCACGACGGCCGAGACCCCCGTCGTGTCGAACGCATAGTCCACGCCTGCGCCCTCGACGGCACGGACCTGCTCCACGAGCGGTCCGTCCGTGGGATCGAGCGTGGCGGTGGCACCGAGGTCGGTGGCGAGCGAACGGCGGCGCGGATCGGGATCCGAGACAATGATCGCTGCGCAACCGCGTACCCTCGCCGCCATCACCGCGGCCAGGCCAACCGGTCCGGCACCGAGCACGAGCAGGGACTCGCCCTCCTTGCAATCCAGGCTGTTGAACACGGCGCCGGCACCTGTCTGGATACCGCACCCGAGCGGACCGACGAGCTCCACGGGCACATCCGCGCTCACCTTGACGACATTGCGTTCGGACGCGAGCGCATGTGTCGCGAACGACGATTGGCCGAAAAACGCTGCGGTGAAGGGAGTACCGTCCCGATGAATCGAGCTGGTGCCGTCCGCACGTAGCCCGTCGCCGTAGTTGCGGGCACCGAATTCAAGGCAATAGGCAGGTTGATTATCGCCGCACGGGCTGCACGTTCCGCACGATGCGAACGACAGGGCCACATGGTCACCGGGCACCACCGAGGTCACGTCCGCGCCGACCTCGACAACGACACCGCTGCCCTCATGCCCGAGGACCATCGGATATGCCAGCCCGAAGAAACCGTCACGTGCCGCGAGATCGGTATGACACACACCGATCCCACGAATCTCGACAACAACCTCGCCAGGCCCGGGGTCGGCGAGCTCAACCTGTTGAGAAGTGAACGGGCCGCCGGGTTCGGTGACCACCGCGGCAGTAATGGAACGTGACATGGACAGGGACCTTTCGTGACCTTCAGCAGCGCAGCGCGCCGAAATAGGACGGAGGAGTTGAGCCGGCTCGATCGTCGGGAAGACTCGACTTTTCAGGGACGAGCCCCGGCACGCAGTCGACCGTGCCGAGACATCCGTTCGCCCAGGAATTCCAAACCGAGGACGTCCGTCGCCTCGGCGTAACCGACCCGATTGCCGACCTGGTAGCGAAACAAGCTCTGGCAACTGACATAGGCGGGGCTGAAGCTGTACCACGGAGCGCCACCCACAGCGGTTCCGAAGAACTCGTGTTTCTTGCCCCGGACGTCGACTGCGGTGATGTGGTTGGTGACGGCGATCAGATCGACCCGGGCCGCCTCGACGGTCGCGTGGGTGATTCCGTAAAGTTCGCCGTCCTCGACGATGTAGCCGAACCGCAGCCCCTCGTAGACCACCTCGCCGTTTCGAATGCCTAGGGCCATCCCCAGGTGTAGGCCGAAGTCGGGGCCGAGCGTCACATGGATCCAAGCAGCACCGCTGTGGCCGAGCTCGGCGCGGGGGCCCCAACTGCGATCCATCCCGTCGAAGCAATCGACCTGGTACTCCTTGCCGCGAAGTTCCAGAGTTCCGGTTACGTGCCCGATCATGTCGTAATGGCCGTTCGCCCATACGTCACCGAGTCCGGTGTCGATCGGGCCGTCGGTACCGGCCACAAGAGGGTTTTGCGTGGCATCGTGAACGTCGAAGGGTTCGTGCAGCCCCCGGAACTCGAGGTCGAAGCGGCAGGCGCCGAGTGCGTGCTCGTACGACACTCGGAAATCGCGGGGCGCGTTCGTTGCCTCGAGACTCAGCCCACTCTCGAGGGTGAACTTCGAGAACGTCTTCGGCGCTGGCACATGCATCTGAGGGTCGGTGAAGTCGATCTCATAGGGATGGGTGCAGAATCCGGAGTGAACGACCACCGACGAAATGGTGGCGCCGACATTCGGCCGAGACAACACGTAGGCGTTGCCCAGGATTCCGGCTTCCGGAACAGAGAAGACCAAGACGATGGTCTCAGCCCAGGTATGGGCCGATGGCTCGCTTGTGTGGTAGTCCACGTCCGCAGCGGTGATCACAGCAGCTCCTCGGTTGTTCGGAATGAATTCCTGATGACCGTAGGCAGCGCAGTGTGATCCACGCTACGTGTGCTCCCCGAAATGACCCAGAAGAGCACGCGATTTCTTCCTTGCGGGGGAGTGGGACGAGACGGTTATTCGAGCTCTTGGAACCGTCGGCCGTTCACCGCAGCCGAATACCGCGCATGGTGCCGTGTTAGAGGCCGTCGTTGATTCCAGCTGCTCGTCACCGATGAGGGCGACGTTCACCCGCCACGCAGCAAGGACCTTTACCGTAGTGGGGAACGTAGGCTCTCGAGGAACCTGAGGGTGATAGTCGGGACAGAAATGCCGACACTGCGCCTCGACGACGTGGACTGACCTGTGTGAATTCGGTGCCAACGCGCACGTTCACAGATGTGCGCAGTCCTCGAGAGCAAGAACTTTCGCGCGTACTGCGAACCCGCGATTCCAAGTCCGCGGTGGTGCAACCTTTTCAAGTTACTCACACCGAAAAGATCTATTCGTCCTGCGAAGTCGACCATGGCGAGCTCTTCTTCGGTGACGGCGTCTCCGGTGCTCATTGTCTGAATAAGCCAGTGCGGCCGTGCGTGTGTCGCACGGCTGCACCGACCCGGGGGTTAGCGGACGTCGAGGTAGATGCTTTTGAGTTGTTGGTAGCTGGCGAGGCCTTCGGGTCCGAGTTCGCGGCCGAGGCCGCTGTTTTTGATGCCGCCGAAGGGGGCGGTGGGGTCGTTGGTGTAGCCGTTGATGCCGACGGTTCCGGTGGCGATGTGGCGGGCGAATTGGGCGCCGCGTTCGGGGTCGGCGGTCCAGACGGAGCCGCCGAGTCCGTAGTCGGAGTGGTTGGCGATGGTGATGGCTTCGGATTCGTCGGTGTAGGGGATGACGGAAAGGACGGGTCCGAAGATTTCTTCCTGGGCGATGGTGTGGCCGGTGTCGACGTCGGCGAAGACGGTGGGTTCGACGAACCAGCCGTGGTCGAGTTTGTCGGGTCGGCGGCCGCCGGTGGTGACGCGTCCGCCGTCGGCGCGGCCCTTGTCGATGTAGCTTTCAACGCGGTGGCGTTGTCGGGCGGAGACGAGTGGTCCCATCTGGGTGGTGTCGGAGAGAGGGTCGCCGACCGAGATGACTCTGGCGAGGTCGGTGATGGTGTCGACGATTTCGGTGTAGCGGGAGCGGGGTGCGAGGACGCGGGTGCCGAGCCAGCAGATCTGCCCGTTGTTGAGCAGTGTTGCCGCGTAGAAGGATTCGAGGTTGGCGGCGAGGTCGGCGTCGTCGAGGATGACGGCGGCGGATTTGCCGCCGAGTTCGAGGGTGACCGGGCGGAGCAGTTCGCCGCAGGTGCGGCCGATGGCGCGGCCGGCGGCGGTGGAGCCGGTGAAGGACACCTTGTCGATGCCGGGGTGGGCGACGAGGTAGGCGCCGAGTTCTCGGCCGCCGGGCACGATGTTGAGTACGCCGGCGGGAAGGCCGGCGGCGATGGCGGCCTCGGCCATCAGGAACGCGTCGAGGACGGTCTCGGGGGAGGGTTTGAGGACGACGGTGCATCCGGCGGCGAGGGCGGGGGCGAGTTTGAGAAACGTGATGGCCTGGGGCACGTTCCAGGGGACGATGGCGCCGACGACGCCGATCGGGGAGCGGGTGACGAGGGTGGATCCGCCGAGCATGCCGGGCCGGATCTCGTCTTCCTGTTTCGCGGCCATCTCGCCGTAGTAGCGCAGTAGGAGCGGTGGGAAGCCGCCCTCGAACTGGCGGGCGAGGGTGATGGGCATGCCGTTCTGGCTGCTCACCCGGGTCGCGGTGTCTTCGGCGCGGGATTCGAGTTCGTCGGCGAAGCGGCCGAGGACCTCGGCGCGCTGGGCCGCGGTCCGGGACCCCCAGTCGGTGAGAGCGGTGCGGGCGGCGTCGACGGCGTCGTCGATGTCGGTGTCGGTGCCCTCCGGCACGGAGCCGATCTGCTGCTCGGTGGTCGGGGAGATGACCGAGATGGTCGCGTCGCCGGACGGCCGTGCCCATCCGCCGCGGATGTAGAGATCGGGGTAGTCGATCGTCATCGGGTGTCCTTCGTAAGTGGGGGTTCGGAGTGGGTGGTCAGTGATGCACGAGGACGGGTTTGAGGACCTCGCCGCGGTGCTGGGCGTCGATCGCGTCGTTGATCTTCGCGAAGGGGAAGGTGGTGACGAGTTTGTCGAGGGGGAATTTGCCAGCCTTGTACAGGTCGACCAGTTCGGGGATGAAGTCGTCGGGGACGCTGTCGCCCTCGATGATTCCGGTGATGGTCAGCCCCATGGCGAGGGAGTTGATGATGTTGAGCGGCACCGACGATTCCGGGTCGGCGGGCACACCGATGAGACCGATCTTGCCGTGGAAGGTCATGGCGCCGACGAGGGATGCGATCACGCCGGGGATGCCGGAGGTGTCGATGGCGTAGTCCACCCCAGCGGGGATGATGGCCCGAACCTGCTCGGCGACCGGGCCGGCGGTGGGGTCGATCACGTGGGTGGCGCCGAGTTCGAGGGCGAGCTCACGCCTCGACTGGTGCGGTTCGACGGCGATGATGGTGGCGCAGCCGCGGACGACGGCGCCCATCACGGCGGCCAGACCGACGGATCCGGCGCCGGCGACGAGCACGGCCGATCCGGGTCGGCAGTTCAGTGAGCGCATCACCGCACCTGCGCCGGTTTGGATCCCGCAGCCCAGGGGTGCGAGGAATTCGGCGGGGACGTCGCCCGGGACCTTCACGACGTTGCGTTCGAACGCGATGCTGTGGGTGGCGAAGGAGGATTGGCCGAAGAACAGGCCGGTCAGGGATTCGCCGTCGGTGGTGGTGATCGGTCCGGTGCCGTCGTCGCGGACGCCGTCGTAGGCGAGGTGCATGAACTGGTGGCAGTAGGAGGGTGCCCCGGTGGTGCAGGACGGGCAGGTTCCGCAACTGTTGAAGGTGATGGCGACCCGATCACCGGGGGCGACCTTGGTGACGCCGTCGCCGACTTGCTTGACGATGCCGCATCCTTCGTGTCCGAGGACGGCGGGCAGTGCGGTCGGCAGGGCCCCGTCGCGGGCGGCGAGGTCGGTGTGGCAGATACCGACCGCCTCGATCTCCACGAGTACCTCACCGGCGCGGGGGCCGTCGAGGGTGATCGGTTCCAGGGTGAACTCGGTGCGCGGTTCTCTCGCGACTGCTGCAAGTGCTTCCATCGTCATTACTCCATGTCTTGAAGGCCGGGCAAGTGAAACCGGCCGATATCGAAATGCTCAGAGAACGGCTTCCCGCAAAGAAATAACGGGATCTGCGAGCGCGGCGGGGTCAATCTTGGTGCGGTTGCTGATGAATTTCTTGCCCGCCATGAATTCGGCTGCGGCATTGACGGTCTCGACGGCGACCGGAATGCCGTCGGTGTTCAGATGGAAGAGGGCGAAGGAAGACTCGGAGGGGTTGCCGCGCAGGACAGCCCTCGTGTCGGGGCCGACCATCCCGGCCATCTTCATCTTCAGGTCGAACTGGTCGGACCAGAACCACGGAACCTCGTGCGGAGGAAGCGGCGCTTCCATGATGACCGCCACCGCCTGCTTCGCCTGTTCGACTGCGCTGGGGATGCTTTCGAGGCGCACCATCTTGCCGAGGGTGTCGTGCAGTCGGTAGGTCACGTCCCCGATCGCAAGGACGTGCGGGTCGCTGGTACGTGCCGAGCCGTCCACGACGATACCCGCGAGGCATTCGAGCCCCGATTCCCGGGCCAGCGCGTCGTTCGGGATCGCACCGACACCCACCAGGACCATGTCGCAGGGAATTTCGGTTCCGTCACCCAGCGCGACCCCATTAACCCGCCCGTCCGTGCCTGAGATCTCGCGGACCTCGGCGCCCGTGATGATGCGAGTTCCGCGGTCTCGATGGAATTCGGTGAGTACGCTGGATAATTCGGGACTGGCGACCCGTGCCAGCACCCTGTCTTCCCGTTCGATCACCGTGACCTCGCATCCGCGAGCCCGGGCCGACGCTGCGACCTCGAGCCCTACGTATCCACCGCCGATGATGGCGAGTGCCGATCCGGTGTGCACGGCGTCGCGCAGCAGCGTGGCGTCGGCGAGCGTGCGCAGACTGAGCACTCCTTCGAGATCGCTGCCCGGCAGTGTCAAGGTTCGCGGCGCGGCGCCCGTCGCGAGGACGAGTGTCGTGTACTCGAGGACTGTTCCGGACGCGGTCGTCGCGGTTCGGGCATCGCGATCGATCCCGACCACCGGATCTCCCAGCAGCGTCTCGATGTGGTTGTCGGCGTAGAACGCTTCCGGTTTCAGCCACTGGACGAACTCGTCGTCTGCGTACTTCTTCGACAGTGGTGGGCGGTGATAGGGCGGGTGGGTTTCGTCCCCGCACAGGACGATGCGGCCGTCGAACTTCTGCTGCCGCAGCATGCCGGCGAGTGTGCCGCCGGCATGCCCGGCCCCGACGATCACCACGGTCGGTGTTGGGTGCGACATCAGGCTACCTGGTGAACTGGATCTGGACGGGCATGTTCTTGAGTCCGCCGACGAAGTTGGTCTGGATCATCTTGGTGTCGTCGACCAGCTCGAGCGACTCGATGTGGGGGAGCAACTCCTCGAACATGATCTTGAGTTCCAGCTTCGCCAGGTGCTGGCCGATGCACATGTGCGGGCCGTAGCCGAACGCGATGTGCTTGTTGGGCCGGCGGGTCGGGTCGAAGCGGTCGGGATCCGGGATGACGTCCGCGTCACGGTTGCCCGACTGGTAGAGAAGCATGAATCGGTCGCCCTTCTTGATGTCGCGACCGCGGAGCGTGTAGTCCTGAGTCGCCTGACGCATGAAGTGCTTGACCGGCGATGCCCAGCGCAGCGACTCGTTGACGATGTGTGGGGCGAGCGCCAGGTCCGATTTCGCCTTCGCCAGCAGGTCGGGGTTACGGCCGAGTTCGAGCATGCCGCCGGCGAGGGTGCTCGACGTGGTGTCGTGTCCCGCGGTGGCGATCGCGATGAAGTAGCCGTAAGCCACTTCGTTGGGGTAGTACTCGCCACTCTCGTTGCGCGCCACCGAAATGATCGTCGCGAGGTCGTCACGCGGGTTGGCGCGACGGTCCTCCAGCAACTTCTCGAAGTAGGCGTAGAAGTCCTGAATTGTGGCCACCCACTGCTTCGCGGCGGCGTCCGGGGTGAGCGGTTCGACATCCTCACGGACGGCGTCGGGATCGGCGGTGCCGAAGAATTCCTGCGTCAGCGCCATCATCCGAGGCTCGTCCGATTCGGGTACCCCGAACAGGCTCATGATGACATGGAGGGGGTAGTGGAGTGCGAAGTCCTTGACGAAGTCGATCCGCCCGTCCGTCTCCAGGAGCCTGCCGACCGCGGCCTTGGCGAGGTCGCGGATAACCGTTTCCCACTTCGCGAGGTTGGTCGGCCGGAACCAGTCCAGCGCGATGTCCTTGATCGCGGTGTGCTCCGGAGGGTCGAGGTAGGTGAGGGTCTCCAGGATGCGGAGGCTGCCGTTGTTGATGCTCTTGGTGAACGCGTCGCCGGCCTGGTTCGCCAGGATCGGATTTACGGACCCCTTGTCCTCGCCTCCCGCGCTGGTGAAGATGTCGGGCTGGCGCTCGATCTCCATGATGTCGGCGTGCTTGCTCACCAGCCAGATGGGGTCGTAACCCTCCAACTCGGCGCGGCCGAGAGGATTGTTCTCGCGTAGCCAGCGGTAGGCCTCGAATAGCGCGTCGTTGTCCCGGTGTCCCTCGGGCAATACGATCTGACGGGCGACGGCGTCCGGGATCAGTTCCGTGACCTGTTCTGTGGTGCTCATCAATTCCCCTTCGTGGTGCAGTGAGTTCCGGCGCCGTGTGTCGCGGCGCCCTCGCCGACTGGAGTGACATCAGCCTGTCAGTCATGAGAGTGAGGGGCATCACACCATTGATCGAAAGTTGTCCACCTAATGGGGTATGTGTGCTTGGTCACGCAGTTGGTGGCGGCCTCGTGCGGCGGAACTTCACCCCACCGGAGGGGGGTAATACGTCGAAGTGGTGATGTGCCGGTTCAGTGATCCGCGACACAATTTTGGTACAGAACGCGGCCGAATCCCGGGACGGCAACCCACTCGGCGAGAGGGACCGCGCAGACGTCCACAGAACACCCCGAAGGAGATTGCCATGCCCACCGTCGTATACCAGCTGCCCGACGGCTCGACCTCGTCCGTCGACGTTCCAGCAGGCCAGAGCGTGATGGACGGGTCGGTGCGTAACAACCTTCCCGGCATCGTCGCCGAATGCGGCGGTAGCTGCTCGTGCGCCACCTGTCACGTGTACCTCGATGAAAACTCCTGCGGGTCGTTCGACGAGCCGACATTGGAGGAACAAGACCTGCTCGAGTTCCTCGACGGCGTCCAGCCGTGTTCTCGCCTCGCGTGCCAGCTCGTGCTGACACCGGACGTGGATACCGTCACGGTGACCGTCCCGCCCTCGGACGCCTGACGTCGGAGTCACCGGGTGGTGGACTGATACTTCGCGATCAGCTCGGCGCGGTTGGTGGCGCCGAGTTTGCGGAGGATGTGTTTCACATGCGACTTGACCGTATCGACCGTGATAACCAGTTCGGCGGCGATGGTGGAGTTCGACGCGCCGGTGAGAATCAGCCGCACGACGTCCGCCTCGCGTTCGGTCAGCGGGTCGAGCAGTCGCCGATCGGCGTCGTCCTGCTCGGTCCCGGCCGACGCGAGGTCGGGAGAACCTACGGTCACCGCGTCGAAGTCCGTGTCACCGGTCCACCGCTGGACACCTTCCCGGAGAAGGGCGTCCTGGCGGTCGCGGCGGGATTCGAGCCCGACCCGCTCGAAACACCCACCGAGCACCTCGGCGAACACTTCCAGGGCGTGGCGCCCCGCGCCGTCGAGTGATGTACCGACGTGGAGCAGCGCAGCCGCGATCCCGTCGACGACGACGGGGACGACTGTGAATCCGTTGACGCCCAGCGCCTCTCGAAGCTCGGCGCGAACGTGGGATCCGACCGCGACCGCGTTCGTCTCGAGGGCGTGCTCTTCGGGAGAACCTGCCGGGAGGTCGAACTCGGCGGGCAGAGCGGGCGTCGTGTCGGGGTCGGCGCTGAATGAGGCGAGGGGAACGATCCGGTCGCCGTCGAGTCGCGAGATCACAACCTTGTCCGCGGAGCAGAGTTCGGCGACGCGTTCACACGCTCGCCGCATGAGTTCCGCACTCGAGGCGGCATCGTCGAGTGCGTGCACGGCACGATCGATACTCCTCGCGATGGCATCGATCTCGGCGGCCCGCGTCGAAGCGAGCGTGTTCCTGCGGTCGAGAAGGTCGACGAGACGCCGGCCGAGTTCGACGGCGTGCTCCGAACTCGCCGTGTGCATTTCGGTGAGGATGTCCGAGATGGCGCGATCGAGTTCGTCGTCCGGAGTGTCCTCGCCGGGTTGCGATGCGGATCGGGGAACGTCAGCCACCGTTCACCGTCATGGCATGGGCACCCGTCTTGGCATGGGCACACAGCGCTGCCACCTCGGCTCGCGTCGAGACGCCGAGCTTCTTGAAGATCCGCTGGACATGGGACTTGACGGTGCCGTCGGAGATGCACAGCCGCCGAGAGATGGTCCCGTTTGTCGCGCCCGTCGCCATCAGCGTCAACACCTCACGCTCGCGGGCCGTCAGCGTGTGCGCGCGAGGGATGGCGGGTGCTTGCGCATTGACATCCGTACTCGGCGCGCCTGCGGGGGGTTCGCAGGTAGCCAGTTCCGGCATCGTGACGGGTGCCTGCTCGAGATGCCGCAGTGCGCGAGTCAGGCGTTGGATCTCGGCGTCGACGTGCTCGTTGCGCGCAGAGATCTGTTGCCGCAGGTCGGCGCGTTCCTTCACCGACGCGCAGACACCTGCCAGCGCTCCGACGATATGGACATCGGTGTCAGTCAGGCTGTCGCTCTGGCGGTCCACGTGAATCATTGCCACCGTGCGTGAGTCGACGACGATGGGGACCGCAATGTATCCCGCCGGACGTGACAGGTCGATAAGAGGGCGGTACGTGTGCCGGTAGGTGTCCACGCCGTCTACGGCATACGGCCGACGGCGGCGCACCAGTTCGGCCTCGCGGGGAGCCTCGCGCAGCGAGATCTCCCGGCCGTCGATCGCCGTGACGAGTTCGTGGAAGTCTTCGGTCAGGCTGGGGTTGACCGCTAGCGCAATGGGAGACCAGGTGGAACCGCGAACCACGGAGAACATCGCCTTGCCGTATCCCAGGCTCGTGCACAATTCCTGCGTCACTGTGCGGGCGATGTGGTCGGCGCGGGCATCGATGGCGCGGACCACCTGCTGCAACGCCTCGAACTGCTCGGTATGGACGTGGAGCCGGCGAGCGATGTCGTCCCGGCTCGCAGTGTCGAGTCGTGTCACGAGTTCCGCGAGGCGCACAGCTAGCTCGGCTGACTCGGGGCCTTCCCGCAGTTTCCGGGCCGCGAACGCGCGGATCACTGTCAGATCCGGCTCGCCGTCCGCCAAGCGGACGAGGTTCAGTTCGCTCCCCAGTAGGTCATGCAACTCGGCAACTGCTTGCTGGGCAAGCTCGAACGGACTCGTCGAAATGACCACTCACTACTCCTTGCGCCGCGGCTGCCGCACGGACGGCGACGACGCTGCCGCACGCCCTGTGACACGAAGCACAGTATAGATCGGTGTCACCTGGGCGTTCCGTCACCGTCGCGAGCCTCACCACCAATGTATATGGTCAGTCCAAATTCGTCACCCCCCTTCGGGAAAATCGCATCGGTTCTTGTTTCTCCCGGCAATCGAGTACTAGGGTCGAATGGTACGACCAAAATGGAAGGAACCGCACCATGGGGCAGCCTGTCCGATACGACGTCGACGAGCATGTCGCCGTCCTTACTCTCGACCGGCCCGAGACGCGCAACGCGCTGTCCGACGATCTGCTGGACGAGCTGCTGGCCGCGCTCGAGCGCGCCCGCGGGGACGACGACGTGCGGGTGGTCGTCCTGGCCTCGTCGCACGAAAAGATCTTCTCGGCGGGTGGTGACCTGAAGGCGTTCGCGAGCGACACCCCGACGATCGTCAAATATGCCGGACTGGACCGATTTCCGAGGCTCTACCAACTCATCGGCGGCCTCGGGAAGCCCGTGATCTGCGCGGCCGGTGGCGACGTCCTGGCGGGTGCGTTCGGGCTCGCTCTGGCCTGCGACTTCGTGCTCGCCAAGGAGTCGGTCACATTCGGGTGCCCGGAAATTAACGTCGGCGTCTTCCCGTTCATGATCTCCGCCTTGATCTACCGGAACGTCGGGCGGCTCAAGGCGAACGAGCTGATGATGTGTGGCGAGTCGATCACCGCCGCGGAAGCGCTCGAATTGGGGCTCGTCAACCGGGTTATCCCGGACGGTGAATTCGACACAAAAGTGCAGGAATGGGCGCGCCGGCTTGCGAGCAAGTCGCCGCTCCTCATGCGTCTCGGCAAGGACGCGATCAACAACACCCGCGACATGTCTTTGCCCGCCGCCCTCACGGCGCTGCAATCTCAGCTCGCGCTCGCGTTCACGACCGAGGATATCGTCGAGGGCGTTACTGCGTTTCGCGAAAAGCGTTCTCCTGTATGGACGATGCGATAAGAGCACGAGCGACAATCCGTTGCATTTTCGGTCCGACCATTATATTGTGAGGACCAACAGGGTATTTACGCCCGCTACACATCTGCGCTCAGAGGAAGGCTTCCCATGGCGTTCGCATCGGTCACCGATCGCTACTCGGACGAACAGATCCGAGAGTTCTATGCCACCGGGCAGTGGCACCGTGACACGTTCTTCGACCTGCTCGAGGCTCAGGTCGCCGAGCGGGGCGACCGCATCTTCCTCACCGACGACACCAGCGGAGGCATCACCTTCCGGCAACTGCGCGACAAGGCTCTGTGCCTGGCGGTGGGCCTCCGGCGTCACGGCGTCGCCGCCGGCGACCGTGTGTCGGTGCAGGTTCCGAACTGGATCGAGTTCGCTGTCATTTCAGTCGCGTTGTCTCGACTGGGCGCCATCCTCGTGCCGATCATGCCGATCTACCGCCGCGCCGACGTCGAGTACATCTTGAATAATGCCGGGGTCCGGCTGGCGATCACGCCGCAGCATTTCAAGAAGTTCGACTACGCCGGCATGTACACCGAACTCCTGGATGCCGTCGACTCGCTCGAAGACGTCGCCGTCGTCCGCGGTAACGGCGAGTTGCCGAACGGATCAGTGTCGTTCGAGTCGCTGTCGGTGGATGTGAGCCCGGACGAGGCGACTGCCGAACTCGGTCCCGGTGTCGGACCCGACGAGCCGTTCGTCATCGTCTACAGCAGCGGCACGACGTCCCGGCCCAAGGGTTGCATCCACACGTTCAACACGATGGCCTGTGGGTCGCGACTGCTGGCCAAGGGGTTCGCCTACACGCCCGACGACGTGCAGTTCGGGCCCTCGCCGATCACCCACACCACCGGTCTGGTCACGAGCATCATCCTCCCTCTCATACATGGCGCGGCGTCACATCTCATCGAGGTGTGGGAACCGGTTCGTGGGATAGAGCAGATCAAAGAACGCGGGTGCACCGTCGCTGTGAGCGCCACGACGTTCCTGCAGATGCTCATGGACGCCTACGACCCGGCAGTCCACGACATCGGCAGCATGCGGCTGTGGGTCGCCGCCGGCTCCCCGATTCCGGGGAGCTTCGTCACCAAGGCCGCCGACCAGTTCCCGAATCTGCAGGTGCTCAGCCTGTACGGCCGCTCCGAGAACGTCACCACCACCATGTGCACCGTCGACGACGATCCGCAGCGGTCGATCACCTCGGACGGCCGTCCGCTGCCGATGCAGTCGGTGAAGATCGTCGACGAACTCGGCGACGAGGTTCCGCGCGGGGAGGAGGGCGACATTGCCTACAAGGGCGCCATGCACATGCTCGCCTACTTGCACAACGACGAGGAGACAGCCAAGCTCTTCACGCCGGACGGCCACTCCCGCTCCGGCGACCTCGGCCGGATGGACGAGGACGGCTATGTGCGCGTCACCGGCCGCACCAAGGACATCGTGATCCGCGGCGGCATGAACATCAGCGTCCGTCAGGTCGAAGATCTCCTGGCGGCACATCCCGCGGTGCGCGGTGTCGCGGCGGTCGCGATGCCCGACGAACGGCTCGGCGAGGCCGTATGCCTGTACCTCGTTCCTGCACCGGGATACGGCGACATCACTCTGGAGAAGATCAAGACCTACCTGCTCGAGCAGGGAGTGGCCATCCAGAAGGTTCCGGAGCGGCTGGAGCTCGTCGAGGCGTTGCCGACGACGGCGACGGGCAAGATCCAGAAGCACCTGCTGCGCGCGCAGATCGCGGAGAAGATCGCGGCCGACCGGGAGGCCCGGGCTGTCGTCTGACCGAACGGGAAAGGGGGCGAGGCCGATCGGCTTCGCCCCCTTTCGGCGGTATGAACAGGGTGGGTCAGGTCGCCGCCACAACCACGGTCGCAGACCCGGTGACGACGGGGCCCTTGTCCCCGGACGCAACGAGGTCGAGGGTCGCGACGAACTCCCCGTCCGTCTCGACGATCGCCGCCACCGTGCCGCCCACGGTCAGAGTGTCGCCGAGGAAGACCGGGGCGACGAACCGCACGCCGAAGGAGCGCACGTGCTCGACGCCGAACGTGTCGGACACCCAGCCTGCCAGGATGCCCGCCTGCATCTGACCCATCGCGATGACACCCGGAAACCCCGACGTGGCCACGAACTCGGGATCGTGATGCAGCGGATTGAAATCGCCTCCAGCGCCGGCAAACCGGACGATGTCCGTCTGGGTCACCGGGCCGACCACTCGGGTGTCGGGGGCGTCGCCGACGCGAACCTTGGCCGGTGTTCTCATCGCTGTTCTCCTCGTTCGATCAGGACCTCTTCGAGCCGCACCACGGGCTCGCCATTGGCGTCGACGTACTCGGTCTCCAAGGTCACGAGGCGCATGGTGCCGCCGCGCTTGCCTTCTCGCTGCACATCGTCGACCACGCGGCGGGTGCCGACCACGTGGTCGCCCGCGGTGAGTGGTCGCAGGTACGTCCACGTGACCGAGCCGACCACCACGCGCTCGAGCGCCAAACCCAGTGCGTCGACGAAGGCGCGCTGGTCGCGCTGGTGTCCGGCGACGACCGTGTGTGTGAGGGTGGCGGGCACATCGCCGAATCCAGCGTCGCGCGCCGCGGTCGGATCCGTGTGGACGGGATCGGTGATGAATGTCGCGCGCGTGAACTCGCGAATCTTGCCGCGTTCGACGTCGTACTCGACGCGGTCGACGACGCCAGTGGGGTGTGAATCTGTCATCGAGTCCTCCTTTTTGGACTGACCTATAGTATCATTGAGCCAGAATTTTTCGAGGAGGGTGCAATGGAGCTCGCTGATTCCCCAGACGAGGCCACATTCCGTGCAGAAGTCCGGGAGTGGGCCGAGAAGGCTGTCCCGACGCTGCCATGGCCGGAACCGGTTGATCTGGTCGACAAGGTGCCGTTCTGGCAGCAATGGCAGCGACTGCTCTTCGACGCGGGCTACGGCGGGATGTCGTGGCCGCAGGAATACGGTGGTCAAGCCGCCGACCCGATCCGCAAGGCCATCTTCACCGAAGAAATGGACCGGGTGGGAGCGCCGGAGCGACTCAACACCATCGGTGAGGACTTCGCCGGCCCGACCATCATCGATTTCGGGACGCCTGCCCAGAAGGAACGGTTCCTCCGGCCCATCCTGACCGGCGAGGAAATCTGGTGCCAGCTGTTCTCCGAGCCCGACGCCGGATCGGACCTCGCCTCGCTCCGCACCAAGGCCACGAAGGTGGACGGGGGCTGGAAGGTCAACGGACAGAAGATCTGGACCAGTCGCGCGCACATCGCTGCCCACGCGATCCTGCTGGCCCGCACCGGCGGCGGCCCACGGCACAAGGGCATCACGTTCTTCCTGGTGCCGATGGACAGTGAGGGCATCACGGTGCGGCCGCTCGCGCACATGCTCGGCGAGGCGGAATTCAACGAGGTGTTCCTCGACGACGTGTTCATCCCCGACGACCTCGTGGTCGGGGAGGTGGACGGCGGCTGGAAGGTCGCGATGGGCACCCTCGCCTACGAGCGGGTGGCGATCGCGACTGGCCGCGTCAACACCAAACGCGCCGTCGACGACATCGTCACCGACATCGCGGGAATGACCGACGACGCGGGCCGCCCACTCGGCGAGGATCCGGTGATCCGGCAGAAAGTCGCCGATCTGTACGGCCGAGCCCTCATGCACTACCTCATCGGTCAGCGCGTCATCACACTCGCGGCGAACGACGGCCCACCCGGTCCCGTCACTTCTATCGGCAAGCTGTTCTTCTGCCCCCTCGTCGAGGAACTCGCCGATTTCCGGTTGTCTCTCGAGCCGGCCGGCGGGCAATTCGGCTTGGACGAGGAGTCGCAGCAGGCGGCACGGTGGCTCCGGCTCGCCTATCAGGCCCGCGGCACCGCCATCGCCGGCGGTTCCACCTTCATCCAGCGCAACATCGTCGCCGAGCGCATGCTCGACATGCCGAGGAGCTGACCGTGTCCGACTACACCTGGCACCCCACCGACGACTACGTCGAGAATGCGAATGTCACGCGGCTCGCCCGCGCCCACGGTCTCTCGGGCCTCGCCGAGCTCCGTGCCCGCTCCGTCGTCGATGTGCGGTGGTACTGGGACGCGGTGGTCCGAGATCTGGGTCTGCCGTTCCAGTCGCCGTACCGCGAGGTTCTCGATACCTCCCGCGGGATCGAGCATCCGGACTGGTTCGTCGGCGGCAGGACGAATGTCGTCGACGCGTGTCTGGAGCGTTGGCTGGCCGACCCGGCCGCCGCCGATCGGGTGGCCGTGGCCCACGAAGCCGAGGACGGCACCGTCCGCAGCCTGTCGTACCGCGAGCTCGCAGCGGACGTCGAGCGGGCAGCCGCGGGCCTGCGCGAACTCGGCGTCGGCAAGGGCGACGCCGTCGCCCTGTTCCTGCCGATGATTCCCGAGGCGGTCGTCTCGGTGTACGCGGTCGCGCGACTCGGTGCGGTCCTCGTTCCGCTCTTCTCCGGCTTCGCGCCGAGCGCGATCGCGTCCCGCATCCAGGACGCGGACGCCAAGGTGGTGATCGTCGCGGACGGAACCGTGCGGCGTCGCAAGACCGTCACGATGAAGCCGGCCCTCGACGAAGCGCTGGCCGTCTGCCCGACGGTGCAATCGGTCGTCGTGGTCGAGAATGTCGGTGCGCCTGTAGATTCCACCGAACGCGACATTGCCTGGGCCAAGCTTCTCGGGTACGGCGGTGACCCGGGTCCGGTCGAGGCAATGGACGCAGGCGAGCCGTTCGCGCTGGCCTACACGTCCGGTACGACCGGCAAGCCGAAGGGCGCCGTCCACACCCACGCCGGTTTCCTCGTGAAGACGGCCAGCGAGGTAGCGTACTCGTTCGACCTGAAGCCTGGCGGCGCCTTCTGCTGGATCACCGACATGGGCTGGATCATGGGGCCGCTGTCGATCGTCGGCACCCACGCCAACGGTGGAACTCTCGTTCTCTACGAAGGCTCCCCGGACGTACCGGACACGGACCGGCTGTGGCAGCTCGTGCAGCGGCACCGAGTGACGATGCTGGGCGTCTCTCCGACGCTGATCCGCACCCTGCGCGGGCGTGAGACGGATGTCGCGGCACGGTACGACCTGTCCTCGGTGCACACGATCGGGTCGACCGGTGAGCCGTGGGACCCGGACTCGTACGACTGGCTGGCGAAGGACGTCTTCGGCGGGCGCGTACCGGTCATCAACTTCTCCGGGGGTACGGAGGTCGGCGGGTCATTTCTCGCGCCGTACCCGGTAGAACCGATCCACAGCTGTTCACTGGGCGGGCCCTCGCTGGGTATGGACGTCGACGTCGTCGACGACGCGGGACGCTCGCTGCGCGGCGAACAGGGCGAACTCGTCTGCCGGCAGCCGTGGCCGTCGATGACGCGCGGGGTGTGGAAGGACGAGGAACGCTATCTGGAGGCGTACTGGTCGACGTTCCCCGGTATGTGGCGGCACGGCGACTACGCGCTCGTCGACGACGACGGCCAGTGGTACATCCGGGGCCGTTCGGACGACGTAATGAACGTGGCGGGGAAGCGGCTTGCGCCCGCCGAGGTCGAGGCGGTGCTGACCGCGCATCCGGCAGTGTCCGAGGCGGCTGCGGTCGGTGTCCCGGACCCGAAGAAGGGCGAGGCGGTGTGGGCGTTCTGGGTTCCTCGCGCGGACGCGGTCGGTGACACGGCGGACATTTCAGCCGAGTTGATTGCCAGTGTGGCTGCCGAACTAGGAAAACCGTTCGCGCCCAGTGTGGTACACCGCGTATCGCGGTTGCCGAAGACGCGATCGGCGAAGATTCTGCGCCGCGCGGTGCGCGCCGCCGCGCTGGGTACCGATCCCGGTGACTTGTCAGGTGCGGAGAATCCGGAAGCCGTGGACGAGATCCGTGCCGTGGTCACTGCCAGTTCGGCGAAGTGACCTGCGGCGAGGGCCCCACATCTCACGGTGTGGGGCCCTCGCCGCTACTGGATGACGTTATGCAGCGATGCTCATTCGTCGAGCAGAATCTCGGTGCGCTGCTCGAAGTCCTTGATCGACTCGGCGTACGAGTGGACGTGCCGGCTCATGCGCCGCACGGCAGCATCGGCATCCTTGTCCCGGATGGCTTTGGTGACCGAGCGGTGGGCCCGGACGGTGATCTCGCGAACCTTGTCGTCGATGAAACCTTCGTTCTCCGTTGCGGCATAGATGGCGCGCGAGAGCGAAATCATGAGACCCGACAACAGTTCGTTGTGACTGGCGCTCGCGACGGCCACGTGCCAATCGATGTTCGCCTGAAGGAAGGCATCGAGGCTGTCACCTGCGCCGGCGATGTCGTCGTTGGCGGCGTCGAGTCGCGCGAGGTCCTCGTCGGTGCGGTGACGGGCAGCGAGCTGGGCGCAGAAGGGCTCGATCGCCTCGCGGGTCTCGAGCAGTGCGGCGAGACGGATCTGACGACCGCGGATGAGCAGGGCCACCGTGTCCGCCATGGACTGCTCGCCCGGCCGCTGAACGAAGGCGCCCCCGGCCCGGCCCGCCTTGATGCGCACGAGTCCCTGCACCTCGAGGATGCGGAGGGCCTCGCGGACGGTGGTGCGGCTCATCTTGGTCTGAACGACGAGTTCGCGTTCCGGCGGCAGCGGTGTGCCTTCGACGTAGTCCCCGCTGAGAATGCGCTCACGCAGCTCGTTCGCGAGGACGTCCGACGCCTTCGGTACCGCCATCGGTGTCAACTGGATGGAGGAACGTCCGTTCCGGGTGGTGTTCGGCACGGCTGATGGCATGGCTCCCCGCCCTCTCTGGTCTAACGGTCAGACCTAATATACCATTGGGTTCTCGCTGCGTTCGTCTTGCAGCCTATTCTTCGTCTCATCGAGAGGGCCAGTTGTATGCGCTGGGAACTGTCAGAAGAGCAGGAAATGTTCACCGAAGCCCTCGACGGCTGGCTCGGGCGGTTCGCCGCTCCGGCAAATGTCCGTAAGTGGGGTGAATCGGGTGATCCTGCCGAGTTCGAGCAGAAATTCGTCGAGGAGGGCTGGTTCTCCGCCGGTCTCGCCGAGGACATCGGTGGTCAGGGCGGTGGTCTGCTCGAACTGGCGTTGACCGCCGAGGCGCTGGCCCGGTATGCCGCGCCGTCGAGTGCCTGGACCGCGTCCGTCCTCGCGGCGCCCCTGCTGCCCGCCGACGTCGCTGCCGACGTGCTGGCGGGGAGTGGGTTCGCGGCCGTTGCCGTCGACGCGACCCGACCGTTCGGCGTCGCCGATTCGGTGCGCGCCGACGGGAGTGGCGCGCTGACCGGCCGCGTCGCGACGGTGCTCGGCGCCGAACGCGCGAAACTGTTGGTCGTCCCGGCGACGGGTGCCGACGGAACGGCCGCCCTGTACCTCGTGCGCGTCGACGATCCCGGTGTCACGGTCGAACCGCGGCGGTTCCTCGACCCGTCCCGCGCGGCCGCGGATGTCCGGTTCGACGGCGTCACCGGACAGCGTCTCGACGTCGAGGCGGCCACGGCCCTCGAGGACGCCGGGCTGCGTGCGGCCGTGCTGGTGGCCGCGGATTCTCTCGGGGCGATGGATCGCATGCTGCATCTCGCCGTGGACTACAGCAAGCAACGCCAGCAATTCGGTGTGCCGATCGGGTCGTTCCAGGCCGTGAAGCACGCTGCGGCAAGCATTCTCGTCTCGGTCGAGGCCGGCCGGTCCATTGCCTACTACGCCGCGGCGTCGGTGGATCTCGGTCTCGGTGATCGCGCGATGCATGCCGCGGTAGCGAAGGCGCAGGTGCCGCGAAATGCGGTGCAGGCAGCCGACAGTGCTCTCGTGATGCACGGCGCGATCGGTTACACGTGGGAACACGACCTGCACCTGTACTACAAGCGCGCCAAGCTCGACGAGAAGTTGTTCGGTGGCCCGGACGTGTGGAACGAGCGTCTCGCGCGGGATCTGCCGCTGTTGCCCGCGGTCTGACCCACCGTTGACTTTTTGGTCTGTCCTTTAGTAACTTAAGTCCAAACGGTTTCGACGACGATGGGACGTGCTGTGGACTTTGATCTGACCGAGGATCAGGCAACGATCCGAGGAGCGGTGCGAGAGCTGGCCGGCAAGTTCGACGAGCAGTACTGGGTGGAGAAGGACAGCGAGCACGAGTTCCCCACCGAGTTCTACGACGCGTTCGCCAAGGGTGGCTGGCTCGGCATCACCACGCCCGAGGCGTACGGCGGGCACGGTATGGGTATCACCGAGGCATCGATCCTGCTGGAGGAAGTCGCCGCTTCCGGCGCCGGCATGAACGGCGCGAGTTCGATGCACCTCTCGATCTTCGGGATGCACCCGGTGATCGTGCACGGCTCGGAGGAACTCAAGCAGCGCACCCTTCCGCGGATCGTCGACGGCGACCTGCACGTCTGCTTCGGCGTCACCGAGCCCGGCGCCGGTTTGGACACCACCAAGATCACCACCTTCGCGCGACGCGAGGGTGACAAGTACATCGTCAACGGCCGCAAGGTCTGGATCTCCAAGGCGATGGAGTCGGAGAAAATCCTTCTCCTCACCCGCACAACGAAGTTCGAGGACGCGAAGAAGAAGACGGACGGCCTGACGCTGTTCCTCACCGACCTGGATCGCTCGAAGGTCGACATCCGCCCGATCAAGAAAATGGGGCGCAACGCGGTCACGTCGAACGAATTGTTCATCGACAATCTCGAGATTCCCGTCGAGGATCGGGTGGGCGAGGAGGGCAAGGGCTTCAAGTACATTCTCGACGGCCTCAACCCGGAGCGCATGCTGGTCGCGTCCGAGGCGCTCGGTATCGGCCGGGCCGCTCTTCGCCGGGGCGTCCAGTACGCCAACGAGCGTGAGGTATTCGGTCGCCCCATCGGCATGAATCAGGGTTTGCAGTTCCCGCTCGCGGATTCCCTCGCTCGCCTCGACGCCGCTGAACTCGTCTTGCGTAAGGCGACGTGGCTCTACGACAACGGAAAGCCGTGCGCCCGCGAAGCCAACATGGCCAAATACCTGTGCGCCGACGCCGGTTTCCAGGCCGCCGACCGCGCTCTCCAGACCCATGGCGGCATGGGCTACTCGGAGGAGTACCACGTGGCCAGGTACTTCCGCGAAGCCCGCCTCACCAAAATCGCCCCGCTCAGCCAGGAGATGGTTCTCAACTACCTCGGCGAGCACGTCCTCGGCCTCCCCAGGAGCTACTGATGTTCGAACTCACCGGAAAGTCCGCACTCGTCACCGGTGCGGGTAGTGGAATCGGCGCCTCGGTGGCGCATGCCTACGCGCGAGCAGGTGCGGCGGTGCTCGTCACCGACGTCGACGCCGATGCCGCGGCGGCCGTGGCAGCGGAGATCACCTCGGCAGGCGGTGTCGCGAAGTCCGCGGCCCTCGACGTCCGCAACGGCGATCAGGCGGCGGCTGCGGCGGAGCAGGCCGCTGCGCTGAACGACGGCACCCTGAACATTCTGGTCAACAACGCGGGTGCCATCGCGCCGGCGATGTTCCCGAACCTCGAAGAAGAGGACTTCCGCCGCATCGTCGACATCCACCTCGTCGGCAGCTTCGTCTGCAGCAAGGCCGCCCTGCCGTACCTGCCGTCCGATGGCAGCGGCCGCATCATCAACGTGACTTCCGCCGCCGGACTCCAGGGCACCATCGGGCAGGCCAACTACGGTGCCGCGAAGGCGGGCATCATCGGACTCACGAAGTCGCTGGCGCGTGAACTCGCCAAGAAGCAGATCACGGTCAACGCGATCGCGCCGCTCGCCGCCACCAAGATGACGGCGAACATCCGCAGCAACGAGAAGCTCTCCGCGAAGACACTCGCGCGAATCCCGCTGGGCCGCTGGGCGGAACCGGACGAGATCTCGTCCAGCTTCGTGTTCTTCGCGTCCGACGGCGCGTCGTACATCACGGGCCAGGTACTGCCCGTCGACGGCGGAACGGTGATCTGATGGTCGAGAAGCGCAACCCCTTCCAGCGGTCCGCGCGCGAGGTCGTCATCGCGGAAGCGGCCCGCACTCCCATGGGCAAATCGCACCCCGAGCGCGGCTGGTTCCGCGACACCCACCCCAACGACATGCTCGGTGCGGTCTACACGGACTTGATTCGCCGCAGCGGCCTCGACCCGGCCGTCGTCGAGGACCTCGTGATCGGCTGCACTGCACCGTTCGGCGAGCAGTCCCGAAACATCGGCCGCAACGCCTGGCTGCAGGTCGGCTACCCGCCGGAGGTCCCGGCTGTGGTGCTGGACCGCCGTTGCGGGTCCGCGCAGACCGCGGTCGAGATGGGTGCCGCACTGGTCGGCTCCGGCACCCACGACGTCGTCCTCGCCGGTGGGGTGGAGCACATGGGACACGTGCCCATCACCTCACCCGCGAAGATCTCCGAACTGTACGGCGACCCGTGGCCGGAAGCGCTGCGTGAGCGTTACGACTTCGTGCACCAGGGTGAGAGCGCCGAACTCATCGCGGATCGGTGGGGAATTTCCCGGCAGGATATGGACGAGTTCGCTGTCCGATCACATCGTCTCGCGACCGAGGCCATCGAGGCCGGTCGGTTCGACGCCGAGATGATCCCGCTCGACCTCGCCGGCGAGACCCGTGTCACCGACCAGACCGTCCGTCCCGGAACGACTCTCGACAGCCTCGCGGGCCTGAAGACTGCGTTCCGGAAGGACGGCCGTATCACGGCGGGCAGTTCGTCGCCGATCTCCGATGGGGCTTCCGGTGTGCTGCTCGCCTCCCGGGAGGCGGTCGACACTCACGGACTGCATGCGCGGGCCCGTATCCTCGATCAGACTACCGTCGGGGTCGATCCGATCATCATGCTGACCGGCCCGATCCCGGCGACCCAGAAGTTGCTCGACCGCAACGGGATGAGCATCAACGACATCGATCTCTTCGAGGTCAACGAGGCGTTCAGTTCGGTCGTCCTGGCCTGGGAGCGGGAACTGAAGCCGGACATGGACAAGGTCAACGTCAACGGCGGCGCGATCGCGCTCGGGCACCCCGTCGGTGCGACGGGTGCGCGTCTCATCGCCACGATCGTCGCGGAACTCGAGCGGCGTGACGCCGAAATCGGCTTGGTGACCATGTGCTGCGGCGGCGGTCTGGGAACGGCGACCCTTATTCAGCGGATCGGCTGATGATCGACCTGACGCAGCACATCCGGCCCGGCGACGGGATCTGGTGGAGCCAGACGAGCGCGGAACCCACCCCGCTCGTCCACGCCCTGCTCGACCAGGTGCCGTCGATCGGCCCCGTCCGGGCCTTCGTCGGGCTCACCTGGAATCGGCGGCTGACCAGCGAACTGCCGGACGAGTTGTCCATCGTCTCCTATGGTGGCCTCGGTGAACTGCGCCGCCTTGCCCACCTCGAGGTCGTGCCCTGCCATTACGGGGCCCTGCCGCGGCTGTTCGCCGAACGGCGGCTGCCGTGCGACGTGGGCTTCGTGCAGGTCTCACCGCCGGACTCGGCCGGAAACTGCTCGCTCGGCGTCGGTGTCGACTACATCGCGGATGCCCTCGATCACACGCCGGTCCTCATCGCCGAGATCAATCGGCGCATGCCCGTCACTCTCGGGGCACCGAAAATTCCGCTGTCGCGGTTCGCCGCGGTGGTCGAGTCCGACCGGCCGTTGCTCGAGGCGCCGGACCGCGAGCCCGCGGACGTGGAACTGGCGATAGCACGGAACGTCGCCGATCTCGTGGCGGACGGCGACACGATCCAGATCGGCGTCGGGACGTTGCCGTCCGCCGTCCTCACCGCCCTCGCGGGACACCAGGACCTAGGACTGCATTCCGGCATGATCTCCGATGCGGCACTGCGACTGATCGACCGAGGTGTGCTGACCGGGGCGCGGAAAGAGATCGACCCGGGACTACACGTCGCGGGCGCCGCGCTCGGAACGGCCACCCTCTACGACCGGCTTCCCGGACTTCCGGTGGCGTTCCGTCCGGCGAGCTACACCCATGCGCCGCAGATTCTTTCGCAACTGAAGTCGTTCGTGTCCATCAACTCGGCGATCGAGGTCGACCTCACCGGTCAGGTCGGCGCGGAGCTCCGCAACACGACCTACGCCGGTGCGGTCGGGGGCCAGGTGGACTTCTCGCGGGCCGCGGCGATGACCGGCGGCCGCTCCATCATCGCGATGCGCGCCGATTCGCGAGGGGAGTCGACGATCAAAACGGCCCTCGAGTACGGCGCGGTGACCACCGCCCGCGCGGACGTCGACTTCGTGGTCACCGAATACGGTGCCGCGGCACTGCGCGGATGTTCCCTGGGTGAGCGCGCGCGCCGCATGATTGCCGTGGCAGCACCCGAGCACCGCGAGAGTCTCGAATTCGATCTCGAGGAATACGACCTTGCATCCACAGCGGAGTGAGGGGAAAGGAGTCGACGCCATGACGCGTCCCCAGCGGGTCCAGATCCGGGAGGTCGGACCGCGTGACGGTTTCCAGAACGAACCGGAACGCATCCCGACCGACGACAAGGTGCGGTTGATCAACGCTCTCGGGCGGGCGGGATTCACCCGGATCGAGGTGGCCAGTTTCGTGCGTCCGGACGTCATTCCGCAGCTCGCGGACGGAGTCGAGGTGCTCGAGCGTATCGAGGTCCCCGACGAGACGAAGCTGATGGTGCTCGTGCCCAACAGCAAGGGCCTCGAGAACGCCTTGAAGGTTCGCGACAAGTTTCACGAGGTCGCGATCTTTGTCAGCGCGTCGGACACCCACAACAAGAAGAACGTCAATCGGACTGTCGACGAAACGATGGCGGACAACGACGTCATGGCCAAACGGATCGTCGCCGAGGGCCTCGACTGCGCCGCCGTGATCGCGACGTCGTTCGGCTGCCCGTTCGAGGGCAAGGTCGACCTGACCCGGGTGCTCGACCTCGCCGAACGGTTCGCGGAAGCCGGCGCCACCGAGATCGGCTTCGGCGACACCACGGGCATGTGCAACCCGGCGTACGCCTCGGAATTCTTCGCGGCAGCGCTTGATCGGCTGCCCGGCGTCGAGGTGACCGCCCACTTCCACAACACCCGCGGTCAGGGCCTTGCCAATGCATACGCGGCCCTCGAAGCAGGTTGCGCGAGCTTCGAATCGAGCTTCGGGGAGCTGGGCGGCTGCCCCGTTCCGGCGGGCTCGACCGGCAACATCGCCACCGAGGACCTGGTGAGCATGTTCCACGAAATGGGCGTCGAGACGGGCCTCGACCTTCCTCGCGTCATCGACGCGGCCCGGGAAGCGCAGAGTGTGCTCGGCCGCAAGCTCACCAGTCATTCGATCGTCGCAGGCCCCATCGAGTGGGCATCGAGCCTGCGCTGAAGTCGACCGAACCTCGAACAACGACACACAATCGGAGAAGAACATGAGTAATCGAGTTGCATTCGTGACCGGCGGTGCGCAGGGCATCGGCAAGGGCATTTCCGACGCACTGGGCGCTGCCGGCTTCCGCGTCGCGGTCGCCGACCTCAACCTCGAGGTCGCCGAGGAGACCGCGGCCGGCATCCGCGACGCCGGTGGCCAGGCGATCGCCGTTCCCGTCGACGTCACCGACACCGCGTCGGTGCAGGCGGCGGTGAAGCAGGTCGCCGAGCAGTTCGGCCCGGTCGAGATCGTCGTGAACAATGCCGGCTGGGACGACTTCATGCCGTTCCTGAAGACGGACGAGGCGTTTTGGGACCGGATCCTCGACATCAACTTCAAGGGCCAGCTCCGGGTCATTCAGGCGACTGTCCCGGGCATGGTCGAGCGCGGCTGGGGCCGTGTCATCAACATCGGTTCCGACGCGGGCCGGGTCGGCTCTTCGCTCGAGGCCGTGTACTCGGGCGCCAAGGGTGGCATCATCGCCTTCACCAAGACCCTCGCCCGTGAGGTCGCGACGAAGGGTGTCACCGCGAACACTGTGTGCCCCGGCCCCACCGATACTCCTGCGCTGCGCAAGTTCGCCGACAGCTCCGGCCAGGATGCCGACAAGGTGATCGGAGGCATGACCCGTGCCGTGCCGATGAAGCGTCTCGGCAAGGCGGAAGACATCGGCGCGGCGGTGGCGTACTTCGCCTCCGACGCAGCGGAGTTCGTCACCGGCCAGACGCTGTCCGTCAGCGGTGGCCTGACAATGTCCTGACAGATATACGGATATAGGACGCGAAGGTGCGGCTCGGTTTTCCGGGCCGCACCTTCGGCATTCGCAGGCTCGGCCGATAACGATCGTTAGCGCGTGTGCCTATGATCGCTCTATGACGAACAACGGTGATACAACGGATTTCGTGTCCTGGACTGCAGTCGGTGAGTTCGAGGACATCCGATACGAACACAGTGGTGACGGGATCGCGAAAATCACGATCTGCCGTCCGGAGGTACGCAACGCGTTCCGGCCACAGACGCTGATGGAAATCTCCGAGGCTCTGGTCGACGCCCGCGAAGACTCTTCGGTCGGCGTGATCGTGCTGACGGGGGAGGGGCCTGACGCCTTCTGCTCGGGCGGCGACCAGCGGGTACGCGGCGACACCGGCTACCTCACCGAGCCTGGTAAGGCGGGCAGCGTCGGGCGGTTCCACGTCACCGATCTGCAGATTCAGATCCGGCGCCTGCCGAAGCCGGTGGTGGCCATGGTCGCCGGCTACGCGATCGGCGGCGGGCACATCCTGCACCTGGTCTGTGACCTCACGATCGCGGCGGACAACGCCCGGTTCGGTCAGGTGGGCCCGAAGGTGGGGTCGTTCGACGGTGGCTACGGCGCGGGATTGCTCGCGGAGTTGGTCGGGGTGAAGAAGGCCAAGGAGATCTGGTTTCTGTGCCGGCAGTACGACGCGCAGCAGGCACGCGAGATGGGCCTGGTCAATACCGTTGTCCCCCTCGCCGACCTCGAGCGGGAAACTGTGCAGTGGTGTCGCGAGATGCTCGAGCTCTCGCCGTTCGCGCTCCGGCTCATGAAGGCGAGTTTCAATGCGGCCGAGGACGGAATGGCGGGTATTCAGCAACTCGCCCACGATGCGAATCTGCTCTTCTACTCGACGGAGGAGGCGAAAGAAGGACGCGAGGCGTACAAGGCCAAGCGGCGCCCCGAGTTCGAGAAGTTTCCGCGGCGACCCTGATCTTCCATTTCGGTCCGACAATTAGTATGGTTGGGTCAATACAGGACCGAGAAGGATGGTGTGCATGTCGGAAACCGCAACGCCCGCAGTCGCGTGGAGCGACGTCGAGGCCGGCGTCATGACGATCACGTTGCAACGCAGGCCGGCGAACGCTCTCGGATTGCCGATCATCGACGGTCTGAACGCGGCACTCGACGCAGCGGACACCGACGGCTCCGTGAAGGTGGTCGTCGTCCGCTCGGACATTCCCGGCTTCTTCGCGGCCGGCGCCGACATCAAGCACATGTCGGCCGTCGACGCGGAATCCTTCACGGCGTATGGCGATCGGCTTCGGAGTGCGCTCGACCGGCTCGCATCGGCCGACCGAATTTCGATCGCCGCGGTGGACGGCCTCGCGCTGGGCGGCGGCCTCGAACTCGCGATGGCCTGCACGCTGCGGGTCGGTGGTGCGGACGCCAAGTTCGGATTGCCCGAGGTGAAGCTCGGGCTGATTCCCGGAGCAGGTGGGACGCAGCGCCTTCCGCGTCTGGTCGGTCGCGGCCGTGCCCTCGACATCATGCTGAGCGCCCGCCAGGTGCTCGCTCCCGAGGCGCACGCGATCGGCTTGATCGATCGCCTCGTCGAGGCAGGCGCCGCCACGGAGGCCGCGCTGGCACTCGCCACTGAGTTGTGCACGATGTCGCTGCCCGCGCAGCGCGCCGTCATCCGCACGGTCGACGCATCGTTCGACACGCCACTCGAGGAGGGTTTCGGGTTCGAGGTGGCTCAGGAGCAGGATCTGTTCGAGAACGGAGAGGCGAAGGAAGGCATCACGGCCTTCCTGGAGAAGCGCGCTCCGCGCTTCTCCTGAGCGCCATGTCGCCCGGGAGTGTCGGAAGGGGTCCGATCGCGTTCGCACTGTTCCTCGTCTATGTGATTTGGGGATCGGTCTACCTTGCGATCCGTCTGGTCATCGAGGAAGTGCCGCCCCTGGGCTCGATGGGTGCGCGGTTCCTCCTTGCCGGTGCGCTGATGGCCGCCTTCCTGGCCTGTCGCGGCGGCTGGGGGCGGTTGCGCCTCACGTGGCGCGAGGCGGCGGGAGCCGCTTTCCTGGGAGTGCTCCTGCTCGCGTGTGGGAACGGCCTGACCTCGGTCGGCCAGTTGCACGGCGTGCCCTCCGGCGTGACGGCGCTCCTCATCGCCATGGTGCCGCTGTGGATTTGTCTCTATCGCACGCTGGGCGGTGACCGCCCGCGGGTGCTCGAGTTGGTAGGTGTCGGCGTGGGGCTGATCGGTCTCGCCGTGCTGGTGTTGCCGCACGGTGGTGGTGGGCAGTCCGGGCTTCCCGTCATCGGGGTGGCGGTCATCGTGCTGTCCAGCCTGTCGTGGTCGTTCGGGTCGTGGATCAAGCCGAGGGTCTGGTTGCCGCAAGACGTGTATGTGACTGCGGCGTACCAGCTTCTGGCGGCCGGCGCGGCCATGTCGCTCGCATCGGTGGCGACTGGCGAACGGCTGGACGGAGCGATCGGACCAAGGGCATGGGGAGCGTTCGGCTACCTGGTCGTCTTCGGCTCGATCGTCGGTTTCACGGCGTACGCGTGGCTTTTGCATCACGCTCCTCTGTCGCTGGTGGCCACGCATACCTATGTGAATCCGGTGGTGGCTGTGGCACTCGGGTCCGTTGTTCTCTCCGAACCCGTGACCCCCGCCTTGGTGATCGGGGGAGTGATCGTACTGGTGTCTGTCGTGTTGGTCGTCAGTGCGCATGCCCGGACGCGAGTTCGGGAGGATTCCTCCGCGACCGAATTCAAGGTATTATTATCAGACCAAAAAGCGAGCGGAGGCGGGTAGCCCGATGCGGCTGCGGTGCTGAAAGACCTCCACAGATACCCGACCATCCGGACGCGCCGCGTCCGGCCACGAACTGAGGGCGATCGCTTGGGATCGCCGAACTGGAGAAGGAGTGAACTCGTGACCGAGCCCACGACATGGGAAACGTTCACGCTCGAGCGGCCGGAACCCGGCATCGCCGTCGTGACGTTGAATCGCCCCGAACGCATGAACTCGATGACGAACACCATGTTCGTCGAGCTGGAGAAGGTGGCGCTGCTTCTGGATCAGGAGGACGACCTCCGCGTCGTGATCCTCACTGGCGCCGGCAAGGCGTTCTGTGGTGGCTTCGACCTCGACGATGCCGACGGACTGTCGTCGTTGACACCGATGGGCATGCTCGACCAGCAGGAACTGGCCGCGCGGGCGCTCTCGGCGATCCGCAGCATTCGCGTCCCGGTGATCGCGGCCGTCAACGGTGCGGCCGCCGGTGGAGGGCTGTCGCTTTCGCTTGCCGCCGACATCCGGATCGGCTCACCGGCCGCACGGTTCAACGCGGCCTTCGTACGGATCGGCCTATCCGCCGGTGATCTAGGCGCCTCTTGGCACCTTCCCCGGCTCATCGGTCCGGCGCGGGCAGCGGAATTCGCCTACACGGGCCGCTTCATCGAGGCTGTCGAGGCCGAGTCACTCGGACTGCTCAATGCGGTCGTTCCCGCCGAGTCGCTGCTCGACGAGGCGCTCGCAATGGCGCGCCTCATCCGCGCGAATTCCCCAGCAGGAGTGCAGCTGTCGAAGCGTGCGCTCCACGCCAATATGGAGGTGTCGTCGTACGCGGCGGCACTCGAGCTGGAGAACCGGGGTCAGGCACTGCTCACCCGTGGCGAGGACATGCCCGAGGCACTAGCTGCGTTCAAAGAGAAGCGCAGCCCTAAGTTCACGGGAAGGTGAGCCAGATGACGCAGACCGAAGTGCGGGAGAATGCGGCGGTGCTGAGCAACTACGTGCCGCCGCAGCTGGAGACCCTCACCCTCGAGGTACTCGAGGGCAAGATCGCGGTCCTCACGATCAATCGACCCGACCGAATGAACTCGATGACGGTCAAGATGTTCACTGAGTTCAACACTGCCGCGTACGCGTTGCGCGACACCGATGCGCGGGCGCTGATCATTCGGGGAGCGGGCGAGCAGTCGTTCTGTGCCGGGTTCGATCTGGACGAAATCCACGTCATCACCGAAATGGGTGTGCGTGATTTCCTGAAGTTCCAGGAGACCGCGACCGGTGGGCTGGCGGCTTTGTACCACCTGCCGTTCCCGGTTATCGCGGCGATTCACGGTGCCGCGGCGGGCGGTGGGCTGGCTCTCGCGCTCGCCGCAGACATCCGCCTCGTGGCGCCGACCGCGAAGTTCAACGCGGCGTTCGTCAAGGTCGGATTGTCCGTCGGGGAACTCGGCACGTCGTGGAAGCTCACCCGGCTCGTCGGACCGGGTCGGGCGGCGGAGATCGCGTACACCGCGCGTTTCGTCGGCGCCGAGGAGGCTGCCCGGATCGGGCTGGCAAACCGGGTAGTCCCCAGTGAGGATCTGTTCGACGAGGCCATCGCGGTGGCCGAGGCGATCGCTTCGAATTCGCCTGGCGGCATTCGCATGTCGAAGCGTGCGCTGCAGCGGAACCAGGAAGTGACGTCGTATGCGGCGGCACTGGAATTGGAGAACCGGGGTCAGGCGTTGCTCACCCGCTGCGCAGACATGCCGGAGGCGCTCGCCGCCTTCAAGGAGAAGCGGGCGCCACGCTTCACCGGACAGTAGGAATCGGCAAATGACCACACGGATGGAGGCGAGCGCATGACCTGGGAATGGACCCCCGACACGCTCGGTGCGCTGGAGACGTTCCTGCGCGAGCGCGGGATCACCGAAGGACCGCTCACGACTGCGCGCATCGGCGACGGGCATTCCAACCTGACGTTCCTCGTCTCCGACGGGGTTCGTCAGGTGATCGTCCGACGACCGCCTCCGCCACCCGTCCCGGCGGGCGCCCACGACATGCTGCGGGAGGCGCGCCTTGTCGGCGCCCTCGCCGGCAGTGGCGTGCCGGTGGCGGACGTCCTCGCCGTCGGACAGACCGGTGACGTGCTCGATGTCCCGTTCTACGTGATGGAGTACGTTCCCGGTCCGGTGGTCACTACCGAGACACCGCCGGCGTTGAGCGCCCCCGCGGATCGTCGCCGGATCGGCGAGGCATTGATCGACACTCTCGCCGCACTGCACGCAGTGGACTGGCAGGCGGCCGGTCTGGAGGACATCGGCCGGCCCGACGGGTTCAACGAGCGTCACCTGCGCCGCATGGGCAAACTGGTGGCAGCGGAGGACGGAACACCGCCGCCGGAGTTTGCGGAGATCGACTCCTGGCTCGCCGCTCACGTGCCCGCAGAGTCCGGTGCGGCGATCATCCACAACGACTATCGCATCGGCAACGTCATCCTCGCTCCCGATTCGCCAGGACGCATTGCTGCAGTGCTGGACTGGGAGTTGGCGACGATCGGTGACCCCCTGTTCGACCTCGGATACTTCCTCGCGTCGTATCCCGTCGAGGGGGAGGAACGCACACCGACCGAGGATCTCGCTGTAGCCGTGCTCGAGGAGGGGTATCCCACCCGCGACGAGCTGGCGCAGCGGTACGCGGACGCCACGGGAGCCGACCTGTCGAACCTGCCCTGGTACACCGCGCTGGCCTTGTGGAAGCTGGCGGTGCTGTACGAGTACGGACGTCGTCGAGCGGTCGCCGGAGTCGGCGACCAGTACTACCGCGACGGGGACCTCGTGCGGGCTTTCCTCGACGCCGCCCACCGCGCCGCGGGATTGGCGCCGTCGGTAGTGTGACGACGAGACTGAGGCGGTTGGTACGCGAGTACCGACCGCCTCAGTCGTATCGGATCAGGTGCGATGGCACGTGACCGTCGCTGTGGTGCAGGTCTTTCCGGTTCGATTGCGTCCGACGACGTGAATGACGGCAAAGCTGCGGCCGCGGTAGACCACCCGGGGTGCGAAGGTGATCGGCTCGGTCCCAGGGCTGGGCCGTACGAATGTCATCGCAATCGACGTCGTCTGGAAATCGGCGTGTGGCGCCACCGCGGAGTGGCCGGCGATCTCGGATGCACACAGAAGGACGCCGCCGTGAACGTTTCCGAGCGGATTGCAGAGCGAATCCGACGGGTCTAGTTCCAGGCCGGCGCAAGCGTTGTCTCGGCGGTGGTGGGCGCCGAGGAGTTCGATGATCGAGGATGCGTTCGCTCGAGAGCGGTTGACGTCGTCGGATACGGATCCCGACGGTGAGGCTGCCGCGACGAATCGCAAGCGGGCGCTTCCGAGGGCAACGACCCGCCCGTTCTCGTCTACGATTCGGCCGCTCGCCAGACCGCCGACCGGATCTGTCGTGACGACTTGGCTGTCGGCCTGCAGGATCGATCCGTCGAGCGGTGGATTGCAGGTGAAGTCGATGTGTAATTCCGTTGTGACGGACCAGTGTCCGGCCGGACATCGCGCGGTGATCGGATAGCCTGTCACGTCGTCCATCAGAACACCGAGAGCGCCACGGCAGGGCAGTCCGCGCTGGTCGGACAGCCACGGTCCGGTCGGCATTTCCGACCTGCCGTGGGCGCCGTCGCCGGTCACGGGTGCTACCTGGAACAGCGCTTCGACGCCGGTCGCGATGAACGGAGGGGCGGCGATGTTCTCGACCATCATGTCTCTCCTGAACGGTAGGTGCGAAGTGGAACGAGGGTCACACAGAAGAGGCCTGCCCGCCGGGACCTCGTCGTCACCGGCAGGCAGGCCTCGTATGTGGGGTCAGACTCCGCGCTGCGCCTTTGCTGCTTCGCTGGCGGCCTTGCTCTTCTCCCGGGCGGTGGCCCAGTCCTCGTTGGTCATCGATGTCAGACCGGCGAAAGTGCCGGGGCCGGCGAGCATCTGACCGCCGTCCATCGCGATGGTCTGGCCGGTGAGGTAGTCGCAGGCGTCCGACAGGAGGAAGGTGGTGAGGTTGGCAAGTTCTTCCATCGTGCCCATTCGGCCCATCGGCACCTGGTCGGCCTGCGTTGCACCGACTGCACTCTTGTCGGTGGGGTTGAGCATTTCCCATGCGTAGTCGGTCGGGATCGGTCCGGGGGCGAGTGCGTTGAGGCGGATGCCGTATCGGGCCCACTCGACCGCGAGCGACATCGTCATCGAGTGCACGGCAGCTTTCGCCATCGCGGACGGAACGACGAACGCGGATCCGCTCCACACCCAAGTGGTAAGGGTGGACAAGACGACGCCCTTGTTACCGCCTTCGATCCAGCGGCGGCCCGCGGCGTGGGTGGTATTGAAGGACCCGTTCATCACGGTGGAGGTGACGGCCTCGAAGGCGCGTGCGCTGAGCGATTCGGTGGGGGCGATGAAGTTCGCGGCGGCGTTGTTGATGACGCCGGTCAGTGGTCCGTGAAGCGTCCAGATCTCGTCCATGGCCGCCGATACGAGGTCAGCCTTGCGGACATCGACGGTCTGCCAGTGGACCGAGCCCGGGCGGGAGACGGACGCCTCCGCCGCGGCTTCCTCGAGGACAGCGGGCCGACGGCCCCACAGGTGGACTTCGGCTCCGTGATCGACGAGGTGTCGGGCGACGCCGCGGCCGAGCCCGGTGCCGCCGCCGGTGATCAGCACGCGCTTGCCGGCGAGGGCGTCGGGACGGAAGGGAGAAGTGGTCATGGAATGGTCCTATGGTCGGGAACGAGGGCTACAGGCCCAGGCTCTTGCTGATGATTTCGCGCTGAATCTCGTTGGTACCGCCGTAGATAGGCGGAGCCAGAGACCGGCGAACCTGTTCTTCCATGCCGTATTCGCGGGTATAGCCGTAGCCACCCATCATCTGCATCGCCTCGAGTGCGGTCTTCTTCGCGATTTCGGTACATTTCAGCTTAGCCATCGACCCTTCGCGGTTGAGGTTGTCTTCCTGCCCGGCATCGATCCGTTCGGCCACGTCGTACACGAACGACTTCGCGAAGGCGATCTCCGTGGCGAGATCCGCGATGCGGTGACGGATGGCCTGGAAGCTGCTGATCTTGTGACCGAATTGTTCACGCTCGGTGACGAAGGCGATGACGTCGTCGAGTGAGCGCTGGGCCCCGCCGAGCGCCATCGTCGCGATGATGAGGCGCTCGACGCTGAGTCCCCGCATGAGGTGACGCCACGCCTGGTTAGGTGTACCGACCACCGCGCTCGCGGGCACGGCGACATCGGTGAAGTACAGGTCATTGCAGGTGCGGGCCTCCATGGTCTCAATGCCGTGGATCTCGAGGCCGGGCGAATCGGCAGGCACCATGAAAAGGGTCAAACCCTGGTGCTTGTTCCCGGACGCGTCGGTCCGGGCGAGGAGCAGGATGTGCTCGGCGACGTGTGCCGCGGAGATCCAGGTTTTCTGACCGTTGATGACGTAGTGGTCGTCGACCAGTTCCGCCTTGATCCGGACACCACCGAGGTCGGAACCCGCACCGGGCTCGCTGAGTGCGATCGCCTCGAGCCTTCCGGATGCCATGTTGCCCACGATCGTGCGCTTCTGTTCCTCGGTGCCGTAGCGCAAATAGGTCTGTGCGGCCGTAAGTCCCGTGGAATAGGCGATGATCGGGGCGAGCCCACGCGCGGTTTCCTCGAGGAAGATGCATTCCTCGACCATTCCGGCGCCGCCCCCGCCATACTCTTCCGGCAGCGACACGGCGAGCCAGCCGAGGCCGGCGAACTTCTCGAGCAAGGCGGAGCTGTTGGCCACAGTGCCGCCCTCGGTCAGGGCGTCACGCTGCTGAAGTGTCTTACATTCGGAGTCGCAGAGTTCGCGGACGGCCACCGCGAAATCCTGTTGCTCTTGGGTGAATCGCATGTGGGCGACTGCTCTCTGTGACGAGTCCTGGGGAATGAGTTGCCGGACGGCGGGGCGGAAGACAGCCCCGCCGTCCGGAAGTCAGGGTCAGGCGCCGCGGAACTTGGAGAAGTCGGGCTTGCGCTTTTCGTTGAACGCGCTGATGCCCTCGATGGCCTCGGCGGACTCACCGAACAGCTTGAGCGTCGAGTAGGCCATGTTGCCCTGCGCGATGAAGTGCTCGGTGTCGGCGTTGAGGGACTGCTTGAGCACCTTCAGCGCCGTCGGCGAGAGCTGCAGGATCTCGTCGGCCCAGGCGCGGACCTCTGCCCGCAGCTGGTCACCGGGCACCACCTTGTTGACCAGACCCCAGTCGAGGGCCTGCTCGGCGCTGTAGCGGCGGCAGAGGAACCAAATCTCCCGCGCACGCTTCTCTCCGATCGCTCGGGCCAGGTATCCGGTGCCGAGTCCGGCGTCGAACGATCCCACACGCGGACCGTTCTGCCCGAAGATGGCGTGGTCCGCGGCGATGGACAAGTCGCACAGCAGGTGCAGCACATGGCCGCCGCCGACCGCGACACCGTTGACCGCGGCGATGACGGGTTTGGGGACGTCCCGGATCACCCGGTGCAGCGCCTCGACCTCGAACAGTCCGCTGTCGGACGGGCCGTAGTCACCGGTCTCCATACGCTGCTTCTGGTCGCCACCCGAGCAGAACGCCTTCTCGCCGGCTCCGGTCAGCGCGATCGCCCCGACCTCGGAACTGCCCCACGCCTTCTTGAACGACTTCACCAACTCGTCGACGGTGCGCGCGCGGAACGCGTTGTACCGATCGGGCCGGTTGATCGTGATCCAGGCGAGTCCGTTCTCGACCTCGTACGTCACATCCGTGAAGTCACTCATCGACCTGTTGGTCCTTTCTTGTTGCACGCGGAGCGGAGTCCGTCCGCGAAGTCGCTTTGGTCTTACCTTATGACGAATGTAGCGCTGATAACGAGCGTTTTCAAGAGTGGTGGCGAAAAAGCTCTTTACCTGCGGCGATACGTCGGATCTCTCTTGCAAGAGAGGCCATGCGGCCGGATGTGAATGGTCCACGGCCGGATCGGTGCTGAACCGAGAAGGTGCGTGTCTGCCCGCGACTCTGTGAAAGGGAGCTGCGTAGGGAATAGGGGTCAGGCCCGGGTTCGGATGCCCATCGCACCGCACACGGGGGCGGGCCAGCCGACGTCGGTGCGGCTGAGTTCCCGGTCGACCGCGGCCGCGACGTCGTCGGCGAAGGGCACGACCCGGCGGGTGGTGAGGTCGACGTGGGTCGCGGTGACCTCGAGTGTGCTCGCGAGGCGTTCGGTGGTGTCGTCGACGAGGAACGCCATGGCGTGGACGATCTTGTCGGAACGTTCGACGATGCGCGCGTGGACCGACACCTGGTCGCCGACGTGCACCTCCGCGTAGTACCGGATGTGGTGCTCGGCGGTGAAGAAACCCTGGTCGCACGTGGCGCGATAGTCGTCGGTGATGCCCATTCTGTCGAACACGACCGTGATTGCCTGCGCCTCGAGATCGAAATAGTGGCGAATGTTCATGTGGCCGTTCTCGTCCTCGTAGGCGGACGGGATCGGCAACGGCCCACACTCGCGGGGCAGTGCTAGCACCTGAACGTACGAGGGGATTTCTGCTGGTGACGTCATCGACACATCATAACGATCGTTCACAGTCCGGTGCTAGAATGGCTCGGTGGACCGTAACCGTAAGATTCTCGACACCGCTGCAGAGCTGTTTTACGAGAAGGGATTTCACGGCACAAGTGTCGACGAATTGGGGTCTCGGGCCGGCCTGAGTGGCCCCGCAATCTACCGCCATTTCTCCGGCAAGGACGAGATCTTGGCTACTCTGTTCGGCGAGGCGATGGACGAGCTGATCGGCGCCACCGAGCCGGTACTCGACGACGCGGACCTCGATCTTCAACGGATGATCCGTCATCATGCGCTCTTCGCGGCGAGGCACCGCCACCTCGTCAACGTCAGCCAGCGCGAGGACCGGTCGCTGGTCGATCCGTGGCGAAAGGCGATCAACCGACGGCGCAAGCAGTACGTCCAGGGCTGGGAGACTGCGGTCGCGCGGGCGATCCCCGCCGCGTCACCGGCCGAGGTCTCCGTGGCCACCCAGTCGTGCTTGGGCATGATCTTCTCGATCGCGTACTGGCCCGCCAAGGTGACCCGTACGGCCGGGCTCGCCGACCACATGGTGCGAATGGCGACCGAGGGCCTGGACGCCTTCCGTCAATAGCGCTCTGCTCCCGAGTAGCACTGCCCCTGCACCTTTCGGTCGATGCAGGGGCAGTGGCCGGAGTGAGGTCAGCGCCTCAGCGTGAGGTGGTAGGTGTACGACGACGATCGCGACAGGGCGAACTCGAAGATTCCGTAGCCGGTTTCCCCGTTCCACCCGAACGTGCAGCAACGGTCGGTGAGGGCGGAGTCGAGAGTCTTCGGGCCCACGGTTCCATCGAGGGGGTAGACGTCGAACTCTTCGTGGTCGCGACCACGAACCTTGCCGTGATGGCCACCGTAGCCGCCGCCCGCCATGTAGCCGCCGCCGGCCGAGGCGTCCGAATCGATGCGGTAGGTTGCGCCGCCGGCAGTCGCGACCTCCACCGTGCCACTGGCGAGGTCGTTGCCCGCGGTGAACACCAGGTCGTGCCGGACGTCGGTGATGTCGTCGAGTCGTCCGTCGTCGTGCATGACGGCGCCCTCCAATAGGATTCGTCCGCCTTGGCGGTCCTCGACCAGCAAGAATCCGAACGTGCGGTCCGGGAACTGGGCCTGGTACCAGATATGTAGACCCTGGCCCCCGGACATCGTGCGTACCCCGCGAGACCGGTCCCGCAGTCCGTACCAGCCCCCGACGTCGGTGGTGGTTCCGTCCAGCGTGAGCGTGCCCTCGTAGCGACCGGGCTGGAACAGGTGATCGAAGGAGGTGACGTTCCCGTCGGTGTTCTCCACGTCCACCGACCCGAGCCAATACGGTGCGCGAGCCTGCCACAGCACATCGAGTTCAAGTCCGGTCTTGTTCTCGCCGAGTTGGATTCGCCAGGTGCGATTGTCGTCGACCGTGTCCCATCTCAGTGGTCCGACGGAGGCGCCGTCGGTCTCGGAGTGTTCGGTGGAGTAGCGGAGATTGCGCTGCTCGGTCCCGGTGGTGAGGACGACGAAACCGTCCACGACGTTGCGGGGTGGGTAGACCCCGGCGCCGAGGATCACGGACGGCGCGGTATCTCCGTCCGGGTGGAGGTTGAACATGAACCGGTCGAAGAATTTCTCCGGCATGTCCTCGGTGGCGCGAGTCACCAAGGCGTCGTGAAATCCGTCGGTCATACGTGCTCCTTTTCTTCGACGGTGACATTGTCGGCGCCGATCTCGCGATGGTCCAGGGTGAAGCGGTACGAACCCATCATCAGCAGGCAGGCGATGGCGATTCCGACCAGCACGATGATCGGCAGCGCGCCGGCACTGTAGGAACCGGTGGCGCTGTACACCTGTCCGAGCAGGAAGATGCCGACCGCCGAACCCTGCGCGTAGAGCAAGTAGATGAATCCCAGCACGCGGCCGTAGGAGTGCTTGGGGAAGTATCGGCTCACCATGTAGGCGGCGAGATCACCCTCGGAACCCAGGCCCAGGCCGATCAGAGCCGCGCCGACGAACAGCAGGCCGGTCTGCGACGACGTGATCATGAAGAAGACCCCGACCCCGCACAGCGCGAAGATGATCGAGCCGATGGCAGGGGCGTAGAACCGGTCGAGCAGGTAGCCCACCAACAGTCGTGCAGCGATCGACGCCAGGCTCAGAACGGACAGAATGGAGACCGCAGTCCCCTGGCTGATGCCCTTGTCGGTGGTCATGGGCACGATCTGGGACATCAGGCCGAATGTTGCGGAGGAGACGAGGAAGATCGCGACGGACAGCAGCCAGAATTGCCGGTACTTCCTCGCCACGGTGAGTAGCGATTCTCCGGCCATCCGCCCCTCTGAACGCGCCGCTTTACGCTCGGCTTCGTGTTCGGCTGGCATCCGGGTGACGAAAGCGTAGACCGAGGCCGGGATCACCGTGCAGAGGGCGCCGATGACCAGGAACGCCATACGCCAGCCGCCGAACCCGAGCACCCAGTTGGCCAGATACGGCATGAGCACCCCGCACGAGCCGAGGCCGGCCATGAGAATGCCCAGCGCCATACCGCGACGGTCCTGGAACCACGCGCTCACCACGGTCGAGTGTGCCACCGGATTCACGGCGCCAGCGCCGGCGCCGATCACCACGCAGAGCAGGTAGAACACGAGCTGGTTGTTCGGCAGGACGGACATCAGCATCAAACCGATTCCGAATGCCAGCGACATCGGAACCGACGGGATCTTGGGACCGTACCGGTCGACGAGGAAGCCCAAGATGACGATGCTGATACCCACGAACACCGTTTCGATGGACAGACCGTTGCTGATGACGCTTCGTTCCCAGCCGAATTCCTCGGTCATCGGCTTGCCGAGGATGTTGAACAAGACATTCACCGCGGTCGTGCCGAACAACAGAGTCAGAAAGCCCGTCACTACATACCACCAGCGGTTCAGATGCCGCGTGGGCGCCTGCAACCCAGTCGTGCCGACTGCGCTCATGGAAGCTCCTGTCTATTGATATCGGTAGTTGGGGGCGGCGATGCCGCGCAGGGGATCCACGGGGAGTGGTATCCGTCACAGATAACACCATATGGACAGTCCAAAGTAAAGGACAGTCCAAAAAGGGTTACGTACGTCGGTAGTGGGAGTCGGACACCGTGCTCGCGATATAGCGCAACTGAAGGTCAAGTCCATGAAGCGTCCTCCTAGTCGGGATCCGATGTGTCGGACGGTAGAGAGCGTCTGGACGCACGGCGAGGGGCACGGTGCACGGCACTGTTGATTTCTCCAGTGCGCTCGCTGGGACTGTCAGTGCTGCGCCACCGAGGAGGTAACCGTGCGGGTGTTGAGACCGTCACCTGCATCGACGGTGAGGAACTGGCCGGTGACGCTGCGGGCGGTGGGGGAGGCGAAAAACGCGACGGCGTCGGCGATGTCGGCTGGGTCGACGAATCCGTTGGGCATCGACGCGAGCCAGGCATCCTGGATGTCTTGCGGCATGGACAGGATCCCGGAACTGGCGGTCATTCCGGGCAGGACGGCGTTGGCGGTGATGCCCAGGGCGACGTTCTCGGCCGCAACCGTTTTGACCAGACCAAGCAACCCTGCCTTGGCGGTGCTGTACGACACCTGAGCCGGCATGCCCTGCGTGCCTGCGGTACTGGAGATGACGACGATGCGGCCGTACCGACGTTCACGCATTCCCGGTAGGCATTGCTGGAGCACTCGGAAGGTCCCCGTGAGGTTGACGTCGAGATCCTTCCGCCACTTGTCGATCGACATACTGTGTGCGGCCCCGAACATCGTCGTCAGACCCGCATTGGCCACGTAGATGTCGATGTCGTCGAGGGGCGGTAGTTCGTCGGTGGACATGTCGGCCTGGTACGTGCACCCGGGTGCACGGTCGAGCGTGACCACTTCCATCCCGTCGGCCTCGAGCCGGGCGACGATGGCTTTGCCGATTCCACCTTCACGTGCCGCACCGGTCACCAGTGCTTTGCGGCGTTTCGGGTCGGTCATGCGGATCTCCGTTCGACGGGAAGTGGCACCGCGTCTTCCTTCGTTTCGACGCGACGACTTTCCCTGTGTAGCGACGGATGATCGCGTAGTCGTAGGACGAGTAGTGCTGTGTAGATGCTCAATTGATGGGTCGCATCGCTGGTGACGTCGAGGCCGGTGAGGGCATGCACTCGCGACAACCGGAGGCGGACCGTGTTCTCGTGCACCTTCAAGCGGGTAGCCGTGCGGCGCACGCTGCGATTTTCCTCGAACCAGACGGCAAGTGTGCGAATCAATTCAGTTGAGGCCGCATCATCACCCAAGAGGGGACCGAGCATGTCGTCGATGAAATGCCGGATCGCCGACACTTCACCGTTCGCCAGGAAAAGTCGAGCGGGTCCCAGATCGTCGACGGCCAGTACCCGGTGGCCGGTTCCGTCGGTGAAACGGTCGATGCAGCGCACTACCTCGCGCGCCTCCCGGTATGCGCGGACCAACGCGTCGGGTTCGTATACGGACGACACCCCAGCGGTCAGCCCCCCTGCCGGGCTCAATTCGGTGGCCGCCCTCTCGCGGGTCGACGTGATGAGCCCGACGAGACTAGGGGACGCGACATATGGGGGCGCCCCGATAAGCAGGAGAATTCCTTCCGATCCGCGAGTCGAGAGCACCTCCAGGTCGAGTGCGCGCTCGGTGTACTCGGCGACGGACCGGTCGAAATCTGGCGGTGTTCGATCGGATTTGCGGATGTAGGCCAGGGAGCGGCGGGCGTGGACGTTGACGCCGAGGTATTCGGCGCCGGCCGCGAGATCTTTCCAGGCGCCGGAGCCCCGGACGAGTTGCCGGGCGAGGTTCGATTTTGCGTTCCAGGCGACTCGCGTAATGCGGCGCTGGGTCAGGAGCTGCGCTCCGATGCGGCGGGCGCAGCGCAGGGTGACGTAGTCGTCCGTGGCATGAAACGGCGTGGGCTGTTCGTCGACGACCAACCATCCGAGGTGTTCGGCACGTTCGACGATCGCGCTGAGGATCTTCCGCCGCGACAACCCGGTGCCGAGTTCCGCACGCAACAGCACGGGGTCGGCACTGGCCGGGGTGGCGGTGTGTTCCCGCAGGATGTCGCGTAGTGAGGGAAAGACGGTCTGCCCGCTGCCCTCCGGCCACGTGGACGCGACGATGTGCCCCTGCCGGTCGAAAAGGGTTACCGCTTTGCCAGTGGCGTCCGAACAGACTCGGACGATCGCCGAAAGGCAGTCGACCGCGACCGCGGCGTCGTCGAGAAGCTCATCGAAAACACTGAGCGGTAGATGTTTACGGCCGTTTCGCTCATCGGGGGTGGACATCGGCGTCCTCAATTCTGCCCGGTCAGCTGTGATGGCCGAGCAGTAGTGCACGGACCGCGGCCGTGTGCTCGATCGCCGCTTCCATCGAGGTGGCTGCCGGGACCAGGGTGATGTTGTCGGCACCGGCCTCGACGAACGAGTTCAGCCACTCGGCCACTTGCTCGGGTGTTCCGGAGGGTGCCAGGTGACGGAACTTGTCGCGCGGCAACTGATACAACGCCTGCATCTTCTCGCCCACCAGACGATCCGCAACATCGGCGTCGGTGTCGAGTCCACACCAGACGTTCACGCCGAACGAGTCGGGAGCGCGGTTCTCCCGCGCGGCGGCGTCGAGGATCGCGGTACGTGTCTCGGAGAACCGCCTCGGTGTGCAGAAGATTCCGAGCCAGCCGTCGCCGTAGCGGGCGGTGCGGCGAATGGCGGATTCACCTCGGCCGCCAATGAGGATCGGAACGGCGGGCCGCGGCGCCGGTAAGATTCGTGCCTGGTCGAGGGTAAAGAACTCACCGTGATGGGTGACCTCCTCACCGGTGAGGACAGCACGCAGAACCTCGAGGGTCTCGTCGAGCCGACGGCCGCGGGTGCTGGGGTCGACCCCGCTGTTCGAAATCTCGGATCGGTCCTCACCGCCGACGCCGGCACCGACGACCAACCGTCCGGGCGCGATCTGCGAGAGCGTCGCGATCTGGCGGGCGGCGAGCATCGGGTGCCGCAGGCCGAGCAGGTAGACACCGATGATCACCGAAAGAGTGTCGTGGCTGGACAGGACGGTCGTGGCCGACACCATGCCGTCGAACCCGGTACCGCCGTGGAAGCTGATGTGGTCACCGACGGTGATGTGGTCGAGCCCGGCTTCGGCCGCGGAGTCGAGAAGAAGCCTCCGATCTACGGGTTTCGGGACGAGAAGTGCATCAGTGACCGACAACCCCACTCTGATCGACACGCTGATCTCCTCTCATGCGAATGGACTGACCATAATCAAGTCGCGTCGCCTCTGGCAAGGGGGGTGGAGGACGGTCATCGTCCCTGAGCCGTCAAGTCGAGGGCGATGTCGGTGATCATGTCTTCCTGTCCGCCGACGAGTCCGCGTTTGCCGACTTCGAGGAGGATGGTGCGCACGTCGATGCCGTATTGCTTCGAGGCGGTTTCGGCGTGGCGGAGGAAGCTGGAGTAGACGCCGGCGTAGCCGAGGGTGAGGGTTTCTCGGTCCACGCGCACGGGCCGGTCTTGCAGGGGTCGGACGAGGTCGTCGGCGGCGTCTTGGAGGGCGAACAGGTCGCAGCCGTGCGTCCAGTTTTGGAGGTTGGCGACGGCGATGAATGGTTCGATCGGGCAGTTGCCGGCGCCGGCGCCGTGCCCGGCGAGGGACGCGTCGACGCGGGTGACGCCTTCTTCGACGGCGATCACGCTGTTGGCGACGGACAGTGAGAGGTTTTCGTGGGCGTGGATACCGATCTGGGTGCCGGGGTCGAGAATGTTCCGGTAGGCGCGGACCCTGTCGCGGACACCGTCCATGGTGAGTCGGCCTCCGGAGTCGGTGACGTACACGCAGTGCGCCCCATACGATTCCATCAACTTGGCCTGCTTGGCGAGGTCGTCGGCGGGGGCCATGTGACTCATCATCAAGAATCCGGAGACGTCCATGCCGAGCTCGCGGGCCTTGGCGATGTGCTGGGCGGACACATCTGCCTCGGTGCAGTGCGTGGCGATCCGGATGGAGCGCACCCCGAGTTGGTAGGCGTGTTCGAGTTCGGCGATGCTGCCGATGCCGGGTATCAGCAGCGTGGTCAGGGTGGCGTGGGTCAGATTGTCGGCGGCCGCCTCGATCCATTCCCAGTCGGTGTTCGAGCCGGGCCCGTAGTTGAGGGAGCCTCCGGCGAGACCGTCGCCGTGGGCGACCTCGATCGCGTCGACACCGGCGGCGTCGAGGGCGGCAACAATCGCTCCGACGTCGTCGGGGGTGATGCGGTGCCGGACCGCGTGCATGCCGTCGCGGAGCGTGACGTCCTGAATGTAGAGCTGGGGGGTGGTCACGAGTTTGCCTCCGCGGGAATGGTGTTCTGGATGCGTCGGGCGATGGACTCGGCGGTGCGCAGGGCCGCGGAGGTCATGATGTCGAGGTTGCCGGCGTAGGCGGGCAGGTAGTGGGCGGCGCCCTCGACCTCGAGGAAGATCGACACCTTCGTGGTGACCGGACCGCCGCCGTCGCGCAGCAGGGTATGCACGGGTTCGCCGTCGGGGATGGGGGTGAACTGGACGTCCTGCTTGAGCCGATAGCCGGGGACGTATTCGGCGACCCGGGCGGCCATCTCGGTGACGGACGCGCGGATCGCGTCGTGGTCGGCGTCGCCGATCAGGGCGAAGACGGTGTCGCGCATCAGCAGGGGCGGTTCGGCGGGGTTGAGGATGATCACGGCCTTGCCGCGGGCGGCGCCGCCGACCTGTTCGATGGCGTGGGAGGTGGTTTCGGTGAATTCGTCGATGTTCGCCCTTGTACCGGGGCCGGCGGATTTGGAGGCGATGGACGCGACGATCTCGGCGTAGGCGACGGGGGTGACCGCGGAGATGGCGGCGACCATGGGGATGGTGGCCTGGCCGCCGCAGGTGACCATGTTGACGTTGTCGACGCCGGAGTCGAGGTGCTGCTCGAGGTTGACCGGGGGAACGACGAACGGGCCGATCGCGGCGGGGGTGAGGTCGACGAGCTTCTTCCCGTAGGGGGCGAGGGCGGCGGCGTTGGCCTGGTGGGCTTTGGCGGAGGTGGCGTCGAAGATGATGGCGATGTCGGCGAAGTTGTCGAGGGCGATCAGGCCGTCGACGCCGTCGGCGGTGGTGGGCACGTTCAGTCGGGTGGCGCGGGCGAGTCCGTCGGAAGTCGGGTCGATGCCGACCATTGCGCCCATCTCGAGGGTGTCGGAGTTGCGGATGACCTTGATCATCAGGTCGGTGCCGATGTTGCCGGATCCGATGATCGCGACCTTGATCTTGGGGGTGTCGGTCATGAGTTGTCCTTAGGGAAGGGGATTGGCACGGTCGAGAAGGTGGCGGTCACGGTGCCGAGGCTGGTCAGATCGGCGCGGATGGTGGTACCCGGCGGGGTGGGGACCATGGGGCCGAGGGCCCCGGAGAGGATGACCTGTCCGGCGCGCAGGGGCTGACCGTAGTCGCGGGCGTTGCGGGCGAGCCAGGAGAGCGCTTCGAGGGGGTCACCGAGGCACGCGGCACCGGTGCCCTTGGAGGCAAGTTCACCATTCTTGTAGAGCCGCATCGCGACATCGCGGGGCTCGAATTCGTCCAGCGTGAGCCATTTCTCGCCGAGGACGTAGAGTCCGGAGGAGCCGTTGTCGGCGACGGTGTCGGTGATGGTGATGTCCCAGTCGGCGATGCGGGAGTCGACGATCTCCAACGCTGCAGCGGCGCGGGCGACGGCGGCCCGGACCTGTGTGATGTCGAGGTCGCCGTCGACGAGGTCGGCGCCGAGTTCGAAGGCGATCTCGGCCTCGGCCTTCGGCTGCAGCAACCGGCTACTCGGTACCTCGGGTAGGCCGGTGACGTCCATGTCTGCGAACAGCACACCGAAATCCGGTTGGTTCACCCCGAGTTGTTGTTGCACGGCGGGGGAGGTGAGGCCGATCTTCCGGCCGGTGATGGTGCCGCCGGCGGCTACCCGGTCATCGGCCAACCGCTGCTGGACCGCGTAGGCGGCGTCGATATCGGTGACTCCGAGTAGGTCCCGCACGGGTGCGCACGGTCGGGTGGTTGCGGCCGCAAGGCGGGCGGCTGCGGCCAGGATCGACGAACTTCGTTGAGTGGTGGGCGTGCTAGCTGACATCAATGTCCTCCGATTGCTTTTCGCTCGTGGGGGATGCGGACGGCGCGTGTGGCTTGTACTGTGCCGGGCCGGGTGGTGATACTCAACGAATGAGTCCCGTAGAACGGAACACTTCGCCGCCCGGTGGCGAGCCGACGTCGGTGGTCCGGCGGATGTCGGATCTGTTCGCCGCATTCGGGCCCACCGACACCGCGCTGGGTGTGAACGAACTGACCCGGCGGACCGGGATACCGAAGGCGACGGTGTCGCGGTTGGTGAAGGAGATGGAAGGCGTCGGGTTTCTCGAACGTCGGGGTGTCAAGGTGGTGCTCGGTCTGCGGCTGTTCGAACTCGGCGAACGGGCCTCACGGCGCCGGTCGGTACGCGAGGTGGCGCTGCCGTTCCTCGCCGATCTGCGGGAGGCGACGCGGCAGACCGTGCATCTGGCCATCCTCGACGGCACCGAGGTGGTCTACGTCGAGATCCTGCCGGGACGGGACGCACCGTGGCTGCCGTCCGGCGTGGGTAGCCGTTTACCCGCGCACGCCACGGGGGTGGGCAAAGCCCTGCTCGCCGGATCGCCGCCGCAGATGATCGCCGAGGTGCTCGCGGCCGGCCTGGTCCAGGTGGGTCCACGCACCATCACCACGCCCGGACCCCTGGTGCGGCAGCTGCGCCGCATAGCCTCGAGCGGCATCGCCTACGAGCACGAGGAATCCGCACCGGGCGTGGCCTGCGTGGCGAGCGTCATCCGCATTGACGACGGTCCACCGGTGGCCGCCGTCTCCGCGTCCGGATGGATCGGCAAGGTCGATATCCGGCGTGTAGGTCCCGCCGTCCATACCACCGCCCTGAGCATTACCCGTGCGCTCACCGACGCCAGGGATCGAGAATAGGGCGGCGACGCACTTACCTTGGCCCTCCCGGCTGCGGTTCGAGAGCACGTCCAAACTGCGTCACAGCATGGAACTGCCACCGTTCACGCTGATCACCTGACCCGTCACGTAGGACGCTTCTTCGGACGCGACGAAGGCGACTGTGGCCGCTACTTCTTCGACCGTTCCTGGACGATCCATCGGGATGAGGTTGCGCATCTGGGCACCGAATATCGCCATGTCGTCTTTCACCTCGGCCGGTGCGGAGGCCAACTTGGCGGCGGCCTCCGGCGTCTCGATCCACGCCGGAGCGACCGTGTTGACGGTGATTCCGTAATCCGCGAACTCACGCGCGAGTCCGGTTCCGAATGCATGAACTCCACCCTTCGCGGCGTTGTAAATTGCGTGCCGGTACAGACCGTTGCGTACGGATTCGGCTCCTATGTGCACGATTCGGCCGTAACCGGCGTCCACCATGTGGGGTAGTGCCTCGAGCGTGGTGTACAGGGTCGTCCAGAGGTTGCGGTCGATGGTGGCCCGTAAGGTTTCCTCGGTGTGGTCGAACGTGGGAAGGATGACGCCGCCGCCCGCGCAGTTCACCAGCACGTCTATCGCGCCACGTTCGGTGACTGTCCGCCGGATGAGGTCGGCGGCATCCTCTCGCTGGGAGAGGTCTCCGACCACGGTGGTCACCGACGCCGCGCCCGGCCGAAGGTGTTCGGCCACCGCCTCTATTGCGTCCGCACTGAGGTCTCCGAGGACGAGATCGGCACCCTCATCCGCCAATCGCACGGCGATGGCGCGACCGATGCCGCTGCCTGCACCGGTGACAACCGCGGTCCGGCTTTTGAACCTGTTCATGTGTGGTACTACCTTCCGCTGGAATACGCTGCGCGACGGTGTTCAGTCTTCGTTCGGCGCTATGTACACCCGGCCGTCGGTTACGACGGTTCGGTACTTCTTCAGTGCGAGAACCGCGGGAAAGCACAGGGGTGCTCCGGTGCGGACGTCGAACCGGGCCATGTGGAGTGTGCAGAGCACTTCGTGCCCCTCGAGTTCGCCCTCTTCGCCGAGCGACCACTTCTCGTGACTACAGGAGTCGGATGTGGCATAAAATTCGCCGTCGACGCGATACACGGCGATCCCACCGTCGGCGTCCAAGCGTAGAGTTTCACCGTCAGCCAGATCCTGCTCGTTGCACGCGAAGATCAGTGCTTCGGTTGACGTTTCTGGTGCCATGGTCGGCCCTCTCGTAAAGCGCGATGCGGAATCGCCTATTTGTCGGCGGTGCGAATCGTGGATCGTTCAGATGATGAAGCTGATTTTGCCCTGGGGGTCGAGCATGTCGTGAGCCAGGACGGCTCGTTTTCGACGGATCAGGAACGACGAGTTCCCGGGTATGAGTTCGTAGTCGTACCGGCCGACGTAGGTGTCGAACTTGCCCGATTTTGCGCGGTTGATGATGAAATTAGCAGTGACGGCGATCATTTCGTCCGTCTCTGCAAGGATCCGCACGTTGCCGACGATTCGACTGGTCTGCGAATGGGGAAACTCGGCGTGCGCCTCCGGCTTCTTGAGCCGAATCACCCTCTGCTCGAGCATGGTGCGACCATCGTGGATGAGCGACCACGTGAGACCGGGGTCCGCGTGCGGCCGGTCCGTGGCCGGAACCTCGTACGTGCAGTCGAGGGTGAACAGGTCGAGCCACTCCTCGAGTCGCCATTCGTCGATCAGGCCGGCTTCGTGGAACAGGAATTCCTCGACGGCGTTACGCGTCGTGATGGTTGGTGTCTCTGACACGGAAGTCATTAGGGTGTCCTTCTGGGGTGACTGGCGGATAGGCGCTTATCGAACGAGGTCAGGCATCGACGTCCTGCTTGTCGAAGGGAACGAACGACGTGCCCTCGGTGGGGAGTTGCTGTCCGGTGATTCGCCTGTTCCATTCTCGCCACCACGAACGCATCTGCAGCTCGTCGTTTGCCGCTGGGACGGGCTTGCCCATACCTTTCGACACGTCGGACCAGCCGACTTCGCCGCGTGCACCGAACCCCTTCTGGGCCTGTTCGAGAGCCTCGACATCGTCTGGGGTCGCGAGCCCCGCCGGTCCCCAGAAGGTGAGTGCATTGTTGATGCGGTATTTGACGAACTCCTCGTCGACACCCTTGGGGATGATCTGCCAGCCGGTCACAAGGGTTTCCGATGGGCTCACCGGGTAGAACGTGCGCAGCGTCAATCCGAAGCTGAGATCGATCAGGATGAGGCTGGGGAAGAACACCGAGTTTCGTGCCAGGCCGAACATCGCGGTGGCGTAGTTCTCACCGAAGGTCTGCTCGGCCTGTGCTCGAAGGTTGGCGAGGGTCTGCTTGACACTGTCGGTCGCCAGAGGGAGTCCGTTGGCCGGGTACATCAATGTGGCATGCCCGTTCGGGAATTCGGTGCCCATGCCGGCCGGCGCCACACCGTTGACGGTTTCCTTACCCAGCATCGGGGGTGTGGCACCCAGTTCCATCATCATTTCGAAGTAGGTGTGGTGGACGGATTTGGCGTGATATCCGTCGATGCTGTTCTCGACGAGGAGCTTCCAGTTGGCCTTCAGCGAGTACTTGTGGGTTCCCTCCAGGATTGCGACGCCTTCGGGGGACTGATCGGCTGCCAGATCGATGAAGTAGCGCGCTTCGCCGAGGAACGTCAGCAGATCAGGCGCGTCGGGATCGAAGTTCACGAAGTAGAGCCCGCGGTAGCTGTCCACCTGTGCCGGGGACTGTAGACCCTTGTACACCGCTGCCGGCTCGCTCTTGTAATCCTCGTTACCGGGCACGTTGACCAACTCGCCCGAGTTTCGGTACGCCCAGCCGTGGTAGAAGCAGGTGAAAATTTTGGCGTTACCCGAACTGTGCCGGCAGACGGACGATCCCCTGTGCAGGCAGGTGTTGAGCAGCACCCGAACATCACCATGGCGGTCGCGGTTGAAGATCACCGGCCGGCCGCCGACGTCCCGGGTCTGGAAGTCGTTCTTGCCGGGAATTTCGGACTCGTGTCCGACGTACAGCCACGTCTTGTCGAAGATCTCTTTTCGCTCGCGCTGCAGCACCTCCTCGGAAGTGAAGGCTTCACGGTTGACCCGGAAAAGGTTGTTCTCACGGTCGTCGATGATGAATTGCTCTGCGGTCATGGAGATGATCCGTTCTGATGAGTGCGGGCCGCGCCGGCGGCGTGTATTAGTGGTGGTGGTCGGCGACGCTGGGATCGGTCATTGCGAGGTCCCGGAAGAACCAACTGTCGGGATCGGAGCCGGTAGCCGGAACGACCAGCACAGCCGTGGGACCGATTGCCATCCAGTTCCGTCCGTCGTCGTCCGGTTCGGCGGGCAGAATCTCGACGGTCGTGAAGACCTCGTTGCTCAGGTCGTGGGTCCCGATGATCACGTTGACCTTGCAGCCCTCGGTCTCGATATGAAGGATCTTGTCCGGACCGTCCTTGAAATGCTGAATATGACGCATGAGTGCCTTCCTTTATCGGGCGGATGTCTGCTGGCCGACGAGGTCCGCGAGACTCCCGCCGCGACGATGGTTCTTGCGGAACGCGGCTACTGCTCTGGGGTCGTTGACGCTGACCTGGGCGATCGGGTTGTGGTCGGTGTCGGTGTAGACGGCGCGGAATCGGCCCTCCGCGATCGACCCCTCGCGATGGGCGAGTTCGCCGAGCGAGGGCATTCCAACCATCTGGATCCGGGCGCCGTACTGGTCCGACCACACGTACGGAAGTTGGGCCGCAAGGGGTTCCGCGCCGGTAACGAATGCGGCGACAGCATCGGCTTGTTCACCGGCGCTGGTCCAGTGCTCGATCCGCGCGCTGACCCCGAGCAGTGGGTGTCGGCGCAGGGCGAGGTCACCGATCGCGAAGATGGAGGGGAAGCCTTCGACCTCGAAGCGGTCGCTGCAGTGCACCCCGCCGTCGATGGGAAGCCCGCTGTCCGCGAGCCAGTGCGTGTTCGGTACCGCACCCACGCCGACGACGACGAGGTCGGCAGGTACCTCGGTTCCGCCGGCGAGGGCGACCCCCTCGACCTGCTCGCTGCCGAGGAACCGCTCGACGCGTGCTCCGGTGACGAGCCCGGCGCCGTGAAGTGTGTGGATCGAGGAGATCTCACGCCCGACCTCGTCGCCGAAAACGTGACTCATCGGGATCTCGAGTGCCTCGATCAGAGTGACGTCGAGGCCGCGCCCTCGTGCCGCGGAGGCGAATTCGGCGCCGATGAATCCGGCGCCCACCACGGCCACCCGCGGCCTGCCGGCGAGAGCTTCTCGCAGAGCCGTCGCGTCGTCGAGCGTTCGCAGCGTGTGAACCCCCGGTACGGCAGGTATGGGGAGGGACCGCGCATGAGCGCCGGTAGCGATCACCAACCGTTCGTACGAGAACTCGTCGCCGGTGTGGGTGAACACCACCCGCCGCGCCGGGTCCAGACCGGTCGCGCGCATACCCAACCGGACGTCGAGGGCGAACTCCGCTGCGAGCTCCGGTGTGAGAAGGCGCGGAACATCCGGGACGTGCCCCTCGGCCAGGAGGTCCTTGGACAGAGGGGGCTTGTCGTACGGCCAGTGCTCTTCGCTCTCGAGGAGCACTATGTGCCCGGAGAAACCGCGCTGCCGCAGGGCGATTGCTGTTCGAGTGCCTGCAACCGAGGCGCCGACGATCAGGAAGGACATAGTCGAAACGTAGCGACGTCGCACGGCCGGGTGGTGCGTAGTTCCGACCGCTGGAACTGCACACACCTCGCAAGTCGCTCAGTGTCCGGCCGGAGTTCCGTTCACTGGAACATCCCACCGGCAGTGACCTGTATCTCACCTAGGTTAAACGAGACCAAGACGCCGCTCGTCCAACTCCTCCATCACCAGAGCAAAGAAGTGCTGTTGGCATCCGGCGCGGTAGTCATGTGGCTGTCATTCTTCTACATCGGCGCGGTATACATCACCAACTACGGCACCACCGTTCTGAACTTCAGTCGCTCCGAGATGCTGACCGTGAACCTCATCGGCGTCGGGTTCAACGTCATCGGCTCCGTCGCGGGAGCCCTCCTGGCAGATCGACGAGGGCGCAAGATCACCATCGGAGGAGCCAACGCTCTGGCCGTCGGATGGGCGTTCGCACTGTTTCCCCTGGCGAACTCCGGCAATATCGCTCTGATGGCCGTTGCAGTGGCAGGCACGCTCCTGCTGGTAGGAGTCGCGAGCGGCACCACCACGGCGATCATTCCCGAGACCTTTCACACCCGCTACCGTTCCACCGGCGCCGGTGTGGCGTTCAACATGGGCAGTGTGGTGGGCGGGGCCATCCCCCCGATTGTCGCCGCGCCGTTGGTCGCCGCCTTCGGCAGTCTCGGACTTGCAGTCATGATGGCCGTCCTCGCTGGAGCCAGCGCGCTCTGCGTCGCCTTTCTGGCCGAGACCAAGGGAATTTCTCTGCAAGAGAGTGAAACTGAGCCCGTTACGGTGCGAGCACACGAGGATGTCGGCTAGGCACGATCCGTGATTTGGCGAGATGCCCTAACCCGCCTGCTCTTTTCGTGTGATGCCGAGAAGGACAGCACCTGCAATGTTGGTCGCGACGGCCGCACCGGCGACCCACAGCAATGATGTCGTCGTGCCGATCGCAAATGAACTGTGCAGCCATGCGATCGCGGTCGGTAGTCCGAACCCGAGATAGCCCAGACAGTAGACCCGGCCGGTCATCGTCCCGAGCCGGCCGGGCGGGGCTGATCGCTCGCAGTCACGCAAGCATCCGACCAACGTCAATCCGTATCCGATCCCCAGCACGGATGCCGCGACCACGACCAGCCACACCGACGCGGTTGCGGCAGCTACGGCGGCGGCGAGCGTGCCGACCACGAACAGCGTAAGTCCGATCGCCCGTGTCGGGCCCGATCGTTTCGGTGTGCGCCCGGCGAGACGTTGCGCGATGAAGCCTAGTCCTAAACTCAGCAGGCACAGCACTCCCGAGAATGCTGAATCGAAGCCGGCCAGCTCAGCCGCCACGATGGGCGGGAGGACCGCGTAAGCGATGCCCAGGGCACCGAAGATCCACGGTGCGGCGGGTATCACGAGGAGATGGAATGCTCTCGGAAGCGGTGTTCGGTTTCGCTCCGATTGGTCTGACCGTGTGCGCGCAGTAGCGGTCGTGGATCGCGCAATCAGTACGGCACCACCAGCGCAGAGCACTCCGTGAAGCACGAAAGGCGTGGTGGTCGGCGCAAGAGCCCACTGGGCGAGTGCGCCCGCAGCACCCGCGCCCACCGCGAATCCGCTGGTCAGGCTCATTGCCGATGCGCGTGGAGCGCGGCCAGATGTGGTCGAAAGCGAATCGAGCGCCAGCCCGCCGACCACCATCCCGATCCCCAGCGCCACACCGGTCGACATACGCCCCGCGAACATCAGCGCAGGGTTGTGTGACCCGGCCGCGACCAGGATAGAGCCCAGTGCACTGAGGGGTACGGCGAGAACGAGAGGATTCCGGGTGCCCCAGCGGGCCGCCAGCCGATGCGCGAGCAGGAGCGAGGGGATCAGGCCGACGACATACGCGAACAGCAGTGTGTTCACGGCGAGTTCGCTGAACCCGCGTTGCGTCCGGTACATGGTCAGCAGTGGAGTGAATTGATTGCCACCCCAGGCGACCACGAACATTGCCGCGCAGATCGAGAACCAGGTCCGGGCACGACGTCCGGTTCGCACCGACAGTGCCGGAACAGTGGGTGATGTTTCGGTCGGCGCAGTCTGCGGTCGAGCCATCGGACACTTCCTCGGTTCACGGACGAAACAACCATTGGCCGACGCCGGATCGTGGACCCCGGAGTCGGCCAACGGTTGTCGCCGGAGATTCAGGCAGAAACCAGGGAACGGTTGATCAGTGGGAGTTCGGGGCGGCGATCGGAGACACCAGCGGCGTCGGCGAGCTCACCGGAGACCGTACCGTCCCGGAAGAATTCCAGAAAGACCGGGTTGAACAGGTCGGGCCTGTCGGTCTGACCCTGGTGGCCACACTCGTCGGGGTAGAAGAACTGGACATTGGGCAAGTAGTCTTCCTGGACGTACCCCCACTCGACCGGTGTGAGGATGTCCTGACGACCGTAGAGGTAGAGCCCGGGCGTGCTCAACCGGTCGAGGCGCCCCTTGGTGACGAGGCGGGCGGCGCGATTCTCGTTCGTCCAGTCCGTGATTCGACGGTACTGCAGGAGCGTGGGCCAGAACTTCGCGTGCGCATCCATCCGGTCCCTCGCGGAGAGGTAACGCATGTCGATCAGGTCTTCACTGATGGCCTCGCCGCGGTGGATGATCGCTTCCATCATGGTGCGCATGCCCTCACGTGTGCCGTCGTACGCCGTGAGACGGAATTCGCCCGCTGGTGGTGTCAAGTGTTCCGGGACCACATCACCGATATCTCCCGCGATCAGAATGAAGCTCTTGACCTTGTCCGGGTGTGCAACCGTGTAGTTGACCGTGTTCATGCAGCCCATGGAGTTTCCTGCGAGGTGGAACTCGTCGAGGCACAGTGCGGTGGCGAACTGGTCGATGAAGTCGACGAACGACTCCATGCCGTCCGGCCAGTATTCTTCCCGGGTGTCGGACAGTCCGAAGCCGGGCATGTCGGGACAGTAGACGCGAAAACCGTTGTCGCCGAGATAGGGGGCCATGAAGCGCCACCCCGCGAGACCTGACGAGCCGGGTAAACCGCCGTGGAGCAGGATCACCGCGGGGCCGGAGGTGCCGGCAGTCATGTAATGCGCGCGGGCGCCGTTCGCCAGGCGTACCCATCGGCTGGCCATTCCGGGAACGTCGACGAGATTTTCATCAGTGAGTGCCATGGTGGTCTTCCTTTGTCGGTGAGAAGTGAGCGGTGACGAGCGCATCGGATGACAGTCCGAGGAATTCGAGTGCATTGTCACGGAGGATTCGCGGCACGGTACCGGGCGGTAAATATGCTGCCATAGAGGACAAGTCCGCAATTCCCTCTTCGGGTTGGTTCGGGATGAACGGGTGGTCGCTGCCGAGAAGGACCCTGTTCGGACCGAAGCGATGTACCAGAGTCGGCAGGTGCGCCGGATCGAACACGAGGGTGTCTGCGTAGAGGCGCGATACGGTCCGATTCAGATCATCCGGGTCGTGTGTGGCGGCAAGCTGGGCTCCGAGGCGAAGTCTTGGATACGCCCACGGGAAGGTTCCGCAGCCGTGAACCGTTGCCACCCGTAGTCCTGGATGGTTGTCCAGAACCCCGCCGAAGACGAGGGCAGTGGCCGCCAACGCAGTGTCGGAGGGCATTCCGAGCCCGAAGTCATAGGTGAACCCGGAGCGCCGCACGGCGCCGCCACCACCGTCGACCGGGTGCACAAGTACCGCGAGACCGAGGCTGTCGACGGCGTCGAAGAAATACCCCAGCGCCGGGTCGTCCAACTCCATTCCGTTGATCCGCGTGCCGATCTCGACGCCGCGAAGCCCCAGAACTTCGGACAGATGACGTAGTTCGGGCAGACAGTGACGGGGTGATGCAACGGGGGCGGTTCCGATACCGACGAGCCTGCCGTCAGCAGGGTCGACCGCACGGGCGATGGACTCGTTCATCCATCGGCAGTAGGCGGCAAACGGTGCTACCGGAGCACCGTATTCCAATGCGACCGGCACGGGAGAAATCGCCTGAACCCCGACGCCCGCGCGATCCATGTCCGCCAGGCGCGCCTCCACATCCCAGAGGGCGCGCCGGACGCTGCGGAAGTCTTCGGATCCGCGGACCAACCGTCCCTCCGTCGGAGAGTCGACCACTAATCGAGGTGCGCGCGGAAAACCTGCGATGACCTCGACGGGAGGGGCGTCACGGGGGAAGTAGTGCGCATGCACATCGACGGTGCCGGGTGGAACCACGAGGTTCTCCTTTCGCACGCATCCGTTTCAGTTCCGTCGGCACGCCCACGTCGTGGGTAAGCCGGTTCTGCGAAACGTTAGGGGCCCTCGCACGGTGGCCGCCGCGGCTGTTCCAGGGGCTGGAACCGGTAGGTGAAACCCGTACCCTGAATACATGCGCGTTGTGACCGCCGTTACAGTTGGTTTCCCGCTGGGTCGGCGGAGCGGAGAGTGCGGAGGCCCGGATGATGCACATGGCAGATGACAAAAACGAGGTCGGTGGCGCGCAGAGTGCGCCTCCCTCCATTCTGGCGAAGGCGTTCTTGGTCATCGGGGCGTTCAACGAGCGAGATCGGGTGCTGACCCTGACACAGATCAGCCGTAAGACCGGCTTACCCAAGTCGACGGTACACAGGTTGCTGCAGCGGTTGGGCGAGCTGGATGTGATCGAGGAACACGGTGCGGGTTACCGACTCGGTATCCGTCTGTTGCAGCTGGTTTCGTCCATGCCGGTGGACGGAATGCGCGAGGTCGCGTTGCCGCACCTGGCCCAGTTGCAGGCGTGGTCGAAGGAATCGGTGCACTTCGGCGTCCTCAGGGGCAACGAGGTCGTCGTGCTGCAGGCGCTCTTCGCCGTGGATCACGCCCGGCCAATAGGTGAGGTGGGTACGCGGATCCCCGCGCACCTGTCCGCGATGGGTCGGGCAATGATGGCCTATATCCCCGAGGACGAGCTCACCGAACTGCTTGCGGGCACTCTCGTCGGTCTGACGCCCAAGTCCGTGACGGATCCGATGCAGATTCAGGACGAATTGAAGCGCATACGGGTGGCGGGAGCAGCTGTCCAGAAGGATGGTGTGGTTCTCGGCCTGGGCAACATTGCGGCGCCCGTCCTGATCAAGGGCCGGCCGATGGGGGCGATCGCCGTTCAGTTCGACTCGTCGAAGCAGGTCTCCGAGTCGGTGATCAACGCGGTCAAACTGACCGCCCACCGCATCAGCCGCGACACCACCCAGATGCTCTCCCAGGGCCGAGCAGACCTCTTTCCGTTCGACGACTGACGCCGCGTTCCGGGCACTGGAACTTGCCGTGCGTGCGTCACCGGCACGTCACACGATGAGGGAGCGATCCGCCCGGCGCGTGTGACGGCGCCCGAGGCGCCACCCCAGAAAGGACGGCCAAATGGGAGACTTCCTCGCTCTCGGCATGACCCACTACCCGCTGCTGGCGGGAACCGACGAGCACATGGCAGGCCTGTTGCGATGGACCCTCACCGACCCGGACATCCCGGTCGAGGAGAAGGACCCGGCCCATTGGCCGGACCGGATGCGCTCCGAGTGGTCCGACGACGGTGGAACGGCAGCCGCGGCGGCACATCGTGCGGAGTTGGTGTCGAATCTGACTCGGGTGCGTGAAGCGGTCGACGAGTTCGCCCCCGATGTCGTCGTGGTGTGGGGCGACGACCAATACGAGAATTTCCGCGAGGAGGTAGTGCCACCCTTCTGTGTGCTCGCCTACGGTGACCTCGAGGTGCCCGCGTTCGAGGTCATGAACGAAAGAGGCAGCCCGAACTTCTGGGGCAAACCGGACGATTTCGAGATAGTCATGCGTGGTGACGCATCGGCAGCCCGCCAACTCACCGGCGGCCTGATCGAGCGCGGTTTCGACATGGCCTACTCGTACAAGAAGCGCGCCGGTGCACACTTTCCACACGCGATCCTCAACACGCAATTGTTCCTCGATTACGAGAACGCCGGCGCGGAGATGTCATACCCCTTCATTCCGATGACCGTCAATTGCTATGGCCAACACGCGATCGCGCGTAAGGGTGGATTGGCCAGATTCGCCGACATCGAGTCGGAGGAGCTTGATCCTTCGGGCCCCACACCTGCTCGTTGTTTCGAAGTGGGTCGAGCCGTCGCGCAGCATTTCCGCGACCGCGATCTCAAGGTGGCATTCGTCGCCTCCTCGAGCTGGTCCCACGCCTTCTTGGCGGACAAGTTGTGGCATATGCGTCCCGATACCGAAGCTGACATGCGCATTTACAAGGCGCTGCTCGACAACGATTACGCAATGATGCGCAGATACACCAGCGCAGAAGTCGTCGATGCCGGCCAGCACGAGATCCTCAACTGGTTCTGCATGCTCGGTGCGGTCGAGGAGCTCGGTTTGCGCCGGGAGTGGTCCGACCTCGTGGTGACCGATGTGTTCAACTCTAACAAGGCGTTTGCCGTGTACTCGTAACAGATCGGCATCCCGGCGCAGTCGGCGAGGAGGCGACGGAACCAACCGCGGAACGCGCGGGTGTTCTCTGCTCCAGAAGGAATAGGGCAGCTGATTGGTCATACCATTGGACGATAATAAAGCTTTCGGGTTACTCTAGGATAGTGATGCCAATCACAGGTGTGGTGTGCACAAACGGCCGGAGGTGTATCGGAAGGTGAGCTGGACGACGACGTCAATCGATCCCGATCAAGCGGATCTCGTGCAGCAAGCGGTCGACTGCATTGCTATTGTCGGCACGCTGCTGGTCGACCACGACGGCCACTCCGACTTCGGCACTCCCACACTCCCGGAGTCACTTGCAGCGGCGCGAGGTCGCCTTGCCGAAGCGCTCACCGAGGGGCAGCTCGCCGAGTCCGATATCGAAGACGCATGCCGGGTCCTCGTCGACATCGAACGTGTTCAGGAGCAGCTCGCCAGGACCACAGAGATTCGCCGGATCGCGGAGCTGAGTGAGGTGCACGACGCTGCAGTGACGCTTCGGGGACTCTCCCCGCAACAGGTCATCGAGGCGGCACCGGAAGTGGTGTGCACACAACTACCTTTCGCGCGCTCGTTGATTTCAGCGGTGTCCGGTTCTCTGTGGCAGCCCCGCCGTCTTTATCTGCAGCCCGACCTCGACGGATCACCTCTCGACTTCTCCGACTACGTCGACTCCTCAGTGTGGTCCCTGGCTGATGCGCCTCTGGAAACCGAGCTGGTCCGACGCCGAGTTCCCGCGCTGGTCGCCGCCCCGGCTGCCGACGACCGCACGCACAAAGAGATCATCAGCCGATCTCGGACGTCCGCGTACGTCGCGGCGCCCGTCATGTCCTCGGGGAAGGTCATCGGACTGCTCCATGCCGATCGGCCGGAATCGGAAGGTGGTCTCGATCCGGACGACCGAGATCGGTTGGACGCCTTCACAACCATTTTGGCCATCGTGTACGAGCAAGCGGTGCTGAAGCACCGAATCCAACTGCAGCGCGCCCGAGTGGAAGAGTCGTTCGACGCAACCCAGACGATGCTGGACCGGATCTCGAAGGCGGATGCAATTCTCTCGCACCAGGCCGCGGCAACCGCCGACAGTTCCACCGACGACCCGGGAGGGAACCGGATACTCGAAATCAACAGCGTGCTGACTGTCCGGGAGCGTGAGGTCCTGTCCCACCTCGCCACCGGGGCCACCAACAACCAGATCGCGCAGGCACTGGTCATTTCCGAGGGCACCGTGAAATCGCATGTGAAAACCGTGCTGAAGAAGCTGCACGCACCGACGCGCGCCGCGGCGACCGCCCTCTACTCGAGTCAAACCCGACGAGCGCGATGACAGGGAAGGCGCAGGAGCGAGCTGCCGTGCGTTCCACGACCGACCGTGAGTTGTCGCATGCAGTCATCATTCTCCTCGACCGGCTGCGCGACGACTACGGCGTTGGTCCCGGATCCCACGAAATTCGTGTTGTCTCGCTCGGCACCCAGATGGCGCTCCTCGACGAGGCCACAGAATCTGCACTTGCGAAGTTCCCCGAACTAGGCTCCCAGCAGCAACGAGCGCTCGGTCGCCTCATCGTCGACCTGCAGAAGACGCGTATGCGGATTCGCACGGTGCGCGGAGGTCCGGGGCACGTCGTGCAACCCGCCGAGTTTGCCAGCGCGATCCGGCGGTTACGGTGCTCGGAGTCCGTCGCCGGTCTTCGCAAGCGAATCTGCTCGGAGGCCGCGACTGCAGCGCAACTCGACCGAATACTCCTGTCCGAGGTACACAACGGTACGTGGACGGCCCTCGAGCTCAACAGCTCGATGAGGTCGGACGAGGTCCTGAGTTCCTCGGTGTTGCCCCTCGGCTTCGAATCGGCCGAGAGCAGGGCGTGCGAGACCCGATCAGCGGTACTCGCCGGGCCGAATGGCGATGTTCGGCCGAGTGGCGAGGTCGTACGGATGCTCGCTGCCGAGTCCTATGTGGTTGCCCCGATCACAGTGTCGACCGGGGTTATCGGGCTCGTGCACGGCAGTCGACCGTCCGGGGATCCGGTGAACGTTGTGGTCCGGGACATGCTGGGGGCATATGCCCGCGGTTTCGGAACGTTGTTCGAACGGGCGATGCTCGCCGACCGCCTCGGTGAACAGAAGAATGTGATTGTCCAACGCCTGCAACAGGAAGCCCGCGAAGCTGAGCTTCTCGAACACGCTGATGTCAGTTTCCTCGAGGAAACCTCGGCTGATCAGACTTCGACGTTGCCCGGTACGTCCCACAACGATCTGAATTCCGCTGCGCTGGAGTCGCTGACAACGCGTGAACGCGAGGTGTTCGCGTTTCTTGCCCGGGGCGCATCGAACGCCGAGATAGCGAACGAGCTGGTCATCAGCATCTTCACGGTGAAGACGCACGTCAAGAAGATACTTCGCAAGCTGGGTGCCATGAACCGGTCCGAGGCGATCTACCGCTATCTCGCGATAACGGGTCAACGGTAAACACACCGCCCCCTTTGCCTCGGCAAAGGGGGCGGTGCTGTTGCTTCGGCCGGACCTAGGCGTCGGCGACCTGTTCTGCCGCTTGCTTCCGAAGAATGAACTTCTGGATCTTCCCGGTCGCGGTGGTGGGGAGTTGATCGACGACCACCAGCTTCTCGGGAATCTTCTGCATCATGGCTTTACGCTCGATCCGTAGGAATTCAGCCAGTTCCTGCAGGGTCGGCGCGGGTCCGTTGACGACGATGAAGGCGCACACCTTCTCGCCGAGACGGGCGTCGGGCATCGACACAGCTGCTGCCGCGATGATCTGCGGATGCGCCAAGAGGTGTTCTTCCACCTCCCGTGCCGAAATGTTCATGCCCCCGCGGATGATCAAGTCCTTGATCCGTCCCGTGACCCGGAGATAGCCGGCTTCGTCGACGCGGCCGAGGTCACCCGATGCGAGGAACCCACGGTCGTCGACCGATGCGGCCGTGCGTTCGAGGTCACGCCAGTATCCGAGGAAGATGCCCGGTCCCCCGTAGAAGATCTGGCCTTCCTCGCCCGCGGGAACCACAGCACCCTCTTCGTCGCGGATTTCGAGAGCAACACCATCGAAGGCCCGACCGTCGGAGGAAAGCACCTTTTCGACGGGATCGTCGACACGGACAGCCGTCACCAGAAGGCCTTCGCTGCTGCCGTACACCGGGAGGAGCGTGCAGTCGGGCAGCGCCTTCTTCCATTCCTGCAGAAGCGTTTCCGGTATCGGTGCGCCGGCGCTGACCCAGAGTCGCATCGAGCTGACATCGTGGTCCGCACCGGCCTCGATGGCCCCGAGAGCCATTTGGAGGAACGGTGTCGCGGCCATGCTCACCGTCGTCTTGAATTTCGCGATACGCCGCAGGCCCTCACCCGGTTCCCACACGTCGAGAAGGTGGATCCCACTTCCGAGAATCAATGGTGTCGTCACGCCCACGGCGAGCCCGGTCGCATGTGTCACGGGGGAGGGCATGAACATCACGTCGTCGGGGTTGAGTCCCATGACCTGCCCACCCAACCCGTAGACGGTGAAGGAGAGCGTGTTGAAGGTGTGCTGGCAGCCCTTCGGCCGCGACTCGGTTCCTGAGGTGTAGATGATGGCGTGGGCCGCATCCGCAGACGGCGGCGGCCCGAGTTCGTCGTCACCGGGGACGTGGTCGCCGGCGGTCAAGGAATCGAACGCGATTTCGTCGGCCCCCGCAGTCCCCCGCACGACGACCACGTGCTCGAGTCCCGGCACGTCGGGACGGACCTCGGCCAGCATGTCGGTGTACCGGAAGTTCCGGAATTCCTCAGTGACGAAAGAGATTTTCGCACCGGAGTGTTCCAGTACATAGCGGACCTCGTCATGCCGGTAGACCGGCATCGTGGGTACGAGTACGGCGCCGATCCTGGCGAGTGCCACATAGATGACGACGAATTCGTTCCAGTTCGGCAGCTGGACTTGCACTCGGTCCCCGCGCGTGACGCCTAGCTTCTTCAGTGAGGACGCGAGGCGGTACGCATGGGCCCGCAACTCGCCCCGTGTGAGTGATCCGTAGCCGTCGGTGACAGCGACGAAGTCTGGGTCGATCGTTGCCCAGCGATCCACATGCTGGGCCAGGCTCTCGTCGCGCCAGTATCCGTTCGAACGGAAGGTCTCGAGGGTGCTCGCACTGTAGCGGTCCTCGGGGAGAACGGCTCCCGCGTCTTCCATGACATCCATGTGCGGATCCTTGCTTTCAGGTGCCTTTCCTCGACAGGAGGAGGACAGGGGGGTTTGGTCGAACCATATTACCGTCAGGGAAGCCCGTAAGGGGAGGAAATCGAAAGCCTTCTCATCCTTCCGAGTGAGGAAATTGCCCCCGGAGGATGATCGATGGTCGGAGGCGTGGTGGCGGGCAACTGTGACCCCGTGGTCGCATGAACGGCACCCATGCGTCACCCAGACGAGGAGTTTCGCCCCCGATTCGGAGGCAGATCTCAGGCTGCGGAGATACCCCCGTTGACGCTGATCGCCTGGCCGGTCAGCCGGCGTGCGGCGGGGGAAGCAAGGAAGACAGCCAGCGCAGCCAGATCTTCGGATTCGGGGACGCCCAGATGCGCCTGCTGTGCTGCCTTGGCGAACAGGCTGGCGCTGAATCCGTCGGAGGTGATGCGTTCGGTCGACCCGGTGCCCGCGACCAGCGACGGCGTCAGGGCGTTCACCCGGATCCCGCTGCGCTTCGCCTCGATGGCGAGGGTGCGAGTGAACATGACGATCGCCGCCTTCGCCGCTCCGATGACGGACTCGCCCGGTGTCGCGGTCTTGGCTGCGTCCGATGCGACGTTTATGATGACGCCACCCTTCCGCACCGTCATGTGCGGAACGATTTCACTCGCGAGATACATGCACGGCAACGCGAGTTGATTGAAGATACGCGCGATGTCGGCGGTAGGAATGTTCGCACACAGTTCCGGCCGGGTGTCGGCGGCCGACGTGGACACGAGAATATCGACGCCGTCGAGAATCCGCTCGGCTTCGGAGGCGATGTGCGCGGCACCGTCGACGGTGGTTGCGTCGGCTGACAGGAAGGTGACTTCACACGACGAGTTGGCGGACGAAATTCGTTCGGCGGCGATCTGTCCGCGTTCCGGATTGCGTCCGACGATCATGATGCGGGGTGCGCCGGCCTGGGCGAGGCCCACGGCGGTTGCGAGCCCGATCCCGGCGGTGCCGCCCACGATGAGACCACTACTGTCTTTCAGTTCTTTCGGTGGCGCGATTTCATGCGTACCCATTCGTGTACTCCGTTCAGGGGATGTCAGAGGGACACTGTGCCGCGGGCGAAGATGTCCTTCGCGATGATGCGCTTCTGGATCTCGGCCGTGCCGTCCGCCACGAGGTATGCGGTGACATCCCGGTACCGCTGCTGCAGAGGCGATTCTGTGGAGTACCCGAGGTTTCCGTGTACGCGCATGGCGAACTCGATTGCGTTCTTTGCTACGACGGGCGGCCACCACTTACTCATCGACGCCAGCGCCGTGTGCGGTTGAGCGGTCTCGCGGAGCCACAGTGCCCGGTAGCAGATCCATCGTGCACCTTCGAGGTACGTTGCGTGTTCGGCGAATTGAAACGCAAGTCCTTGGTGTTCGGAGAGTGGTTGCCCGAACGTCTCCCGCTGCTGTGCGTATGCGGCGGCTTCCTCCAGGCTCTGTTTCGCTGCGCCGAGGCACATCAGTCCGAGGGCGGCTCGACTGAAGTCGAAGTGATCCATGACCGAGTGAAAGCCCTTGCCGAGCTCGCCGACGAGGTGGGACTCCGGAATGAACACGTCCGACAGATGAATGCTTCCCCACCCCAGGGGAAGGCATCCCATGCCGGGCATGTGGCTGACGCTGACGCCGTCCGCATCGAGCGGTACGACGAAGCAACTGACGCCCCTTGCACGACTGGACCCCGGCTCGCGTGCATAGACAAGCGCGGCAGTGGCGTTCATCGCCCAGGAGATGGCCGTCTTCTCGCCGTTCAGGCGCCATCCGCCCTCGACTGCCGTCGCGGTGGTGGTCAGCGCACTTGCATCGGAGCCAGACCCGGGTTCGGTCAAGGCGATGGCAATGGTCTGTTCACCGTTGATGAGGGGAGGGAGGTATCGCTCCTGGATTTCGTCCCGGCACAGCGCCAGTTGAGAGGCCACCAAACCGATCTGGACGGGTGCAGACGCCATGTTCACGTCACCGTAGGCGAGGGTCTCGGTGGCGATCCCGAGAAGTACAGGGTCTTCGGTTCCTGTGCCGCCGTACTCTTCGGGCAGGCCAATGCCCAGCAAGCCGAGGTCGCCGAGTCTCTTCAGAATGTCGAAGGGGAAGTTCGTCGACGCGGCGCGGTCGCGATAGCCGGGAAGTAGGACTCGGTCGCTGAACGAGGTCAACGTCTTTCGGAACTCTTCGTGTTCGTCGGTGAATGCAAATGAAACCATCGGAGTGTGCTCCTGTGCGTGGCTCGGATTGATGATCACGGCGAGGGAGCGCTGTCGTGCAGCAGGCCGCACGGCTGCTCTTCGCCCCGGGAAACTATTCTAGGTTTGAATAGTAGGGCGTCAAAGCTCGCCGTGCAAGGGGTGTTCCGGGCAGATGATGCTAGGGGTGTGCCGGGTAGATGTACTGCGCGAGAGCGTGTCCGGTAGCTCAGAGCCCGGTCTCGACGTCGCCGACGGCGCGACGTACCTCTTGCAATTGTTCGATCAAGGCTTCCAGTGTCTCGGTGTCGACCGACGCAAGACCGAAGTGCACCGCGGCAAGGCGATCATTCGCGTCCTCGACCACCTCGAGGCCGGCGGGTGTGAGGGTTGCGAGAACGGTGCGGCGGTCCGTCGCGTGGGCCTGACGTTCGACGAAGCCCGCTTTCACGAGCTGGTCGACCGCCATCGACACGGTGGTGGGGTGGACCATGAGGTACTTGCTCAACTTGCCGAGCGTACGGGTCCGCTGCTCTGACAGCTGCAACGACATCAGAATGAGATAGGCGTTGCGGGACAAGCGAAGTGATCGCAGTTCCTGGTCCATGGCACGCACGACCCACTGATGGGCACGGAGCAGCGCCATCGTGGTTCCGAACTCCAGGTCGGCCGAATCCCGCCGCTCGGACCATTCGGCTCGCATCCAGTCGACCACGTCGTGTCGATGATCGTCGGCCGACATCGGGAGTTCACTCGCCACTGGGCGTCCTCTCGTCGTCAGCGAACCGCGTCGAGGTAGATAGTAAACGGCGGTCAGCAGTGCGTGAGGACGACCTTTCCGAACCCGCCTCCCTGTTCGAGATACTTGTGTGCCGCGGCCGCTTCGGCGAGCGGAAACGCCGCGCTGATAGGTACGGGCGGAACGGTTTCGGTGTCCAGCAGGGTCAACAGCCCCGTGAAGTCCCGGGGGCTGCCCATCGTGGTTCCGATCAGTTCGTACTGGCCGAAGTAAAAGGGACGGACGTCGAGGGTGGCGTGCTCGCTCCGCGACGCGCCCAGCACGACCAACCGGCCACCTGGTCGCAGTGCTGCGATGGACGGTTCCCAAGTCCCCACCGAGTCCAGGACGAGGTCGAAACCCTGCCCGTCCGGAGTGAGCGTGCGAGCCGCCGCCGGCCATTCCGAGTCGGTGTACAGCACACCGTTGGCCGCACCGAGTTCCTGCGCCTGCGCGATCTTGTCGGCTGACGACGATGTGACGGTCACGTTCGCGCCGACGGCCGACGCCAGCATGACGGCCATGGTCGCGACGCCGCCGCCGGCACCCAGAACCAGGAGGTTCTCACCGGCCCGCAGACGCCCGCGCGTGAACAGGGCGCGATAGGTGGTGAGTCCGACCAGAGGTAGCGCAGCGGCCTGTTCCCAGCTGAGGCCACGTGGTTTGGGGGCGACGCAATTTTCGGGAACTCGTACCGACTCGGCGTACGTGCCTCGCTGGTGATCGCCGAGTATCTCCCACTGTGCGCTCGGTGCGGCCTCGCGATCGCCCCACCACAGCGACGGGAGGACGAGAACCTCTTCGCCCGTGTCGGTGCGCACGCCTGCGCCGTCGGCGCCGAGTACGTGCGGCAGGGGTGACGAATACTTGCCCTGGCGGACGAGCACGTCGTGCCAGTTGAGTGCCGCCGCCTTCAGGCGGACGGTGACCCAGCCCGGGCCCGGGGCCGGATCTGGGACCGACTCCAGCCGCAGGACGTCGGGCTCCCCGAATTCGCGTAGTACCACGGCATCCACTGAAAGTCCTTTCGGTCGTACCATTCGCACGGTAGCATGTTTTCCATGCGCATAGCGGGGTGGCTCGTCTGTCTTGCCGTGGTTGATCACCGGTGCCCAAGGCGCGATCGACTTCCTCGCAGCACGTTTCGCCGGGGTGGCCGCCGTCGATGACTGCGGTTGATGCATCCGGCAGGTCCTCCCGCTCGTAGCACTTTCAGAGCCTCCGTGGCACTTCCAGAGCTCAGAGCGGATAGTGCGCGAGCACTCCACGCGCGTCGTGGGTTTGTCGTAACGACCGGAGCCGCCGGAGGTTTCCTCCGTAGGCCGCGCTGATCTCGACGCCGGTCTCGGGGAACCCCGGCCGCACTTCCACGCTGTAGACGCCGATCGTGTGCGGAGCGAGGGCGTCGAGCGCACCGCCCGCCCACGCCAGGCAGGCGGCGCCGTCGTAGGGGTCGAACCAAATCGCGTTGAGGGGAACGTTCCATTCGCCGGTGCGGCCCCAGAACGCGGTGTCGGTGTCGTCCACGTCGGCGAGGGCACCGCCGCTGTGTTGGAAGTCGATACGGCACTGACGGGTCGGAGCACCGTGGATCTGAGCGGCCAGCGCCTCGGCGATGTCGGAATCGAGGGTCGGACCGGTGAAAACCGCTTTACCGAAGAAGGATCCGCGCGGCTCGCCCGGTACCGGCAGACGGATCGGTTCGGGTTCTTGCCCGCCGCGGCCGGGCGGGGTGAACTCGGGTAAACCGTCGAGGTATCGACCGGACATCTCGGAGCGGTAGAGCACGTTCTTCGACGCCGCGGCCACGCCGGACGCCGAGGTGCGGGCGCGGGCGATGGCGGCCTCGTCCCGGCTCGCGCAGGCGGTGTAGACGAACAAGACCGGCTCATCGGGTGAGTCGTCGCTGTAGCCGAGGACGGCGCCCATGGTCGTGTCGCGCGGAAGCTCCGGTGCTACACGGAAATAGGTGGCGAGGGCGTCGAGTCCGAGCATCATCCGGTCGACCCATACCGGGCCGGCCCGGTGGGTGCGCAACACCGCTGAGGTGACGACGCCGAAGCAGGGCGCACATCCTTGCACCGCCCACCACAGATCGGCCTCGTCGCCGGTACTGGCCTCGGACAGCTGAAGAATCTCACCGGAGGGGAGAACGAGTTCGACCTGGACGAGATGATCGAGCGTCAGGCCCAGGCTGCGGGTGAGGTAGACGAAGCCACCGCGAGTGGCGAGCCCGAAGCCGGCGTGCTGGACGATGCCGACCGGCACCACACGGTGGGCGGGCGCGAGGGCGTCCAGCATCGTTCCCATGGTGGCGCCGCCCTCGACCACGACGCGATCACCCTCGAGGCGGGCGGTATGAAGGTGTGCGGAGAGGTCGAGCATGACGGCACTGTCGGCCACGCAGTTGGAACTGAGGCCGCCGCCCCGCACGGTGATCGCACCACCCGTTCGGTGCGCGATGGCCATGACCGTCGCGACCTCCGCAGCGGAAACCGGCTGCACCACACAGGCTGGACGCCGTCTCGCCGCGTCGGGAAAGAAGACTCTCCCGAGCGCATTTCGGTAGGAGGGCGAATCCGGGAGATGCACCCGATCGGGCACAGTCGCCTTCAGCTGCTGGACACATTCCGCGGACGGTGACCTCACGAGCGCCTCCAAGTCGGTTGCGTGGCCCGCCTGTCGCTGCGTCCGCGGGACCCTCATTCGTCCTCAGTCTCGCAGATGCGGGGCGGTCAGGTAGTGCTCGAGGACTGGCCCGACCCACCGCACCAACTGCTCATGTGTCATCTCCGCCAGCGGTGGAACGCGAAGAATGTAGCGCGCGAACGCAAGCCCGAGGATCTGCGATCCCACCAGGGCCGCGCGCTCCGCCGCCCGATCCACCGCGACCGCCGCGAGTGCCGGTGCCACCTGCCGGGCGAACACTTGGAGCATCGTCTCGGCGGCCCGAGCGCTGGTCGACGCCGCCCGTAGCAGCGGGAGAAACGCGCCGTCGTTCTCCCACACGGCGAAGAATCGCGGCATCAGCACGGTGGCGAGCGAGTCGGCCCGAACGTCGTGGAGGTCGGGAAGGTGGAGTTCGAACTCGGCCGCCTCCGCGAACAGCGATTCCTTGTTGGTGAAATAGCGAATCACCAGGGCGGGATCGACGCCGACATCCGATGCGACAGCCCGCATCGTCGTGCGGTCGTAGCCTTCGGCACCGAACCGGGCGCGGGCGGCATCGAGGATCGCGGCGCGGGTGGCGACAGCGGAGCGGGTACGTCTTTCGGGCATTCCCCGAGTGTAGTCAACAGTTGTTGACTTGGCGATCGAAGGCGCCTACCGTGGAAGTCAACAGGCGTTGACTCGGAGCTCGATCGGAGGACCGTCATGAAGAACACCGACGTCGTGGTGATCGGCGCAGGGCCCACCGGCTGCATGCTTGCCGGGGAGTTGGCAGCCGCAGGCAGATCGGTCACCGTTCTGGACAAGCGGGACGCACCATCACCGCTCAGTCGGGCATTCGGTGTTCATGCCCGCACCCTCGAGTTGCTCGACGCCCGTGGACTCGCTGATGAGCTGGTCGCCTCGGGCGCGCCGTCTCCGGGGTTGAAGCTGTGGCGAGGTGCGGAATTGAATCTCGCCGGCCTTCCGTCACGATTCCCGTTCGTACTCATCACCCCGCAGCGAAATGTCGATTCCCTCCTCGAGCGGCACGCCCGTGAACAGGGCGCCGAGATCATCCGCGGCATCACCGTGACCGGGGTGCAGCAGGACGGCGACGCTGTCACAGTGCGCGGGCGGGACACGTCGGGAGAGGAACACGCGTTCCGCGCGGCGTACGCGGTGGGCGCAGACGGCGCACACAGTGCGGTGCGGCAGATGATCGGTCAGCCGTTTCCCGGAAAGGCAGTGCTCCGTTCGATCATGCTCGCCGACGTCGAACTCCGGAATCCGCCCGACAGCATCGTGACCGTCAACGCGGTGCGCGACGGATTCGCCTTCCTCGCCCCATACGGCGACAACCTGTTTCGCGTGATCGCCTGGAACCGGCGGCATCAGGTGGACGACAGCGCTCCGGTGGATCGGGCCGAATTGCGCGACGTCATCGAAAGCGCCATGGGTACGGACTACGGCCTCGGTGCGGTGCGATGGCAGTCACGGTTCCACAGCGACGAACGGCAGGTCCCGCAGTACCGGACGGGACGGGTGTTTCTTGCCGGCGACGCCGCGCACGTGCACTCGCCTGCCGGTGGGCAGGGGATGAACACCGGCATACAGGACGCCGCCAACCTCGGATGGAAGCTCGCGGCGGTGCTCGGCGGGGCGGACGACTCCGTGCTCGACACCTACCACGCCGAACGGCATCCGGTAGGAAGGATGGTTCTCCGGACCAGCGGCACCACGATGCGAATGATGACGCTACGGCCGTGGGTGCTGCGGAAGCTCCGGAACGTGGTGGTCGCGACTCTTCTGCGGTTTCCGCCGACGGGTGGTGCTGTCGCTAAGACGTTTTCGGGTATCGGGATCCGGTACGGGCACCGAACCGGCGACAGCGTACTGGTGGGCAGGCGGGCCGAGGACATTCCGACTGCCGCCGGCAGGTTGTACGAGGTACTGCGCTCCGGCGGTTTCGTTCTGATAGCCGAGCGGGACGTGCCTGTGCCTTCCGGGGTTCACTCCGTGACCCGGCTCGGCGACGGACCCGCGTTGCTCATGCGGCCCGACGGGTACATCGCGTGGGCGGGCGACAGTGCGTCCGATGGGTGGCGAGTGGCCTTGAAGCGGTGGACCGGGCGCACGCCGGTCTCAGCCTGAATTATCCAGGTTTGCTGTCCAACTGTCCCATATTACTTCGATGTATCGAGACAAAACTCACCTGGCCGGAAGTTCATTAGACAGCTAGACTGGCTAACGACACTGAAGCAGGGAGGCCGCAATGGACGAGCGAGTAGATCAGCTCCGCGAAGACATAGTGCTGTTCACAAGGCGCATCCGCACCAAAAGGGCAGGCCACCTGCTTACGCCCACGCAACTCCAGGCACTCGCCCACCTCGATCGAGAAGGACCGATGAGCGCCAAGACGCTCGCCGACCTCGAGCAGGTGACTCCCCAGTCCATCGCCCGCACGGTCACCATGCTCGAAGATTCGGGCATGGTTTCGCGGACAGTGGACCCACAGGACGCGCGCGCCAGTCTCATCGCCATCACCGAGTCCGGGCATCGGATGCTGGCCGCCGACCGGGCCCAACGCAGTGAATGGTTGTCGGCGGCGTTGGCTGACACCTGCACGGACGCCGAGCGTGACTTACTCTTCATCGCCGGCAGGTTGCTGAGGCGGCTCGCCGACGTTCCGGATCGGGGGCGGCTCGCCGACTCTGCCGGGTCGGGTTCGCGTAAGGAGTCACTGATGACTCCGTGACGGTCACCGACACCACTCCGACACAGGACGCCCGCCGGGTACCGTTTCGGGTCAGCGGCTCGGTCGCAACCGGCAGTATTCTCCAGCCGCTGAACTCGTCGATGATCGCCATCGCGATCGTCGGTATCGCCGCACAGTTCGGCCCCTCATCCGGAATTGCCTGGGTGATCTCTGCCCTGTACATCGCGACCGCCGTGACCGCCCCGATGGCGGGCAAGCTCGGTTCGCTGCTCGGCGCTCGACGGGTGTATCTCGGTGGTCTCGCGCTGGTGGCGTTGGGGTCGATCGCGGGGTTGCTGGCGCCGTCGGTCGGCTGGCTGATCTTCTCACGAATACTGGTCGGAATTGGAACTGCCACACAGTATCCCAATGCCATGACGATGATCCGGGGTTACGCGGAGAAGTACGACGCGCAGCCGCGTACCGCGATCACGACACTCGCCATCTGTAGTCAGGCGGTCGTCGCCCTGGGGCCCACGCTGGGTGGTCTGCTCGTCGGCGCCTTCGGGTGGCAGTCGATCATGTGGATCAATCTGCCGATCATCGCCTTCAGCGCCCTGGCCGTTGTGCGGTTCGCCGACGTCGGCTTCGTCGGCGGTTCGTCGGTCGGTCACCGGCAGTTGCTGCACTCACTCGACCTCGCCGGGGTGCTGTTGTTCCTGGTACTGGTGTCCTCGACGATGCTGTTCCTGCTGTCGTCGACGTCGGAACCGCTCTGGTGGCTGCTGCCGGTGTGGGCGCTCGCTCTCGCCGCATTCGTCCAGTGGGAAGGGCGGGCGCCGGAACCGTTCATCGACGTCCGGGCGCTCACCCGCAACCGCGCACTCGGCGCGACCCTTGCGCGCACTCTGCTGACCTATACGGCGTTCTACTGTGTTTTCTTCGGAGTGCCGCAGTGGCTGCAATATTCACGCGGCATGAGTGCCACCGAGGCGGGCCTGACAATGCTGCCCGTCGCAGTGGTCGGCATCGGCTCGACGATGCTCGCGTCGAGAATCTACCGGCGGCACGGCGCCCGGCGGACGCTCGCCGTCGGTACCTGTGCGCTGCTAGTGGGTGGCCTGCTCCTCGCCTCGGTCGAGAGAAGTACCGCACCGATCGTGGTGCTGCTGCTCGTCGCCGCCGTACTCGGAATACCGAATGGCTTCAACAACATCGGCAACCAGAATCTGATCAGCTCGGTGACGTCGGTCGAGGAGGTGGGCACGGCAATCGGGATGTACCGCACCGTCCAATACATCGGTGCGAATCTGTCGGCGGTGGTGCTCCAGGCCACCGCCGGACACATCATCGGTGACGACGGACTGCACCGCACCGGCTGGTTCATCGCGGCTGCGGGAGTCGTGCTGCTCGTCGGCGTCCTCACGTCCCGAAACATGCGCGACAGCCGGTCTTCGCAAGTGTCCGCGGTGTAGCTGCGGGAAATAGTTGGGTCGGAGCGACGGTTGCGTCGAGGGTGAAGCTGTCGATCCTGGACCGATCCCGCACGCGTGCCGGCGTGCCCGACGCCGCCGCGCTGACGGGGACGATCGACAGGGCGGTGCACGCCGAGCAGCTCGGGTTCCACCGGTTCTGGGTGGCGGAGCATCACGGGGTCCCGGGGATCGCGAGTGGCTCCCCGCCGGTACTCCTCGCCGCGATCGGAGCCCGCACCGACCGCATTCGGCTGGGATCGGGTGGCGTGATGCTGCCCAATCATCAGCCGATCGTGGTGGCGGAACAATTCCTGATGCTCGAAGCCCTGTACCCGCGGCGGATCGATCTGGGAGTGGGGCGGTCTCTGGGATTCACCAGACCGGTCCGTGACGCTCTGCGCCGCGACCGCACTGCACCCGATACGTTCGCGGACGACCTCGACGAGCTGCGGCGGTATCTGGAGGGGGCGGCGCCGGTCACCGCACGACCTCGGGTGGAGGCGGCACCCCCGATGTTCGTGCTCGCCACCCGGCGGGGGCTCGACTTCGCCGCGCGCGCCGGACTGCCCGTAGTGGTAGGCGGACCGATACTGGGCAGCACCGCGGGCAGGATCCCAGAGCTCGATCGCTACCGCGACGAATTCGTACCCTCACCGGGGAACCGAAAGCCCTACGTGGTGATCTCGCTCGAGGTGATGATCGCGGACAGCACCGACGCGGCGCGCGATCTCCTGCTGTCGGAGGCGTGGGCGCTGGCGTCGTCGAGCCGGACAGGCGAGTTTCCGGCCCTCGAACCGGTCTCGGTCCTGCGCGATCGGCCGTGGACACAGCGGATGCGTGAGCAGATCGACGCGTCGATCGAGTCGTCGATCCACGGAACGGCGGACGAGGTGCGGGAGCGGCTCGACTCCCTGTTCGCCCGCACCGGCGCGGATGAGCTTCTCGCGTCCACATCGACGTTCGACCGCGAGGCGCTGTTCAACGCCGACCGATCGCTGTCGCTTCTGTACCGTGAGTGAACCGTCACCATTCTCGAGGTCAGGAGATCAACTGATGAAGGACTTCACCGCCTGGATCGCTCGCGAGAACGAGGGCAGGATCGAACTCGCCCCCGACACGGTCGACGAGTCGTTTCTCCCGCCGGGTGAGGTCACCATTCAGGTCGAGTACTCCAGCGTGAACTTCAAGGATGCACTTGCGCTCACCCCGAAAGGCGGAGTGGTACGCGCATACCCGATCGTGCCCGGCATCGACCTCGCCGGCACCGTCGTCGAGTCGGAGTCGTCGGAGTTCGCGGTCGGCGACAAGGTAGTCGCGCACGGGTACGACATCGGTACCGCCCGCCACGGTGGGTACGCGCAGTTCGCCCGGGTCCCGGCCGACTGGGTGGTGCGTCTGGACGGCATGTCGACCCGGACCGCGGCAGCTATCGGGACAGCCGGTTTCACGGCCGCGATGAGCGTCGAGGCGTTGCTGTCCCGCGGACTCGAACCGGGCGACGGTCCGGTGCTGGTCACCGGCGCGAGCGGCGGTGTGGGCACGGTTGCCGTCGACCTTCTGGCCGCTGCCGGCTTCGAGGTTGTGGCATCGAGCGGGAAACCCGAGAAGGCCGAGCTACTGACCGGCCTCGGTGCGAGCAAGGTGATCGGACGGCTACCCGAACCCGACACCAAGCCTCGTCCGCTCGGCAAGGCGCAGTGGGCGGCCGCGGTCGATTGCGTCGGCGGTGCCACCCTCGCACACGTGCTCAGCACCATCGAGTACGGCGGCTCGGTGGCGGCCAGCGGACTCACCGGTGGGTCCGGGCTCGACACCACGGTGCTGCCGTTCATCCTCCGCGGGGTCAGCCTGCTCGGTATCGATTCGGTGCAGTACCCGATCGCGCAGCGCCGTCGCCTGTGGAAACGCCTCGCCACCGATCTGGCGCCGACGCACCTCGACGCAATCACCCACGACGTTCCGATCGCCGAGGTGGTGTCGGTGATCGACCAGGTGCGGGCCGGGTCCTACTCGGGCCGTGCCGTCGTGGGCTTCGCCCCCGTGAGTGCTTATTAACATTGGGCGGTTAACAAGTACTCACGGGCGGCGGAGGCGCACGATCCAGGCCCGGGACTGGGCGGGGTCGATCACGTCGTCGAGTTCGAAGATCGTGGCCGCGTTCAGTGCCTTGCCCTGCTGGTACGCCGCATCGACCAGCTGGGTGAACGCCGCGTCGCGCTGGGCCGGATCGTCGATCGCGTCGAGTTCCTTCCGGAATCCGAGTCGGACGGCACCTTCCAAGCCCATGGCCCCGATTTCGCCGGTCGGCCAGGCGACCGTGAACTGTGAGGCGTGGAACGATCCGCCCGCCATGGCCATCGCTCCGAGGCCGTAGCCCTTGCGCAGGATGATCGTGCCGTAAGGCACGGTCATCCGCGCGCCCGCGATGAACAGCGCGCCGAACCGGCGTACGGTTGCCTCCTTCTCCGAATCCGGTCCCACCATGAAGCCCGGTGTGTCGCAGAGAGAAACCACCGGAAGACCGAACGACTCGCACAGTCGCAGGAAGTCAGCCATCTTGTCTGCCGCGACGGCGTCGATGGCGCCGCCCAGGTGATGACTGCTGTTGGCGACCACTCCGTAGGGGTGCCCTTCGACCCGCATCAGTGCCGTCACGATGCCGACCCCGTAGTCGGGTCGCAGTTCGAGTACCGAGTCGACGTCCGCGATCGCGTCGACGGCAGTGCGAACGTCATACGCGCGTAACCGGTTCTCAGGAACGACGTGCCGGGCAATCCGTTCGTCCGGGGAAGACCACTGTGCAAGGGGGCCCTGGAAGTACGACAGATACCGTTTGGCCAGCTCCACCGCGTGAGCCTCGTCCCGGGCAAGGAGATCGATCACCCCATTGCGTCGTTGCACCTCGACGGGTCCGATGTCCTCCGGCCGGTACACACCCAGCCCGCCGCCCTCCACCATGGCCGGTCCACCCATGCCGATATTTGCGTCGGGTGTGGCGATGAGGACGTCGCAGACCCCGGCCAGCGCGGCATTACCCGCGAAGCACCGGCCCGACACTATCGAGATCAACGGCACCTTCCCGTTCAGCGCCGCGAGCGACCGGAACGTGTCGAGGTCGAGTCCGGCCGCGGTACCGGCGTCGGTATCGCCTGGCCGGCCGCCGCCGCCCTCGGCGAACAGAACCAACGGAATCTGTTTGCGGGCAGCCAATCCGATCACCCGGTCGGTCTTCGCATGGTTGCGCATCCCCTGCGTACCCGCGAGGACGGTGTAGTCATACGACAGCACCACAGCCTCCGACGCAGCCGCGCTGAACACGTCACCGTTGATGGTCGCGAGTCCCGCGACCAGGCCGTCGGCCGGAGTGTTGTCGATCAGGTCCTGTTCGGAGCGACGGCTGCGCTGCGCCGCGAGGACGAGGGGACCGTATTCGACGAAACTGCCGGGGTCGACGAGGTTCTCGATGTTCGCCCGGGCGCTGCGGCGACCGAGCTTCGCCCGCTTGGCCATGGCGGCGGGACGGGCGGCGTCGAGGGTTACCTCGTGCCGGTGCCGGACCTCGGCCAGATCCTCGCGTGCACGGTCCAGGTCGACGGCAATGTCTGCCATCTCGGCTGAATCGGCACCGGTGCGGCGGATGACGACGAGTGGATCCCCGGTAGCCACCGTTTGTCCCGGAGCGACCAGCAGTCGTTCCACCACCGCGGCCGCGGGGCTGGCGATCGCGTGTTGCATCTTCATCGCTTCGAGTACCACCAACGCGGCGCCCGAGTCGACGTTACGACCTTCGTCGACCACTTCGACGATGGTTCCGGCCAACTCCGCCCGCAACACTTCCTGGCCGGCGCGCAACTCGACGGCGGTGGACGGAACGTGCGGCCCCTGCTGGGCCTGCGCGTCCTCGACCAGTCTGCTCATTCGCTCGCCGAGATAATCGGTGCCTACGACCCCGCTGCCGAAATCCGGATCGGTGAGGATGGCACGCAGGAACGCGATGTTGGTGGGGACGCCTTCGATCTCGAACTCGGCGAGCGCCGCCTCCGCTTTCCGAACGGCAGCAGAAAATGCGGGTCCGCGCGAGAGGACGATCACCTTGGCGAGGAGGGAGTCGTAACGCGGGCTCGGGGAGAGTCCCGGCCGCCCATAGGTATCGACCCGAACACCGGGTCCGGTCGGCGGGGAGAACACGGTGAGAGTGCCGGCCGCGGGAACGGCTTGCCCGTCGGAACGCATCGTCTCCATGTTGACCCTCGCCTGCACCGCGATACCCCGGGACGCGGCAGGCTCACCGGAAGTGTCGAGCCCTGTGGCGGTGATCCCGTGGGGGAGGAGCAACGACTCGAAGTCGGTGCCGGCGGCGATCGCTAGCTGTGTCGCCACCAGGTCGACACCGGTCACTTCTTCGGTCACGGTGTGTTCCACCTGGATTCGCGGGTTCACTTCCAGGAAGTAGAACCCGTCGGCAGAGACGAGGAATTCGACGGTGGCAAGTCCTCGGTACCCCACACTGGCGCACAAGCGGGCGGCCGCCTCGTGTAGCTCGGTGCGCAACGTCGGGTCGAGGCCCTGTGCCGGTGCGATCTCTATCAACTTCTGATGTCGACGCTGGACGCTGCAGTCACGATCGCCGAGTGCCAGCGCGCGCACGCCCTCGGACGACGGCGCCGCCACCACCTGAACCTCGATGTGCCGCGCGCCCGTCAGCAGAGCTTCCGCGAATACGGCGGGGTTGCCGAAGCCGAGCTGGGCTTCGGACGCACAGAGCCGGTAGGCGTCGTCGACGTGGTCGGCGCTGTGCACGGCGCGTATTCCGCGGCCACCGCCACCGGCAAGTGCCTTGATCATGATGCCCTGTGGCCGGCTCGCGAAGAAGGCGTGGACGCCGTCGAGATCGGTGGCGCCGTTGGTTGCCGGCAACACCGGCACCTTCGCTGCGACGGCTGCATCCCGGGCCGCCGACTTGTTCCCGAAGACGTCGAGCAGGTCTGGGCTCGGTCCCACGAAGTTCACGCCGACCTGTGCGCACTTGCGGGCGAATTCTGCGTTCTCGCTGAGAAACCCGTACCCCGGATGAATCACGGTGGCACCAAATTTCTCCGCAACTGCGAGAAGTGCCGCGTGGTCGAGGTAGGCGGCCGGGCCCGAACCGCTCAGCGCCGCCGCCTCGGTCGCGGCCCGCACGTGAGGGCAGTCCGCATCGTCCTCTGCGTAGACGGCCACCGTCTCCATCGACATCTCGGCGGCGGAGCGGATGATGCGCAGCGCGATCTCGCCACGGTTGGCGACCAGCAGTGTCACTTGTACTCCTCGGCAAGGGTGAACAGGTCGGCCTTACGGACCTTCCCTGTCGCAGTCATGGGCAGAGTGTCGAGGACTTCGACGGTGGGTACCTTGTAGCCGGCCATGTTCTGGGCTGCCCACTCTCGCAGTTCGTCACTCGACACGTTGTGATCAGGCAGTAGTTGGACGAAAGCAAAAGGAACCTGACCTCTCGCCGAGTCGGGTTTGGGCACCACGGCAGCGCACTGAATGGCGGGGTGCAGCAGGAGCAGTGCCTCTACCTCCGAGGGAAACACGCTCATACCGTTGGTCTTGATCATTTCCTTGTTGCGTGCCAGATAGTGCAGAGCACCTCTGTCGTCGAGTTTGCCGATGTCACCGGTCCACAGCCATCCGCCGCGCAGTGCCTCAGCCGTGGCCTCGGGTTTTCTGTAGTAGCCGGTGAGCAGGGATGGGCTGCGCACGATGATCTCACCAGATTCGCCCATCGGAACCGGTACGCCTGCCTCATCGACGACGAGTATGTCCGTGCCGGGTACGGGGAGCCCGCAGAACACCGGTTCACTGAGAAGGTCGAAGTCGCCGGTGTGGAAGCCGAGGGTAATGGTGTCGGCGGTGTGGGTTTCGGTCATCCCGTAACTGGCTTCTCGCAACACGTGTCCGGTGGCGTCGCGCCACCGGGCACGAATCGCCGGATCGAGTTTCAACACGAACGACACTGCCATGGCGTTGTCGAGTGTCGACAGATCGCGGTCGGCGAATCCGGGAAGACCCATCAGTTCCACATAATTGTCGACCGTCCCGACCATCGAGGTCACTCGGCATCGTTCGATCAGCGTCACCGCGGCCTCGGGATCCCAACGGGTGAGGAGGACGACGGTGCCGCCGTTGAGCAGCGGGTACAGAATTCCGAAATCCTCTCCCGCAATCCAGAAGATGGGAAGGAAACCTAGAACGACCGGTGGTGTCTCACCGACTCGTCGTCCGCCTGCCACGGTCGCGGTAGCCGCGGTGTAGACCATGTGCCACTGAGTGTGCTCACAGCCCTTGGGCATTCCGGTGGTGCCCCCGGTGTAGTTCAACACCGCGAGGGCGTCGGGGTCGGTGGCAACCGGTTCCGCGCGGGGCGACTCCATGATCTCGGCCCAGTCCGTGGTCGCGGGGTCGGCGACAGGGAAGGGGGGAGGGACGCTGGGGACGGGCGGCAGCAGGTCGGACAGCGATGTCACCGCAACGTGGCGCAAGGGAGTGTCGCGCCGGACCGACTCGACCATGGGCGCGAAAGCGTCTTGGGTCAGCAGGATCTCGACCCCGGCGTCGTTGAGTTCGTAGATCAGTTCGTGTTCGCGGAATAGTGGGTTGATCGGCACATGAACTCCACCGATTTTGAGTATGCCGAGCATTGCGATGTGAAACTGCGGGCAGTTCGCGAGATGCACGCCGACGCGGTCACCGGCCGTGGCACCTTGTTCGAGCAGCCATCCAGCGAACCGATCGGACAGGTCGTCGAACTCCGCGTACGTGATTCGGCGTCCGTAGAAATCGATTGCCACGGTGTCCGGACGCCGTGTCGCCCAGTGGCGTAGGTAGCCGACGACCGTGCGATCCTCGATCGGATATTCGACGGTTTTCGGTACCTGCGGTGGCCAGGCGGCATCCTGGATTGCGCGAAGGTCGGCGACGGCGGCTTCCAGCACCGCATGGTCACTCGAAGGTGGAGATGGCATACCGAACTCCCGATTCTGTGCGGATGTTTCCGGCTCAGATGAAGCCGATGAGTCTTTCGGAGATGGCAGTCACGTCGGAGGTGTAGCGACGCCGCTCCCGGGGCGTGGCGTCGACGAGCCGGGCGGCACCGGCAAGCTGGGCGTCGGCCAGTGTCTGCGCGATCCGTGCCGGTGACGCGCACGGGACCACGTCGCAACTCTCGTTGATCCGCTCGATGAAGCGGGTGTACCGACGAATCAGCCGCGTCTGCACGGCAGACCATGTTCGGCCGACCTCCGGATCGAGACGCGCGCGGTGCTCGATCAGCTCGAGGACACGTCCGTTGGCGTACACCGCCTCGACGAAGGCCTTGGTCGTGGTGCGCAGGACTTCACGCAAATCCTCGCTGGCGGGGCCTTTCACGTGCTGCGACTCGAGGAACTCCTCACACACCTCGTCCGCCACCGCATGGAACATTTCGTCCCTCGACGAGAAGTACGCGTAGAACGTCGCCCGGGAGACATCGGCGCGACTGGTGATCACCTCGACGGTGGTGCGGTCGTAGCCGAGTTCAGCGAAGCACACGCCCGCCGCGCGGATGAGCTCCCGCCTCCGCGGTCCGTCGTTGTTCTTCCGCGCAGTGCGAGCCCGCTCCTGCGCTTGGCTTGTGGTCACGATCACAGTATCGATTGATGTTGACGTCAATGTCAATATCGCACGCCGCGATCAGCGAAACTGCCGGGAGGGTTTGGGTCAGAGTGGTTGGAGGAGGAAAATTCTGAACTCGCGTCCGCCCGACCGCGCGTGTTCCATGAGGTAACCCGGCCAGTACTCGGTGACGAACGTCCACAGCTGCTCGCGTTCCTCGCCCGTCACCATCCGGACGCTCATCCGGCGCTCGTGCGACCCCGACCTTACGCGGGCTTCCTGGGCGTCCCGTAGATTCGCCGACCACATCGGATGCTCGGGCCGTCCCCAGTTCGAACCGGTGACGATGTACCCGTCGCCCTGCGGGATGCACAGAAGCGCGGTGGTCCGAGGGGTGCCGCTCTTGCGTCCCGGAACCGTGACCTGCACCGACTGCAATCCGGCGATGCCAATGAGGCTCACCCGGTTACCCGTCCACGAGCGCAGATGCGATTCGAGCCAGATGATGACCGGCGCCAGCCGCATGACCCACTCCTGTGTCCCGAGCCAACGGGCGAGCGCGACCAGAGGATTGCGGCGCCGACGGGGCTGCGCGGAGGACGAGGAACCGGCATTCATGTCCGCCATCATCCCCCAGCGGCAAGGTGTGCGCGCCGCCGCCGATGAGTTTTCTGCTGCGCTCGGGTCTACCTTTCAGATTCGACGGAAGAACCATGGCGCCCACGCCTTGACCTCGACAAAGGTTGAGGTTGCAAGATCATGTCAGCAAGGTCAGTCAGCATCTCACCGAAGGAGTACGAACATGTCGAGCACCGAAACCACGGCCACCGCAACGAGCGCCGCCACGAAGTTCAATCCGCTTACCCTCGAACTGAGCCGTCCCGCCGCCGTGCTCTGGACCGCCGTGATCGCACTCGTCCCCAACCTGGTGCTGTGGTTGCTCGCACTTCCCGCAGGTGCGTCGTTCGAGATGACGGATGCGGGGAAGACCACCAGTGCAGCACCCGGCGGCGTCGTCGTCATGACGGTCGTTCCCCTTCTCATCGGAATGACACTCGCCGCGCTCATCTCCGTGAAATTGCCGGCTATCATCCGTCCCGCAGAGGTGATCGGGGTCGTTCTCGCGCTCGCGACGATCATCCTGACCATCCAGGCCGATTTCGACGCCGCCAGCACCATCTCACTCTCACTGATGCACGTCGTGGTCGCGGCCGCGATCGTCGTGGGGTTGGAAGCGATGCGTCGGCGGATCGTGCGCACCGCCAACGTCTAGGCCGGTAACACTCGGCCCGACCTCGGTCGATCAGGCGCCGCCGGGTTTCGGCGGCGCCTAGTCGAAGAGGGTCGGTGCGTCTCCCGCCGATTCGCCGTCGCCGACCGTCCCGGTCCGTTCACCGTCACCGGCCTTCACCTCGCCGGCCGGGCTGGTTGCCTTGTGCACCACCGACAGCGTCGTCGTCCTGACCGACAGTCGGTGTCCGTCGGGATGCTGCAGTGACGCGAGACCCTTGTTGATTTCCACCACCAGCCACGGTCCTGCGTGACCGGATGCCTGCACCAGATCACCCACCTGTATCTGTACGGCTACCACCGCTTCCTCCCAAGGTCTACTGCACCGACCGTGTCAGCGTAGCGATATCGGCGGGCGCAGGTCGGATGACGGATCGGGGGCCCGACTGCGCCCCCCGGATATACCGTGGTGTATGCGCCTCTCCCGTCGGCAGTTGCTGAGAGTAGGTATGGCCGGCTCGGCTGCGGTGCTGGTGGGCACGTCAGCGGTGAGCAGCGAGCGGTTGCCTGCGCCGCGGTGGCGAGGCGATGACCCCTTCGGACTCGGCGTGGCCTCGGGAGATCCGACAGAGGACGGTGTCGTCTTGTGGACACGCTTGGCACCGGATCCCCTTGCCCCTGGGGGTCGCGGCGGCATGGGTTGGGATCCGGTGACCGTCGAATACGAGGTCGCGCACGACGAGAACTTTCGGTACCCGGTGACGCGCGGGACGGCTGTTGCGACGCGTGAACTCGCCCATAGCGTGCATCCGGAGATCCACGGCTTGGAGCCCTCCCGCTGGTACTTCTACCGATTCCGTGCCGGCACGGCGATCTCCCCGGTGGGCCGGACCCGCACGGCCCCGGCCTCGGGACAACCCACCGCGCGGATGCGGTTCGCGTACGCCTCCTGTCAGTCGTGGAGTTCCGGCTTCTACACCGCATACGAGCACATGAGCGACGAAGACCTCGATGTGGTGGTCCACCTGGGCGACTACATCTACGAACGCGGGTGGAGGCGCGGCCGCGAGGGCATGTCGATGGGAGTCGACCGCGATGAAGCCGTCGATCTGCCCGGCTACCGGCTGCGCTACGCACAGTACAAAGCCGAGCAGCCACTGCGCGACGCACATGCTGCGTTCCCCTGGATCGTGACCATGGACGATCACGAGGTCGACAACAACTGGGCCGCGGAGTCGCCGGGACTGGGCATCGACATCTATCGAATCTCCGCACTGTTCCGTCGGCGCCGGGCCGCCGCCTTCCAGGCGTTCTACGAGCACCAGCCGCTGCGGCTCGCTCAGCGCCCCTCCGGGCCGGGAATGCGCCTACACCGCCGCTACCGCTTCGGCGATCTCGCGCAGATCACCATGCTCGATACCCGGCAATACCGGGACCGGCAGGCGTGCGGGGGTAACGTGACCGCGAATTGCACCGACCGGCTCGACACCGATCGCACAATACTGGGTGCGCAGCAACGGGACTGGCTGCTCGACGGATTCACCGGGTCACCGGCGCGTTGGCAGATCATCGGCAATCAGGTGGCGATGGGTGAGACCGACAACGACCCCGGCTCGGACGCGGTGCTCTCCTCCGACTCGTGGGACGGCTACGTCGCCGATCGCAACGCCGTTCTCGGCGGCGCAGCGGATCGCGGCGTACGCAATCTCGTAGTGATCACCGGCGATCGTCACCAGAACATCGTCGCGGACCTGCGCCGGGACTATGCCGACCCGGAATCACCTGTCGTCGCGTCAGAATTCTCGGGCACGTCGATCACCACGGGTGGCGACGGCGCCGACATGAATGACACGGGGCGCCGCCTGCTGGCGGCCAATCCCGACATGAAATTCTTCAACGCTCAGCGGGGATATGTGCGCGTCGAGCTGGACCATCAGTTGTGGCGCAACGACTTCCGCGTCGTTCCCTACATCCGTCGTCCGGGCGCGCCTGTCCATACCCGCGCGAGCTTCGTGGTCCAGGACCAGATACCCAATGTCGCCGAGGCGTGACGCCGTATCTCGGCGCTCAACTGGTGCGCAGGCTCGTGGGGTTCACCGCGCCGACATCCGCGCGGTCAGGTCACCGCAGGGTTGAAGGAGCCGAACGCCAGGTCGGCCGACGGCCATTGACCGGTTGCTTTCACCTCGGCGAAGGCCAGGTCGAAGGCGTCCACGAGCCAACTGGACTCGGCGGTGACGATGAGTTGGTCGGGGGCCTCGGCCGAGTCGCTCTCCTTGAAGAGAGCAACCCGCCAGAGGGCGGCCGCATCTGGTTGATCAGCGAGGATGCCCTCGGCGTTGACGGCGAGGAGATAATGCTGGTACTCGAAATCGATGCGAATGGCGTAGCCGCAACCGATATTGACGATGCTAGCGGGACGATGGGTGGCCGCAGCAAGCATCATGAGCTCATCTGCGTAGCGATTGGTGAAAGCATGGGCGAGGGGCACGGGCGTCTCGTCTCTGTGAAAGGTCGTGAAGCGACTGCCCCACGACCGGCCACACAAGTCTGCGCTCTGCTACACAGCTGGTGTCTCGGCTTGAAGTTCCTAACAATACGGTATCGATGCGGCCGGCGTGCACCCGTCGGGCTTGCTTTTGCGGTGATATCCGCGTTCCCGGAAGCAAGTGTCGCCTCGGTCGAGGTATGTGACCTGCAGTTCGTTCGACCGTGTGCCGTTTCCCGAACTGATCCAGTTTCTTTTGCTTCTCGATGCGTCGAATGACGGCCCTCACTCGGAGCGGCTGGTCGAGGGTAGGTATGGGTTGGGTCCCAGTTTGATGGTCGTGGTGGTGGGCGGAAGGCCGATCTCTTCCCACCCGGCGGTCAGGGTGAGTGCACCCGAATCCTGGCAGGTCCCCACCCAGTAGTGCGGCAGCGTCCGATATTCGGTCGGAGGACGCCCGCGGGTCGATCTGGTCACCGGGTGATAGGGATCTGCTTCCCCTTCGATGTCGCCGACAGTGACGAACACGGACAGATAGGACCAGTGTCCGGAGTAGTCCTCGGGGTCGGTCAGCGTGCGCGTCTCGTGGTGGGCGAGTTCGGCGCATCTCCCCGTGGCCGTCAGGACGAGGCGCAATTGCATCCCACTCGGATAGGCGGTGATGTCGTTCAATTGCAGCGTCAGGCCTTGATGGGCGGCGAGGACTGTGGGGCCGTGCACCTGGGTCCCGCCGGTGGCGGGTGGTGGCTGCGCCGGCCACCGGTGTCTGCGCATAGAACCGATAGTGCCATCGCCGTCGCACCCAGGCCACTGTCTCTTTTCGACCTGAGTGAAGCGCCTCGAAACGTGAGAAGCCGCCGGCACCTGTCGGGGGTCAGCGGCTTCGCATTCGCGTCGGGCACGCTACGTACTGTAGGTCTGACCCGGCGAAGGTGACGGTGCCCGCCAGTGCGCCTCTCGGCAAGTGGTCGCTCGCAGCGACATATTTAATGTGGTACCCGGGGCATTGGGTCGGACACCGTCGACAGTCTCAACGAGGGCGGTAGCCCGGATATTCCCGGGGGGAGTGCCCTATTTTCCGCGTTCGACGATTTGCTCCGCGACGGCGTGGAGGCGGGTGTTCGTCTCCTGTGAGAGGTGCGTGAGCATCTCGAAGGCGCGGATGGCGTCGACATTGAACCGTTCCATGATCATGCCCTTGGCCTGGCCGATGACGTCCCGGGAGACCAGCGCCGACTGCAGCTGTTCCTTGGTGCGCGCAGCCATCAGGGCCAACGCGGCGTGGGCAGCGAGAACCTCGGCCATTGACTCTTCCTGGAGGCCGAAGGCGTGGGGTTCGAAGGCGAAGAGATTGAGTGCGCCCATCTTGCCCTCGGAGGTATACAGCTGGAAGGAGATGGAACTGTAGATGCCCACGTCGACGGCTGCGGCGGCGAATCTCGGCCACCGATCGTCGGAGCGGAAGTCGTCACAGCGGACCACCAGGTTCGCCACAGCCGCCGCGACGCAGGGGCCCTCGCCGAGTTCCTCTTGTACGTGGTCCAGCTTGGGCAGGAGGTCCGAGGTCGCGGCAACCGAATCGAACTTCTTCCCACCCCCGGAGACCATCAAGATGCCCGCACACGCTTCCGTCGGCATCAAGTCGACAGCAGCGGCAGTCACGGTGGACAGACTGTCTTCGACCGAGCGCGGGGCGGAGAAACTGCGTGCGAGGTCAGCCATGGTGCGGACGATGCCGCCGCTCCCCGAACCGTTCATCACAGCCTCCTCTGCCCGTCGACGCCGTCACGAGACGGCCGTGCGACCGTCTCCCTTCGTCCACCCTAGGCGGCTGTGCGCTCCGACGTCAGGGCACCGGGGATTGCTGCCGGTGTCTGTGGTCAGTTCGGGCCCAGCGGTCGTGCGAACAGCACCCGCACCGCGGTGCGTCCGACGGTGAGCAACCCGTGAAGTGGGGACAACGCAGAGGACGCGATCGACCACACGGTTGTGGTCCCGGACGGTGGGAGCGGCGTGCCGGCGAATCGGTCCGTCAGCCACTCGAGCATGGCGGGCGCGGAGATCACCATCAGTGACAGGTGCTCACTCAATCGGTCCCGCACGTAGGTGACGTGGGCGCCGCCCTCGACGTACCGCTCGACCTGCCCGTCGACGTCCTCGATGTGGATGATCTGGTCGTGGACCGGGTGCACCACCAGTAGAGGGCACTCGGGAATGCGTCCGCCGAGCCGGATGTCGTCGAACACCTCCAGTACCTCGGGTGTGGCCAGGATGTCGGCGAGGGGGATGTCGGTGTAGTCGTCGAAGTCGTCACGGGCGAAACGTGCAACAGCTTCCACCGTCGACATCGTTTCGATCTTGTCGAGTCGCCGGATTCCTTCGTCGTCGGCATGGTCGCGGATCACTCGTCCGAGGCCGGGATAGAGGTGGCGCAGTCCGGCGACGACGAGCGCGGGGAGGCCGGCGTGGAGGGTGCCGTTGAGCCGGATGTAGGTTTCACCCGGGTCACCGACCGGGGCGCCGAGCGCTGCGCCGACGATGTCGATTTCGGGTGCGTATTCGGGGGCCATTTCGGCTACCCAGGACGAGGCCATGCCGCCACCGGAATATCCCCACACGCCGACTCGGGTCGCGGCGTCGAGTCCGAGGGGCGGAAAACTGAGCGCCGCACGGATCCCGTCGAGGACCCGGTAGCCGGGTTCGCGGGGTGCGCCGAAGTAGCCACCCATGCCCTCGTGGTCGGCCAACGTCACGGCCCAGCCCCGCTCGAGCGCATTGGCGATGATCAGCATCTCGAGGGGCGGGAGGCTGCCGGGCGAGTACGCACCCCGCTGCAGTGCGTACGACGGAAAGCACTTGTCGGCGATGGCGTCGATCGCACACTGATACGCCAGTAGCGGCCGCTCCTCGTCCGGGTCGGCGCCGAACGGCAGCAGCACGGTGGTGACCGCCACCTCGGGAGCCTGGTGCAGGTCACAGCTGCGGTACAGCAGCTGCCAGGCCGACACTTTCTGTGGGATGACGCCGAGGAGGGCCAGCTCGACTTCGCGGCTGCGGAGCACGGCACCCGGCGCCGCGGCGGCGAAACCGGCGGGTGGGACGTAGAAGGGGTCGTCCCCCGGCAAGATCGGCCGACTTTGCCCGACCGGTTCCGGAAGAACACCTCCCGACAGCGGCCCCTCGGTAATTTCGGCGTTCACACTCATTGTGCGACCTTTCCAGGACAGAACCCCGCGGAGACGGAAGCTCGGTCGATTATCCGGTACGACGAGTGACAGACTCTCACAGCGCCGACGGGCGCCTGCACGCGGTGACACCGGTCACTGGGTGCGGGAGTGCTGTACGTCCTGGGTCACACCTTCCTCGAACCGACTTCTCATCCCGAATCGGCGACGCTGTCCGTCTCCGGGGCCGGAGTCAGCTGTCCTTGGGAGCGAGCCGGGCAGCGAGGAGTCCTTTGCCGAGTTCGCCACCTTTGAGGCTTACGGCCTTCGCTCGCTGGAAGAAGTCGATGAGCTCGGTATCTCCGGCGCGTTCGGCGTCCCGGATGTAGCCGTCCAGGCGCAGAGCGTTACTCAGCGACGCTTCGACGAACCAGATCAAGTTGTAGTCCTTGTCTTTCGTTCCCGTCACCGCACCGGTTTCCTGATCGCTCATCTGTAACTCCTCCTCGATCGCCAGGCCCCTGTCCTCCCAATACGTACCCCACCCCGGCTGCCGGCTACGGCGGAACGGGAGAAGAAGCTCGTGGGTGTGGCCGAACATTCGCAGCGCCGTCACACGTCCGTGACATGCTGGTGTGGTGGCGAAGCAGAGTGCGGGGGTGCTTCCGTACCGCATCCGGGACGGTGTGCTCGAGGTGTTGATCTGCCATCCGGGTGGTCCGTTGTGGGCGCGTCGGGACGCAGGAGCGTGGTCGATCGTGAAGGGGGAGTACGCGGTCGACGAAGACCCGTGGGCAGCGGCGCAGCGGGAATTTCGGGAGGAAGTCGGTCTCGATCCGCCGCAGGGTGCGGTAGTTCCTCTTGCTCCGATCCGGCAACGGGCGGGAAAGGTGGTCAGCGCGTTCGCTGTGCGAGGCGACCTCGACGTCACCGACGCCGTGAGCAACGAATTCGAGATGGAGTGGCCACCTCGATCGGGCCGGCTGACGTCGTTCCCCGAGATCGACCGGGTCGAGTGGTGTTCCGTCGCAGTGGCGCGGACCCGACTGATCGCCGCACAGGTGGCATTCCTGGACGAGCTGGAAAGCGCTGTGGAAGGCGCTGGACCGTAACAGACTGCACCCCGTTGCGGAATAGATGCGGACGGCCGGTGTTGTGGAGGGGGAGAAACGACACGGGGTGTACTCGCGCCCCGATGAAGGGAACGGACAATGTCGAACGTCACCGAGACCGCCGTCCTGGCCGGAGGCTGCTTCTGGGGTGTGCAGGAACTCGTGCGTAAGCAGCCGGGCGTGATCTCCACACGGGTGGGATACACCGGTGGGGACGTGCCGAACGCGACGTACCGAAACCACGGCTCGCACGCGGAAGCGATCGAGATCGTGTTCGATCCGGCGAAGACGTCGTACCGCGACCTTCTCGAGTTCTTCTTCCAGATCCACGACCCGTCGACGAAGAACCGGCAGGGTAACGACATCGGAGCCAGCTACCGCTCGGCCATCTTCTATACGAGCGACGAGCAGCGACGCGTCGCCGAGGACACGATCGCCGACGTGGATGCCTCCGGACTCTGGCCCGGCAAGGTTGTCACCGAGGTGACCACGGCAGGCGACTTCTGGGAGGCGGAGCCCGAACACCAGGACTACCTGCAGCGGTTGCCGGACGGATACACCTGCCACTTCGTGCGGCCGGGGTGGAAGCTTCCGCGTCGCGACGCCGAGGTCGGCTGAGCGCGGGCACACTACAAGGTGTGACCACAGGTACGCAGGAATCTGTCAGGACTCGTCTGTGGCGGCAGGGCCGGCTCGCCGCCACGGACTTTCCTTTCGCCGAGGTCTCCGATTACCTCGAGGAGGACGGTGCCCTCGTCTGGTTGGACCTCTGCGACCCCGACCACGCGCAACTGTGCGAGCTCGCCGAGGAGCTCACACTCGACCAGCACGCGGTCGAAGATGTTCTCGCGCATGCCGAGCGTACGAAGGCGACACGGTACGCGCACCACACCTTCCTCACTGTGTATGCCACCCGGCTGACGGTGGACGCGCCGCCGGACAGTCTGGGGTCGCGTCTGCGTACGAGCAGGGTGTCGGTGTTCGTCCTTCCCCGCGGGATCGTCACGGTGCGGCGTGCGGACGCCGGCTCGGCGGGATTCGACATGGAGGAGGTGCTGCGGCGCTGGGACGACAACTCCGACCTGCTGCAGCACGGAACGGCCGCCCTGCTCCACGGTCTACTCGACGTCATCGTCGACGGACAGTTCGACGCCATCCAGTCGCTCGACGACACCATCGAGGACCTCGAAGAGGGACTGTTCGACGACCGCGCACAGACCCGCGTCATCCAGCGGCACACGTACCGGGCGAGGAAGGAGCTCGTGGAACTACGGCGCGTGGTGCTGCCGATGCGCGAGGTCGTCACCGCGGTAATGCGGCACCGTGAGGAGAACGGCAACAGCGTTGCCTTGGACGGCTGGTATGCCGACCTCTACGACCACGTCATCCGTGCCACCGAATGGACGGAATCGTTGCGGGACATGGTGACTACCGTGTTCGAAACCAATCTGTCCCTACAGGACGCTCGGCTGAACACGGTGATGAAGAAGCTCACCGGGTGGGCGGCGATCATCGCCGTACCGACTGCGGTCACCGGCTGGTACGGGCAGAACGTTCCCTACCCTGGGTTCGGTCACAACGGCGGAGTCGTGTCGAGCGCGGTCGTGATCGTGGGTGCTGCCGCCCTGCTCTATGTGGTGTTCAAACGCCGCGGCTGGTTGTGACGGCGTCGCACATGGTGCTCCCGAGCTGGTCAACGGCGATCGAGTGATTGACATCACAGCAGGTCGGCACCACACTGGGTTTCGACTTGAATCCGAAGTCAAGATCATAATGTAGTCGTCCGTGAAAGGAATCCGCGTGACCAAAATCGGTGGTGTGTGCGACAGCCGCTTCTCGGCGTTGCAGGAAGCGTTGAAAGACAACCTCGCTTCCGGTGAGGATCTCGGCGCATCCATCGTCGTCACCCTCGACGGTGCCCCGGTGGTCGACATCTGGGGCGGATGGTCCGACGCCACGCACACCACGGAGTGGGGTCGGGACACGATCACCAACGTGTGGTCGTGCACCAAGACCGTGACCGCGCTGGCCGCGCTCGTGCTCGTCGACCGAGGGTTGCTCGACGTGTACGCGCCTGTCGCCCGGTACTGGCCGGAATTTGCTGCGAACGGCAAGGGCGACGTCGAGGTCCGGCACCTGCTCTCGCACACCTCCGGCGTCTCCGGCTGGGACAAGCCGTTCACGGTCGAGGATATGTTCGATCTCGCGGAGTCGACCAAACAGCTTGCAGCCCAGGCTCCGTGGTGGAAGCCGGGCACCATGTCCGGGTATCACGCACTCAACTACGGTCATCTGATCGGTGAGGTGATCCGCCGGATCGACGGACGCACCCTCGGGCGGTTCGTCGCCGAGGAGATCGCCGGACCGCTCGGTGCCGACTTCCACATCGGGTTGAAACCTCCGGAGTTCGGACGCGTGTCCAATGTCGTTCCACCGCCGCCGCTGCCGATTGATTTAGCTTCACTCGACCCCGAGAGTGTCATCGTCAAGACGTTCACCGGGCCGGGCCCCGACGCCTCTGCGGCATGGACCCCGGAGTGGCGACAGGCCGAGAACGGTGCGGCGGGCGGGCACGGTAACGCGCGATCCCTTGCCCGCATCCAATCTGTGGTGGCGTGCGGTGGCGAGATCGACGGTGTCCGTCTGCTCTCGCCCGACACCATCGCGCTTATCTTCGAAGAGCAGTCGAACGGCGTGGATCTTGCTCTCGGACAGCCAATCCGGTTCGGAATCGGCTACGGCCTGCCGACGCCGGTGTCAGTTCCCTTCGTGCCCGAGGGGCGCATCTGCTTCTGGGGTGGCTGGGGTGGATCCCAGGTCGTCATCGACACCGAGCGGCGAATGACGGTGACCTACGTGATGAACAGGATGGGTCCAGGGCTTCTCGGCTCCGACCGGAGTGCCCAATACGTGTCTGCCGCTTTCGCGGCGGTGGGCTGAGCGCGGGTACCAACACGAGCGGCCGACGAGCTGTGACCTGTCCGGCTGGCAATCCGACCAGGTCGGCCTGTCCCTTTGATCAGTCCCCCCTCGGTGCTGCGGTCCGTAGTGTTCCGGGAAGAGGTGCATATATAGCGATGCATCGATCCGCCACACTGATCGACCGAAGGAACGAGTCCCATGCCGCAGCAGGTACGAGGTGTTATCGCCCGCTCGAAGGGTGCCCCCGTTGAGATCGCGACCATCACCATTCCCGACCCCGGACCCGGAGAAGTGGTCGTCGACATCGCGGCGTGCGGGGTCTGCCACACCGACCTCACCTACCGTGAGGGTGGGATCAACGACGAGTTCCCGTTCCTGTTGGGTCACGAGGCCGCAGGCATCGTGGAAAGCGTCGGCGAGGGTGTCGATTCGGTCGAGGTCGGCGACTTCGTGGTCCTGAACTGGCGTGCCGTGTGCGGTCAGTGTCGCGCGTGTAAGCGTGGCCGTCCGCAGTACTGCTTCGACACGTTCAACGCGACGCAGAAGATGACTCTCGAGGACGGCACCGAACTCACGCCCGCGCTGGGTATCGGTGCGTTCGCCGACAAGACTCTGGTGCACGCCGGTCAGTGCACCAAGGTGGACCCCTCGGCTGACCCTGCTGTCGTCGGACTGCTCGGCTGCGGTGTGATGGCCGGTCTGGGTGCCGCGGTGAACACCGGCAACGTCAGCCGCGGCGATTCGGTCGCCGTCATCGGCTGCGGCGGCGTCGGTGATGCGGCGATCATGGGGGCCCGGCTTGCCGGTGCGTCGAAGATCATCGCGATCGATCGGGACGACAAGAAACTCGAGTGGGCGAAGGATCTCGGTGCCACCCACACGATCAACGGCTCGAACGTGGATGCGGTGGAGGCCGTGCAGGAGCTCACCGGCGGTTTCGGTGCCGACGTGGTGATCGACGCGGTCGGCCGACCCGAGACCTGGAAGCAGGCCTTCTACGCCCGCGACCTCGCAGGCACCGTCGTTCTGGTCGGTGTGCCGACCCCGGATATGAAGCTCGAGATGCCGCTGATCGACTTCTTCTCCCGCGGTGGTTCGTTGAAGTCGTCGTGGTACGGCGACTGCCTGCCTGAGCGTGACTTCCCGGTGCTCGTCGATCTGTACCAGCAGGGCCGGCTTCCCCTCGAGAAGTTCGTCAGCGAGCGCATCAAGATCGACGAGGTCGAACAGGCCTTCCACACCATGCATGCCGGTGAGGTGCTCCGTTCGGTGGTGGTCCTGTGAGTGGGAAGCTGCGGATCGAGCGGGTCGTCACCGAGGGCACTTTCGCTCTCGACGGCGGAGAGTGGAACGTCGACAACAACATCTGGCTGATCGGTGACGACACCGACGTGGTGATCGTCGACGCCGCCCATCAGGCGCAGCCCATCATCGACGCGGTCGGTGGTCGGCACGTCAACGCCGTGATCTGCACGCACGGTCACAACGACCACGTCACCGTCGCACCGGAGCTCGCGGAGCGCTTGCACGCTCCGGTGCTGTTGCACCCGGGTGACGACATCCTCTGGAAGATGACGCACCCCGACGCGAAGTACTGGCGGCTCGAGGACGAACAGCGTATCGCTATCGCGGGCACCGACATTCAGGTGATCCATACGCCGGGCCACTCGCCGGGTTCATCGTGCCTGTACCTGCCCGAGGTGGGTGCTCTGTTCTCCGGCGACACCCTGTTCTCCGGTGGCCCCGGGGCGACGGGACGGTCGTACTCCGATTTCCCGACGATCATCGGATCGATCCGCGATCGGCTGTTCGCCCTCCCCGAGGAGACGACTGTGCACACCGGGCACGGAGACGGAACGACGATCGGCACCGAGGCCCCGCACCTCGCCGAGTGGATTGCACGAGGAAACTGAGTTCATGACCGACACCACCGACAGGTACACCTTCGACGAGGATGATGTCGTCGTCACGCACGAAAAGTCCTATGCGGCGGGTGTTCCTGCGGTGTTGGTGTCGTTGCGGCGCGGGTTGGAGCAGATGGGTCCGGTGCGCACGGCCCGCACGTTGTTCAAGTTGAATCAGCGGGACGGGTTCGATTGCCCGGGGTGTGCGTGGCCGGAAACTCCGGGGCACCGCAAGCACGCGGAGTTCTGTGAGAACGGGGCGAAGGCGGTCGCGGAGGAGGCCACCACCCGCACCGTGACACCGCCCTTCTTCGCCGAGCATTCGGTGGCGGAGTTGCTCGGCAAGACCGAGTTCTGGTTGGGGCAGCAGGGCCGGTTGACGCATCCGATGGTGCTGCTGCCCGGGGCAACGCATTACGAGCCGATCGGCTGGGACGCCGCGTTCGCGATGATCGCCGGGGAACTACGCGCGCTGGGATCGCCGGACGAGGCGGTGTTCTACACGTCCGGGCGCACCAGTAATGAGGCGGCGTTCGTGTACCAGTTGATGATTCGGGCATTCGGCACGAACAACCTGCCGGACTGCTCGAACATGTGCCACGAATCGTCCGGGTCGGCTCTGGTGGAGACGATCGGGATCGGGAAGGGCTCGGTGACCGTCCCGGATATCGAGAACGCCGACCTGATCCTGATCGCAGGCCAGAACCCGGGCACCAACCACCCCCGCATGCTCTCCACCCTGGAAAAAGCCAAGGGTAACGGGGCGAAAGTGATCGCGATCAACCCGCTCCCGGAGGCGGGGCTGCTGCGGTTCAAGGACCCCCAGAAGGTGCACGGGGTGGTCGGGAACGGGGTGCAGATCGCCGACGAGTTCCTGCAGATCCGGATCGGCGGCGACCAGGCCCTGTTCCAAGGGTTGGGCCGGCTCCTGCTCGAGGAAGAGGACCGCAACCCGGGCACGGTGATCGACCGCGACTTCATCGACCGGCACACCGCAGGATTCGACGACTACGCCGCCGCCATCCGGCAGGTCGACCTGGACACCGTGGTCCAAGCCACCGGACTGACCCTCGCGCAGATCCAGCAGACGGCGCAGGCGCTGATCGCCTCGAAGAAGACGATCATCTGCTGGGCGATGGGGTTGACCCAGCAGACGCACGGGGTCGCGACCATTCAGGATGCGGTGAACCTGCTGCTGTTGCAGGGGATGATCGGCAAACCCGGGGCCGGGGTGTGCCCGGTCCGAGGGCACTCCAACGTCCAGGGGGACCGGACGATGGGGATCTGGGAGAAGATGCCCGAACCCTTCCTGACCGCGTTGGACACCGAGTTCGGGATCCGGTCCCCCCGCCGACATGGGTGGGATGCGGTCGACTCGATTCGGGCGATGCGGGACGGGAAGGCGTCGGTGTTCGTCGGGATGGGCGGCAACTTCGTCTCCGCCACCCCGGACACCGACACCACCGAGGCCGCCCTGCGGAACTGTGCGTTGACGGTGCAGGTGTCGACGAAACTGAACCGCTCCCACCTGGTGACCGGGCGAACCGGACTGATCCTGCCCTCGTTGGGCCGCACCGACAAGGATGTGCAGTCCGGGCGCAAGCAGCAGGTGTCGGTGGAGGACTCGATGTCGGTGGTGCATCTGTCCCGCGGCAGCCTCCCCCCGGCCAGTGACCAGTTGCGCAGTGAGGTCGCGATCGTGTGCGGGATCGCCCAGGCCTTGTTCGGGCCCGATCACCCGGTGCCCTGGCAGGAGTTCGCCGCCGACTACGACCGGATCCGCGATTCGATTGCCCGGGTGATTCCCGGGTTCGAGGACTTCAACCGGAAGGTGCGTGCGCCAGACGGGTTCGCCCTGCCGCATCCACCCCGGGATGAGCGCCGGTTCGACACCAGCACGGGGAAGGCGAACTTCACCGTCAACGCACTGTCCTGGCTGCCGGTGCCGGCGGGGAAGCTGATCCTGCAGACGATGCGCTCGCACGATCAGTACAACACCACCATCTACGGGCTCGACGACCGTTACCGCGGCGTCAAGGGCGGCCGGCGGGTGCTGTTCATCAACACCGACGACCTTGCCGCACTGGGCTTCACCGACGGGGATCGGGTGGATCTGGTGTCGGAGTGGACCACCCCTGACGGGACCGTGCAGGAACGGCGGGCCGGCGATTTCCGGCTGGTGCCGTATCCGACGCCGGTGGGGAATGTGGCCGCCTATTATCCGGAGACGAATCCGCTGATTCCGCTCGATCACGTGGCGGCGGTGTCGAATACCCCGGTGTCGAAGGCCGTGCTGATCCGGCTCGAGAGGCGGTCCTGATGGGGCGGGTGACGCTCCGGACCCCGGTCACCCGGATCACCGACACCCGGCAGTCGACCCGCCCGGACACGGTGGTGGTCGAGGAGCCGCTCGAGATCCGGGTGAACGGGACCCCGCTGGCGGTGACGATGCGGACCCCGGGTTCGGATGTGGAACTGGCGCAGGGGTTCCTGCTGACCGAGGGGATCATCGCCGACCGGGCGGATATTGCGTCGATCCGGTACTGCAACAGTGTCGACGAGCACGGGGTGAATACCTACAACGTTCTCGACGTCGACCTCGCCCCCGGGATCTTCCTGCCCGACACCGGCATCGAACGGAACTTCTACACCACCTCCTCCTGTGGGGTGTGTGGAAAGGCGTCCCTCGACGCGATCCGGCAACGCACGGAGCATTCCCCGGCCACCGACCCGGTGCGGGTGCCGTCCGCGACGATCGCGGAGCTGCCGGACCGGCTGCGGGCGGCGCAGAAGGTGTTCGACAGCACCGGCGGCCTGCACGCGGCCGGGTTGTTCACCGCTACCGGGGACCTGCTGACGGTCAAGGAGGACGTCGGCCGGCACAACGCGGTCGACAAGCTGATCGGCTGGGCCACCGAACAGGGCCGCATCCCGCTGCGGGGGAGCATCCTGCTGGTGTCGGGTCGGGCGTCGTTCGAACTCGCCCAGAAAGCGGTGATGGCCGGGATCCCCGTCCTTGCCGCCGTGTCCGCCCCCTCCTCGTTGGCGATCGACCTCGCCCACGACACCGGACTGACCCTCATCGGATTTCTCCGCGGCACCACGATGAACATCTACACCCACCCCGACCGCATCACCTGAGGCTGTCGGCGCGGATCCCTGCCTCGAGCGCAATAGCCCCTGCTTCTCCGCGCGACCCCACCCCGAGCTTCTTCAACACCCCGGCAACATGGAACTTGACGGTGCTCTCGCTGATGCCGAGGCTGTCGGCGATCGCCTTGTTTCGCTTGCCCGTGGCGAGATGGCCCAGCACCTCGAGTTCGCGGGGGTTGAGGTCGCCGAGCTGTTGTTCGTCGGGCCTCACCGCCGGAGGATCGAGCGGAATGGCGACGGCGACGCGGGAGCCCCACCCGTCGACGGACTCGACGGCAATCCGCCCACCGAGGGTGTGGACGCGGCCCGACAGTTGCCGAACGAGTGCGTCGGTGTCCAGGCCGCCGGCGCCGTCGTCGCGGACTTCGACCAGAAGATTGGATCCGTCGCAGTCCCAGGCGATGCGAATCCGTTCGAGCGTCGCCTGTGCGGCGAAGGCGAGAACAGCGCTGCGCACCACCGCGCGTGCGGCATGCGCGACTTCACCGGGAAGGGCCCGTCCGTCCGCGGGCGGATCGACGTAGTCGACGACCAGTGGCCGGTGCTGCAGAAGGGGCCGGAGTTCACCCTGTAGTCGGGCGAATGCGGTGGTGACGGCTTCCTCCGTGAGGAGGCGGTCGGACTCACCGGCCGAGCGCAGCGCCACCAGGGCCGTGGACGCGGTCTCGCTCGCCGTGATACGCGACCGATGATCGTCGAGATCCTTGGACCGGAGAGTCGCGAGGATCGACTCGAGGGTGGCGGCATGTAGATCCGTCAATTCGACGATGGTCCTGGCCCTCTCGCTCGACGCCGCCCGCGACTCCGCCAGATAGGCCGGACTGGCCTGCGCTACCTGCAGTCGAATGGACACGGCCACGACACCGAACGCGGCCCCGACGAGGTCGACGTCGCGGATGCGCTGACGGGTTTTCGGTACGACGAGCAGCAAGGTGCCGGTGGCGTCCAGCAGTGCCCAGACCTTCCGCTTCGAGCCGGCGATCACGGCGTGATCGTCGAAGACCTCGTCCACGGCCAGCTGGGTGCGCAGTGCATCGAGTTCGGTGATGGTGACCCGCTCGACGATCGACGGATCTCCGCTGACCTTCCGAGGACGTCCCGTGCATTCACGGGTGAAGATCACGAGTGCGGTGTGCGGCCAGATGTCGGCGAGAAATTTCGAGAACCGGACGGCGATGTCGGGGAGCGAGCCGTCGATGACGTCGCGCATCGAACCGAGGAGATCCGCAGGTGACACCGAGGTCGAGCTGGAGAGAACCACCTTACGAGGGTATCGCGCGGTGCTGGTCAGGCCCGAGCCTCGGCCCGGGCGGCATCGATGACGTCGGACCGCTCGAGACCCAGAATTTCCAGGGCGCGGGCCGCCGTGCCGTGTTCGACTCCCGCTACCGCGCGGACGATGTCCGCCCCGGTGAACGGTCGACGTCCCGCCTTTGCCACCGCTGTCGCCTCGCGGAAGGCCTCGCGTGCTGGTGCCGACAGGTGCAGGGGGCCGGAACGGGGCCGGCGCAGTGCCGTGTCGACGGAGGTGGTGTCACCGATGCCTGCTGCAGCGAGTGCGTCACGGTGCACCCGGGTAATGGCCTCGCGCAGAGCGTCCCGGTCGGACCCCAGACGCTCGAACACTCGCCGAGAAGTGCCGTCCGGCAACGAAAACGACGCCAATAAGAGATGTTCCGCACCGGGCTCCCGGTCACCGAGCCGGTCGGCTTCGGCTTCGGTCTCGGCGAACAGCCGTTTCATCGACCGCATGTCGCGCCATCCGCGGGTCAGCATCATCGTGTGCCTCTCCTCTTCGCGTTGCCTGTTTCTCTGCGTCCGGGGCCCAGACGCTTGTGTGCCGCCTGCCCTGAGATTCCGAGAGCCTGACCGATCGCCGACCAGGTCCAGCCGGAAGCGAGGGCCAGCTCCACTGCCTTGCGCTCGAGCTGATCCGCCTGACGTCGAAGTGCCACCACGGCCGCCAACGCGGTATCCGGATCCAGATCGTCAGCCACAGCTGTCAACATATGTTGATGAGGCGACTCCGTCAACCTTTGTTGATAGGCCGGTGGGTCTGCGGTCAGGCGAGGTTGATCGTCGCGAAGATTGTGGTCGGTCGAGGCGAACCACCGGGCGGCTCCACACTGAATCCGAGGGCCGTCGACTCGTCGATGCCCGTGACGACGGCCGTCGTGGACGGAGATACGGCGCCGGCGTCCATGATCCCCGCCGACACCGGTTCGTGGGAGGGACCGAGGAGCCACATCTGGTACACCGAGCCCGGAGCAGGCGGAGCGACATCATTCATCACCAGGACGCCCGCGTCGACATCCTTGGAGAAGACGACCGTGGCCGAACCGCCACCGGCAATAGGCGCTACCGCCGTGCGGACGTCGTCGGCCGCCAGAATCTGGGCGGGAACGGGCTCGGTGGAATCATCGCGGAACTGCTGCACCACGGTCACACCGCCGACCGCGAGAACGACCACTGCGGCCGCCGCTGTCAGCGCGGCGATCAGCCGGTTGCGGCGTCGACTGCGCGCGCCGTCGAGCGACACCGGGGTGGTCGCGGCGGGCAGCGACCCGAGGATGCGGCCGATCAGGTGGGCGGGCGGTTCCACTGCGGTAGACGCGGACTGTGCGGCCATCGTTTCCCGGACATCTCGTACCGCGTCGGCGAACTCGACGCGAACCTGGGGCGTAGCGTCCCGCACCGCGGCGTCGATCTGGCGCCGTTGCACGTCGTCGACCGCGTCGAGGGCGTATACCGGGGCGAGATCGAGCAGAGGGTTGGTGGACTCATCCATCGACCTGCACCCCCAAACACTGCCCGAGCCTTCTCAATCCGTCTCGGATCCGCGATTTCACGGTGGGTAGGGCCACGGACAACCGCTCTGCCACCTCGCGGTAGGTGAGTCCGCCGTAATAGGCCAGGACGACGGTCTCCTGCTGGATTTCGGTGAGAGTGCCCAGGCAGTCGATGACGTCATTCTTGTCGCCACGGCGGGCAACCTCTTCGGACACGGCGTCGAACGGGCCGTAGTAGCTCGCCGCGCCGTAGGTCGATTCCCGGTCGGTGCCCGACTGCTCGGAGCGCACCCGATCGACCGCACGCCGGTGCGCCAAGGTGATCAGCCACGACAGCGGTGAGCCCTGGCGGGGGTCGAAGCTCGCTGCGGACTTCCAGACCTGCAGATACACCTCTTGGGTGGTTTCCTCGCTGTAACCGGGGTCGCGGAGAACGCGCAACACCATGCCGTACACGCGCGCGCTCGTGCGTTCGTAGAAGACGGTGAACGCTTCGGTTTCGCCCGCGGCAATCTGCGCGAGCAAAGCCGTCAGCGTCACGTTCTCCGTGGCCCTGTCGACGCCGGTCATCGGCCTTGTCCGTTCATCGAACTTCAGCCTAATCCCAGCCTGCGGCCGGTGCGACCAGGTCGGGGACATCGACCTCTCCAGCAACCGGGTTGCCGCCTCGAACGCCCCGACCTCGGTGACCGAATCGTTCATCGGATTGCCGCCGACGGTGGGCACGCGGATGAGCGCTTGCGCACGTGCCTCGTCGTTGTGGCGAAACCGAATTCCATATCAGTGATTCGAAGCTGAAGTGGCCGTGGATTGCCGGATCGACTCGGGCCCAGAGGAATACATCGTTGGGGCCGGTCCTCTGCCTCTTCCTGCAACGCACAAACCCGGCGGCACCGAGATTCGGTACCACCGGGATCTGTGTGTGATGGCTGAGCCGGGAATTACTGCGGCATCAGGACGGAGTCGACCAGGTACACCGTCGCGTTGGCGGTCTGCACGCCACCGCAGATCACGCCGGCGTCATTGACCTTCAGGTCGTCACCCGAACCGGTGACGGTGACGGAACCACCCTCGACGGTGGCGTGCTCGCCATCGATGTCGTCCGGTGCGATCTGCCCGGGCACCACGTGGTAGGTGAGCACCTTGGTGAGCAGAGCAGAATCGGTCTTCAGCGTTTCGATGGTGGCGGGATCAACTTTTGCGAATGCGGCATCCACAGGCGCGAAGACCGTGAACTGTCCACTGTTGAGCGTGTCCACCAGGTTGACCTGCGGATTGAGCTGTCCCGACACCGCAGCGGTGAGCGTGGTGAGCAGCGGATTGTTCGAAGCGGCGGTGGCCACCGGATCCTGCGCCATTCCGTTGACCGACCCTGCGCCCTCGGGCACGGTCTTCGCGTACTCGGCGCAACCGGGACCCACCAGGTTGGCGGCCGGGTCGGCCATCGCGGAAGAAGTGGTGGATCCGGAGCCGGAGTTCGACTCGGAAGTCATGGTGTCTGCGGCGCCGGCAGTGCTCGACGAGTCGCTGTCGTCCGAGGAGCATGCTGCGCCCAGCAACACCAAGGACGTGCTCGCTGCGACTGCCAGTACCCGTGTGGTGATGTTCATGGAAATTGCCTCTCTCCGATGTGGGTGCGGTTGCGCACCATCGACAGCCATTCGGAGCGGTTCGCGAAGCGGATGGGTCCGCTTTTTATTTTTGTATCCAACCCATCCGGTGGCGAGGCGGCGTCGAATTCCTTCCGCAAGGGTGCCGCGCAGCCCTCTCTTCGGGGTGTGCGTGTCACCGCGAACTCGATCACCGGAAGAGGGCTCGACATGGGCGTTTCGACAATGCGTGGATGTGCCGTCGGACTTGCGACCGCTGCCGCCGCTGTGTTGCTTGCAGCGGGTCCGGCGCAGGCAGAACCGATGGGGCAGGCGGAGTTCCCTGGGGCACTAGCCCCTGTCGCCGACCTCGACGTGGAGCGGTATGCCGGTACCTGGTACCAACTGGCAGCGGTACCGCAACCGTTCAACCTCGATTGCGCGCGCGACACGAGAGCCACCTACGGAGTGCGCGATTCCACGAATGTGAGTGTTTCCAACTCCTGCACGACGTGGACGGGGGGAACGAGCGGCATCGAAGGGAACGCGCGCGTCAACGATCCCGTCACCAACGCACAATTGCACGTGAGTTTTCCCTCGGTACCGTTTCAGAGCGGACCCGAGGGTCCCACCAACTATGTGGTGACCTACATCGCCGACGACTATTCGTGGGCACTGGTCGGCGATCCGGCGCGCACGTCGGGTTTCGTCCTGTCGCGGACTCCTGCGGTAGACGATTCCGGCTGGACGCAGATCCGCCAGGTGGTGGAATCGCGGGGTTACAACTCGTGCCTGCTGCTGACCTCACCGACCACCGGAGGTCGAGACAACATTCAACCCCTCTGCACCGTGTGACCCAGGCGGGCGGCGGCGCCGGTGATGTTCTCCATCATTCCCCGAAAGATGATCCCGTGGAACGGAAGGATGGAGTACCAATACAGCCGGCCCGCCAGTCCTTTCGGGAAAAATATGGCGCGTTGCTCCAACCGCGACGAGTCCTGATCGACGGGGCGGACACGCCATTCGAGCCAGGCTCCGCCGGGAGCCCGCATCTCCGCGCGCAGCCGCAACAGCGAACCGCGCTCGATATGCTCGACACGCCAGAAATCCAGTGGATCACCGGTATTGAGCTGCTTCGGATTTCTACGACCGCGAGTGAGCCCGACACCGCCGGCGATCCGATCGAGCCAGCCACGCACGGACCAGGCCAGCGGAAACGAGTACCATCCGTTTTCCCCGCCGATACTCTCGACGACGCTCCACAGGGTGTGCGCATCCGCAGCGCACTCCTTGCTGCGCTCGTCGGTGTAGACCACCTCACCGGCCCAGTCGGGGTCGGACGGAAGCGGATCGGACGGGGCACCCACGGGGGACGCACTTGCCCAGGTGGTCTCGACCTCACCGTTGTCGATGCGCCGCAACGCCAATCGAACGGCGTCACGGTACGACGTCAGCCCTGCTGCCGGTGGTGGAATCACGTCGTCGATGTCGTGCTCGCCGACGACGGCATCGTTGTGCAGTGATTCGATCAGTGCGCGGCCCAGCGAACGCGGTATGGGGGTGACCAGTCCTATCCACAAACCGGCGAGTTTCGGTGTGAGCACGGGCAGGACGAGAATTCTGCGTTGCCGCAGTCCGGCGATCTCCGCATAGATCTGCATCATCTCGCCGTACCGGATCACGTCGGGGCCGCCGATGTCGTAGGAGCGGCTGCGCGGTAACGGGGCCTCCGCTGCCGCGACGAGGTAGTGCAGGACGTCGCGGACGGCGATGGGTTGGATCTTGTTGTTCACCCACCGCGGCGTCGTCATCACGGGAAGTCTGTTGGTGAGGTGACGGATCATTTCGAAAGAGGCCGAACCGGATCCGATCACGACCCCGGCCTGCAGAACCATTGTGGGCACGCCGGACTCGGTGAGGATCTTCCCGACTTCCGTCCGAGAACGGAGGTGCGGAGACAGGTCCGCGGATTCGGGGTGGAGCCCGCCCAGATAGACGATGCGTCCAACCCCGGCCGTGTGGGCGGCTCGAGCGACGTTCTCCGCGCTGACCCGTTCGGCCTCCTCGAACTCGTCCGGGCCGCCCATGGAATGGACGAGGTAGTAGACGACGTCCACGTCCGCGAAAGCGGCAGAAAGGGATTCGGGATCGCTCAGGTCACCGCGAGCAATGTCGACGTCCGATGCCCACGGAACATCGGTGAGCTTCTCGGGGGAACGTGCCAGCACCCGCACCTGATACCCGGCTTCCAGCAGTCGGGGTGCGAGGCGTCCACCGATGTATCCCGTAGCACCCGTGACCAGTACGCGTAACTGTGTCATTCCCATACGCTACCCGTCACGGGTGCCGCCTTGCTCGATCAACGCTAGGGTCGAGTGATGGGCATCGTGCATTCGAGCGTGATCCGATCCGCGCGGGACGAGCTGTTCGCGTGGCATACGAGACCCGGGGCCTTCACTCGGCTGTCGCCGCCGTGGCAGCCGCTGGCGCTCGACGAGGAAGCGGAATCCCTGAAGGCGGGGCAGGCGGTGCTGCGCTTGCCGGGCGGCCTGCGGTGGACAGCCCGACACGACCCAGCGGGGTACGACCCGCCGCGGCAGTTCGTCGACTATTCGGCGGGGCTCCCGATGCGGTTGCTGGTGCCGTGGCGGCACACGCACACGTTCGAGGTCGTATCCGAAGACGAGACCCGGATGACCGACCGCGTCGACACCGCCGTCCCTGGCCGCTTCCTGACCTCGACGTTCCGCTACCGGCATCGCCAGGTCGCCGACGACATGGCCCGCCACCAGTGGGCATCGACCCTGGCGCCGGGTTCCCGCACGATCGCGGTGACCGGTAGTTCGGGCTTGGTGGGTTCGGCTCTCACCGCGTTCCTCGCCACGGGAGGGCACCGGGTCGTCCGCTTGGTGCGCCGCACGCCGCGGACCCCGGACGAGCGGCGTTGGAACCCGGCCGCTCCGGCCGCCGATCTCCTCGCGGGCGTCGACGCGGTGATCCACCTCGCCGGCGCGTCCATTGCGGGCCGCTTCACCGACAGCCACCGCCGTGCCGTTCGGGACAGCCGCATCGAACCCACTCGGCGGCTGGCTGAGCTGATCGCATCCACTCCCGACGGACCCAAGGTCTTCGTCACTGCGTCGGCGATCGGCTACTACGGTCCGGACCGCGGCGACGAGCTCCTGCACGAAGCCGACGAGCGTGGTGACGGCTTCTTCGCCGACACGGTGGCAGAGTGGGAAGGTGCGACCGCTTCCGCCTCCGATGCGGGCGCGCGGGTGGTGGCCGTGCGGACCGGTATCGTCCAATCGCCGAAAGGTGGTGTCCTGCGGCTACAGCGGCCACTCTTCGAAGTGGGACTCGGTGGCCGGCTCGGTGCAGGTACGCAATGGTTGTCGTGGATCGACCTCGACGATCTGGTGGACATCTACCATCGGGCCGTCGTCGACACGCGCTTGACTGGTCCGGTGAATGCCGTCGCGCCGAACCCCGTGCGCAACGCGGAGTACACGGCGGTACTTGCGTCGGTGCTGCACCGGCCGGCGTTCCTACCGGTGCCCGACTTCGGACCCAAACTACTCCTGGGTGAGCAAGGGGCCCGAGAACTGGCCCTCGCGAATCAGCGAGTTGTTCCGGGACGGCTTCTCTCGCGCGAGCACCGGTTCCGGCGCCCCGATCTCGAAAGTGCCCTGCGGCATCAGCTCGGGCGATTCACGACAGCGGAGTAGCACCCCGTTCCTTGTCGTACGCGGCGACGACACGTTTGGGGGCGGTGAGGCGCCACGCCTCCTCGACCAGCTCCGCCAGTTCGGTCGACGTCACCGCCTCCAGAACCACGTCGATCCACCCCCAGCGCCCGAAGAACGGTGCCACGAGAAACACCTCAGGATCTTCCTGAACGAGGGCGGTCTGGGTTTCGAGGGTGGCTTTCAGACACACCGTGGGCGCGCCGTACCCGACCAGACCGAACATCTTGTTGCGCACCCGGAAGGTCGGCTGGTCACCCCAGTTGGCGACCACCACCTCGTGTGCCTCTGGCAGAGCCAGCATCATCGTGCGCACCTCGTGCTCGGTCGGCATCACAGCTCCCACACTTCCTCGTGTTGTCGGGTTCCGTTATATCCGGCCGCACCGACATCGCTCGGGTGTTGCGAGCATGGCAGGTGGGAGTTCGTAGAGTGACGGTGGTGACGATCGAGGCACCGGAACAGGAGTGAACCGATGACCGAAGCAGAACCGGCCGGCCCGACCGGTGGTGGTCGAAGTCCCGCAGTCGAGGCGGGGCTGGCAGTGCGCCGCGAGGTGATGGGCGCTGATTTCGTCGAGCGGGCGCTCACCCGCACTGCCGGTACCGACAGCGAATCTCTGCAGGAATTCGTCAGTGAACACGTCTGGGGTGCTGTATGGAACCGGCCCGGGTTGGATCGGCGCAGCCGTAGCCTGCTCAACCTCGGGATGCTGATTGCACTGCGGGCGCACGGTGAGCTGAAAGGGCATGTGCGCGGAGCTCTTCGAAACGGTCTGACCCGCACGGAGATCGTGGAGGCGGTCATTCACGCCAGCGCCTACTGCGGTGCCCCCGCCGGATTGTCGGCGATGGCTGTGGTGCAGGAAGCACTCGACGAGGAACTCGGTCCGCTCGCGGGCACAACCGACGCGTCGTGACGGTATCGGATTCGGACCCACCCCTCGCGGGTCCGAATCCGATACGCCTTCACTGCGTCAGCCGGTGACGCCGGTGATCTCGTTCGGCGTCTGCGGAAGATCGGCCGAATCGGACACGGTCCAGGACTCGAGGTCGACCGCGTGGATCCTGTTCTTCGCCGGATCGGTCACGTAGGCCGTGCCGTCCTGCACGAACAGAGCGGGCCGGGGCGACTGCCACTTCTCCGGCTCGGTCCAGGGGTCGATCAGCGGCACCGTACGGGTCACCGTCTTGGACCCGGGATCGATCACGTGCAGTGCGCCGTCGGTACCCAGGACGAGCGCTTCACCGTGCACACCGCGGCCGAGGGAACGGAACGTGTAGCTGGTGCCGAGGTCGACGAGCGTCAGCTGTCCGGTGGTGGTGTCGGTCAGGCTGACCCGCTGAGGACGCTCGAGCTCGGCGTCCGGGTCGGTCTTGTAATCGCCCAGGATGATCGGGGAATTCTCGTCCCCGGCCTGGTTGCCGATGCGTCCGTACGGATCGGGACTGGTCACCTTGGTGATGACGCCGTCACGGTAGATCAGCAGGCCGTTCTGGCAACCGACAACCACGGTTTCGTCCGCCGCCACGGCTTCGCCGTGTACGCCGGGGCACTCCTCGTTGCGCGCAATCTCCTTGCGGTCGCGGTCGAGTACGACGATGCCGGTCCGCTCGTCTTCGTTGCCCACCGTGGTGAGCATGCTGCCGTCCGACAGTTCGACCGCCACACCATGGTGCGCTTCCGGTGTCGTGTAGTCGGTGGTCTCGGGCAGACCACCGGCGAGCTTTGCCGGGTCGAAGACGCGCACCAAGCCGGTTCCGTCGTCGAACAGCACCGTTTTGCCGTCGTGCCGGACCACGTGCCCGGGCGTCGTCGCGTCGAACGAGATGTCCGTGACAGCCGGATCATTGACGAAATGGCTGTCGCCGTCCGTCCAGGTTCCGGTGTCGAGCGCGGTGAAACTGCTGCCCGTGCTGATGAGTACATGCCGGCCGTCACCCGCCGGGTTGAGGCGGTTGAACCCGTCCATCTCGGCGGTTCCGACGACATCGAGTGTCTTCGCGTCGAGCACGAGCACGCCTCCGTCGTAGCTCAACGCGAGGCGGGGCGTCGCCGAATCGGTGCGCGTTGCGTTGTCGGTGGCAGCGTCTGCCGAGTCGGAAGAGCAGGAAGTCAAGAGCGCAGCCGAGAGTCCTAGAGCAACAAAGGCCGCGGGCAGGGGAGATCTACGCAAAAGGGTCACCCATGAGAAGTACTCCTTATCGCAAATGATTGTCAAAGCCATGGATGTGCATGTGGCGATGTGTCACGACGCCAGGCTCCGGCTGATCGTGAGGGAATTGGAGTCCATCATCTGTATGTAGGTCCCGGCGTCCGACCCCACGTCCCCGAGTGACTCGGTGAACAGGGAGACGACGGCGACGGGCAACCTCGCCTCCGAAGCCAGCACTTCGGCGAGCCGATTCGGTTGTGACGAATCCACGAAGATTGCCGGTGCCTTCGCGGAAGTGATGGTGGCGGCGAGTTGCGACAGGTCGGAAGCGCTGGGTGACGCCAGTGTGGTTCCACTCGGAATGACGGCGCCGACCACCTCGAAATCGAATCGCTCTGCGAGATAGCCGAATACATGATGGTTCGTGACCAGTGTGCGGCGCTCTTCCGGAATGCCTGCGAACCGAGACGTCATCCGCTCGGTCAGCTCCTCGAGTTGACCCGAGTAGTCATCGGATCGATCTCGAATCACCTGTGCGTCCACACCGGTCACGTGCTCGATGACCGCGTCGCGAACAAGGGCGACAGCTTCGCGCATGCGGTCCGGATCGGTCCAGATATGTGGGTCCAGTAAGCCCGAGGACTGCCCGGTGCCGTACTCGATGGGCCGCACACGCTCACCGACCTCGAGAATCGGGATCGACTCGGCCCGGGCAGCTTCGACAGTGCTTCCCAATCCCTCTTCGAGCCCGAGTCCGTTGGATACGACGAGATCGGCGCTCGCCACCCGTGCGGCTTCCGGGGCCGAGATCTCGAACGAGTGCGGGTCGGCATTCCTCGGCATCAGCACCATGACGTCGGCCTGATCCCCGACGACGTTCTCTACCACGTCACCCAGAATGTTCGTCGTCACCACCACCAACGGGCCATCGGCGGCTGAGGAGGCACACGCGGTGACGGCCGAGGCGGTGAGCGCGAGCAGAAGACCGAGCGGCACCAGGCGCCGCAACGTCGCCGTCATGAACCCACGACGCTGACCGAGGAGACGGAAATTCCGACATCAAGCCTGCGTGCTATTCGTGCGTTGTCTCGATAGTCGATCTCTATCACGGCTTTCGCTTCCGGGTCGGTGACGTAGGCGCGATTGCCGCCGACGGTGATCGCTGCGGACTCGTGCGGCTTGTCGCCGGTCAGGGCCGTGGCGGATGCCGTCTCCGCCCCGGACGCTGCGTCGAACACCCGGAAGGTGCCGTCGGCGAGGACGGCGAAGAGCGAGCGGCCGTCGCCGGACAGGTTTACGTCGAGCGCCGCGGCCGGCGTCCGAACGTGGGTCCAGTGGTGGGTCAGTGGATCGAGCAGCAGCACACCGTCATTGGCGGTAGGTGATCCCGCTGTCGCGGCTAGGAGGGGCGTTCCGTCGGTCCCACGGAACGCGGTGGGGCGGGTGCTCGGTCCGATGCCTTCCGGGTACGGAATCTTCTCCGCCGTCCACTGTCCGCCGGTGACGCGTGCGAGGAAGACACCGTCGTCACACGCCGCGAGCGCGTAGGAGTCGAAGACGGCGTGTCCGTTCGCTGCCGGGCACGCGACGTCGAATGCCGTCTCCACCCCGCTGTCCGCGTTGCGGAGCTCGAACGAAGCCGGTGCGAAAGCCCCTGCGCCGGTGCCCGGTCGAGAGACGAGGTAGCGATCGGCGACGGGTATCGCCATTCCGGCGTGCGCAGATGCGGACGGCACGACCTCGCCGACCTCGGCGCTGTCCTTGCGCAGCTGCGCGAAGTCGATCACGTCGGCGCGGCCGTCGGCATCGAAAAATGTGGCGACCTTGTCGTCACCGATTACGACGGCTCCCGGCTGTTCGCCGGTCAGCTTGCCGATCTCGATGGGGGCCTTGGTGTAAGAGTGGTTGTGGTCGCCGTGGTCGATGGTCCATGATCCGGCGTCGACCACATGCACGGTGCCGCCCGATGCATCGACTGCGAACGCGTAGCGGTCCTTGACTGTGGTGAGGACCGTCGGATGGTCGAAATGGAACGAATGGATCTTGTCCGCGGTCGTCAGATCGAGGACGTCGACACGGCCGGACAGCGCGTCTGCGACGACCAGTCGTGGCTCGGGCCCCTCTACCTCGGTGGCTCCTGCTTCGGCCGCGAGGTCGCTGCCCGGCCTGCTCTGGCCGCTGGGCGCGGTCTCGTCCGTCGCGTCCGAGCCGCACCCGGTCGATACCAGCGCGGTGATCGACATGGCGAGCGCCGCGCGCACCAATGTCCTGTTCTGCACTATGCACTCCATCTACTACTAATGATAATCATTACTGATAGGCTAGCCAATCGGCACAGGCGCGGGCGAACTCGCTGCACGTAGGCGCATCACTGCAGTTCGGATGAGTACGGCGACGAAGAATTGCAGCACGGCCAGTCCGGCAATGGTGGAGCCCGCGGCGGTGTCGGCGTTCCACGACACGATCAGTCCAAGGGCTGTGGCCGACCATCCGAGCAGCACGGCCAGGCTCATGGTTGCGACAAGCGAGCGGCCGAAGAGTGCCGCGGTGGCGGAGGGCGCAACCAGGAGTCCGAAGACGAGCAATGTTCCGACGATGCGGAACGACGCTACGACGGCGAGGACTACCAGGGCGAGCAGCGCCAGGTGCGCCAACCGCGGCCGCAACCCCAGTGTGTGTGCTTTGCGTTCGTCGAAGACCAGAGCAACGAACGGCCGGTAGGCCACCACGGAGATCAGGGCTGCGACGACAACGGCTGCGGTGAGCCAGATCAGATCGTCCCACGTTGCCGACAGCACATCCCCGAACAGGAACGCCGTGAGATCGACCGCGAACGAGCGTGCCCGCGAGACGATGACCACACCGAGTGCGAGCATTCCGACGAACAAAAGACCGATGCCCGTGTCCTCGGACAGCCGGGAATTCTTCGACACCCACGAAACGCCAAGAATCATCACCACCGCGCTCGCGGCTGCGCCGAGGACGAGGTTGGCGCTCGCGAGGTACGCGACCGCCACGCCGGGCAACATCCCGTGGGAGATGGCTTCACTCATGAACGCCATTCCGCGTACCACCACCCAGGTGCCCACCAGCCCGCACAGAACGGAGACCAGCATTCCGGCGAACAACGCCCGGCGAACGAAAGACACCATGAACGGATCGAGTAGCCACTGCATGGTGCTAACCTAAGCGATAATGATTGTCGTAAGCGAACTCACCGTGCGGTACGGGACCGCCGTGGCGCTGAACCGTGTCAGCGCATCCTTCACTGAGCGGACGGTTACCGCGCTCATAGGGCACAACGGGTCCGGCAAGTCGACGCTGCTCCATGCACTGGCCGGCATCCTGCGCCCCACGTCCGGAAGCATCGACGGCCTCCGCGGGCGGCGCGTCGCCTACGTGCCACAACGTACGGCGGTCGGGGACAACCTGCCCCTCACGGTGCGCGAGCTCGTCGGCATGGGCGCGTGGCAGCGCCGTGGACTGTTTCGCCGCCTCACCCCCGACGACCGCCAAGCTGTGGAGGTTGCGTTGACGAGGCTCGACATCACGGATATCGCTGCGCGGCAAGTAGGTACGCTGTCGGGCGGTCAACGGCAACGCGCGTTGCTCGCTCAGGCGCTCGTGCAACGCGGTGACCTACTGCTCCTCGACGAGCCGACCACCGGACTCGATGCGCAGGCCCGCGCCGTAATCAACGACGTGATCGACGAAGAAGCCGCACGAGGTGCCATCGTCGTCGTGGCCACCCACGAGCTGCTCGATGCCGAGCGCGCCGGTTGCACGCTGACGTTGACGGCCGGGTCTCTTCAGGGGCCGACGGACGCCACTGTGTCCGGGAAGTTCTCTGTGTCTGCTTAGTTTTCTGTGTCCGCCTGGCTCTCTCGTTGCAGTTCGACGAGTACGAGCCGGTTGCCGTCGGGATCGCGGAAATAGAACATGGGCGGTACGTAGTCGCCGAGGCGCATGACCTCCGCGTCCACATCGACACCGTGCGCCGCGAGAGTCGCATGATCGGCGTCGGCGTCCGCAGTGGACAGCCGAATGCCGGTCTCGACGCCGGCCGGTGCGCCCTCACGTTCCGGAACCAGGGCAATGGAGGTGACTGATCCTGGGGGTGCCACCTCGACCCAGCGCTGCCCCTCGCCGAACTCGGCATCCATGCGGCGTTCGAAACCGAGTGTGCTGACGTAGAATTCGAGGGCCCTGTCCTGATCGGCGACAGGCACGGCCACCGTATGCACCCCGTTGATGTGTGTCTTGCGCTGTGCGGTCACGGTGTCATCCCCTTCTCGTCACCTCTCCTCGCCGGAGCTCACGGCTGCGCGAACGCCTTCTCGAGTGCGGCGATGTCCAACTTGCGCATCTGGAGCATCGCCTGGACGGCGCGCTGGGCCGCGGCGGTGTCGGGGTCGCTCATCAGCTCGTACAGGCGTTCGGGGACCACCTGCCAGGAGACTCCGAAGCGGTCCTTCACCCAGCCGCACTGGCTTTCCTCGCCACCGTCTGACGTGAAAGCCGCCCAGTATCGGTCTACCTCGTCCTGATCCTTACACCTCACTTCGAACGAGATGGCTTCGCTGAACGTGAATTGCGGGCCGCCGTTGAGTGCGGTGAACGGTTGCCCGTTGATGTCGAAGGACACCGTCATCACCTTGCCCTCGGGGCCGGGTGTGCCGGGCGCGTAATAGGTCACGTCGGTGATTCGTGAGTCCGGGAAGAGGGAGGTGTAGAACTTTGCTGCCTCTTCACCGCGGTCGTCGAACCAGAGGCAAGGGGTGATGGGTTTCATGACGTGGGTCCTCTCGGGTGATTTCGATCAATCCTCACCGATATGGACCACGCACATGCCCGAAACTCATCGCCCGGCGGCCACGAATCTCAGCGGACCGTCCGAGTGGTAGCCACAGCAATCGCACCGAGCAGCCCCACCAGGGCAAACGCATAGAAGCCCCACGGGACGGCGTAACCGGCTCCCAGCATCACCCCACCGAGAATGGGACCGCAGATCGCGCCGACGCGTCCCACGCCTGCAGACCAGCCCAGCGCGGTCGCACGGATCTGCGGCGGATGGTTCGCCGAGGTGAATGCGTAGACCAGCACCTGCGCACTGAACACGAAGCACCCGGCGAGAAACACCAGCACATAGATCCCGAACGACACCTTGACGCTGAGCAACGCCAGGAACACCGCGGCGCCGGCGAACCAGATGATCGCCGCAGGACGAGGGCCGATTCTGTTGGCCACGCCGCCGGCAATCAGAAGTCCGACCACCGCGCCGGCATTGAGGATGAGCAGGAAGGTGAGCGAGGCCCCGAGGTTGTATCCGGCTTCGCGCATGATGGTCGGCAACCAGGTGTTGAGTCCATAGACGAGCAGCAGTCCCATGAAGGACGTGACCCAGATAGCGATGCTGTTGCGCAGGAACGGACGTGAGAACAGGGCGCGCACCGGATTGGCTGCGGACGCGACGGGTGCGTCGGCGGCCGGCGCGGGTTCCAGTTCCAGTCCGTACTGCTTCGCGATGGCCTCGGCCTCGGACCGCTTGCCCTGCGCGAGGAGGTACGACGGCGATT